>CAZSDW010000010.1:23022-103004 GCA_964605705.1 uncultured bacterium
CCGTCCGGTGAAATATCAAAATCACGATTTCCGGATAATGATACCGGCGGAGCGTCGTTATCACCTGGCGTCAAATCGGTCATCTGTCCATCGCTGATATTTACCAGAAAGACATGGTTGCGCTCATCGCCCAGCCAGGTATCCCAGTGACGGTATGGTAATTTGTTAATTGTTCGCGCTGTACATTTGGGCAACTGGTCTTTTGTGGGATTTTCCACGTCCGTTTTCCCTTCCGGGAGGATACGTGAACCACACAAAATAGTCTTACCGTCTTTAGACCAGACCGGCTGATACAGGTCTGTTTTTGAAAAAGTTAATTGCCGGGCTTCGCCGCCATTAACAGGAATCAGAAATAGGTTTTTGGGACCATTTCGATCTGAGAGAAAAGCGATGGTTTTACCATCCGGCGACCAGCACGGCGAATGATCATCAAAAGGGGAGATCGTCAGCTGCTTTGACGCTCCGCCGCTGATCGGAATATACCAGATATCGGAACTGATCTTATTTTGTAGCAAATCAGGTGTCGCAAGCGTATAGGCAATGCGTTTACCATCGGGCGAAATTCGCGGATCGCTGATCCGTCTTATCTGCATAAGGTCTTCTGGCTGCATGGGTCGTTTCGGAGCAGATTCGCCAATTAATAATGGAAACAAAATCATTAATAACAATGAATGATTCATTCGTTTTTTCATGATTACCTACTTCGCAGGCTAATTTCAATATAAACATTATTATATTGTTTATCCACAATTTATTTTCCCTATTGCATAATGACCAATTCCGTCTGTCGGTCCGAAAGATTGGATCTGACAATGAAATAAAAGGGGCACAGCCCCGACTGGTCGGGTTGTCATATTATCGTTGTAGTTGGCAAGGGCGATGTTCCCCTACAATTATTCCAACACCAGCAATCCGGCGACGATCTCCGCCGTCTCCAGATTGGTGAATAGTGAATAGGGATTTGTTTACTTTTACCTTACCTGAATTGGTACTTAGAACTGTGAATATTAGCGAGACTGCTTATCACAATCATTTCAAATAATTGGACTAATAGTCTGCCATATATTCGCCGTAACCTTCGCCAATGTACCATCGGAGAATATAGTGTCCATCCCCTGGAGTCTTTACACAGAAAGTGTCTCCAACATCGATCGAATTATTTTGATTGACATCTATATAATACACGCCAACAACATTAGGTGTTTCTGTATATTTCACAGCGATCCCGGACCATACAATTGAATCCATATCATTTTTCAATTCCCAGTCAACAGAGCTTAATTTTGGATCACCAACGATTCCGTCCACCGTCCAATTCACAATATTCAATTCATCATTTGTGCTCAGCTGCTGTAAACCTATTATTCCAGTTTCTTCCTTCTTCTCTGTATTTTCCGTGCAACTACTACTGAGAACAACCAGCAGCAGCATTGCCAACATTCTTATCGCCAAAATGTTATTCCTTGTCATTTTTTCTCCTCCTATGCATTTTTAAATCAGATTTGGTTATAACAGAGCATATAGATTTATAAAATACTTCCTCTTGAAGCGTGAGCAATTTCTTAAATCGTTTGTGTATATTCATTGTTCTTCTAACGCCATATAGTAACTATTTAAACCATTGAATATATTTAACAAATACCGTTGGGTTGATTCTTATTACATACAACATGTGCTTAACCTCATCAATTATAGGTGTTTACTGGTTGTAACAATTTGCCATATTAAAACTTTTCCCGTCGGTTTCCACATATAAACACCGATCTTTGATCGTTAAACAAACTATTAACCATATTTCGTCGCAACTATGCTAAGAATATATTCAATCCGGCGATACACTGTCAAGCCATAAATCAATAGCCACCCGAAATGAACTACCCCGAGGCAAGCATCGGGGAATTCTCTCGATTGAACCATATCAAATTCGTCACGGGTTTTTACTTTTAGAATACATTGGAATCATTATATTTATAGTACAATGAAAAATTCATAAAACCCGGGAGAATACTTGCGTTAATTGACAATTGCATATTTTTTCCCAATCCCACACTCGGGAGGCTATCATGGCACAGATTCGATGGAATGAACAATTTAGCGTAACAAATGAATTTATCGACAATCAACACAAACAGATCATCTCTATCATCAATGACCTGTATGAAAGCCAGCGAAAAGACGATCAATTCGAGACGATGGAATCAATCTTTATCCGCTTGAAAGAGTACGCTAATACTCACTTCAGGGACGAAGAAAAACTGTTGGCGGAGTGGCAGTATCCGAATCTGAAAGAACATCATGAAGCACACCAGAAATTGATAAATAAATTGCTTGAAGAACAAAAAGAGTTTATAAATATGAAGAAACAGTACCCGATAAGGCAGCTGCTCTCTTTCATTAAGGAATGGTTAGTGGACCACCTCTATACCATGGATAAAAAGTACATCCCCTATATAAAACAATAGACCACAATAGATAATATTTTAATCTTTTAACGCCGCAGCTAAAATTTCAATTGGATGGAATGCGTCCCTTCCGGTACCATCTTTGATCTGCTGACGGCAACTCGTTCCCTGGGCAGATATAAATGTATCCTCCGCAGCAGCCCGGACTGCCGGAAAGAGTACCATTTCGCCAACTTTCATGGATACTTCATAATGCTCCTTTTCAAATCCAAAAGCACCTGCCATTCCGCAGCAGCCGGATGGAATTTCCTCAACTGTGTACTGAACCGGAAAGGATAACATGTGCAGCGTCGATTCGGTTGACGCAACGGCTTTCTGCTGACAATGTCCATGAAATTTAATGTGCTGTTTTGCATCAGTAAACTGATCAGATCTTATATTGCCCTTGTCTGCTTCCCGCATAAAGAATTCATCGAACATGAAGGTGTTTTCCGCAATTTTCAATGCCGCTTCTTTCAATTCACCCCGTAGTAAATCGGGATATTCGTCCCGGAATGCCAGAATCGCCGATGGCTCGATACCGATCAGTGGCGTTTCTTCCGTGACTAAATCTTTCAATGCTTTGACATTTCTGCGGGCAATTTTCTGAGCGGCTCGCACCAATCCTTTGGACAGAAAAGTACGGGCACTGATACTGTGTTTCGGTAGAATGACCTCATACCCCAAACGGTTCAGCAGGACAATCGCATCGATCCCGATACCGGTATCCAGGAAGTTGGTAAACTCATCGGTGAACAGGTAAACCTTGCCTTTTTTGGGAATCTCGCCCAGATCCTGTACATAGCGCTTTGCCCAGCGGCGCAATGGTTTCTTCTGCAGCAACGGGAAATTGCGTTTTTGCTCAAACGTCAGGATAAATTTCATCAATCCCGCGCTCAGCCTGTTTTTCATAAAAAAGTTCATGATACCCGGAATCCAGGACCCTATCGCGTGAATAAAGGGCAGATACGCTACTGCCCGGCTGCGCAGGGGAACCCCATTCGCATCGTAGTAATGCTGCAAAAACTCGGCTTTCAGACGGGCGATATCAACTGCTGAGGGACACTCGGATTTACAGGCTTTGCAGGAAAGGCAGAGGTCCATTACCTCGTAAATTTCCCGGTGATCGAAGGGATTTTTTTTCGGTGAATTAGTCAGAAATTCCCGGAGGATATTCGCCCGGGCGCGGGTCAGGTTTTTTTCATCCCGGGTCGCCATGAAACTCGGACAGAGTGTTCCGCCCATCAGGTAAGATTTCCGGCAATCACCGGAGCCGTTGCATTTTTCCGCAGCCCGGAGAATGCCCTGCTCCTTTGAAAAATCAAAAATGGTTTTAATCTCCCGGGTTGGTCTGCCGGGCTCGCAACGCAGACTATCGTTCATCACCGGTGTATCCACGATTTTGCCCGGATTGAAAATGTGCTCCGGATCCCAGGTATCTTTAATGTTTTTCAATAACTGGTAGTTTTTCTCACCAATCATATACGGAATAAACTCACCCCGCAGGCGACCGTCGCCATGCTCGCCGCTGAGAGAACCACGATACTTTTTGACCAATTTTGCAGTATCTTCTAAAATATCATGAAATATCTTGACATCAGCCGGGTCCTTCAGATTTAATACCGGGCGCAGATGCAATTCACCGGAACCGATATGGGCGTGATAAACACAGGATTTGTCGTACTTTTTAACAATGGCTTTGAATTCGCGCAGATACTCCGGCAGGTCTTCGGGCAGTACGGCAGTATCTTCGACCACAGAAGCCGGTTTGGCATCCCCGGGCAGATTGGATAATAAGCCAAGTCCCGCTTTACGCAAATTCCAGACCCGCTGAATATCGTCACCCCAAACCATCGGAAAAGCATATCCGATGCCGGCGGTTTTCAAAGCAGTTTTTAATTTTTCGGCTGTATTCTGGATTTCTTCTCTCGTTCCCCTGGCAAACTCAATAATCAGAATCGCTTTGGGATCACCTTCAATAAAAAAGCGGTTTTTGCGATATTCAAGGTGCTTCTTAGTCTGGGCAAGGATTATATCATCCATCAATTCGACTGCGCCAGGCTGATATTGCAGGGCGATCAGGTTACCATGGAATGCCTCTTCCAGGGTCTTGCAGTGGACGCAGATCAATGCCTTTTCTTTGGGCGGTAATGGAATCAGGTTGAGTTTCATTTCAGTGGCAAAGAGTAGCGTACCTTCGGACCCTGCAATCAGTTTAGAAAAATTAAATAGCACTGTCGAATCGCTGAAAGGTTCCGTTTCCAGCAGTTCGTCAATCGCATAACCGGTGTTGCGCCGCTTGATTCGAGGATCGGGAAACTGTTCGCGGATTTCTCTCTGATTCTCAGGATCCGATAGGATTTCCCGTATCTGACGATATAATCGATTCTCCAGGGTATTTCCCTTACATTTGTCCAGAAATCCAACCTTATTTATGGGAGTAAACTCCACCTCAGAACCATCACTCAAAAAGCCCCTGACCGATATAATATGATCCCGGACACTGCCATAAATCATCGAGTGCAAGCCGCAGGAATTATTCCCCAGCATGCCGCCCATCAGACAGCGGTTTGAGGTTGAGGTCTCAGGGCTGAAAAACAGACCCAGAGATTTGAGTTGAAGATTCAATTCATCAAGATTGACGCCCGGCTCTACCCGAACCCAGCGTTCAGCCTGATTGATTTCCAGCACTTTCGTAAAATATTTGGAGATATCGACCACAATTCCGGCACCGACCACTTGACCAGCGAGGGATGTTCCCGCTGCCCGGGGGATGAGCGCAGTTTTATTTTCAATGGCAAATGTTATCAGTTTTCGTATATCTTCCCTGTTTTTGGGGCGGGTAACCGCCATTGGAATTTCCCGGTAGGCGGAAGCATCGGTGGCATACATTAAAAGCGTCGCTTTATCAGTATAAATATCACCATCAAATGTTTGCCGTAGATTTTCCAGTTGAGAATGTATCATCGTATGCACCTCGAATTTCTTATATATTTTACGACGTCAATTCGCCATGACTAATATAATGATAGCACCATTAAATTCCAGTGAAATTGAAATGAAATTCACTGGGGATCAAACCATTTGCACGAGAACCGATTCGAACTTACCCGGTAACAATTTTAATCCAAAAATATCCCGCAGCTGATCCCAGGAAATAATACGGAAAATCCGACCAGCTGAATGAATTCCCTAAAATGGTACGACCGATGAAAGTGGCTCTCAGGTACTCCAGAAAGGGCGGATGCCATAACTGCAGAAATTCCAGCAGGCAGGTGCCCGACAAAACAATTAGCGCGATCCGGAGGACGTTTACATTTCTAAAAAACAGGTTCATTAACAGGCACCAGAAAATCTCATAAAATACACCCCCCAGGGAATTATTCACCCAGAAATGGGCGGGACCGCCATAGAATTTACTATAAAAACCGATCGGTGTAATCAGAAGCAATGACAGAAAAACTGACCACCGATCGGACATAAAAATATAGAATAATTTAAGGATTTTCAAGAATTGTCTGCCGTAATCACTTGGTATCCAACTCTCTCTTGAGGACACCAACAAAATCCATTTGACCGGTCACATCATTGAAATCAATATTGATAATTTCCCAGCCTTCCTGACCCAACTGATTGAAGTATCTCTCAGTTTCAATGAACTTCTTGCCTCTGAATATTCCACCAGCCACATGAGTAGAATCAACAACCTTGTATTCCCATTTCTTCAAAGCAGCTCCTCCTTCACACTTTTTATATATAAATAAATTACACTTTTTTCCTGCATTATGAAATATTTCCGAATTGTCCATTATATGCTAAATTTACCCTGATATACAATTTGAAATGGGATCCGGAATATGGCAAAAATTAAAATCTTCACGGTCGGTGGCACCATCGATAAAATCTATTTCGATCAAAAAAGTACTTACCAGGTTGGTGATCCCGAAATTGTCGGCGTCCTGCGGGAAGCCAACGTCGATATTGATATTGAAACCGAACTGATCATGCAAAAAGACAGTCTGGATATGACGGATGAAGACCGGCAACTGGTTCTATCAAAAATCACCGCTGACCCCAATGTCCTGATTATCATTACCCACGGGACTGACACAATGATCGAGACAGCCCAAACATTATCCATTATCAAAGATAAAACCATCGTGCTGACCGGCTCCATGCAGCCCGCTCGCTTCAAAAACAGTGACGCTGCTTTTAATATCGGTTGCGCAATCGCTGCCGTTCAAACCCTGCCGTCCGGTGTCTATATTACCATGAACGGAAAGATATTTGATCCGATGAAAAGCCGTAAAAATGTCGCACTGAACCGATTCGAAGAAATTTAGGTCCTTCAGTCGACAAACAGCGGGATAAAATCGAAAACCGAAATATCCACCAAGCCCTTATCGGTCAGCTTAAGCTCCGGGATAACCGGTAATGATAAAAACGATAAAGTCATAAACGGATTTTCCAGTTTACAGCCTAACTGTTGCGCTGTCCGGTTCAGTTCGTCCATTTTTTCTCGGACACCCTGCAGTGGCAGTTCACTCATCAGACCGGCAATCGGTAATGCCAATGATTGCCGGACTTTTCCATTTACCACAATGACCTGTCCACCGTTCATTTTTTCAATTTCATGAACCGCAACCAGCATGTCTTCATCGTTGGTACCGACAACCAGAAGATTATGAGAATCATGGGCGACCGTCGATGCGATGGCGCCGGATTTGATTCCCATCCCTTGCACAAAACCCTTCCCGATATTCCCGGTGGCTCGATGACGCTCAATAACCACCATTTTAAGAATATCGCGACTGACATCACTGACAGCGTTATTGCCAATAATTAGTGCTTCAACAACAAGTTTCTTTGTCAGTAGCTGATTTGGAACGATTTCGATAACATTCAGCTGTTTCCCTTCAGCCGGAACGGACAAGTCTTCAAGCGTAAGCTCTTTTAGTCTGACTGTCGGCGGTAAGCCTGATTTTTTGACTTCCATTTGGTTGACCATTTTGCCATTCTCGGCTACCATTCGACCATTTTTATAGACCTTTTGAATGCTGAATTCATCGAAATTATCAAATAAAATGATATCGGCGTCATATCCGGGAGCAATAGCGCCTTTGTTCAGCAGACCAAAATGCCGGGCGGTGTTCAGTGATGCCATCTGCAGTGCCATCAATGGATCGATACCCGAGGCGATTGCCTGCCTGACCATGGAATTGATATGCCCGTAATCCATTAAAAAATCAGGGTGTCGGTCATCGGTGACAAAGCCACAATTCCGCGAATTCAATGGATTGACCAGCGGCAACAGATCCTTCAGATTGCGCGCGGCGGAACCTTCCCTGATCATCAAGAACATTCCCTTCTGCAATTTTTCACGGGCTTCCTCGATTGCAGTACTTTCATGATCAGAGCTAATTCCAGCCACAATATAAGCAGAGAGATCCTTATCCCGTACCAGCGGTGCATGACCATCGACCAGTTTTACGCCCGCGACAGAGATTTTTTCCAGTACCTGTTTATCCCGGAACAGCACACCCGGAAAATTCATCATCTCGCCAATCCCCAGAATTCGCGGATGATTGATCCATTTACGCATATCATCGGCTGATATAACTGCACCGGCTGTCTCAAGATGAGTAGCCGGAACACAGGAAGGAATCATAAAAAACACGTTGAGCGGTAAATCCGCAGTCGCATCAAGCATAAATTGCAGACCGGCTGTACCCATAACATTGGCGATTTCATGAGGGTCGGCAACCACTGTTGTGGTACCCATTGGCACAACCGCCCGGGCAAATTCACCGGGGCTCAACATGGAACTTTCCAGATGGACATGCCCATCTATCAATCCCGGAGCCACAAAACACCCCTTTGCGTCAACCGTCAGCACAGCATTATAATCACCAAAACCAACAATCTTTGTATCGTGAATTGCAATGTCGGACTCGGTTATTTCAGCAGATAAAAGATTTACCAAACGGACATTTTTAATTAACAAGTCAACCGGGATTTCACCCCTTGCCGCCGAAATGATCGATTGATTTATCATAGTTTCCATCCTTTCATACGTGCTTTAGAAGACAAAAAATACCCCCACGGGAGGTATTTATGAATCAATATTGGTGTTACGCAAGTTTGAATTTAGGGTATCATCGACAATTATTTGAAAACCACAGAGAAATATCGGAATTTCCCTGTTTCATCGTATCTAAAAGCGCAATGAAATCAGACAGTGATTCGACATCGTATTCCAGGCGATAGTATCCCAGCGACCAGATCAGCATCAGCAGAGCGACAGACCGGTTTTTACTGATAAACGGTTCACCGTCGATCATATAGTAAACAAACCAGCCAAGTTGCGAATACAGGTCTTTACGATTGGAAAGTCGCTCACCCAGAAAACAGGTCAACGAGCCACCACCGGGAAGTTCGACCACATTTTCAAGCGCGCTTAAATCCCGGACTCCGGTTTCGTCGTTAAATTTTTTTGCAAGCATCCAGTTTACATAACAGAGTATTTTTATTTCTTTTTTCTGATCGTCAGTCATCGATACCTCCCAAAATATCGACATGCAATAACATCTGTTCTTCAATACTCCGCAGATGTTCAATGTTATAATCATCAGGCAAGCTGACTTTGATCGTCTTCAAAGTAACTTCCTTCCGGTCGGAATTGACGCCCAGTTCGACTTCGGTGCCAAAATCCCATTGCATCGCTTTCGTTACTTCTCTGGGCAGCAAGACTCCCCGACTGGATCCGACTCTAATAATTTTCCGTTTCATAATTACCTCAATCGCTTCCGGTCGCAACCAGATCAATTTTCGTCAACACCTCATTGTAATCATCCAGAAAACTGTCAAAATCCTCAATGTAAGTCTGCACTTTCTTGACATCTTCCCGCGGATTCCGGAGGACAACTTTTTCATTTTCTTCATCAAGAATCAGATCAATTTCATCACCAAAATCCCAATCCATCGTTTTAATCACATCCTTTGGTAATAAGATACACAAGCTTGCGCCAACCCGTACAATCTTCCTTCTCATCGCTAAGTTCCTTTTTGTCTATAACAACAATATCAAACTAATTGTTATTATAATAAAAATCAAGACTTCTTTAAGAAAAACTAACAAAATGTTAATCTTTCATACCCAAATATATAAATCTTAGATTAATATATCCCGAATAAGACATTTTATATTATGCGCTTTAATCGATATAATTTCTGATGTTTTCCTTTTCCTTCTATTTTTGGAAATCCGAAAGACAAACTCTGATTCAATAATATCAAATATTTCCTGCCAATAGTCTATTATTAAATAGATAAAATATATGTATTATTTCTTACTGGAATACCGATCGTGCCAGATTTTTTCAAGCCGTTCCCGGATAAATTTTTCAGTCCCAAAATTCGTCGGTTGATAAAAATTCACTGGCGTCATATTATCAGGAAAATACATCTGATCAACAAAAGCATCGGGGAAATCATGGGGATATCGATAATCCTTCCCGTAATCCATTGCCTTCATCAAATTCGTCGGCGCATTCCTGAGATGAAAGGGTACGACCGGCAATTCACCATCTCTGACTTCAGCCTGAGCCTTCCGAAGCGACAAATAGGACGCATTGCTCTTGGGAGAAGCAGCCAGATAGGTTGTCACCTGGGCAAGCACAATGGCAGCTTCGGGCATTCCGATCGAATGCACCGCCTGGAATCCGGAAGTCGCTACCGACAGCGCCAGCGGACTGGCATTACCGATATCCTCACTGGCAAGAACAATCAGCCGCCGGGCAATAAAGAGCGGATCTTCCCCATTCTCAACCATCAGAGCCAACCAGTAAACCGCCGCATCGGGATCGCTGCCCCGGACACTTTTAATAAATGCCGAAATGACATCATAATGATAATCACCCTTTTTATCATACAATAAATTCCGCTGTTGTAACGCCTCTTTGATCAGTTCGAGCGTCAGATGCACCTTTCCCGATCGATCGGATTTAATCAGCTGCAAACTGATATCGATGGCATTCAGTAATTTACGGGCATCTCCGCTGACAGTCCGAATCAGAAAAACACGGGCATCTTCATCAAGGATAATCTGTTCCTTCCGGAGGAGAATATCATTTTTAAAGGTATATTCCAGAATCGCCTCGAGTTCGGAATCACTTAAAGAATTCAGCTTCAATACCCGACACCTCGAGAGCAGTGGTGCGATGACTTCAAAGGACGGATTTTCCGTTGTCGCACCCATTAGAGTCAGCGAACCATTCTCAACTGCATGCAGCAAGGCGTCCTGCTGGGCTTTATTAAACCGGTGAATTTCGTCAATAAACAGGATCGTTTTAATTCCTTCCCGCCGGTTCAAGTCTGCCTGGTTAATCACATTTCGCACATCCTTCACACCTGCCGATACCGCACTAATCTGGAAAAAACGAGCCTCGACCTGTTTCGCAATGATCTTCGCCAGCGTCGTTTTCCCGGAACCCGGCGGACCCCATAAAATCAACGAAAATATCTGTTTGGCTTCCAGCGCTTTCTGAAGAATTTTACCCTCAGCCGTCAGATGTTCCTGACCGACAAAGTCCTGAATTGTCACCGGTCGCATACGCTCTGCTAACGGTGGTAACAGAGACGATTTTTTCGCTGTATTCCCAAATAATTCCATAATATCAATTCAGATCAAAACTTTCCAGATATTCGGGAATAGCCGTTTCCCAGTTAAAGGTATTCCGAATCCGTTCGCCCAATGCTCTGGACTGGGATATCTCGCCATGGACAATAAAAATCTTCCGGGGCGCTTCATTGAAACTGGACAGCCAGGCTAAAATCTCATTGTAATCCGCATGGGCGGAAAAACCGCTGATTTGTTCAATATGAGCTCTGACCGGAATTTGCTGTCCATGAATTTTTACCGTGTCAGCACCCTCCAAAATCGTCCGTCCCCGGGTTCCCTCCGCCTGATAGCCGATAAACAGAACCGTATTATTGGGATTTTCCAGACGATTGAACAGGTGATGCAGAATACGACCACCGGTTACCATTCCGCTAGCGGAGATGATAATTGCCCTGCCGGCAATATTGTTGATTCCTTTGGAT
Organism: uncultured bacterium; assembly: GCA_964605705.1. Taxonomy (GTDB): domain Bacteria; phylum Fidelibacterota; class UBA2242; order UBA2242; family UBA2242; genus CAZSDW01. The sequence goes on from CAZSDW010000010.1 coordinate 34,566, forward strand.
TGATCCGGTGTCTGGGTAAAACGCAGATCCACAGTTTTCAGGATATCGATCCCTTTCAGTTCAGCAACTTTCGATTCAAGGTCATGATCCTGGGCATTTTTCATAAATATGTTTGTGGCATTGATCGCCATCGGACTGTCCACAAAAACCGGCATGACCGGAATCCGCTTTTCTTCTTCCAACTCCCGGATTGAAAAAAGCAATTCCTGGGTTCTGCCTACGGCAAATGAGGGAACGACCAGGACACCACCACGCTTGTAGCTCTCATTGATAATCCGTGCCAGATCGGTTTTCTTGTCGGTCTGTCCGTGCAGGCGATCGCCATAGGTGGATTCAAGTACAAGATAATCCGTACCAAATACCGTGTGGGGATCACGCAGAATTGGTTGTCCGGGGCGTCCCAGATCACCGGAAAACAGAATCCGGCGCTCGCCATCTTCCGTAGTAATACGAATATCCACAAACGCCGATCCGAGAATATGACCGGCGTCCCGGTAGCACAGTGTGACATTGGGAGAGAGTTGCTCCACTTTGCCATAGGGCAGCGCCTGAAACAATTCCAACGAATTTTGGGCATCTGTGATATTGTACAGGGGCATTGCCGGTGCATGCTTGGTAAACTGCTTTTTATTCGCATATTTCGCATCTTCTTCCTGTAAATGGGCAGAATCCGGAAGCATTATTGCGCTGAGGTCCATGGTCGCCGGTGTAGCATACACCGTCCCCTTAAAGCCCATCTGAACCAGTTTCGGAAGATAACCCGTATGATCAATGTGGGCATGGGTCAGTATCACAGTATCAATGGATGTCGGATCCACCGGGAAATCCGCCCAGTTGCGTAAACGCAGCTGTTTTAAGCCCTGAAACATTCCGCAATCAATGAGTAACTTTTTACCATCGGTTTCCAGCAAGTATTTGGAACCTGTCACCGTGCCTGTCGCACCCAGAAAAGTAATTTTCGCCATGGTATCTCCCAACTTTAACTACGTTTTAATCCATTGATGAATTTTTTATTGTAATGTTTGGACAAATGGTAAATCAACGGCTTTTTTCACGAACGTTATGACTAATATAGTCAAGTTCCGTTTGATTGTCACATAGAAAATCGCATTCCATTCGCTAATTTTTTGTTCCCAGATATGACCTGTGATCGATCAACTTGGCGCAAAAATCTCCGTACTCTCTGTGTCTCTTCCGTAAACCTCTGGGTTAATATAAAACAACAACAGCCGCCCAACCGGACGGCTGCTCATCACACTATTTTCCTGAACCATCACAGCATCAACAGCAGGAAGACCATCACAAAGAGCGCGACGGTTTCCACGATACCGAGTACCATAAAGTAATTCGCGGTACCCTTGCCGGTCTCAGCCAAGGCATCCGCCGCACGAGCCGCCACTTTTCCCTGATACAGAGCCGACATGCCCATAGCCAATCCGCCAAAAATACCCGCCGCCATCAGCATTAAGGGATCCTTGTCGCTGCCACTGATAAACAGCATCAGCAGAAAGCCATAAATGGTTTGGGTCAACGGTGCACCGGAAAAAGCCACCAGCATGAAGGGTGCCGGTTTATTATTGGCAAAGCATTTTTTCCAGCCACCCACTGCTGCCTGCGAGGCAATTCCGGCTCCTAAAGCCGATCCCACTGCTGCCAGCCCTAATGCGGCAGCCGGTCCAATCATTCCGATATTCATAGGTTTTCCCCTTCTGTTATATTTTTTTCTTTTTCTTTAAACGGTTGATAATTATAACCGGTCCATTCCATACCCAGCTGACCGGAAAATTCCAGTACATTCAAGCGGATACCGTGTACGATCACTGACAGCGCACCCATGACGATATTCAACGTATGCCCGATTATCAGTACCAGAATTCCCGCCGGAAGGGCAAATCCTTTCAGCATTGGTGCCGCAATCTGGTTGAAACTCGACGCAATCGCCACTGTTGCCATGCCCACTGCGAAGAGCCGGATATAGGATATGATATTGGAAAACGAACTGATCGCGCTTAAAAAAGTCGTAAAAGCACCACCCAAGCCCAGCACGACACCTTTCATGAAACTGACCCCCTTGTCCTGACTCATGAACAGGATAATCACCAGCAGGCTGATACCGATCAGCGGCGCTGTAAACGCTGGAATAGCCATGCCCAAAACCAGATTCAGAACAACCAGGAATAAGCCTGCCATCAGTGAGAACCAACCCAGGTTGGCGACACTTTTCAGCTGCGGCAGGTTACTGATGAAATTCATAATATTCGCCAGACCCAGCTGAGTAATCGCAATCACGAAACAGATCAGCATTACTTTCTGCTGCGGATCGACAGTCAGATCCGGGAATATTTCCGGAAAGGTTGCCAGCTGTGGAATCGTCAATGCTTTGAAAAACGGTAGCGCTGCAATTTGCACCGCGCCAAACCAGTTGCCGGTGATCGTACCCCAGGCAATGGTCGTCATACTCAACACATAAAACAGCTTGATCGCCAAGGCTAATGGCTTTCCGCTCTTGACGGTTTTATAATGAGCAAAACCACAGACCAGGAGAAAAATCAGTCCATACCCCGCATCACCAATGATCATTGCCACAAAAACCGAAAAGAACATCAAAAAGTATTTACTGATATCATATTCCCGGTAACCGGGCACTGTCCCCAGAAAATCAAAAACCGGCTTGATAATCGACGTCCATTTGCTCATTTTGAGCAATGTCGGTGGATTATCTTCCAGTGTTGGTTCTTCGCTGAGAATTCCCCAGCCCTCCTTTTCGGATGCCGTCAGCAGTTGGTCAACCTTTTCCTGCGGACAATAACCCTGCAGGTAAACGATTTCCTCACTGCTCTGCATACCGGACTTCACCTGGGCGAATTCCAGGCGCTTTTCCAGCTCCAGTTTGTACCCGAAAATCTGTTCAGCAGACGCCGCCAGTTTCTGCAGCTGCCTGTCAATTTCCGCCAAGCGGTTTTTTAAATCTTTGACAGCGTCTGAAACAGTGGAATAAAATTCGGATGGCAGGAATTCTTCCTTAACATCCAGTTTTATTTCTTCGGATTCCGCAACCAGCGCGATCCGAAACTGGTTTTTATCATCATGAAGAATTTCAGCGAAACTGCCTTCCGGCAAATCGTCAAGACTTTTTTTATCAATCGTGTACAGGCGGATAAATATCCCTTTGGCTTGCAATGCTTCAATATCATCAGCGGCGACTTTGCCCCAACGCTCAAACCAGGCAAGGGTATTATTCTTTTCTTCAATCTGGGTGTCAATTCGCTGCTTTTCTGCCGACAATTCTAAAATCTTACCAACACGTTTCCGGTTCTGCTCGATATCGATTTTCACCCCAGCCCCGGGCGCAATATTCCGATCGATAATGACCAATGCTTTTTCACCGGCGTTCAGATCACTTTCCAGCTGGGAAACATCTTCCGAAACCGGTGCTATCAAATGCTGAATATGGACAAGTCCCAGTTTGCGCAATTCCTGTAAAGCACTATCCTGGTGCCGGGCGCTGATAAACAGGGTCATCTTTTGCATCGGAACGATCATGCCAGCGCCAGCTCCTTTTTCTTCTGGATTTTTGCCTTGGAAATTTTACCCCGCACAACTTCCGACGTCCGCTCATCACCGAGGTAAATCTGAATAATCCGGATATTTTCTCTCGACTCCGGAATCTTCACCTTTTCAAACAGGTTGATCCGTTGAATGGTTACCCGCAGCTCTTCACGCAGGACTTTCATCTGTTTTTCCAGAATCTGTATCCGGGCTTTCTGCTCGATCTCCTCTTTGCAGGCTGCAATCCCGCTGTCCACCCAGAGCGGCATTTGATAGAAATCGTATGCTTCGTCTTTAAAAATAACCTTATCGAAAATCTCGATATCGATCCCGGCGATATTGCCGCTGCTCGTAATGATTTCATCAATGGAAAACAGTGACAGGATATCAATCTCTTCACCAAAGACAGCAACCCACTGAAACAGGGCTTTCTCAAAACGTTCGATATCGGCGCGGATTTTATCGACCTGCTGGGAGATGAGCCGGATCTCCGCTACCAGCTGGGTTTTCTTCAATTCCAACGTTGGCAGGTAGCGGATGTAGCGCTTCAGCGCCTCTTTCTGCTTTTTTAATTCGTTTTTGGTTAAACGAATTTTCGCCATTATTTGGCTCCTTCATGCCAGAATTTTTTCACGAGATCGGTTTTCATACGGGTCTCTTCCGGTGTAAAACATTCCGCCAGAATTTCCCAGCCCTTATCCAGGGCTTTTTCTAGAGCGATATTTACCGAAAGGTCCATCATATTGGCTTCGAAAAGTTTGCCGTATTTCAACAACTTGTTATCCCATTCGCTCATGCGAAATCCCATTGCCCGTTTTTCCTCGGTTTCATTATACTGGGCATAGAGCTGAATCAAGCCATCCATAATCGCGCGGTGGTCGTCGCGGGTTTTATCATTGACCTGCTGTTTCAGACGGCTCAATGAACCAAAAGGCTCGATGCGACCGTTGCGCAAATAAAATTGCCCTTCAGTGATATAACCGGTGTTATCGGGAACCGGATGTGTGACATCATCGCCGGGCATGGTCGTCGCCGCCAGTATTGTTACTGATCCGGCGCTGTCAAAATCCACCGCTTTTTCATAACGGGCGGCTAACTGTGAATAGAGGTCGCCCGGATAACCACGATTGGAAGGCACCTGTTCCATGGTAATAGCAATCTCTTTCAGCGCATCGGCAAAGTTGGTCATGTCGGTCAGCAGCACCAGTACATTTTTGCCCTTCAGCGCAAAGCGTTCCGCCACGGCGAGACAGAGATCGGGCACCATCAAACCTTCCACAATCGGGTCAGAGGCGGTGTGGATAAAGAAGATCGACCGGCTCAAGGCGCCGCCCTCTTCAAGGGTATTCTTGAAATACATATACTGGTCGTACTTCAAGCCGATCCCACCCAGCACGATCATGTCCACTTCCGCCTGCAGTGCAATGCGTGCCAGCAATTCGTTGTAAGGTTCGCCGGATACCGAAAAAATCGGCAGTTTCTGCGAAACCACCAGCGAATTAAAAACGTCAATCATAGGAATATTCGTCCGAATCATATTACGCGGAATAATGCGTTTTGCCGGATTCACGGAGGGTCCGGCGATCTCGATCATATTCTCGCTCAGCGATGGACCCTTATCCCGGGGAATGCCACTGCCGTTAAAAATTCGTCCGAGCATGTCATCGGAAAAAGTCACCCGCATGGGATTTCCCAAAAAGCGGACTTCATCATTGGTGGCAATTCCCTGGCTGCCGGCAAAAACCTGCAGCGAGACGATATCCCTGTCCAGTTTAATAACCTGAGCGAGAGATTTTCCACGTGCGGTGCTGATTTCAGCCAGTTCCTCGTAGCTGATGCCTTCCGCTTTGACCGTGATAACATTCCCGGTCACACTTAAAATCTTATTATATACTTTTTGCATTGTCTGAGTTTTCCTCAATCAATTTGCTTATGTTTGCTTCCTGCTGCTTGAATTCGCTATCCTTCATATCGATATAATTCCAGTCGATAAACAACTGGCGCAGTTTATTAAAGAAACTCCGGGCAGTATCTTTATCCTCGAGATTGAACTTCCGCATCAGCACATCGTACACAAAATTGAATACATAGGTCTGACGTTCCGGCGACGAGGCGCCATCGACGGAATCAAAGGAGTTCTGCTGAAGGTAAACATTATCGAGAAATTCGGATTTCAGGTAAATGATAAAATCATCGATGGACGTGCCTTCTTCACCCACAACCAGCATCATCTGGTGCACATCATTACCCTTGCGGAGTATTTCCCGGGCAAATTCTATCGGTTTGCTGTCGATAAAACTACTGTATTTTGACCAGCTGTCCAGCGGGTGAATCGCCGGGTAACGCCGGGCATTGGAACGCTCACGGGAAAGTCCGTGAAAGGCACCGACCACTTTCAGCGTCGATTGGGTAACCGGTTCTTCAAAGTTTCCGCCGGCAGGGCTGACCGTTCCACCGATTGTCAAACTGCCGTAACTGCCGTCATCGAATTCCACCAATCCAGCCCGTTCATAAAACTGAGCAATCCGGGATTCGAGATAGGCAGGAAAGGCTTCTTCGCCGGGAATCTCTTCCAGGCGACCGGACAGTTCACGCATCGCCTGCGCCCAGCGGGAAGTGGAATCAGCCAGCAGTAAGACATTCAAGCCCATCTGCCGATAATATTCTCCCAGCGTTGCCGCCGTATATACCGAGGCTTCCCGCGCCGCCACCGGCATGGAACTGGTATTACAAATAATGATCGTCCGTTCCATCAGGGATTTTCCTGTCCGCGGATCGGTAATCTCCGGAAACTCGCGCAGTGTCTCAACCACTTCACCCGCCCGCTCTCCACAGGCAGCAATAATGACAATATCGGCTTCCGCAAAACGGCTGGTGACCTGCTGGAGCACGGTCTTGCCGGCACCAAACGGTCCGGGAATACAGTAAGTGCCACCCTTTGCCACCGGGAAAAAGGTGTCGATAATGCGGGTCTGGGTCATCAGTGGTTCTTTGGGAACCAGCTTTTCACGAAAATATTCAATCGGAATTTTTACCGGCCATTCGAAATACATCTTCAGATCGTGTTGGTCACCTTTGCTGTTCTCGATCGTAGCGATCGTATCGGAGATTTTGTACTTGCCTTTTTCCACGATTTCGCTGACTTTGAAATCGCCCTGGAGATTAAAGGGTACGAAAATCATATGCTTGAAAATTCCCTCCGGAACCGTGCCCAGGACACTGACTCCCGTAACTGTGTCCCCCTTTTTAGCAACCGGCGTAAATTCCCAATCTTTTTTAAAGTCGAGCGCATCCAGAATGACACCGCGCTTCAGGAAGAATCCGTGCCGCGCCGCCAATTCATTCAACGGGTTCTGCAAGCCGTCGTAAACCATGCCCAGGATTCCGGGGCCCAATTGCACAGAAAGCATCTCGCCGCTGAACTCGACCTCATCACCAACTTTCAAGCCCTTGGTAATTTCGAAAACCTGCATAAAGGCGGTATTTCCCTGAATCTTGATGACCTCCGATTTCAGCCGGTCTTCACCGGTAATTGCGTAGCCCACCTCGTTCTGTATGATGTTGCCTTCAAATTCAACGGAAATCATATTTCCATTGATACCTACAATCGTACCTTTACTTTTGTTCATAAGCCAATTCTGTATATGTTTTAAATTTTTCCTTACCGACTTCTGCATCGAACTTTTTCAACCGGTCCAGAATCTGAAGTCTCAGATAGTAGAGACATAAAAATTCGATATCGGCATAATGTCCGAACGCCAGTTCTTCAATCAGCTGCCAGCGCAGTCGCAGCAGCTTCTTCTCGACCTCCAGCGGATTCCCTTCCTTTAAAACAGAAAGGGGAAAGAGGCTGGGTTTATACTCCTGCCGTTTATTCCGGGCAATGCGGTACTGCTGCAGTTCACTGCGCAGCGCATGTTCATAAATTTTATATTCCCGCATGACCGGAGGATCGATCATTTCAGCCTGGGATTTATTAAGCGATGCTGCGCTGAGAATTTGCAGATCGGCATCACTCAACCATTTCCGCCCTTCTCTCAGGAATTCCTCAGTGGAAAACGAGGTCTCCTTGTCGAAGAACAGCAGAGGCAGTTGCGCCGCGAAGTAAACGTATTTTTCCATCAGGCTTTATCTAATATCTCTCTAATACCGGGATTGAGGAATTCGCCCAGGAACTCGGCTATGCTTTCATCGGTGAAATCATAATAGACATCGTTGCCTTTCAGTCCCACCCGGAATCCTTTGGAGATACCTTTGTCCACCTTTATCGTCACGGTATCTTTCAACTGAGCGCGGCTTTCGGCTATCACCAGTTCTTGCAGTCGCTTTAAATCCTTTTCGGAAACCAGCAGCTCCAGCGCCTTGTCGTCGCCCCAGTTCGCCACCATTTTCAGGACCAGTTCCTGTATAAACTCCGGGGACATGCTGGCGCCGATTTTCTGTTTGAAAGCCGCATCAAAGAGCTTCAACAGTTTTTCTTTGGTGACCAGAACAGTATCGCGGGCAGCCTGTTTCAATGCTGCTTCAGCATTGGATTTCAGTTTCTCGGCTTCTTTTCCGGCGTCGGCGATGATTTGCGCGGCGTCGGCACTGGCTTTTTTCATGATACTGTCCGCCTCTTTCCGGGCGTTCTTTAAGATTTCATCGGCGGATTTCCTGGCTGCTTCAACACCGTCGGACTTTATCTTTTTAATTAAATGCTCGAGTTTTGACTCCATGCAAACTCTCCTTTATCAAAATGTCAGTCTAAACATAATATGTCTCTATAGCCCCCACGGCTAATGTCATTGATGAAATTTACTGCTCTGTAATATGCCTTCCGGATTAAAGCCGACCGGAAATATATTCTACCATATCGGCAGGACGTTGCTTTACGATTTGAGTTCTGAATTATTTTCAATATCACGTCCAATTCTTAAAAAGCGGTTAAAATTACACTCTTTGCTCAGGATTGTCAAGGTTGTTCATTTAACACTTAGCGATGTTCGGCGCTAGTGGTAATACACCAAATCGGTTCTAAAATAATTCGCTTAAGCCAGTCGATGAGTTCCATATTAATATCATTATCGGCAGTTCCAAGTATATCTATAACTAGCAATGGCAGAATTTGGATTAGACAAATATTTTTCTTGTCTCAACTTGCGGAATTATGAAGCAAATCATTTAAACTGGCTAAGCATATAGATTTGAAACGATGTTAATTTTTGCCCATCTTCCCCGATTTGTTATTGTTTATATCACCACTGTCAGGTTAGACCTGACAATTATACTACAAAAGATAATATTCTTCTTGTTTTTCAGAATAAAACAAATTATAATTCGTATTATTGCTGTCAGGTTTAAACAGACCTTATCACTATGAAGCATAAATATATATCAAAACAATCCAATGAACTTCTGTCATACTTTAATGATCAGAAGATGGATTGTTTTAACTATGCCGAAGCTATCAAGGCTTTACCTCAATCAAGTAAAAGTGCCCTAAAAGAATTGCTCAGTGACATGACCAGAAGAGGACTTCTGATGCGATTGAAAAAAGGATTATATTTCATCATTCCTTACGAACAAGACGCAGAATCCTTTATGCCTGATTGGCATCTGATAACTGAAAAATTAGTAGGGAATGCCAATCACTACATTGCTTACTACTCAGCCTTACAGGTTCACAACCTGATTACTCAGCCATCATTAAAAGAACAGATTGTAGTGCCAAAGCAAATTAGACCTTCGGTAATTAGGATTAAGGATGTTCAATTTCAGTTTATTTACCATAATGAAAAACACTTTTTTGGTGCAAAAAAAACGTGGATAGATAGTTTTCATAAAGTTATTTGCTCTGACCTTGAAAAAACAATCATTGATTGTTTATTCAGACCTGATTATGCTGGCGGAATTGTTGAAATAGCACGAGCTATCTATCTTTCAAGAGATAAAATCCATTACGATAGACTTTTGGACTATACCTATAAATTCAATTCACAAGCTGTTATAAAACGGCTTGGATTTCTTTTAGAATTGTTACGAATTGATACTAACATTATTGATGAACTTCAAAAAGTTAAAACCAAGTCATATGTGGCGTTGGATACGGAACTTCCAAAAGCAGGAAAAATGATAAATCGTTGGAGCATTCGGCAAAACTTAGAAACCAAAACCATAAAATCTGCGTTTTATACATGATCAAACCAGGTGAGATACAGCAAAAAGCCCGTGGTGCTGGTGTTCGCGACCAGCAGATAGAAAAGGACTATGTAATTTGCTGGATTTTACAGGGAATTGCACAACATGAACAACTTTTTAAAATCATGGTATTCAAGGGTGGAACTGTTTTAAAGAAAGTGTATTTCGAAGACTATCGCTTTTCGGAAGACCTTGATTTCACTTTAATGGAAGATGAAATCCCCGACGAGCAGATTTTTCACTGTTTTGAAGAAGTTTTTGAATACATCAGAGAAGAGGCAAATATCCCGCTAGAAATAATAGACGACAATGAACATGAGGATGGTGGGATAAATTTCTATATAAGCTATGTTGGTCCATTAGGCGGTACCGGAGCCAATAAGCGGGTCAAAGTTGACATTTCAAGAAACGAGCAGCTTGAATTTAAAGTTGCCCTCCAATCTATTCTATTATCTTACTCTGATCAGAAGGAACACCAACTGCTATGTCATTCATTAGAAGAAATTTTAGTTGAAAAAATGCGTTCGGTTATGCAGCGCATGCAGGCTCGTGACTTCTACGATAATCTGGTATTTACTGGAAGTGCAATGTGTTCCCATTGATTTTTATGTGCGTGAATTCAATAATAAATGTATGAGCAAAGGATTGAATGCTTCGGATTTTCTTCAAAAATTAGAACAACGATTGCCACAATATGAAGGACGGTGGCATAGGTCACTGAGCGAACAAATTCAGAATTTACCAGACTTTAATCGAGTAGAAAGAGAAACCATGAGACATTTACGGAAATTGATATTTGAACGTTCATAGTTAAAAGGAAGACCTCCTCATAAATAGTCAAACTAGCCTAGCCAGGGCAATCGGATAAAATCCACATGAAAATAAACAGTACCAGGAATTTCGGATGAAAGAACATCGCGTAGTAATTACGGGACTGGGCGCTGTATCTCCCGTCGGTATAGGCGTCAAGAATTTCTGGGAAGGATTGACGACCGGGCGAAATGGGATCGGGAAAGTCACCTGTTTCGATGTAACGGATTTTCGGTCGAAACTTGCTGCAGAGGTAAAAGATTTTCAGGCTGAAGAATGGATTGACAAAAAATCGGCAAGTCGCATGGATCGATTCACACAGTTTGCCATTGCGGCATCCGCGATGGCAATTGAAGATGCGGGATTGGAACCAGGCACATTTGATAAAAACCGGGCAGGTGTTATCATCGGTTCGGGTATCGGGGGCATAGAGACAATTGAAGATGTCTTTACAACGCTAAGAGAAAAAGGTCCCAAAAGTATAAATCCCTTTACAGTATCCAAGCTGCTGATTAATATGGCAGCCTGTACGGTCTCTATAAAATACGGCTTGAAAGGTCCTCTTTCGGCGCCCTCGGTAGCCTGTTCAACGGGATCAAATGCCATCGGTGATGCTTTTCGGATTCTGCAGCGGGGTGATGCCGACATCATGTTTGCCGGTGGCGCTGAAGCCAGTATAAACCCATTGCCCTATGGCGCTTTTTGCGCCACGCGATCAATGACGCCAAATGATAATCCCGCCAATGCCTGCCGACCTTTCGATAAAAATCGCGACGGTTTTGTCATGGGAGAAGGCGCCGGAATTGTTATTCTGGAAAATCTGAAGCATGCCCTGAAGCGCGATGCAAAAATTTATGCTGAAATCACCGGATACGGCAATACCGCCGATGCCTATCACTATACCGCGCCGGAACCTGAAAGCGATGGCATGATCCGGGTGATGCAGGCGGCGCTGCAGGACGCCGGTATGGATGCTGAAGAAATCGGCTACATCAATGCCCACGGCACTTCAACCGTTCTGAATGATAAATGCGAATCTGCTGCGATCCAAAAAGTTTTTGGCAAACACGCCAAGACCCTGAAGGTAAGCTCCATAAAATCAATGATCGGTCATCTGCTTGCAGCCGCCGGTGCTGTGGAATTCGTGGCAACGGTGATGAGTCTGTTCAGCGATACAATCCCACCCACCATCAATTACAAGGAATGCGATCCCGACTGTCCGCTCGACTATGTAACCAAGGGTGCGGAATCCATCGATTTCAATGCAGCAATGAGTAATTCATTCGGATTCGGCGGTGGTAATGCTTGTTTGGTAGTAAAAAGATATCAATAATATTTCATCTCGTATCTTCGTTCTGCGTTGAGTCGAGTGCCACTTCTGGGCATTGCCATCTGCATTCTTGATATGTGCCCTACAAAAATCGCGCATCGCCTTTATAAATGATTATTGAAGCCCCGGCATTGACAAATCATCTATAGAAAATGACCTGTCGCGCTTAAGCAGTAACTCATCGCAATAAAAAATGGTTCGTCGCGATCATTCGGTCGTCCATCGCACCAATGGAGTGATATATCGCAGGAAAAAATCACCTATCGCAGTTATGCAGTGATATATCGCCGGGCTGGAACAAATCTGTTGATTTTTTTATATATCAACCTGTATATTAAAACAGATATGGTTGATATACCATTCCGGAGGCTTGCTCAATACAATTCTGTGGGGCAATTCGCCCGATGAAGTCTATTTTCATAGTGCAGGATATGATAAGAGTTGTGTGACATTTTCATACACCGATGTCATGGATAGTACGGATAGAATCATTACCAATAATAATGGCGATGTTTACTGGCATGAAGGTAACTTTAATGCAAATCCTCTTTTCTGCAATCCGGATAGTGGTAGTTTCACCATTGCTGAAAATTCTCCCTGTATTGGAGCCGGAAAGAGTGGTGAAAATATTGGCGCATTATGTGTCGGGTGCGATGCCTCGCAAATAGAAAACAAGCAGATTACTCTACCTGACCAATTTATACTCTATCCCGCCTATCCCAACCCATTCAATCCCATCACAACTATCTCATTCTATTTGCCGTATCAGGAAGTGATAAAATTATGGATCTACAATATTGACGGTCAGCTGGTTGAAACCCTTGTGAATCAACAAACCGAGTCGGGATATCATTCTGTTAAATGGAATGGAAATAAGTATAGTTCAGGTGTCTATTTTTTAAAAATGGTCGCTGGTGGATTTTCATCAGCTGTTAAATGTCTATTATTGAAATAATGCAGATAACGTTGGGTGATCATCCTGTCTATTGCCTTTAAGTGGGCTGCATGTATCTGCAATGAATTTTCATCACAAGTGACATTCCCGGGTATAGATAATTTCAGGCGGAGAAGCTTTTTCCATCAATATCCATCCTGATCAAAAAATAAAACCGGTACTATCCGGAACATTTTCACCGGTTCAGATTATATTATGCAAGAAATAAAAGTTGTTACATAATCACATCTGCCTGGCAAGAAAAACATTCATGTTCCATCTTATTAGAACGGTATGATTGTGGAATTCAGGTACAATCTTGATTATACTGATTCGGCTGCCGCCCCGATTCAGTACAGCATCAGGAATAAAACCTACGATATCTGGACTGGTTACGTCTTTTAAAATAATCCATATAATTTCTCCCGGATAAATCCGGGGGGCAGGTTCTTCATCGTGCGTCAAAATAGAACCTTGCAAGTTCCCTTGGAATCCAGCAGATTCGGACATGTTCACTATTTGCCTGATTCAACCACCTGTCGAAGATTTCTATGCAACCCCGATCCGGAATATTCCCCTGGGATTGCTGTCCATCGGCACTGTCCTGAAAGCCAAAAACAATGTCGGTCTACTGGATCTCCGGCAACAGAAACAGCGCCGGAAATCCATTCCGGAAGAATTAACCGATGTCACTATCTATTATCGGTTTGAGGACGCTTCACCCTTTTCACTCTATAAATCTTATTCACGATATGGAGCCAACTTCGACGATATCGCCCGTTTGATTCCCGCTGCTGCAGATGTTTTCCTGGTGTCTGCGCTTTTCAGCACCTATATCCATGAAGCCCTGGAAGTCATCCGGCTAATCCGGCAGAATAATAATCGGGCAACCATTATCGCCGGTGGTTCCGGGGCTATGTTCCATTCAGATGTGTTTTTTAATGCCGGAACCGATTTCATTATACAGGGCGAGGGTGAAGTTGCTGTCGCCCGTTTACTCGATGAGCTGGAAAAATCTCAGCCTGATTTTGCCGCTGTTCCCAATTTAGTCTGGCGAAATGGTCGCGATATGATTCGGAATCCGTTAGAGATAATCACTGATATTGATCGATTACCTTTTCCCGACTACACAATTCCCGGAACACCGGAATATATATTCAACAGAAAACGCCACGCCATGATCATGGCAAGCCGGGGCTGCCCGCATCGCTGCCGGTTTTGCTCCGTTCAGCAGGTATTTGGAATAAAATACCGTTCGCGCTCTGTGGAAAATGTCTTAGCGGAACTGGATGATAAAATCGGACAGGGCTTCCGGTCTTTTGATTTCGAAGATGATCATTTTGGCGGCAGCCGTCGCTGGCTGAACAATTTATTGGATGGGATTATCGAAAGGTTTTCCGGCTATGATCTGTCCTTCCAGGCAATGAACGGCATCACCGCCAGTAATCTCGATGAAATGCTTCTTGGGAAAATGAAAAAAGCCGGTTTTAAGTCAATCAACCTGTCGCTGGTCACCCCTGATCAGACCCGTCAGGATGCCCTGCAACGCCCCTTTGACACAGCGCAATTCAGTAAAATTGTCCGTTCCGCCCATGAGATCGGTTTGAAAATAACCGCCTATCTGATCATCGGTCTGCCCGGCGATACTGTAAATGATAATTTTAAGTCCATTCTGTTTCTGGCGGATTTGCCGGTACTTATCGGACCTTCCCTGTTTTACCTGGTCCCCGGAACGCCGATTTTTGACGAACTGAAGGAAAAAGATCAAATCCCCAAATCGCCGCGCTGCTACCGTTCCAGCTATTTTCCCTTTGAGCAACCGGATTTTTCACGATGCTCAGCGATGACCCTTTTTCGCATCTGCCGGATTCTCAACTTTATCAAAGCCGCCCGGGAATATGAGTATCATCCCACAGACTATTTCGTCAAGAATAATCACATTATTTTACCCGAAGCACTGAATGGCAGACAGTCCCAGATTACCCTTGGTTTTGCCCTGCTGGATATTCTGAAAAATACCGGTATCCTCTACGGCACAGCTAAAAAGACGAAGAGTCAATACCCACTGGTCGCGGAAAAAGTTGACGAGAAACTGTTCCGCCTTTTCCTCAGTTCCTGCTCAAAATATTTACAGCATCTATATTAGCGGAATTATAATCCCATTTCCGTCATTGCCTGTTCAATCAGTTTATCACTGACTTTCTGGATCGCCCGGGTTCCGGCAGCTTCCTCGGAATTGCCGGCATTTTTATCCTCGATCATATAATTGCCGACTACGGTTTTCATCTGAATATTATAAACCTTGAGTGTCCCACGCGCCTTGGCAAAGTAAAAACCATCCTGGATTTTATTTGTCTGACCCGACGAAACAGTTCCGAGAATGACAAGATCTGCACCTGTATTACTCACCATATTGGCGATTTTTTCCGCCTGGTCGGTCAAACCGTACTCGTTAAGTTGGCTAAAAGGATTGTTCTCAAGCACTTTAAAACCCACCGCGGTCATTTTTTCCAAAAGAGCATTCTCGAGATAAGAAATTTCCACCGCTTTACCGAGATTGCTCTCAATAATTTTCACCATGACTTTGTTATCCGGCAGCAGCGAAAAGGTATATTGATTATTACTGATTTTCAACGCTTCGGGAAGCTGCACCGTCGCCCGGATATCGACATTTCCGGCAGAAACGAAATTTTTGATAAAACAGAAAGCATTACCATCCTGGTCGGTTTTGGATTTTAATTCCATGGTAACCTTGCCCCGCAGTACGGTAAATTCCACATCGAGATCCGGCAGGGGATAGCGTTGTTCACCATCCATCCAATAGACTGAAACGGTCAGAGGCTTAGCCAATGGCAGACCCATCTTAGCCGGTTGATCGGCACCGCTGCCAACAATCCGGATGCTAGCCGGAATCTGTTCCATGGTTGCCGCGATCTTCTCTTTAAAACTATTCAGCAGACCGAGTTCCTGAGGTGACAAGCCGGTAAATTTTGTCATCGGTAATATATTTGCCTGGACAGTATTCATCTGGTCCAGCGCCAAGGTAATTTGTCCCTGATGAGCCAGCTCCAGAGATTCTTCAAAACGGCTTTTACCGAGAGTAACTGTTTCATCGATCATTTCTTTCATAAACCGCTTATGATTCTCTTCGGAAAAGGGTACCGCCACAAACACCTGGTATTCAACCTGAGATTTGAAGCCGTCCTTAATTTTCCACTCTTCGACAAAAACCTCCTGCGGTTTGACAGCAATTATATTCCGGGATACCACTTTAATTCGGGAACTGGTGAAGGCATCAACGGAGGTGACTTCCGAAGTTTTTTCGATGATCTGGTCAACATATTCGCTTTCAATAATGCCCCCCAGCGTTTCGATAATTTGCCGTTTGGCGTCCGCCAGGGCATCCGCGCGGGCATCGGTTTCATTGGAAAACCGATGGGAAATTCCGACGTAAATTCCCGGTTGGACTTTATCCACCCATTTGGGACGTGGTTCTTTTGTCACCCGTTTTTGCGCATACAGAATGTCACCGCTAGCTATAAGAAGCAGTAAAAAAGTCAGAATGTAACTCAAAAATCGTGTAAAATATTGCCTTGAGTCATCGCTAATTTTCATTTTTACCCCGTCAACTTTTTAAAATTCAAATAAGAATAACCAGAAATTCCCATAATTTCAATCAAAAGATTTTCATTCCCCATGATTGTCCGTTTCATGTATCTCTGGAATTTAGTATATTCATGGCATATTATGCACAAGAAAGCGTTAAAAAACTACAAAACATTCATACTTCTGAAAGTGAGGGAAATCAAGGCATGAAGGTTTTTAAGATTCTTTCAATTGCTATTATCTTTTTACTTTCAACATTGACAGTTGCTCAATTTGTCGATGTGTTCATCGAGATATCTGTCGATCGAATGCCTGAAAAAGAGCGCAACGATCTCAAGACCCTCGAACAGATGATCCCGTTTTATTTTAAAAATTATGACTGGTTTGACAACAGCTACGGTATTGAAATCCCGATCAAGATCAGCATGTTCCCGGAAGCCGTCAATTCCAGCGGTTTTGAACGGATGTTTTCCTCTCAGATTTTTATTTCCACCGAATCCGGCGATCAGCGCTTTTTCGAGAAAAGTTTCAAATTCGTCTATAATACCAATGATCCCCTGATGCACTCCGAACTGATTCAGCCCCTGACCGGTACTTTTGATTTCTATGGGTATATGCTCATTGCCGGCGAGCTGGATACTTATGATCCGCTGGGCGGAAACACCATGTACGACATCGCCCGGGAAATCGCCACCAGAGGACAGGTTTCCGAACGTCCGACAGGATGGAAGCAGCGTTTGCGCGAACTGGATGAAATTCTGCGCCTGCGAGACTACCGCCTGAGTAAATATTACTACTGGCAGAGTATCGACATGATCGATCAGGAAAAGCCGCAAGAGGTTTTGAACGCACTGAATAAAATGATCGAGCATCTTGGCAAGATGTTCGAGGTCAACGCCCGCGAAAGATACACCCATATTTTTCTGGATGTTCACGCCCGGGATATCGCTGAAATTATCCGGGATTTCGGAACCCCGGAAATGCTGGTAAAAATCATTGAACTGGATCCCGACAATGAAGCTATCTATAAAAAACTGGGCACATCCGGATAATCGGGTATTATTTTAGTATATCGAGATAACGTTTTTTCTTCAATAAATAAAATCCCAATGCAATCGAACCGTGGTACAACCGATCCATGATCTTGCGGTCAGGCACAATCCGCAGGGATTTGACTAACCGGCGTTTGCGAATGGCAAATCCCGGGTGAGCAAGTATCCAGAGGTGCGCTTTCAGAATCGCCAGCACTCTGCCCCAGTCCCACTTCAGCAGCGAATACGCCAGCGCCATAAGATCAAGCAGTAAGCGAATCGGGGCAAGATACAGCATCACGGGCAATTGATAATTGGCTAAAAGCGTCAGCAGACTATTACGATGATTGAGGTATTTTTTAAACGGTGATTCAGCACCCAGTGTGAAACCGGAGCGATGCCAGACAAGCGACTTTGGTTCAATGGCAATGTCATAGCCCATCAATTGAATTCGCCACTGCAAATCGATTTCTTCCATATGGGCAAAAAAGGTTTCATCCAGAAGCCCGGCTTTTTTTACAATCTCGGTCCGGGCTAAAAATGCCGTACCCGACGCCCAGAAGATGCGATCGGAAAATGAATCATACTGACCGAAATCTTTTTCGATAAATTCTGCCACCCGACCATGAGCAAAAGGAAATGCAAAAATATCCATCTCCCCGCCGCAAGCACCGGAATAATCGAAGTATTCACGGTTTTGATAAGACCGGATTTTCGGCTGGACGACTGCGATTTTCGGATCGCTTTCCAGCTTTTCCAGGAGCAATTCAATCCAGCCAGCCTGATGAATCGTATCATTGTTCAGAATCAAAATATAGGGAGTCCCGGCTGCCCGGATTCCGGCGTTGCAGCCACCGGCAAATCCCAGATTCTTTTCTAACTTCAGGATTTCGACTGCGGGGAATTCTGTCTCGACCAGCTTAATACTGGCGTCAGTCGAGGCATTATCTACCAGAATTGTATGAATGTTCAGGGTTGTCGATTTATACAGGGAAATGAGGCAATCCCGCAGGATATCCACCCCATTATAATGGGGAATAATAACGCTTATATCTGTATCGGGTCGATTCAATCAGCTCCGGATTTAATTTATTTCCTGCGGAACGACGAGAGAATCGGCTGAAATCGCCGGAATCCGGGATTGATACTGATCGCGCATCATCACCGCATTTTTATCAGTCGGATGGACAATCAGCCAATTGTCCAGCAAGCGTGTCGCCGCTTCAAAATCATCGGACTCTTCATACAGCTTAACCATTAAACTGACCAGCTCAACATTAGACTGGTTGGTCGTATAAACCGGTTCGAGAATTGCGAGAGCAGATTGCACATCTTTCAGATACTGATAATAAATAGTCGCATACTTGATTTTCTTTTTATCGCTGATTCGCGGCTGGGACAGCAGCTTATCCAGGCGTTTCTTCAACTCTTCTGAACGTCCGCCCTCACTGTACAGCATCCCTAACTGAATATAGGTGTCTTCATTCCCGATGGGAAGCAGATCCTCCGGCATATAGGCGTTCATGGAATCCAGAACCGCCAGCATGCCATCCGTCTGCCCGGAGTAAAATTTGTCCACAGCCACCTGGAAAAAGGCTGCCCGGTAATTGCCAATCAGTTTTGTAATGGTATCATTGAAATAGACTTTGGGATTATCGAGATTTCGATAGCGGTACAGATTTAAAAGATTGTCTTCGATTTTGGCAATATCCGTACGCTTCACCTCTTCCGGAAACACCTGAAAAGCCAAGCCCTGCATCTGCAGATATTTTTCCATCCCGAGACGATTGCCCGGAGAAACCGTGGTAGCAAAATAGATCGGCTTCTCCCAGTTGTTGGCTTCCAGAATCTGCAGAATCATAATATCCTGAACCCGCAGACCCTGCCCCATAATCGTGGGTTTCAAATCCCATTCCATCTCTTCCAGATCACTCCCGGGAGGCGGTGAGATTTTGACCTTTTTGGCTTTCCAGGGAATCACGGTCAAACGATCGATGTCAGCATCACTCAGCCGACCGAGCGGTATTTTGGGCTCGTTATCGCGCAATTGTTTAATGTACCACTGCGTATTCAGCAGGCTCAGATTGACAACGCGCACATCCTTGCGGACGCCCTCAACCTCCTGCATATACCAGACCGGGAAGGTGTCATTATCTCCATTGGTAAAAATGACGCCGTTCGGTTCGCAACTCTGCAGCAGATTCCAGGAATAATCCCAGGCAACGTAATTTCCCTTGCGATTATGCTCATGATAATTGGCAACCAGGACATTGACCGGTAATACCAGTAACAATAATATTGTCACGGCATAGGTCAACGGTTTTCGCATTTTTTCATTTTTGAATTCAATCAAATGACTGATCAGGGCTGAGGCACCGATACCGATCCAGATGGCAAATGCAAAAAATGATCCCACATATGAGTAATCCCGCTCCCGGGGTTGCGGATCATCCTGATTCAGATAGAGGATGATCATCAGCCCGGTAAAGATAAACAGCGCCAGCACGGAAAGCGCTTTATTTTTATCCTTGTTAAAATGAACCAGCAACCCATACAAACCCACCAGGAACGGAAACGGCAGGAAAAACTGAAACGGGTCCACATTGACATCCTTGCGTCCGATAAACTGCCAGTTGAAATAACGGATATACATCTGTTTGATCTGATAATTCCATAAGTAATTCCAACCGCTTTTACCTTTCCAGCGATAATCAGCTTCCGGTTTCCAGACTTTTCGATTGAAAATGTCAGTAAATTCGCGACGCCCATACTGTTCACGTTCCAGATAGGCGACCGCCTGATGGGTCGTCTCGGGATCATTTTCATCGATAGCGGGATTTTGATTACTGCGGATAAATATCGTCGTGTAAGATGAATAACCGACCATTATCAATATCAGCGACATCAGCGCCAATGATACAATATGATGTTTTTTACGAATTGCCCAAGCCGTAACACCAAAAACGATCAGTACGACAATTCCTATCGCGGCGATTCCAAAACTATCCGCAATATTGGGAATACCCCGGATGACACCCCCATTGATTAACAGAAATATTGCGGAGGCAGTCGTAGCCATAAGAACCGTTTTACTATGCTCCCTGATACGATCACTCTGCGATTTCAGATACATGGGAATGTAAATCCCGACAAAGGATCCAAGCGTTAAAATTCCCTGCGCAGTAAAGGATTTTGTGATGAGTGCCCGCCAAAAAACAAATAAGATCGACACAACAGCTACACCGATGATGACATCGGCGACCAGCCAGCCAATATTGGATATTTTGGTCCGTTTAAAATAGATGATCAGTGCGATGAAGAATATCGCCAGCAGATTCAGCAGGTGGATTCCCATTGCCAACCCCAGAATATAGGCAATCAGCAGCAGGTATTTCTCATGCCCCGGTTTATCGGCGCGCTGCTCCCAGAAAAGAATCAGCCAGACAACGATAGCCGTCAAGAACGTGGAATAGGCATAGACCTCGGCTTCAACGGCATTGAACCAGTGGCTGTCGGTAAAGGCAAACGTCATCGCTCCGATGAAAGCGCCGCCATACACTGCCATTTTATGCAATACCGTCACCGGCTTGCCCCAACTTTTCAACAGCTGCACAATAATCAAAAACAGAAACATCACGGCAAAGGAGCTGGCTAACGGCGACATTAAATTCACCCGATAGCCAATATCGCTGCCGATCGGCAACATCGCAAAGAAGCGCCCCAGCAACAAGTAAAGCGGACTCCCCGGCGGGTGCGGTACGCCCAGAATATAAGATGTAGCAATAAACTCACCGCAGTCCCAGAACGACACCGTCGGTGCCATCGTATCCATATAGACAATCCAGCTGAGAAAAAATGTCAGCAGCGCCAGAATAACCTTTACTTTGTTGTTTTTCAGAATATCCATGATAATCCTTATGTAAAAATTTTATTCGTTTTCGGACTTATTATCGGGAGAATGCTGCAGCTTCAAATTAACAAAACTCATTTTCAATTCGGTGAGCGCCGAACTCATAATCTGCTGCTCATTATCCGAGAGGTTTCCCTGGGTCTTCTTTTCGAGCATCTCCAGCATATCAATCGTGAATTTGGCTTCATCCAGATTGACAGCCGTTTTACCGGTCACCGGATTTTCCCGTTTACCCATCTGAATCCAGGCATTTGAAACAAAGGATTGCAACAGTCCCAGGAACAACATCTGTTCGGTTTCCAGTGGATTTTCAGCCATCAACACCTCTATAAAACATCAACAAAATTCATGTATTCGGAATAATTACTGACCAGATGATTCCGTACTGCAATATAATCAGGTTTTCGCAAATGTGGATCATTTTTTATTAATGTAAATGCTTCCCGGCGCGCCATTTTCAATAATTCTCGATCTGTCAATAAATCTGCTATTTTCATCTTCGGAAAACCATGCTGGCGTGTTCCGTAAAATTCACCGGGACCGCGTAATTTAAGGTCTTGCTCCGATATTTCAAAACCGTTCGTCGTTCCGTTAATTATCTTCAGACGCTTGTGGGAAGCCTCGGTACGTTTGCGTTCAACCAGCACACAGACACCGTCTTTGCTGCCGCGCCCGATGCGACCCCGCAACTGATGAATCTGGGTCAGTCCAAAACGTTCGGCATTTTCAATAATCATGATGGTTGAATTGTGATTATCCACGCCAACTTCAATAACCGTTGTACTCACCAGAATGTCCACGGTTCCATCATTGAATTGTTGCATGACGGCATCTTTTTCAGTTGTTTTCATGCCGCCGTGTAACAATGCCAGGCGAAACTCCGGAAAGACTTTTTCGTTCAAATATTCAAATCCCTGGACAGCCGCCTGTAAGTCCATTTTTGCGGATTCATCGATCAGGGGATAGACAACATACGCCTGATCGCCTTTCCCGACCTGCTTGCGGATATAATCATAGACTTTATCCAGCTGATCGACATTCACCGTCCGGGTGATGATTTTACCCTTACGAGCCGGCAGCTCATCCAGCACTGAAACATCCATATCGCCATAGAGAGTCATGCTCATGGTCCGCGGAATAGGAGTTGCTGTCATTACCAGCGTATCGGGATTCAAGCCCTTTTCAATCAGCTGGCTCCTTTGGACTACTCCAAAGCGATGCTGCTCATCGATAATCACCAGCGCCAGTTTGCGAAACGCCACATTCTCCTGGATCAAGGCATGGGTTCCAACGATCAATTCCGCCGTACCGTTTTCAATTTCCGTCAGAATTTCAGTTCTCTCCGACTTCTTCTGACCGCCGATCAGCAAACGCACGGTGATACCCGCGGGCTTTCCCAGTTTCTGCAGATTTCGAAAATGCTGCTCTGCCAGAATTTCGGTCGGCGCCATAACTGCCGCCTGGTAACCATTCCCGATCGCAATGCTGGCAGACATCAACGCCACCACGGTCTTTCCCGATCCCACATCTCCCTGCAGCAGACGGTTCATCACCAGATCGGATTTCATATCAGCCCAGATTTCACGGGTCACCTTTTTCTGGGCAGCCGTTAGTTCAAACGGCAGTTTCTCATAAATTTGCTTTAAATGAGTGCCCGCTCCATCGTAACGCAGGCTTTTTTTCATCTCTTTGATACCACGTCGTTTGACTGCCAGCAACAGCTGCATGTAAAACAGCTCTTCAAATTTGAAGCGCCGGACGGCATTTCCCAGCTGCTCCGGAGAATCGGGAAAATGGATCTGGCGCAGCGCATTATTGATTTCAACAAATTTTAGAGATGACATAATTTCGGGAGTAAGGATTTCCGGCAGTTTCCAGCTCACCTGCTCGAATACTTTATGAAACAAACGCCGGAATCCCCGGCTGTCCAGCCCGACATTTTTTAATTCAGCAGTCGAAGGATAAAGCGGAATAATCCGGGCAGTATTCAGGGTACCGTATTCACTGCTCTCCAGAATGTCATAATCGGGATGGGCAAACTGCATCCCACCATAATACTCCACTTTGCCGCTCAGGGCGACATGCTCACCGGCTTTGAAAATTCGCTGCATGTACTTCGCACCGTTAAACCAGATACAGCGTATCTGCCCGCTTTTATCGCCGACAAGCAGTTGAAAATAAGAGCGTTTGCGGGCACGAACGGTATTTGCCGATAACACCTTTCCAACAATGGTAGCCTCCATCCCGGCGCGCAGGCTGGCAATCGGTGTTATTGTACTGCGGTCCAGGTAGCGGCGGGGAAAGTGATAGAGCAGATCCAGAAAGGTCCGAATCCCGGATTTCTCAAGCGCTTCAGCCCGTTTCGGACCGACCCCTTTAACATAAGTTATCGGTATATCACTTTGGAGTTTATATGCTCTTGCTGCTGGTTCCTGGCTCAATGCAAAAAATTACCACTTGCGATAAAACGTGTAGGTTATGGTTTCAGTTGTATCGGCTTTTACAGTAATCAGGAAGAACACCTGCCGGCTGCTTTTTGTTTTATAATCATGGCTGGATTTCTTGATTTCCCAATAGCCATAAATGGAATCGATCACCTCAACATCCACCGGGTTGTCATTACGATTGGTCAATCGAATCTCGACCGTTACCGTTTCGGAATTTTTAGAGCTGCGATCGCGTTCGATAACCGTATGCTTACCTTTGACATCAAAGGCATTGCCAATGGTCAGACGCAGGGTATCTTTTTTACTCGTATGTTCGATCCGATCTTCCCCGATGAATTGGAGCGTCTCATCAATATCTTTTTTAAACAACCTGACAATACCTTTGGGCAGTGCCATTCCCATGTTGTTTTCTCTGGTATTTTCAATTCTAAAAATAACACTCAATGGATCTTCCCGCTCGGCGTTTGCTTCGTTTTCAAACAGATAGATTTTTTGCCCTTTGCCCCGAATTTCGTCAAACAGGCTGATCTGCTTATTTTCATTATTCTTGATAGTTACCGGATACCCGAGTTCATAGATATAATAATCCGACAGAGCCCGGCTTTCAACCGGTTGCTTCTCCATAACCGTCACAGCTTCCGCCATCATGGATCTGTCAGAAAACCTTCGCCTGTCTCTGGCGATGTTCACTTCACCGGCAACCAGTTTCAATTTCGCATCCCGGTAGCTCGCCCCGGATTTGTTGTCCAGTGAAATCCAGGAGTTCAGGTCGAATCCCCGCTCCTTTTGATCCAGCACCAGGACATATTCCGCATTCCAGGACATCCCGCCAGTCAGATAACTCAATTCGGCAACAGCTTTGCCCTTGAAGTCCGAATTGATCTGCCACTCCAGGGTCGGTTGGGTAATCAACCCGCCAGGCAGTGACGGAAACTCATAATCCAGGATGTTTTCTGTGCTCACAATTCTAATCCGGTCATCCGGCAACTGCACAACCAGGTTATTTTGATCGAAACTTAACAGTGTACCGGCAATCGATTCCGCATTATCCAGGCGAAAAGAAAGTTGTTCCCCGGTGTATTTTTCGAAAATCTTATCAGTGCTGACCAAATCATATAAAAAATTCTGCTCAATAATTTCGATTTTATCAGCCAGTTTTGGAAAATTCAATCTGACAGTTGCGGGATGGACCTGGGCGGAAATTCCCTCGACTTTCAGTGTATTCAGCCCCTTTTCGAGGGACAGATTTTTTTCCTGGTAAACCAATCCTAAATTGTCGTTATAGATTGTCACCTGCGTATTTTTCAAATCATTTGCCGATAGTCCACTCAAGAATAACGCAAACAGGATCAAAAGGATAATCGATTTGTAATCCTTCCGCATGACGACTCCTGTAAAAATTGGGTTTATATTTTCTATTCGAGAGCTTTCAGATTCGTTTCCAGTTTAAAAAGCTGTCCCTGCAGCAGTTTTTCTTTGTCCTGCTCCTTGGAAACAACCTCCTGCGGTGCCCGCGCCAGAAAATTCGGATTGGAAAGCTTCCCCGTGACTGACTTTAACAACCCCTGTAAGCGATGAATCTCTTTTCCCAGACGCTGCTTTTCGGCGTCCACATCGATCAATCCTTCCAGTGGAATAAAAAACTCGGTGCCATGTACCACCACGGTTGATGCCGGATGTGGTTTTTCACCATCACCGGAAATTTGTATATCCGAGATTTTTACCAGTTTCGTGACATATTCCGACAGTGCTTCATTTTTAATCAGCTGCAGGGGCAGTTGATCTGCACCGCCGCGAACAACCAGCTTCAGCCGGCAGGCAGGCGGGATGTTCATTTCGCTGCGGGCTGTCCGCAGGGCGATAATCATTTCCTGTACAACTTTGAATGTCTGTTCGGTATTTCCATCGCCGATATGGTATTTCAGTTTTGGCCAATTAGACACGACAATATCCGATTCTGACGGGGATTTCAGGTGCTGGTAAATCTCTTCCGTGATGAACGGGGCATAGGGGTGCAGAATTTTCAGGATATTTTTCAACACAAAAATTGCCACTGACAGGGCGGTCATTTTCACTTCTGCCGATTTTTTATAGAACCGGTCCTTAATCAGTTCAATATACCAGTCACAATAATCACTCCAGACAAAATCATAAATCGTCCGGGCGACTTCATCGAAACGAAACCGTTTCAGATTTTTATCAACATTGGATACCGTCTTTTTCAGTTTTCCCAGAATCCATTGATCAGCCAGTGTCAGCTCTGTCTCTCCCGGATCAAAGTCCTGCTCCAGCACGGCGTCATCATCAATATTCATCAGAATAAAACGGGAAGCATTCCAGACCTTATTCATAAAATTGCGACCGACTTCCAGCCGCTCCTCGGAGAATAAAATGTCCTGTCCCTGGGGTGCAATTAACATGATCCCGAATCGTAAGGCGTCCGCACCGTATTTTTCCACAAGATCCAACGGATCCGGCGAATTGCCGAGCGACTTGCTCATTTTACGCCCCTTGATATCGCGGATCAAACCGGTGTAGTAAACATCCGAAAAGGGAATATCACCCGTAAATTCCAGGCTCGCCATGATCATCCGGGCAACCCAGAAGAAAATAATATCCGGTGCAGTGATCAGGGTACTGGTCGGAAAAAAGGCTTTTAAATCGCTTGTCTTTGCGGGCCAGCCCATTGTTGAAAAGGGCCAGAGCCAGGAACTGAACCAGGTGTCCAGCACATCGGAATCCTGGTAAACCGTGCCACCACATTTCGGGCATTTTGGTGGATCTGCCGGAAGCGCATCGGTCCAGTCACAACTGTTACAGTAAAATACCGGTATCCGGTGTCCCCACCACAACTGCCGGGAAATACACCAGTCACGGATATTGGTCATCCAGTGATCGTAGGTTTTTACCCAGCGCGGGGGATGAAATTTGATCTTGCCTTCATCGACGACTTTGATCGCCGGAGTAGCCAGCGGTTCCATTTTGACAAACCACTGATCCGAAAGATAGGGTTCAATCATCACCCCTGCCCGTTCACTGTAGCCAACGCTATGCGTATAGTCTTCAACTTTTTCCAGTAATCCCAGTCGTTCCATTTCTGCCACAACCAGTTTGCGGGCATCGAACCGGTCTTTGCCTTCGACCAATGGTCCCGCGGCAGTATTCATCGTCGCATCGGGATTCATAATATTGATTTTCTCAAGCCCGTGTCGTTCGCCAATTTCAAAATCGTTGGGATCGTGAGCCGGCGTCACCTTGACCGCGCCGGTACCGAATTCCACGTCAACAAAGTCATCCGCTATAATCGGAATCTTCCGGTTCATAATTGGCAGAAGAACTGTTTTACCGACCAATTTCTCAAAGCGTTTATCCTTGGGATTGACCGCAACAGCGGTATCGCCGAGCATGGTTTCCGGACGGGTTGTCGCGACGGTCAGATGCCCACTGCCATCTTCCAGTGGGTACTTGAAATACCACAGATGTCCCCGGGTTTCTTTGTGGATGACCTCTTCGTCGGAGAGGGCGGTCCGGGACACCGGACACCAATTGATAATCTTGCGTCCCCGGTAGATCAATCCTTTGCGATAGAGATGCACAAACACCTGACGTACCGCATTGGACAGACCTTCATCCAGAGTAAAACGTTCGCGTTCCCAGTCACAGGAACAGCCGATTTTGCGCAGCTGGATCAGGATAATCGATTTGTGTTTATTTGCCCATTCCCAGACAATTTTCAAAAAATCCTCCCGCTCAAAATCATAGCGGGTTTTACCCTCTTTGCGGAGCTTCTTTTCCACGACATTCTGGGTAGCAATACCGGCATGATCGGCGCCCGGCAGCCAGAGAACTTCATAGCCGCTCATCCGGGCGTGACGAATTAATATATCCTGGAGGGTATTATTTAAGACGTGTCCAAGGTGAAGTATCCCGGTTACATTCGGAGGCGGAATGACAATGACATAGGGCTTTTTAGCGGAGTGATTATCTGCATGAAAATAATGTTGATTGACCCAGTATTCGTACCAGCGGGATTCGACATGTTTCGGATCATAAACTTTCTCTAACTGAACTGCCAAGCTGCACCTTTCTAAGATTCTAAAATAAGACTGAACGCGGTTGTGAGTTTCAGGACATTCAGGTTTGCCTGCTTCAAGCGTCGGCTGAGAACCCGGGCAATATTCTGCATAACGTGATGACCGATGACAGGATATTTATCACAAATACTGAAAAAATCGTTCTTGTCAACTCGGGCGATTTTGCAGATTGAGACAGCCTTCACCGTAGCACTGCGTTTATCGTCATCGCTGAAAAGGCTCATTTCACCAAAAAAGGGACGAATATCACTGGACAATAAAATCAGACTTTTTTCACGGGTGTCTGAGGGCGAAGCATTGGTTTTCAAGGTCAATGCCTGTGAAATCTCCACCCTGCCATCCAACAGAATCAGAATGGAATTCCCCTTGTCGCCTTCCTGCAGAATGGTATCCCCTTTATTGAATTCAACGGGAACGATTACCTTACAAAATTTATCGATCTGATCCTCACTTAACCCGGAAAAGATTTCATAATCTTTCAGGATTTGGGGATTATATTCACAAATTTCATTTTTCTTCTTCATTATATCAGCACCACCGCTTTATCGTTATCCTGAATCAGGTATTCATCGTCAGGATTTAAATTGATAATGGTTTTACTCTCCTCGCCAAGAGAGCGCCCCGCCTCTTTTAATTTCCTTTCAATAAAGGCATCCAGGTGGCTGGAATCGGAGGAGAGAAAGTCGGTCACACCGATGGACTCCACCTCCGCAACAACGCCCAGAACAATCATCTTATGCTGGGTTTTAAAGTGCTCGGACAGTTCCCTGAAGCTCTTGCCCTGCAATTTGGATGGAATAGCAACCGTGGCGATTCGGTGGGCACTTTTGGCACTGAACAGATTCAGCGCCACATCCGATATTCCCGGTTCGATGACATCGCCCGCCAGGAGAAAATCGATAAACTGGTCGCTGACAAAAACCTCATCGGCTTTTGCCCGCTTGACATGAACCTCGTTTTCGGAATTCATGATAAAGGCAACAACCTTTTTCTTGGGATAGGTGGATTTTATATTCAGGGTTGCCAGCAGCGTTTTTTCATCCGCCACCAGAGGATCGTGCTCAATCAGATTCGGTAAAAGGATAATGGTCTTTGCCTCCTGAATATTTGCCCGTTCCAGGGGAGCATTCCGTGTATAATCACCGCGGATAAATTTGACGCCGTTTTTACGAAACCGATCCAGAACACTGTTGATTTCATCTTCCGGCAGTTCATTGACCAGAACAACTTTTGGCACTTTAGGTTTAGAAAGTGCAAAAAGGGTGTCAATAATAGGTTCGGCTTTATTGTTCCAGCCACAAATAATAATATGATCTAAAACTTTTATGGATTCCAATCCCTGGTCCTCCCTGATTTTACGAGCTACAAATATTGATGAAATTGTCGCTGTGATTAAGGATACGATCGCCACACCGGAGATCATCACAAATATACCAACCA
Organism: uncultured bacterium; assembly: GCA_964605705.1. Taxonomy (GTDB): domain Bacteria; phylum Fidelibacterota; class UBA2242; order UBA2242; family UBA2242; genus CAZSDW01. The sequence continues at coordinate 63,897 of CAZSDW010000010.1, forward strand.
GGCGCCCGCCGATTGTAATCGGTGAAATATCACCATAACCGACCGTAAATACCGTTACCAGCGCCCACCAGACCGAATCCCACAAGCCCCGGTATTCCTCGGGATTCTGCTGTTCTTCAAAAAATAAAACCAGCACTGAGGCAACGATTGTCAGTACTGCCAGCGCCAGGAAAATTCTGAAAATTGACTTGCTGAAAATCGACTTTAAAGTTTCAATGAATCCCAAATTTAGCTATTACCCTCCAGCCATCATTTTTACCAGGAAAGATTTTACTTAAAATGCGGTTGAAAGTCAACTACGGTGTGAGGTATTTAAAAGGGGAGCCGTATCGAGATCATAACAATCTCTTGGCAGGAGACACTGAAAAAAACTTTATAACATCATATTTCAGTTATACGGAATTATTAAAAGCGGTCTATCTGGCAAGTTAAAGCCCTTGAAAGCTGACCGGGGCAGACAGATTCTCCCGCAACAGATTTTTAACAGTACCGGTAATTTTTCTCGATGGCGTCTTTTGCAATTTTCAGAATCTCTTCATCAGTCAACTGACAGAGTTCTTCGGCTTTCAAGACCGGGTGAATAACGATTTCCAGATGCGTCCGGGGATCGATGACAAATCTGTTTTTCGGTTTCAAGGTGTAAAATCCATTTAAGGTAATCGGCAGAACATCCAATCTGGCTGCCCGCAAAATGCGGATAAATCCCTTTCGAAAAGGACCCAGCTGACCGTTTAATGTCCGGCTGCCTTCGGGAAAAATACAGATGGTCATATTCTCTTCGGCTTTTCTGATTGCCTGTTCAATCGATTCCCGGGAGCGCTTGGGTTGCCCCGGTTCGATCGCAATATAGTGATTCATTTTCAGAAGTCGTCCAAAACCGATAATCCTGGTCAGATATTCCCTGCCAATCCACGATATCTGTGGAACAACATTCATAATTGCCGGAATATCATAAATGCTGGTGTGATTGGCAATAATCAGATGTTTTCTCTTGCGATTGATCTGTTCCAGTCCCCGGATTTTGATCCGCTTACCCGTGAACAGAAATATCCCTTTTGCCCAGATAATATGTCCCAGGCGTACGACTGAATTAAATCGTAAATAACTGAATAAAATCCCGATAATGACAACAATTCCCGTAAAGCTGTATTGCATGCCATATACCAGCAACGTGTAAAGTACTAAGAGAGAATGCATCAGATTCGTTTTATTTAACTTTGGAAACATGGAATAGATACTAAGAATAACTGGTAAAAATTTCAACAGATATTTTTGTCTGATACTGCTTATGTCTAAATCTCCACAAAATAACAGACAATAAAATATAATGAGTTGAAAGTTCATCCACCGGAATTCACGAAAAAATTAATCCACCATCATCAACCTATGAAATCAATGCCACTGGTATTGTGAACACACCGGGCGCCGGTTCCGCATTTTCCGAATTTATTGCATCCTCTCCGGGAGTCGGTTTAACAATATCCTTCCATCATAATATTTTTGTCTGAGGATTAAAGTTCGGGAAAAGCTGCCTTTGTCTGGATAATGTAGCTATACCTAATTATAAAAAATTTTTGCAGCCTAAAACGTATCGACGGAACTGTTCTGCCAACCACAGATACTACGGTGGACTTTTAATTGGAGTATTGGAGTGATGGAGCGATGGCGGGCTGTTTTTAACAACAGTTATCCAATATTCCAACACTCCATTACTCCATTCTCACATTTTACCAGTACGCAAACGGCATTATAAAGAAACTCCACCCCTGCACCCTGTCGGCAGTGAATTGTCCTAATTCCGAATCATATTTTCGCCGGTTTTCATAGACACAACCGAAACTGGCGCCAATCATCCATTTCCAGAAGGGAATCGCTTTTCCATACACCATTCTCAAGCGGGAGATGCCCCGCTCACCATTGGAGACCGGATATTGAATCTGGAATTCAGCAACACTATTCTGCCACAGAGTCCAGTCATAAGCCGCCCGATTCAGGCGGTCGCGGGTAAAAGAAAACAGCGCCGTATTCGAAATTTCCGGCATCCCATAATTCCGGTAACCAAGCAGAATATTCCAGCCATGGGAAAAACTGCCCTGGCTGCCACCGCCTTTTAATTTCCATTCAATCCGATACCAGTTCGCCCGGAACAGGTTATTATTGAAAATCTCATACAAGCCGCCGGTCAGTACCAATCCGCTGGCGCCATCCGCCGCCATTACGAGTTCTTCCTGGTCATTCATGGTCATAAATGCAGCAATCTGTCCGGCGAACAGACTGACCGACCAGGGTTCCTGGTTCCCGCCACTGATACTCCTGATCAGGTTATAGTCCTTGAAAACCGTAAATTCATCATAAAATTTTTTGTGCGAACTTTCAGTCCAGGAAGATATAGCCGTTGTGGGATACAAGGTAAATTCGATCAAACCATATTCCGGTCTGTACGAACGAAGCAGCAGGTCTTTATAAAGTTTGAATTCATTATCCAGGTAGATATAAACTTGCTGATCTTTTTTTATCTGATAAAACAGATTGGTATAACTGTGATAAGGACCCAGTGTCAGAGAGGTACCCAAATCCCTGTCAAACACGGTCCAGTGCTTATTCCATTGACCCAAACCGGGATTGTTAAATAAAAAAATAATCAGAACGGTTGCAAAAATATGGAACAGTTTTTTTATATTATGGAACAACGCAAGATTCATGACACTATAAATTACAAATAAGTGTGCTTTTTCAAAATCCCAATATTTGAAATCAATCCAAAAAGATACCCGTGGGGGACAAATGAAAAAATCCTTCGGTAAAGTGGCTTTGGCGCTCAGCGGTGGCGGAGCACTTGGACTCGCCCATATCGGCGCCTTAAAAGCATTGAAAGAAAATGGAATCCGACCTTCTATCATTTCCGGCACCAGCGCCGGCTCTATTATTGGCGCAATGGTTGCCCGCGGTTTACCTATCGATGAAATTGAAGATATTGCCCTGTCAATCGATCTCAAAAAGACCTTACAGCTGTTATCGCCCTCCATTCCCCGAGGCGGCTTGATGGATCCGAAGAATTTTGTCACGTTTATGGAAAATATCGTTGGCAGGGATACGCTTATCGAGGATTTAGCGATTTCCTTTATTGCCGTAACCGTTGACTTTCGGAATGGCAATATTCTCTACCTGAACAAAGGACGGCTGGTTGACGCCATCCGCGCCAGTATATCCATCCCCGGCGTATTCAAACCTCTCGCCGCCAACGGATCACTGCTGGTCGATGGTGGTCTGCGTGAGAACCTGCCGCTCCGTGCATTGAAAAAATATCCGCATGACACGTTGATGGGAATCAATGTTTTGAAAACGCCACAGTTAAAATTCGAGGGACTTTTTACCGGAATCGATGTCCAGAAAAATCCGCTACACGCCGAAGGAGATTCCTTCCTCGAACGAATTAGCTCCGCCATCCAGATTGCAAAAACCAACCGCCTGAACCATCTGCCCCGCTTAACTTATATCGGTTATCAGTCGATCCTGATTTTACTGACAGAGTTATCCAACAAGGAAATCCAGCTGACCAATCCCGATCTTGTCCTGCATCTCAACCTGTCAAAATTACAAATCTGGGAATTTTGGCGGGCAGCGGAAGCGATTGAAATCGGATACAACGAATCTAAAAAACAACTGCATGAATTTCTGAGCAACTGACCACTTGACTGTTTAATTCATAAACCACTCCAGCAGGAGCCCCGCCGGGTCGGAGATTCTTCTGGAGGAGACTCTCCTTTCGAAAGAGCAGGGCGACATATAGGTTGCACCTGTAATTAATTGTTGTTAAAATAATGTCAGAAAGTAGTATGCTGGGACAATTGCTTCAATGTCACGATAAAAAAACTCTCTGTAATCCTGTTACTTATATATCGTCAGCCAACCGGATCAGCGGACGGCTTGCCGGCAGACTTATCCAAAATGAATTGAAGGAACAATGACAAAAGACATTTATAGAGAATTTTTTAACACGATGGCTAACCTGGTTTCGTTCAATGAAATCGTTTATTCCGGAATTCAAGCCGTCGATTACCGTATTCTCAAGGTCAATCCGGCTTTTGAAAACTGTCTCGGGATTCCCGGAGCAAAAATCGTCAACAAGCTGGCTTCAGATATATATCAAGAAACGCCGCCCCGGGATATCGAAATCTACGCGGAAATTTCCCGATCCGGCGTACCACGTCACTTTAAAACATACCTCAAGCGGATTGATAAACACTTTATTATATCAGCCACTTCTCCGGAAAAAGGGAAGTTCATTGCCGTATTTTCGGATATCAGTCAATATGCCCAAACCTGCGTTGAACAGGAAGAAATGATTAATGCATTACAGGCGAAGCTCAAGAAAACCCGCACACTCAGTGGTCTCATTCCGATCTGCTCAAACTGTAAAAAAATCAGGGAAAAACAGGGCAGCTGGACCCAGGTTGAGTCATTTATCAGCCGCTACAGTGATGTGCGCTTTACCCATGGTATTTGCCCGGACTGTATGAAGTTGCTCTATCCCGGATTTATCATTGAAGAACAGAATGAAGAGGAGGAGCAACATTGAAATCCACAATAGCGAAAGAAACGCCTGTAATTGAAAAACTCTACCCGGAGTTTTTAAAAAAGAAAAATGAAAAAGCATCATAATCAATGAGTAAATCTATGAGCAAATCATCTGCAAAATTACCGAATGGAATTAGCAATGAACAACTGCGACTGATTGTCGAAAACGCCAATGAGGCGATTTTTGTCCTTCAGAACAACAGCCTGGTTTATTCTAATTCAAAAGCCGTTGAAATTATCGGCTATCCGGTAGAAAAGATCAGGAATACACCCTTTACCGAATTCATCCATCCCGATGACAGATCAATGGTTATGGATAATTATAAAAAACGTCTTTCCGGAAAAAATATCCAAAATATTTACAGCTTTCGTTTAATCAACAGCGCAGAGAAAGTCGTCTGGACACAGGTAAATTCGGTGCTGATTCAATGGAACGGAAAAGCAGCCGTCCTGGTTTTTGCAACGGATATCACCGCCTTGAAAGCCACAGAAGAATCGGTGAAAATCAGTGAAGAGCGCTATTACGATCTTTTGGGCACTATTCCCGATGGTGTCTTTGTAATCAATATCAAAGGGATCGTCACCCAATGTAACCGGCGATTTGAAGAACTCGTTGGCTATGACCGCAGTGAAATTATCGGGAAACATATCACAGACCTGCCCACGGTGAAAAAACAAGACCTGCCCCAATATCTCAAACTCATCGGCTCAATCTTCCGGGGACACAAAGAAAAAACTACCGAATTCAAATGGATTCATAAAAACGGCACCGAACGACTGGGGGAAGCCCGGTATAAGATTCGCAAAGAGCCGGGCAAAGTTCCGGAATTATTCATTATTTTCCATGATATTACCTTGCAGAAACTGGCTGACAAAGCCCTCAAGGAGAGTGAGGAAAAATACAAAAAGATCGTCGAAATCGCCCACGATGCCATCGTCATTCATACGGATGGTAAAATCGTTTATGCGAATCCGGCAACTGTCAGATTAAGTGGCGCGAATAGTATCAACGACCTGATTGGAAAACCGGTCATTGATTTCGTGCACCCGGATTACAGAGCGGTGACAATTCAAAGAATTCAGAAGCTGGAAAAGGGCGAAAATATTGCACCTGTTTTTAAAGAGGTTTTTCTTCATTTTGATGGCAGCCCTCTACCGGTCGAAGTGTCGGGATCTCGGACTACCTTTAATGGTAAACCTTCCATTCAACTATTCATCCGGGATATCCGGGATCATCTAAAGCAACAGGAAGCCCTGGTCGAAAGCGAACGTAAATGGCGGGAACTCTTCGAAAATATGCTCGACGGGTGGTTTTCCAACGATATCAATGGAAAATACCTGGAATACAACCAGGCATTTCTGGATATGCTGGGATATCCGGCTGAAGAACTGCGGCAAAAAACTCACCGGGAAATTACCCCGGAAAAATGGCACGGCTTTGAAGACGAGATCGTCAATAAAATCCTGAAACAAAAAGGTTTTACCGGGATTTATGAAAAAGAGTATCTCCATAAAGACGGCAGGATCATTCCGGTTGAAATATCGATTCACCAGATCAAAGATGACAATGGAAAACCGATCGGTACCTGGGGAATTGCCCATAATATTATCGAGAAAAAAGCATCTCAGGACGCCCTGGCAATCCGGGAATTTCTGAATCAGATTACCCTGAAAAACATATCCGATGCCATTTTTATCACAAATGACCGGGGCAAATTTACCTTTATCTGCACCGACCCGGAGTCACTCTTCGGATATTCCAAGAGCGAGTTGCTGAAAATGGGCAATGTCTCAAAATTGTTCGAGATTGGTAAAATTGACACAACCCTGCTAAAAACCCGGGGCGAAATCCAGAATATTGATTATGCTATTACCGACAAATCGGGAACCAAGAAGGTCATTCTGGTCAATATCAAAAATGTCGCCATCGGTGACGGAACGCGACTCTTTACCTGTCGTGAAATTACCGATCGAAAAAAAGCCGAAATAGCGCTCCGGCGCAGTGAAAATCGATACCGGGTTTTATTCGATACCGCTCCGGCGGGAATTATTACCGTTGATCCTGAAGGCAAAATCCGGGAAGTCAACCAGGAGATGCTGAAGTTTCTCGGCTCTCCCTCGGCAGAACAGACCAAAGCAATCAATATGTTCACATTTCCACCGCTGGTCGAGGCTGGTATTTCCAGGTCCCTGCAGGAATGCCTGGAAACCGGCAACAGTTTCGTCTGTGAACATCCCTATCAATCAAAATGGGGCAAAAGTGTCGTCCTGCATTATCACCTGGCTGCGATCAAAGATGACAACGGAGCAAATATCGGCGTTCAGGCAATTGCCCTGGATTATACCAAATATCGCCAGGCGGAAGATGAGTTGCGAAAAAGCGAGGAGTTCCTGTCCACAATTTTTAATTACAGTAATATTGGTGTTTACCTGATAAAAGTGACCGCGGATGGGAATTATATTTATGAAGGGATCAATCCGATTCAAGAAAAACTGCTGGCTATTTCGAATGATTTTGTCAAGGGAAAACGCCCGGAAGACCTCGTATCTCTACTCGGCAAAGAAGCCGTTGATTCGTTGCTCGCTATCTTTGATGAATGTGTGCAGAAAAAAGAGTCACTGGAGTCAGAATCCTTTGTCCCGGAAGGTCCCGCGAAAGGCTGGTGGTTTAACCAGTTGAGACCCATCATGGATGATCAAAACCGGGTGATTCGCCTGATTGGCAATGGAATGAAAACAACCGAATTGAAAGAAGCCCAAAGCGCCCTGCGGGCAAGCGAAGCCCGTTTTTCAACATTCACAAACCATATTCCGGCGGCGGTATTTATCAAAGACCAAGAGTGCAAAACTCTCTATCTGAACCGGTACATGCAGCGCCTGTTCAACGCAGATGACAGCTGGCTTGGAAAAACCTTCGCAGACATGATTCCCGGTGAAATTGGCAGACAAATACTCGATGATGACCGGCAAGCCCTGCGGACTGGTTTTATCGAGAAAGAAAAAACGATCATCGATCCGACCGGCAAGAAACGCATTTTATATTCCCAGAAATTCAGAATCGAGCAACCGGACGGTCCGCCTATCCTGGGTGGGATCGCCTGGGATATTACCCGCCTGAAGGATACGGAATCCGCCCTGCAGGAGAGTCAGTCACGGTTTTTAGCCTTCATGGACCATATTCCGGGAGGCGTCTTTATAAAAGACCACGCGAGTAAATTCGTCTATCTGAACAAATACATGCACGACAACTTCAGTACCGATGATCGCTGGATCGGAAAATCGACGGATAAACTGTTCCCCGAAGAAACCAGCAAACGGATGATTCGTGAAGATCAAGCCGCTTTGGAAAAAGGCATGCTCGTGATTGAGGAGCCGGTCGAAGACAGATTCGGAAATGACCATATATATCAAACCTACAAATTCAGAATCGATCAGGATGGCGGGAAACCATTGCTGGGCGGGATTACGATGGATATTACCGAGCGCAAAAAAGCAGCGGAAGCCATCCGTGAAAACGAACGTTTTCTCCAAAATACCTTCGATGCAATCCAGGATGGTATCTCGGTGCTGGATCGGGATTTGACGATCATTAAAACCAATCAGTGGATGAGTGAACAGTATGCTCACAACAAACCGTTAGTGGGCAAAAAATGCTACCAGGCTTACCAGCAGCGTGATTCAATCTGCCCCTGGTGTCCCAGCGTGAAAGCCCTTCAAACCGGAGCAACACATACCCAAGAGGTTCCCTATCCCAACGAGGAAAATCCCACAGGCTGGATCGATCTGTCCGCATTTCCGCTGAAGAATGCACAGGGCGAAGTGACCGGCGTCATCGAATACGTCAAAGATATCAGCAAACGCAAAAAAGCCGAAGAAGCCCTGCGCAAAAGTGAAGCCCAGTATCGGGAACTTATCGACGGGATGATCGAAACCGTCTGGATCATCGACTTTGACGGAAATTTGCTGGATGTCAACCACAGTGCCACTGAAGTACTGGGCTATACCCAAAAAGAGCTGTTGGACATTGGGTTGTACGGTATCGATTCCTCACTCAAGAAAGAAGCTATCCGAGCACTTGCCGGAGCAATGCCCAAGGATGAAACCCAGATGTTTGAAACATCCCATCGGAAAAAAGACGGCACGATCTTCCCCGTAGAAGTCTATTCCAGCCTGGTAACCTATCATGGAAAACCGGCTATTCTGAGCATCGCCCGCGACATCACCGATCGTAAAAGGGCTGAAAAACAGCTGCAAGAAAGTGAAGAGAAACATCGTCTTATCAATCAAAATATTCCGGTACTTGTTTATGCCGCCCTTCCCGATGAAAAATCAACCAATATCTTTTTATCGGGGCAAGCTCAGGAACTGACGGGTTACAACAGTGAAGAGTTGCTTAATGACAACTCCATCTGGGAAAAAATGATTCACCCCGATGATGTTGAAAAGGTTTTGAAAGCGATAAGCGCTCACCGAAAGGCTAAATCGATTCTCAATATCGAATATCGGATCATAACAAAATCCGGTAAGCAAAAGTGGATTCATGACAAAGCCAAACCGCTGCTGGATGAAAACGAAACCATTATCCTAATTCAAGGATTCATGGAAGACATCACCGAGCGCAAGCAGGCGGAAGAGGCGCTGAAAAATCAGGAACATTTTATTTCTGCCGTCGCGGATACCAATCCGGCGCTGATCTATGTCTATGATATGGAATCCAACAGCAATGTTTACAGCAATACGGGGATTGAAAAATTGCTGGGATATTCCGCTCCTGAAATACAGGCAATGGGCAGTGATATGTTTCCCCGGCTGATCCACCCTGATGATCTTCCTGGTGTCATTAAATTCCAAAAGGAAATCCTGGCAGCCAAAGATGAAGACGTTCTGGAAATCGAATACCGGATGAGGCACCGCAATGGAAAATGGGTCACTCTGCACAGCTATGAAAGGGTATTTCTGAGAAATCCCAATGGTTCTGTGAAACAAAAGGTTGGCGTTGCTCTCGATGTCACCGAGCGCAAACAAACCGAAGAGGAACTTCACAGTTCCCGATATATGCTGCAGACCGTGTTGAATACATTGCCCACCGGTGTTTTCTGGAAAGACACCAAGCTGAATTACCTGGGTGCCAACCGCGCCTGGCTTGAAACAGTCGGAGTTGAATCAGTGAAAGATATAATCGGAAAAAGCGATTATGACCTGCCATGGGAAAAGTCTGAGGCGGATTCATTCCGGGCTGACGATACCAAAATTATAGAATCTGGCTTCCCACGCTATAACATCATCGAGCCCTATTCGCGTGCCGATGGAACCCACGCTTGGGCAAAGACCAATAAAGCCCTCCTGCGAAGCAATGACGGTCAAATCATCGGAGTGCTCGGTACCTATGAGGACATCACAACCCAAAAGCAGGCGGAAGACCAACTTCATCAGAAAATAACCGAACTGGAGCGCTTCAACAAGGTCATGGTGGGACGTGAAAACCGCATGATCGAACTGAAGCAGGAAATCAACGAACTCTGTGATAAACTGGGAATTCCTCATAAATATCAGGCATCGAATGATATAAATAACATGAATTCGACATAAGAGATGAATGTTTATATTTTGAAAAATAAACCGTTAAAACGGTTATTATTATGAGGTTTAAATTAACTCCCGAATTTCTCAGCAGGGACTCCTGTAGGAGAATTCGGGGGATGCACCTAATTTTTACTAAGAATTCAACTGTTTCAACAGTTTCCATAGGTGATTTCATTATCTTTCTCTTTCATCGAACTCACGTTAAATAAACAATCCAATTGAAAATAGAGGATAAGCAATGACGGCAAATTCCAAACCAGCCAGATCTAAGATCAATGCGACCAAGCCCTTTTTTGTCGTCGGAATCGGCGCATCTGCCGGTGGCCTGGAAGCACTGGGTAACTTTTTTACCAAAGTAAGCCCGAAACCGGGCACCGCGTTCGTCATTATTCAGCATCTCAGCCCGAGCTATAAAAGCAGCATGGCGTCTCTCCTGACCAGATATACCGATCTGCCTGTCGCTGAAATCATCGACAGTATGCCGGTGAAATCCAATCATATTTACCTGAATCCTTCGGATAAAAACGTCGCCCTGTTTAGCCGGGTATTTCAGCTGAGCGACCCGGCACCCAAAGCCGGGATCAACCTGCCGATCGATCATTTTTTCCGCTCCCTGGCGGATGACTGTCAGGAACAGGCAGTCGGCATTATTTTGTCCGGTACGGCGTCCGATGGTTCAGCCGGCATCAAAGCCATTAAGGAGCACGGCGGCATGGTGATGGTTCAACAGCCTGACAACGCCCAATACCCCGGCATGCCCCAGAGCGCCATCAATACCGGTCTGGTGGATGTCATTCTGCCAGTCGAGGAATTGCCTGCCAGCCTGCTAAAATACGTCCGGCATCCGTTATTAAAAAAACGTAGCACCGACGCTGATCAACAAAGTATTTTTCAGGACAATATCCGGAAAATCTTTCACTTCATCCGCAGCAAAACGGGACACGATTTCAGCCAGTATAAACAAAACACGATCCGGCGGCGGGTCGAACGGCGGATGGCGATTCACCAGATTGCCGAATTGCCGGATTATATCCGGTATCTCGAAAAAACTCCTTTGGAAGCCGAAACCCTGTTCCGGGAACTGCTGATTGGCGTGACCGGGTTTTTCCGTGATCCGGAAGCCTTCGATATCCTGAAAGAGACTATCCTGCCGAAATTTCTGGAAACGAAATTACCGGACGCAACTCTGCGTATCTGGATCGTCGGCTGCTCCACCGGCGAGGAAGCCTACTCCCTGGGAATCCTCCTCTCTGAAGTAATGAATGCTCTGAAAAAACAGTTCAACTTTCAGATTTTCGCCAGTGATATCGATCCACGGGCGATCGAAACAGCACGCCTGGGTGTTTACCCGGAAAGCATTGTTTCCGATGTCAGCGAAGAACGCTTAAGACATTATTTCAGCAAAGTCGATCATCATTTCCGGATTAAAAAATCCATTCGCGACATGGTGGTTTTTGCCGATCACAACCTGATCAAAGACCCGCCCTTTTCCAGGCTGGATCTGCTGGTCTGCCGGAATCTGCTCATCTATTTGGACGGCGCTCTCCAAAAGAAGATATTCCCCATATTTCACTTTACCCTGAATCCCGACGGAATTCTCTTTCTGGGATCGTCGGAAAGTATTGGAGTCCACACCGATCTATTCAAGCCCCTGAATCCCAAATGGAAAATCTTTCAAAAGAAGCTCAACCTGGATGGAAAAGCCAAAGAATTATACGACTATCAACCGAAAAACAACAAGTCAATAAAAATGAATGGTCCCAACAAAAAATCACCGAGTATTGCCGATGTCATCCATAAAACCGAACGCCTGATTTTTGATACGTTTGCCCCGGCAGCCGTCATTATCAATGAAAAATCGGAGATTCTGCATTTCATCGGTTCTACCGACAAATTCCTGGCGCCGCCCGTCGGGCAAGCCTCTTTTAATCTGCTGAATATGGCGCGGGAAAATTTAAAGTATCAGTTGTCGGTACTAATCACCAAAGCGCTGCAACAGAAAACCATCACATCCGCCAGTGGTATTCGCTTCGCATCGGATAATGTCAACCGGGTTGCTGATATCACAGTGCGGCCCCTTTCCGAGGACAATCTGCCCGAAGGATTGATGCTGGTGATTTTCGAAGATATGACTGCCACCGGTAAGCCAAAAGCTGCGGTAAGTGTTTCATCCGGCACAAACCCCCGTAACAGGAATGTTGCGCAACTCGAAAAGGAACTGCAATCCACCCGGGAATACCTCCAGAGCACCATTGAGGAAATGGAAACTTCCAATGAGGAACTGCGCTCCGCCAATGAAGAATTACAATCGGTTAATGAAGAGCTGCAAAGCGCCAATGAAGAACTGGAAACTTCCAAAGAGGAACTCCATTCCACCAATGAGGAGCTCAGCACCGTCAACGCGGAACTGCAGATGAAAGTGGCAGAATTGAGCCAGTCCAACGACGACATGAACAACCTGCTGGCGGCTAGCCAGATCGGGACCGTCTTCCTGGACAATAATCTCTGCATCAAACGCTTTACGCCCGCCATGCAGAATACGATCAACCTGATCACTTCCGATATCGGCAGACCCATTGATCATATCACGACCCAGTTTCAGGATTTGAAAATCAGTGACTATGTCCGGGAAGTCCTCAATACGCTGCACCAGAAAGAGTGTGAAATCCAGACCCGCGAAGGGCATTGGTACAACATGCGGATTCTGCCCTACCGCACCACAGAAAATGTCATCGACGGCGTGGTGATCACCTTTTTCGATATTCAATCCGTCAGACAGACCCGAAAATTACGCCGCCTGGCAACCATCCTGCAGGATTCCGATGATGCGATTCTGGCATTTGACCTTACCGGAAATATCATTGCCTGGAACCGGGGCGCCGAAAAGATGTACGGCTATAGTGAGCCAGAAGCCCTCCGGATGAAAATATATGCAATCACCCGAAAAAAAGACCACGCTGAATTCGACCGCTTGATTCAAACCATAAAAGCCGGGAAACCGGTTGAGCCCTATAATGCAATACGGATCAGCAAAACCGGACAGAAACTGGATGTCCTGGTCACGGCTACGACACTCCGCGATGATCAGGGAGTCCCGGTAGAAGTGGCTATCACCGAGCGAAATCTTTACTGGCTCCCGACCGAAAAAGCAAAGAAAGCATCCTCATGAAAAACAAATCCAATCCTTCATCAGATAAAACCAATCTGCGTCAACAGGCGGAAAAAAAATTAGGCGGAAAAACCGATCAGGTACAGGATTTCGCGAAGATGAGCCCTGACGAGATTGCCCGGACGGTTCATGAACTCCGGGTTCACCAGATCGAGATGGAGATGCAGAATGAACAGCTGCGCCAGACCCAGATGGAGCTGGAACAGACCCGGGATAAATACAGCGATCTCTATGATTTCGCACCCGTGGGGTATTGTACCCTTTCCGAGAAAGGCACAATCACGGAATGCAACCTGACCCTCTGTTCGCTCCTGAACATCGACCGCAGTTCCCTGGTTGGAAAACATTTTTCAGCTTTTATCCACCCGGAAGATCACGATAATTATTACCGATTTTGGAATCACCTGCAAAAGGAAAATTCCGCACAACAATCCCAGTTTCGTATGCAGCAAAAAAACGGAAACCGTTTTTTTACTGACTTACATGCCATGGTCATTCCGGAATCGGAAACAGAAAAACGGCATATGCGTCTGGCGGTGACCAATATTTCTTCCCAAAGAGCCGCCGATGACGCACTGCACCAGGAACGGGATCTGCTGAAAGATATCACCGATACCAGTCCCGTGGGGATAACCGTTGTCGATACCGTCGGTCAGATCACCTTTGCCAATGCTGAAGCCGAGAAGATCCTCGGTCTGGAAAAGGAATCCATCACCAGCCGGAGGTATAACGATCCGCTCTGGAAAATCACCGATTACAGCGGTAATCCCTTTCCCAACGAACAACTGCCTTTTGCAGTCGTTAAAAAAACCCTCAAGCCCACTTACAATATTCAACACGCCATCCAGTGGCTCGATGGACAGCGCACCCTGCTCAGTATCAACGCCATGCCCCGGTTTGATGAATCGGGACATTTTCAGGGCATGGTTGCCGCGATTCAGGATGTCACCGAGAAGATCAGGACTGAACGGGCGTTAAATCGGGAAATGGAACTGGCTCAGCATTACCTGAATATCGCCGGAACCCTTTTTGTCGCGATCGATAAAAACCAGATTGTCACCATGATAAATCCCAAAGCCTGTGAAATCCTGGGCTATCCCGAAAATGAAATTATCGGTAAAAACTGGTTTGACCATTTTGTGCCCAAAGGCAACCGGAAAGACGTCAAAAAAGTCTTTGATAAAATCATTGCCGGGCAATTGACGCCGGTCGAATTCTATGAAAACCCGGTGCTGACTAAATCCGGCAAAGAACGCCTGATTACGTGGCATAATTCACTGCTTTATGATGATAATGGTTCCATCGGCGGAATCCTGAGCTCCGGCGAAGATATCACCCGGCACTACGAATCCCAGGAAAAACTGCTGGAACAGTTTCAGTTCCAGCAAACCCTGATCAACACGATTCCAAGCCCGGTTTTCTATAAAGATAACCAGGGGAAATATACCGGCTGCAATAAAGCTTTCAGCAATTTTATCGGATTACCCCAGGAAAAGATTCTGGGCAAAACAGCCTATGACATTGTCCCCGGGGAATTCGCCGATTTTTATCACAAAAAAGATTTGGAACTCATTGAGCATCCCGGAATCCAGCATTACGAATGGAAAGTCAAATCCGCCGACGGCAACATTAGAAATGCCATTTTCGATAAAGCCACATTATACGGAGCCAACAAACAGCCCGCTGGTATGATCGGAATCATTTCCGATATCACCGAATTGAAGCAAGCGGAACAGGAAATCCGGGAAAGCCATAGTGCCACCCTGAATATTCTTGAGGATTTTAACCGGGAATTTAATATAAGAAAAAGAACGGAAGCTGCCTTAAAAAAAAGCGACGAACGTTTCAATCTTGCCATGCAGGCAACGTCGGATGGTATCTGGGACTGGAACCTGATCAGCAACGCCATATACTATTCCCCCGGTTGGAAAAGCATGCTGGGATACGCCGACGATGAAATCAAAAATGAATTTTCCGAATGGGAACGCCTGACTGACCCGGAAGATTTGGAAAAAACCTGGCAAATGCTGGATGAGCACATCAGCGGTAAGCGTGACCGTTTTGAGATTGAGTTTAAAATGCGCCATAAAGACGGTCACTGGGTGGACATTTTATCCCGCGCCAACGCGGTGTTCGATCAAAATGGCAAAGCCATCCGTCTGATCGGTACCCATGTGGATATCTCCGAGCGTAAAAATCTGGAACAGCAGATTCGGGACGCTTATAATTTCAACCAGTTGATTATTGACACCTCGCCGGTGGGTGTCTGGATCTATGATGAAACCGGTCAAACCATTATGATCAATCCGGCTGGCGTTGCGCTGAGCGGCGGCGATTATGATCTGCTGATCCGCATGAACTGGCGTAAACTGGAGTCATGGAAAAAGACAGGGCTGTTCGATGCCGCCGAAGAAGTACTGAAAACCGGCAAAATGGTCAAAAAGGAAATCCATGCCGTCAATACAGTCAACACAGAAGTCTGGTATGAAGCGTTGCTGCTCTCGGTCCAATTCAAGGGGAAGAAGCATCTGCTGATGATGACCTATGATGTCAAAGAGCAGAGAATTGCCGGAAGAGCCTTGCGGGAGAGCGAGGAACGCTTCCGGCAGCTGTTTGACAACATGCAAAACGGCGTAGCGATTTATACGCCTGTTGATGATGGCAAAGAATTTATCTTTAAAGACATTAATAAAGCCGGTGAAAAACTCAGCCAGGTCAAAAAGGAAGCTATCGTCGGCAAAAAGCTATTGGATATATTCCCCGGTGCCGCTGCGTACGGCTTGATCGATGCTTTTCATCAAACTGTCAAGACTGGTAAACCCGCGCATGTTGACCTCAAAATGTACCAGGATCAACGAATGTCTCAATGGGTGGAAAACACGGTTTATGCCTTGCCATCCGGCGAGGTCGTTGCTATCTATGAAGATACCAGCGAACGCCATAGATATCTGGATGCTTTACGGGAAAATGAGGCGAAATTCCGGGAGATTTTCGAATTTGCCGGCGAGGGAATCATCTATGTAAGCCCGCAAGGGCAGATTCTGGAAGTGAACCAGTCGCTCCTGAAAATCGTAAACCTGGATTACAAGGAAGTGGTCGGACTGAACGTCACGAAGCTGGCAAAAAAACTGCTGAGATTACAGGACAGCAAATGGATCCTGCCACTGGTCACTAAAGCGCTGAGCGGCAAGAAAATCAAAAACTTTGAAATCGAATTCAGGAACCGGATTCTGGAAATCGGCGCTTCCTACAATAAAAAATCCGGTTGCACCACCGGGATACTCCGGGATATTACCGAGCGGAGGCAGATGGAAAATCAAATCCGGAAAAGTGAAAAACAGTACCACCATCTGTTCGACAGCATGCTGGACGCTTTTGCCCTGCATGAAATGATTTACGACAATAACGGTAAACCGGTGGATTACCGGTTCATCACCGTCAACTCCGCCTTTGAGAAATCGACCGGACTCAAAAAAGAACAACTGATTGGAAAAACTGTCCTGGAAATCATGCCCGGCACCGAGTCATATTGGATTAGAATCTACGGAGAGGTCGTTCGTACCGGAAATCCGAAACAGTTTGAAAATTATTCACGGGAATTAAACCGGTATTATGAAGGCGTTGCCTACTCGCCGGAGTCGGGTAAATTCGCCACCATTTTCCAGGATGTAACGGAGCGGATATTGGCGACAAAAAAACTCCGTGTCAGCGAAGAACGCCTCCGGGCACTGGCAACCCATTTACAGAATATTCGCGAGGATGAACGCAAAGCCATTGCCCGGGAAATCCATGATGAAATCGCCCAGATTATGACTGCCCTGAAAATCGATCTGTCAATCCTGGGTTCCAATTTATCCGATAGCTACCCGGAAATATCCGCTCAATACGGACCCGATATCCAGCTGATGAAAGACCTGATTGATACGACTATCAAAAAGATTCGGGACATGATTCAGCGCCTGCGCCCCGAGGCTCTGGATTCCATGGGATTGATTGAAGCAATGCGCTGGTCTATGAATGAAATGACCCGGGACAGCCAACTCACCGGACACTTCAGAAGTTATCTCAAGCAACTGGATCTGGCTGGCGATCAGGCACTGGCATTTTATCGTATTTTTCAGGAAGCTGTTACCAATACAATCCGGCATGCTGCCGCCGCAAATATCCATGCCTCGCTCAGTAAAAGGAACCGGCAGTTGATTTTAAAGATCAATGATGACGGAATTGGGCTTGATCTTGAGAAAATAAACAAACGTGACAGCTATGGCTTGACCGGAATGCGCGAACGGGCGCTATCTCTCAACGGAACGCTCAGGATTGAGAGCCAACCAGGGAAAGGCACTACAATAATTCTAACGGTTCCGCTCAACGAATAGCGCTCGGAAATAAGAATTGGGAATTTACCCGGTGTTTATTAAAATAACGTGAGTTCGATCTAAAACAATGCTAAGGAAATTACCAATGGAAACTGTTAAAACAGTTGAATTCTTAGTAAAAATTAGGTGCATCCCCCGAATTCTCCTACAGGAGTCCCTGCTGGGAAATTCGGGGGCTATCCCAAAATATCCAAACTCAGGAAACCGTTTCAACGGTTTTTTATCTATCCGGAGAGACAGTGATTGGTTAAATCGAACTCACATTAAAATACCTTATAATCAGCAAACCAGGCAAGGAATTGCAGTATGATTACCATATTAATTGCCGATGATCACAGCCTGATCCGGGAAGGATTCAAAAAAATTCTCAGCCGCGAGACGGATATCAGCGTTATCGGAGAAGCTCAAAATGCCAGTGAGGTAATGGACTTCTTGCAGAACAAGCATTGTGATATTCTTGTGCTGGATATAACCATGCCCGGGAAAAGCGGACTGGATATATTGGCGGATATCAAGATTCAGTATCCCGATATCAACGTTCTGGTCCTCAGTATGCATGCCGAAGAGTACTATGCCCTGCGAGCCTTAAAAGCCGGCGCAAAAGGGTATCTGACCAAGGAAAGCGCACCGGACGAGCTGCTCAAAGCCATCCGAAAAATCGATTCCGGACGGATGTACCTCAGCCAGGATGTGGCGGAGCAGCTGGCTTACAACCTGGGTGATAAAACCGATAAACTGCCCCATGAAAATCTTTCCAATCGTGAATTCCAGGTCCTGAATCTCATCGCGAATGGACGATCGATTTTAGATATCAGCAATGAACTCTCGATCAGCGCCAGCACCGTCAGCACCTACCGTCAGCGGATCATGGAAAAACTAAACCTTCACAGTACTGCCGATATCATTCTGTATGCCGTCAATAATCATCTGCTGGATGATTAATGGACAAAGTTATGATAAAATCGCTTCAGTCGTGGGCGTTGTGGGGATTCAGCTACAGGCGTGTAGCCAAATGGCGACAGAAAAATTACAATATTTACGACAGAATTACCTATAAATCTTTCATATACTGCTAATGGTCCGGGCATTCGGGGGCAACCAATCATGCAAGTGTTTATAGTTGACGACTCAGAAATATTACGCAATAGTCTGAAACGGCTGCTTAAATCCGTTGAAAAATGCCGGATTTGCGGCGAAGCCGCCCGTGTATCCGAGGCTGTCCCGGCAATCCTCGAATCAAAACCCGACGTTGTGATCCTCGACGTGCAACTCGCCGATGGTCTGGGTTTTGACGTTTTCGACGAAGTTAGCAAGTCCGGCTTCAGACCCGTCTATCTCACTCTGACGAATTACCCAACTCCCTACTATAAAAAATTGTGTAAAGACCGGCAAATTCCCTACTTTTTTGACAAGACCACGGATTTCAATAAGGTCGTCAGCACCTTAAAATCCTTCAATTAAACCGAAATTACAGCAGCTTCGTTTACAGAATACCAGCCTTCCATAAAATCTTCCGGTAGTCATTAGTGACGTCTGTAGATCAATCACTACGGGAACATCGCCAATAATCGACACAAAAATCGTTAGTTCTACTATAGTACGATACCTGCAGGGCTAATAGTTTATCGCTGCAATATGATTGGGATTTGAAATGAATAAAAACAACCAACAATCCGACAGACTTATCAGTAAAGGCAAAAGGCAAAGGGAAACAGCTATGAAGATTCTCATCGTTGACGACTCAAAAATCATTTATGATCGTCTTCAAAAACTCGTTGTGCGTCAACTTGATAAAAATGACAGTATCACTAACTTGGCGGAACTCGACAATCTCCTGATGGATGTTTACCATATGTCGCCCGATGTCCTGATTTTGAACACCTATTCCCTGCGGGGCACCCTGATCGAATCAATCCGGGCTATTAAAACCATTAAGCCTCTGACAAAAATCATTTCTCTGACTGAGTTTTATGATGAAACCTTTGAGACACTCCTGAAAAATGCCGGTTCGGATTTCTTTATTGACATTTCCTCCGGGATTGAAAGTGTCCCGGACATTCTAAACAGTTTTAAAAATCAGTCCAATTGAAATGTCAATCGAACACGACATATTTAAATTAAGCGAAATATCTTTCACTTTTTCAAGGTCGCATGTACACATTTATTAGAAAAATGGTTCAGATACAAATGTTGAGAGACGGCTTTTTATTTTTAATTGGCTGATCTCCTTACGATCGGCTTGTTTTAATATTTGTCAGGCTAAAAATGGTTAAAACGGGGGGTCTATGTCGCGATCTTCTCAATCTCAAAGCGGTGAATCAAAGCAACTATCCGAAAAACTGAAAGTCAGTGAAGAGCGCTTTCAAAAACTCTATATGACAATGACCGAGGGGCTTTGTCTGCATGAAATGATTTACGATGAGCAGGGGCAGGCAGTGAACTACAGAATCCTCGATGTCAATCCGGCTTACGAACAGATCATCGGTGTTCAGCGGGATACCATCGTTGGCAAAACCGCGACCGAAGCCTACGGTACCGATACAGCGCCCTATCTTGAAGGATATGCCAAAGTAGCCAAAACCGGTAAATCCTTCAGTTTCGAAACCTACTTTCCCCCCATGGAAAAACATTTTCGGATCAATGTTTTCCGTCCGCAGAAAAACCAGTTCGCCACTGTTTTCGAAGATGTCACCGAAAGAAAACACAGTGAGGAACAGATCGCCATTTTCAAACAGTTTGCCGAAGCCTCAAACCAGGGATTCGGAATGGCAGATTTGAATGGAACTACTCTGTATGTCAATCCGGCACTATGCGAGATGCTTGCAATCAGTCCCGATGAAATTCTTGGCAAATCATTCGCGCCTTTCTACACCGAGGCTGACCAGCAGAAAATCCAGGACGTCGTTATTCCCGCAATCCTCAAAACCGGCAAATGGGAAGGGGAATTGCAGTTCAAATCAAAAAATGGACGGAATGTTATTACATCGGAAAGTTATTTTCTGATCAAAGACGAAAATGGCAATCCCCGCTTTATCGCCGATGTAATTTCCGACGTGACCGCTAAAAAAGAAAAAGAGCTGAGACAGTTTCAAATAGCTGCCCTGGAAAAACAGGCTGCCATTATCGATGCCATTACGGACGCCGTCGTTGTTCTGGATATGAATGGCGTTCATCAATCGGTGAATCCTTCTTTTCTTAAATTAACCCAATGCAGTAAAAAAAGAACTGATCGGCTCCAATATTGCTGAATTATTACCAAAAATAATTGCCGCTGACGATCTTCAAAATATTCTGACGAATTTAAAAGGAATGACGTCAGGAAAAGACCCTTCCCCGCTTACCTTTACATTCATCCGAAAAGACGGCAGTCAAATTCCTGTCTCCCTGAAAATCAATTATCTGCTCGACAAGAATGGAAACCCGCAAAATATTATCGGCAGTTTTCATGATATCAGCGATATCCTGCAGGTGGAAAGAGAACTGGACCAGATGTTCAATCTGGGAACCCCGGTATGTCTGATCGGCAAGGATTATCAAATGCTGCGGGTGAATGACAACTTCTGTTCCTATTTTGGCATGAAACGGGAAGATGTCGTCGGTAAAATCTGTTATGAAATCTGGCAGGAAACGGTTTGTAATACTCCCGATTGCATGCTGCAACAAATTTTATCCGGTAAAGACCGTGACAATTATGATGTTACCGAAAAAATGTTGCCGGATGGCAGAGTCATATCCTGCCGGGTGCAGGCATTCGCTTATAAAGATATCAACGGTAATGTCATCGGTGTCGTCGAAAGTTTTCAGGATATAACAGACCTTAAAAACACTGAAAAAGTTCTGCTTGTAAACGAGGCAAAATTCCGGAGTGTTTTCGAAAACTCGCCATTGGGTAAATCAATGACCGGTATCGACGGCAGCCTGAATATGAATAAACGGTTCTGTGAAATCCTGGGATACAGTGACGAAGAATTGCGAAAAAAAGCATGGCAAGAGATTACCTATCCCGATGATATTCAGGAAAGTACGGATATCATTCAGTCATTAATTGACGGAAAAAGAACCCACGCCCACTATGAAAAACGATATCTCCATAAAAACGGTCAAATCGTATGGACGGATATCAACACAACCCTCCAGCGGGATAAAAACGGAAAGCCGCTCTATTTCATTACAACTGTTGCAGACATTACCAATCGTAAAAAAGACGATATCGAATTATATAATTCCCGCCAGATGCTGCGCCTGGTTCTGGACAACATTCCCCAGCGGGTTTTCTGGAAGGATATCAACTTAAATTATCTTGGCTGCAACCAGGCGTTTGCCCAGGACGCTCATTTAGACAGTCCCGATGGCATCATCGGAAAAGATGATTATCAATTATCCTGGAAGGATACCGCGGAACTGTACCGTTCCGACGATCAGGAAGTGATCCGCACCAATACTCCCAAAATTGGCTTCGAAGAACCCCAGAGCCTGCCCGAAGGCGGTCAGCTCTGGCTGCGCACCAACAAAATTCCGCTTCAGGATATGAACGGTAAAGTCATTGGTGTGCTGGGAACGTATGAAGATATCACTCTTCAGCGTGAAGCCGAAGAAAAAATCCGGCTCAGCGAACAGAAATTCCGGACACTGTTTGAAGCGGAACCCGATGCCATTATGACTGCCGATCCGGCAACCGGCTTATTATTGGAAGTGAACAAAGCCGCCACCCGGCTTTTCGGGCGTCCGGCAGAAAAGCTGGTCGGATTACATCAAACCGAGCTGCATCCACCGGAAATGCGCGACAATATAATCAAAAAATTCAGGGAAATCACAATCGAAGGCTCCACTAAGCCACATGAAATTCTGGTCCAGAATGCGGACGGAAAAATCATTCCGGCAGAAGTGGTCGGCTCGGTTGCCGAACTGGGCGGTAAACCCGTCGCCATCGGCATTTTCCGGGATATTACTGATCGTAAAAAAACAGAGCAAGAAATCCTTCGGGAAAAGAAAATCACGGATTCAACTATTGATGCTGTTCCGGGAATCTTTTATCAGATTTCACCGGAAGGACGCTTTGTTCGCTGGAACAATCAATTCGAAAGTATCAGTCAATACTCCAGTGAAGAAATTGGCAAAATGCATCCCCTGGATCTCTTTAATGAACCGGAAAAGGAAAAAGTCGGATCAGCCATTCAAAAAGTGTTTACCGATGGATATGCCGACGTGGAAGCAGATTTCATCGCCAAAGACGGAACCGCGACGCCGCACCTGTTCACCGGCAAACTTTTTATAATTGAAAATGAACCTTACCTGATCGGCATGGGCATGGATATCAGCGATCTCAAACGGATCGAGACCAACCTGCGCAAAAGCAACGCTGAACTGGAAGCCTTTAATAAAATGGCGGTTGGCAGGGAAAAACGGATGATCGAATTGAAACGAATGATTAATGAACTGTCAGAGAAATTGGGTGAAAATCCACCTTATGACATGACCTTTTCGGAAGAAATGCTTTGAAAATACCGGGAGATCATCTATTCATGAACTACCACATTAAAGACATAATCGATCTCGACAAGATGCAAGCACTTTTGCAGAAATTCACAGACGCTACCGGAACCAGCTCGGCATTAATCGATCTCGAAGGTAATATACTAGCCACATCAAAGTGGCAAGATATCTGCGCTCAATTTCACAGAGTTCATCCCGAAATGAAAAAAAGATGTATTGAGTCCGATGTGACTCTGGCTAATCAGATCAGTCAAGGTCAAAAATATAACGTTTATCATTGTCTGAACGGCATGGTGGACGCCGCTGTTCCCCTCTATATTGATCAAAAGCACGTAGCTAATTTATTTATCGGTCAGTTTTTATCGGAAGAACCCGACATCAGATTCTTCCGCAAGCAATCAAAAGACTTTGGATTTAATACAGAAGATTATCTGACGGCACTTTCGAAAGTACCGGTCATACTAGATGACGAAGTCAAATACAGAATGGAATTTTTAGCAGACCTGGCATCTTTCTTTGGAGAAGCCGGATTGACTAAACTGAACCTGCAAAAACTGATGGCTGAACAGGAACACCGGATTGAAGAGCGTACCCGGGACCTGAAAGACGCCCAGGTTGCCACGCTGAATATGATGCAGGACGCCGAAGAAGCCCGCCATGACGCCGAAAAAGCCAATGAAAATTTGAAAATATTGATGGCGGAGCTGAAACGCTCCAATGAAGAACTGGAACAGTTCGCCTATGTCGCTTCCCATGACCTGCAGGAACCGTTGCGGATGGTTTCCAGCTATACCCAACTCATTGAACGGCGTTACAAGGATAAACTTGACCAGGACGGGCATGATTTTATCGAATTTGCCGTCGATGGCGCCAACCGCATGCAACGGCTGATCAATGACCTGCTGACCTTCAGCCGGGTGACGACACGCGGGAAAGAATTCAATTTTACTGATTTGAATTCTGTGCTGGGTCAGGCAATCGCCAATCTGCAACAGCGCATTGATGAGACCCATGCCGTAATAATCAATGATGAGCTGCCCAATCTGCCAATCGACGAAGGACAAATTACCCGCCTGTTTCAGAACTTACTGGACAATGCTACCAAATTTCACGGCAAGGAAGCTCCCCGGCTTCACATTACCGCCAAAGAACAGGAAAAGGATTGGCTGTTCTGTTTCCGGGATAATGGCATCGGCATTGATCCGGGATACAAGGATCGTATTTTTATTATTTTTCAACGGCTGCATGCCAAAAGTGATTTCCCCGGAACCGGCATCGGTCTGGCGCTCTGCAAGCGCATTGTCGAACGCCACGGTGGTAAAATCTGGGTGGAATCGGAACCGGGCAAGGGCGCGGCATTTTGTTTCACAATACCCAAAAGGGAGAATATAGGAGAATGAGTGATATGTTTGCACATTTGATTGAGATTTTATTAGTCGAAGACAATCCGGGTGACGCCCGGCTGGCGAAGGAAGCCCTGAGAGAAAGCAAGATTAAAAACAACCTGCACAGCGTCGGTGATGGTGTGGAAGCCATGGCATTTCTGCGAAAAGAGGACAAGTATAAAGATATGCCGACGCCGGACCTGCTGCTGCTGGACCTGAATCTGCCCCGAAAGGATGGTCGCGAAGTGCTGGCGGAAATCAAAGAGGATAAGGACTTAAAACGGATTCCCGTAGTTATCCTGACCGTTTCCAAAGCCGAAGAAGATATTCTGAAAACTTATGATCTCCATGCGAATTGTTATATTACCAAGCCCCTGGATCTGGACCAGTTTATGAAAGTGGTAAAAAGCATCGAAGATTTCTGGCTGAGTATCGTCAAACTGCCGCCTAAATAAAAAGGAATTAATCATGATCACCAGTGAGGAAATCAACATTCTTTTAATTGAAGATAATGACGGCGATATTCGGCTGATCAGAGAAGCCTTGGGCGAACTTGACCTGTCCCTGACACTGACGGTATCGAAAGACGGCGATGCCGCCTCCGAAAAATTACACTCCGGCAAACAACTCGATTTTATTATCCTCGATCTGAACATCCCCGGCAAAAACGGGCGCGAGATGTTAGAAGAAATCAAGGCTGATTCCAATCTGAAGTATATCCCCGTCGTAATACTCAGTTCATCGGATTCTGAAGACGATATCTTCCACGCATATCAGGCTCATGCCAATTGTTTTATTCAAAAGTCAATCAGCCTGGAACTCTTTACAAACACCATTCAAACTATGGCAAATTTCTGGTTTAAAATTGTGAAACTTCCTACAAAAATTATTTAGCAAAATGAATTCAAAAACAAAAATATTGCTGATTGAGGATAATCCCGGTGATACCCGTTTAGTCAGGGAATATCTTTTTGAAGGCGATGTAGCGCTTTATGATTTCAACCATGCCGAGAGTTTACAATCAGGATTGACTTTACTGAACAACAAAAAAGTTGATGTCATCCTGCTGGATTTATCCCTGCCGGACAGCAGCGGCATCGACACCTATCGGAATCTCCAGGAGAAAGCTGGCGGCGTACCTACCATTATTCTCACCGGAAATGATGACGATGAATTAGCCCGCCAGGCGGTTCATCTGGGCGCCCAGGATTACCTGGTCAAAAACAGAATCGACGGGACAATTCTCAACCGGGTCATCACCTATGCGATTGAACGAAATTATCTGAATGCAGAATTTAAAAAAGTCAACCGCACATTAAAAGTACTGAGCAAAGTCAACCGTACAGTCATTCGTAGTGATAATGAATTCCAATTGATCAAACAAATCTGTGACGCCACTGTGAATCTGGGTAATTACCCATTGGTCTGGGTCGGTTACCTGAATCGGGATAACGGAAAAATCACCAATGTCGGGCACTCGGGCACCCGCACAGATTTTGATGATATTATTAAAATTGCATGCAACAATTCCAACATGGTAGAATGCCCGATCTGCCAAACAATCGAAAAAAATTCGGTGCTTGTAATTCAGGATATTCAAGACAGCGATC
The DNA here is from genome assembly GCA_964605705.1 of uncultured bacterium. Taxonomy (GTDB): domain Bacteria; phylum Fidelibacterota; class UBA2242; order UBA2242; family UBA2242; genus CAZSDW01. Next base: position 90,091 of record CAZSDW010000010.1, read on the forward strand.
TGGGTCAATTAAAACAAAAGACGGAAAAACTGGGGCTGAAATCATTAATCATATTTCCCCTGAAAATCAACCGCGAACTGAATGCCGCTATCAGTATCTATTCCGATGAAATTGACGGATTCAATCCCAATGAAATCGACCTGCTGACCGAGCTGGCGGGCGATCTGGCTTACGGTATCCGCTCCATCCGGACCAACCAGGAAAAGATCCAGGCTCAGAAAGCACTGATCGAAAATGAACGTAAATTCCGGCTTCTGGCGGAAAACTCAATCGACGTTGTCTGGCAGATGGATTCGCGGCTCCGGTTCACGTATGCCAGCCCTTCTATTTATGAGATGTCTGGTTTTACGCCCGAAGAATGGATCGGAACCAGGCTATCACAACATGCGACCTGGAAAGAATATTTTCAGATGGCACGCAAGGCGATCAAGGCATTTAAAAATTATAAAACATTCAAGCACATTACATTTGAAGCCCGCATGCTGCGCAAAGACGGTACGGAATTCCCGGTCGAAATATCCAGCAAACTCATATTTAACAACAACGGTTTTCCGATTGGTTTGCAGGGAACAACCCGGGACATCACAGACCGAAAAATCGCCGAGGAAAAAATCAAGTTAAACCAGGAGCGACTGGAAAGCCTGCTGCGAATCAACCAGTTTGAATCGGAAAACACTCAGGAACTGCTGGATTATGCGCTTGAGGAAGCCCTGAAACTGACGGAAAGCAAAATCGGTTATATTTATCATTACTCCGAAAAAGACCAGCAGTTTACCCTGAATACCTGGTCCGCTGGGGTGATGACAGCCTGTTCTATTAAGAATCCACCGACGGTTTATCATCTGGAAAAAACCGGTGTCTGGGGTGAGACCGTCCGGCAGCGGAAGCCCATCATTTTAAATGATTTCCAGGCGCCCCACCCCCTGAAAAAGGGAACTCCCGAAGGTCATGCAAAATTATATAATTTTATGACCATTCCGGTCATTCAGGACAAACAGGTCATTGCAGTCATCGGAGTTGCCAACAAGCCAATCGATTATGATGACGACGATGTGATGCAATTGACCCTGCTGATGGATTCCGTCTGGAAAATGGTCATCCGCAAAGCGTCCGAGAAAGCCCTTCAGGACAGTGAAAAGCGCTACAGAAGTTATATCGATAATGCGCCGGATGGAATTTTCATTGCCAATCAAAATGGCGAATATCTTGAAGTAAACCACGCCGCCTGTAAAACAACCGGATATACGGAAGCCGAATTATTGACCCAATCCATCACCGACCAGATACCACCGGACTTTCGGGAAGAAGCGACCGAGTTATTGAAAAATCTGGTTGCGGAAGGCAGTACAACTATTGAAATCCCATTCCTGAAAAAAAACGGATCACAAGGGTACTGGATTGTTGAAATTGTCAAACTGTCGGATAACCGGTTTCTGGGATTGACCAAAGATATAACGGCTCAAAAACTCGCTGAAGATAAACAGGAAAATCTTCAGAAGCAGCTCTCCCAATCCCAGAAAATGGAAGCCGTCGGTCAGCTGGCGGGGGGCGTCGCTCACGACTTTAACAACCTGCTGACGATTATTTCCGGCAATGCTGATCTGATGCTAATGAATTGTCCCAAGGAGGATAATTTTATCTCAAACCTGGAACAGATCAAAAAAGCCTCAGAAAGGGCAGCGGCGCTGACCCGGCAGCTGCTGGCTTTCAGCCGCAAGCAGATTATTCAACCGAAAATTACCGACCTCAATATCCTGGTTTCGAACATGAAAAAAATGCTGCAACGGCTGATCGGAGAGGATATGAACCTGGTGACCCGGCTGTCAGATAACCTCCCCACGATGAAGGCAGACGAGGGACAGATTGAACAAACCCTGATGAACCTGGTTGTGAATGCCCGGGATGCCATGCCGGATGGTGGCAAAATACATGTTCAAACCGATTTGAGATTTGTCGAAAAGCCCGACAGCAGGTTCATGCCAGATGCGGAACCCGGCGAGTACCTGCACCTGTCAGTGACTGACACGGGCACAGGAATAGCCCCGAATTACATGGAACATATTTTTGAACCGTTTTTTACGACGAAAGAATCGGGAAAGGGTACCGGTTTGGGACTGGCGGTTATCTATGGCATTATCAAACAGCACAACGGCTGGATCGATGTGGAAAGTGAACCGGGTGCCGGAAGCACATTTCATGTTTATCTGCCTGTCTGCAAGGAAGCAACCGAAGCGATAACGCCGGAAAAGAGCCAAACCCGGACAACTGCAAATCGCAGCGCGAAAATTCTCATTCTGGAAGATGATACCGCCGTGCGTGAACTGACCAAAGCCATGCTTGCAAATCACGGCTTTACGATTATTGATTCCGGTTCCTGCACTGAGGCACATAAAATATTCCTGAAAGAACACGAATCCATTGATCTGGTGATCAGTGATGTTGTTCTTCCCGATGGTTCCGGCTTGAATTTCATTAATACCCTGTCAAATATCAAACCCGACGTAAAAATCCTGATGACCAGCGGTTATCTTGACGACAAATCACAGTTCAAAGATATCACTGACAAGGGGTATCACTTCATCCAGAAACCTTATATCTATGATAATTTTATTCAATTGGTCAGTCGATTAGTTGAAACGTAATCCGCCAGATCATATTCTATCACGTTCAATTTGAGGGGATTGATTTTATGAAAAATATACTGCTGATCGAAGATAATTTGGGCGATGTCCGGCTGACTACGGAATTACTGAGAGAAGCTGCCCCTCAGGATTTTTCTATCAGTACTGCTGCGACTCTGGCACAGGGGCTTAACATTATTTCACAGCAAAGCATTGACGCGGTTCTGCTGGATTTATCCCTGCCGGACGGGTATGGAATCGAAACCTTTGAAAAGGTTCACCGGGAATCACCCCAATTGCCAATCGTCGTGCTGACCAGCCTGGATGACAACGAGTTCGGATTGCAGGCTGTTAAACAAGGAGCTCAGGATTATCTGGTCAAGGGTCAGATTAATGCCCAACTCCTTCGCCGCGTTATCTGCTATGCCATTGAACGTAAAATACTCCTGGTCAAATTAGAAAAAGCCCTGGCTGATATTAAAACATTACACGGTTTAATCCCGATTTGCGCCAATTGTAAAAGTATTCGTGACGATTCAGGCTATTGGCAGCAACTGGAAAAATATATCAGCGAGCATTCGGAGGCGCAGTTTTCTCACGGACTTTGCCCGAAGTGCATAAAAGAAATATATCCGGAATATGCTCCGAAATAATTCTCACTGTAATAATACATTCAGATTTGGGGCTCCCGGACAAGTCCGGCTTGCCCTGCTGACAAAATTTATACCTGGATTTTTTCCTGTTATTTGACCGGATTCGCCAGAACCACTCTGGTCACAAGTTTTAAATCCTGACCTCTATCCGGCATGCCATGTCCGAAATGTTCTCCATCCATTCCGCCCGGTCCGCTGCGAGTACCCTCCATACCGCCTCTCCGACCCTCACCATGATGCATCGGCATATTCTTCGACTCTAATTCCGGCAGATCAAACGTGATTGTCAATTCTGAATATTGCTGGCTTTTATTATTAAATAGATATTCATCAATAATACTGAATGGCAATCGCAGCTCATATACGAACTGCCGCTTGGAGCGACCAAACTTGATCTCGATTCCGAGATTATTTTCCAACGGCACAATTCGTTGATCATCTTTTCGGGGTCCCAAGAGACGAAATTCCGTTTGCAAATCTTCAATACTAAGATGCGATTCACGAGATCTGTTCGGTCTGAATTCACCCTGCAAAGGCATATCCGTCCGCATCGACCGTTCCCTATTTTTCATCCCGGTCGGATATATAATTTCCAGGACATTTCGCTTTGATCCCGGAACATCAACTTTACACTGGAAACCTCTGAACAGCAGTTGACGCTGCAATTGCTGATCCGCGGAGACAAGACATAGATACAGGTAACTCGAATCGTTTGCGGCTCCCAGTCCGGCTTTACTCTTTTCTGAATAATGTAAATTCGATTCCCAGTCCGAATAAAATCCATCAATCTTGATCTGATTATTCCAGACACTATTAATCGTATTTTCCTGACAGCTTGTTAAAATCAGAGCAGGCAGTGCCATAAGCAACAGAGTGAAAATATTTTTCTTATTCATATAATTCCTATTCTAATGCCTGTTTGACAAACCGGTTGAATAAAAAGTTAAACCCAATAATTGAAGACTTTTTATAACAAAAATCGAAGTAAAATTAAAAGCCCCGGCGAAACCGGGGCTTATCGTTGAACATTTTCGTAAAGACTATATCCGTCTGACTCTGGACGCACCACTCGTCTCGACGGTACCAATGCAACCCGGACCACAGTATTTTACCTTTGACGAACCACTGGCATGCACATCCAGTTCACCGGCAATATTTACCAGACACTTGCTCGATCCGCTCAATTCCAACCGGGCATCCGCTACCTCAAATTCATCCATAGTTATCGAACTGGAACCACTGGCATGGATTTCCAAGTCTTTGCCCTTCCCGCTCAAATTGACATCACTGGCTCCCGACAGATTCAAATTCATGTTACCGGTTTCCAGGCTGCCATATATTTTGCTGGCTCCTGATAAATCCAGCCTAAAATCATGTCCGAAATCAAAACCATTAATAACGCCAGTCGAGGCGCCGCTGAGCCCCAGTTCACAGATATCCGGTAAAGTTACGACCGCCTGGGGATGAATGTTGATGTAAGACCGACCGGGCTTCAGACCAATCTTTAATGTCTTACCGCTCTTTTCCACCACCAGGTAATCTGTCAGGTTGTCATCTATTCGAATGGTCACCGCGTAGTCTTTGGCATAATTGATCTTGACGTTGAATGAGTTGGAAATCTCAACCCTGTCAAATCCCTCTATTTCTTTCTTAATAGTTATCGAATTTCCGCTTCCGTAGATTGGCTTCGCTGAAAGAATGGCAGGGCTGATAATCAGAAAAAACAGGATTGTCCAGCCCAGAATCTGAAAAAATAAATTGTTACGTCTCATATCCGATCTCCCTCTTAATTTCACTTTAAATACATCCTATAAGACGAATCGGATTTAGAAAAAGTTGTCTGGTCTGATATTCTCTTCTAAAAACCTGATACGGGATATTCTTTAGTGAGGCTGAGTTTTCAGGTAAATTATCTAAACGTAATTATTCAAATTTGATTTCGATGTTGGCGGTCACTGTTTTGGGGATAGAGTGAAGCCGCTAGAATAATTCTGCATAAATAACCGGCTCCATTTATGAAAATTCAGGATTATTCTACGAAGTAATCAGCCCTTAATTGGCAGGAAAGAGTAGTGGATTTGTGGCTTTCTCCGGGGTACAATCCTTTCAGCCGCATAGGCAATTTTCAGCAACGTTGCTTCCTGCCAGGCGTTTCCGATTGCCTGCATGCCGACCGGCAATCCTTCTGAATTATATCCTGCCGGAAACGAGATTGCCGGTAAACCGGTCAGATTGGCAATTGGGGCAAACCGCATAATTTCGAAAAGCGTGGTCAGATCCGATTCACCACAGCTCAGGGCTTTGGGATTGATCGGAGGAGCAACAACTCCGGTACTCGGCGTCAGAATAACATCTACCGTTTGGAAAACTTTATTGAAATGGGCAATCATGCGCGAGCGGACCTTTTGTGCTTTAAGATAATCGAGGGTTGTAAAGGATCTTGCCAGAGCCAGATTGATCCGGACATCAAGCCCGTGTTCCTTGTGGTGATTATTGTAAGTCGCGCTCAGTGATTGCGCCATCTCACCGGCAATCGATATCGTGTGTGCAATTCTTGCAAGTTCCAGATCCGGAATTGTTATCTCTTTGATTTTCGCGCCCATTGCCTCAAACTGTTCCAGCATCGTCCCACATGCCTTCGTAATCTCAGTGGTAGCATGCTGAATCCAGGGACGATAGATTCCAAGTGTAAAATTTTTGAATTGCGTATCATTCCAGCCAAGCAGACTCGGCGCAGGTTGATGAAGAGATTTGGGGTCCTTCCGGTCCGGTCCCGCCATCACAGCATATCCTAAGGCAGTATCCGTAACCGTCGCCGCAATAGGTCCCAAATGGGCAACGCTCCAGCAGAGCGGAAAGGCGCCGTGCTCGCTGATCCTGCCAAAGGTCGGTTTCAAACCGACGATGCCGCAGAAGGCAGCCGGAATCCGAATAGACCCACCGCCATCGGCACCAATTGCCACCGGACAAAATCCGGCAGCCACAGCCACCCCGGAGCCACTGGAACTACCCCCGCTGAAATGACCGGGATTGTAAGGATTTCGAGGTGTGCCGTGAATCGGATTTAATCCTGTGACACCTATTCCAATCTCGTGCATATTGGTTTTACCGATCAACAATGCACCAGCGATTCGCATTCGGGCGACTACTGTGGAATCTTCCTTCGCAGGTGATTTTCCTAAAAATGCCGTTCCGGCGCTTGTCGGAAAAGGCGTCATATCCACTTCATCTTTGACCGCGACCGGGACACCATCAAAAACACTCCAGGCTTTGCCGGCTTTGATCCGCTTTGTCGATTCCTGCGCCTGCCGCAATACATCATCATGATTCATTGCAATAAACGCCCGTAACGCCGGTGATTCCAATTCACTATTCTCAACCGCTGTCAATAATCGCTCGGCGACATCGACCGGTGTAATTTTTCCACTGCGATAGGCTTCCGCATAATCCAGAACCGTTGCCGGTTGAAAACCTTCAGGCAGAGCAGTTTTTGAATTTGGCAATTCTTTATGCGGTACTGTCGCTTCATTTTTTGAGGCGTTTTCAGAAGAATAAAGCGGATACATTTGGGGTATGTCGTCAACATTCTGTTTTCGAAACCAGGTAATACCCGCATTTTTCAAAAGGGTGGGAGCCAGCAGTGATTTCAGGGGTCCTTCCACCAGATTACCAAATATCCGTAATGCCGTGCCCGTCAGGTAAGGCATTTTAACGGATTTCAGATCATACACAGTACTTTGCTTTTCATTGTCCATCACAAGAATCCTTTATAAAGAATAGAGATCCACAATATCAATATCTTCCAGATCATCTTTGTCAACGGTGATTTCGTCCGGGATGACATCCTGAGTCGCCGGATTGACGCCATAAAAACCGATCTGATCGGTGCCGGAATCGAATTGTCCGTTGTCATTTTGGTCATCGATAGCCAGCACAAAATAATCACCGGGATCGACATCGAGGATTATATAATTTCCGGCATTATCCGTGATGCTGCCATTGGCAAGACTCAATCCATCCGAAACATTGGCGCTTTCGACCAGAAGCACGATGGCGTTTCTGACAGCCACACCATCCTCAGATACTTTTCCGGAAACATCCACAATTTTTTTATCAACCGAATCCAGCAGATTACAGGAAACGAAAATTACTAATACGCTCATCATTAATACACGGATACGTTTCATATTTATTCTCCTTATCTATTATTATTCAATCCTGGTGGTTTATTTATCTCTGATATATAATGAACTACCCCGACGCAAGCATCGGGGAATTCTTTTGATTAAAATTCATTTCCGTTTCCAGATCATCCATCGCCTGCATTGTCTTGTCCATCTGAGCCATGAGAGGCATTGAAAAGATTAAGATAAATAAAGCAGCGTTCCAATCGGATTTGCCTTTTTTCATGTTGTCCTGCCTTATAAAAAATTGATGTTACCCGGCTGAGATACATTCGGATTTTAATGATGGAATTTATTGGAAGAAATTTTAAGATTCAATAAACAATCTTTAGACAATGAAAATGCAAAACCCGGTCCAGAGATCCGGGAGAAATTATTATAAAAAAAAACCCGACTTTAAAAATCGGGCTTAATTTAATGGTCCGTTTGTTTCTGACAGACCTTTTAGGACATCAATTATTTAATCAGCAGACACTTCCTTACTTGCTGAAAACCCTTTGCACCGCCGGTGGCGGGATCGTTGACTTTAATCTGATAGAAGTAAACACCCGATGGAATATTTCGAGCATCCCAGTTGATTGTGTAGAACCCGGGATTCTGTTTTTGATTCACCAGTCGTTCAACAATCTGACCGTTCATATTGTAAATTGAGATTATCACGAATGATGTTTCTGGAATATCATATTGAATTTTTGTCGTCGGATTGAACGGATTGGGGTAGTTCTGCGCCAGCCGGTATTCTCGTGGCAATCCAGCAATGTTTTCAACAGACTGGGGTGAGACAGCACCATCGACGGCAATAAAGTCGATACTCATCCAGTTCCAGAAGCCATGAATCGCGATTTCATTCATGCCCGCCTGAAGTTCAACTTTGAGCCCAAGCTGTAGCCAGGATGACGTATTCGGTGCCGTAAATTCTATCTCCTTCAGGCTATCACCATTTATGACGAGATACTGTGTTTTCGGAGACTCAAAATTCAGCTGATACCCGATACTCAACAGACACTCACCGGCATTAGGCATTTCGACATTATCAAAGCTAATCGTCCAGGCATCCTGCAATTCCACAAAAGATCCTCCGCTCGCTGCAGATGAATTTCTTATGTAAACCTGACCGGTTGTACTTGCTCGTTCGGCTTCAAAACGTGTCAACATACCATCATCCACGAATACCAGATAGGGATCGGATTGCATCAGCAGACTGTCATTATCCATAGCAACAGCAGTCACGCCATATTCACCGGCTCCCGAAGATGTCCAATTCGCTTCGAACGGCGTTTCACTGTCCACTCCCAGAAGGACATCTCCAACATAAAATTTTACTTCCTGAACCTCACCATCGGCATCGGTTATGGCGGCGACAAAAGTAACATCGGCTGCCACCGGGAAGACATTTCCCACTGTGGAGCTGACTCTGACCGTCGGCGGTTGTTTTGTCGAAAGTCCGCCATACGTCGCAATTTCCCATAGTGAATATCCGTATTGTGTTGCCCGCTGGAAACCATGCACTCGCAGGTAACGTCCACTGGGCGGCGTAGTAAAAACAATATTATCCTCTCCGCCATCACCGAGTCGCTCTTCATAAACGGTTCTCCAGACATAACTATCATAGGACATTTCAAGATCGTAAGCTGAAGCATATCCCGCTTCCCAGTACAGAATCACCCGGTCCAGGTCAACATAATCTCCCATATCCACATAAATCCATTCATCGTCGGGATCATCATCAATATTTGGATCAGGTAGAGTCGTGCTATCTCCAATCTGCCAGGCACTGCTCCAGCGGGTATCAAAATCTCCATCAACCGCATAACCGGGAATCCGGTCCTGACCACAACACGCCTCGAATGTCGAGGCAACTGTCGGGCGATTCAGAGTACGATTAATCAGATCCGGATCCAGAACCGTAATCGTTACCTCAGCCGAATCCAGCTCGTTTGCATCAGAACGGTTAATTGCCAGGAGTTTGTATTTCGTAGTCTCTAGCGGAGAAACCGTAATTGTTGCCGCTGAATCAACCGGAGTACCATCCAATGTGATTGACGAAGCGCCATAGACCATCCATGATAATGTCGTGCTCTGTCCCTGTTCGATTGTGGAGCGTCCCGCCTTAAAGGAAGTGATTTTAAAACCGGGATTGACATCCACCAGAAAAGGTGCGGCTGGTAAATCTTCGGCATTATAGAGATTGACATTCGCAGGATTATATTCCCAGGCATAGCGTAGAAGTATCGGTTCCGGGACTGCGGTGTTCGATACAATGACCTGATCACCTTCGATAACTGCATCCGCCCAAACCAGTTGACCATTCTCGCCGGCAATTGCAAAGCCATTTACCGACCCATCAGTCACACCTTTGGCAACCAGTCCACCACCGATGTGATTGTAACTGACCGCAATCGTACCATCGTCACGCAGTAAGTTAGCGCGATAGCGTGGACCTGAGTAAACAATATCTTCGCCGTAGGCAACTTTACGGGCTACAAGAGACAATCGATGACCCACTGGTTCCTTATTGGTTGGATGAATGTCGGTACCTCCGACATCAATGGTAATCGCTTCACCGGTGTTCGGAAGCGACAAGGCTGCGGTCTGATTTTCCCGCAGGCATGGCCAGGCATCCCAGTTCTGCGGTTCGGCATAAACCGTACCATAATTGGGAAGCTGAACCCACAGAAATGGAATATCGCCAAGTCCCCAGAGTGCCCGCCAGCCGGTAATAAATGTTTTAAAAAGATCACCATAAGCCAGTGCATCTTCCATATTATCGGCGTTGGACTCACCCTGATAAAAAATAAATCCTTTAATCGGAAATCGCAGAACCGGATTAATCATTTTATTGAAAGCGACGGTCGGCTGCCGTTCAGGTTCGCCATTTGCCAGAACAATATCGTTTTCGTCATATCCCAGCATTTCATCACTCATCCAGGTTTCAATGCGGCTGCCCCCATAGGATATATTTAAAATTCCGATCGGGATATCAATAACCTGGCGAAGATCACGGGCAAAGAAATAGCCAATTGCCGAAAAACCACCAGCATAGGAAGAGGTTGCCGGACGCCAGACACTGTTGTCGGGAAGCACATCGGATGGTTCATTTGCTAAGCCCTTGGGCACTTTGAACTGGCGGATCTTCTGGTCGTTCGCGGCTGCAATTGCTGCGGCTCCGCCATCGGCATTATTTAAAGTAAATTCAATATTGGATTGTCCGGTGGCGAGCCAAACATCGCCAACATAAACATCCGTGAGAGTTTTTTGATCGGTCCCGGATTTGAAAAGCATCTCATGAGGACCTCCGGCAGTCATTGCCGGGAGTGTAATCGACCACTTTCCGGCAGTATCGGCTTTGGCACCATATGTTTGTAAATTGAATGTGACACTGACAGAATCGCCCGGTTCTGCAGTCCCCCACAGGGGGACATCGACATCCCGCTGCAAAACCATACCGGAATTAATTATCTTTGCGAGCTGGAGAGCAGCGCTCATATCCATTGTAAACAGCCCCAACAGCATTATCAATCCCACCAGAACTGTGTTAAACTTTAATAAACGTGGATTATCCGAATTTCCGGAGCAGGAATTTCTAAAAGTTGAGCGCAGCATTTGATAATTAGTCAAAGATAATTTCATGGTCTAACCTTATGGATATTCTTGATTTCACATCGAATATTTTAATTTTACAAACGCATCAATTTCAATTCGAAATTAGGGGAATTTTATTTATAATCAAATTCTTTGATTTTTAATACCTCGGTGATTAGGGCGTGATTTCTGACAATTTAAAATCATGATTCAAGTTGCCCATTTGTTTTAAAATTATATGCCGATTATTGCCCGAAGATTTGTGACTCTGTCGGGATCAATAATCATCCAAAATTCTCTATTGAAAATAATGAGACATAGCTTCTATATTTATGCAAGAATTCATAACATGGAGAATTTCCTATGAAATGGGCGGGAGCAACCTTAATTGGTGTTGGTCTGGGACTGGTGTTGGCGCAATTAGTCGGTTGGGGATACGGCATGGGCGGCGGAATCTTAATCGGCTTAGGAATCGGCTTAATTTCCAATGCGTTCCGTTGTCATCACACTGATGATTAGACCAATATAAAACCAATTTAAAACTGTCCCAATTATTCCGGACCTATTGTGAAAGTGCCGGACTGGCATTTTAATCCTGCCGGCACTGCTTGATCAAGCTCTATTTCCAGCCCACGCCATGACATTTGCAGGGGGTCTTTGCTGGCGGAGCTCATTTGCCATGAACCGCATGTAGGGCGCAATATGACAAAAGAAATTTTTATATCCCGCACACAAATAATTCAGCCCGGATTCGCCATCCGGTGTCGTTTGAAACCGGTGTTTCGGACACCCGCCGTTACATGCAAATTGTACATCACACTTTTTACAAAAGTCGGGCAGCCGGTCTCTTTTGTCCTGCCCGAATTTTAGCTGCTGCTCCGAGAAAACAAGAGCATCAATGGATTGTTGTTTAATATTCCCCAGGTAGTTTTCAGGAAAGACAAAGTGATCACATGAGTATAAATCACCGTTATGCTCAATCGCCAGAGCGGTTCCACAGGTTTCTGCGAAGATACATAAACTGGCTGGTACGCCAAACCAGCTTTCCAGGGCTACATCAAAGGCTTGGATAAAATATTTACCCACATCGTTCCTGACCCATTCGTCAAAAATTGCGCATAGAAAATTTCCAAATTGAACCGGCTCAACCGACCATACTGTCGCTAAAGCAGAAGAATCAGCAGCGGCTGATTCCGGCTCTTTTTCAACTATCGGAATGAACTGCATGAAGCCACTGCCAATCTCTTTCAGAAAATGATAAACCTCCAGCGGGTGATAAGAATTTACCCGGTTGACGACCGTCAGCGTGTTAAAATCGACATTATGTTTTTTCAGATACCGAATTCCTTCCAGGACTGCATTAAACGTTGGTTTGCCACCTTTGGTTTTTCGATATCGATCATGCAGATGTTGCTGTCCATCAATGGAGATTCCGACCAGGAAATTATTCTTTTTGAAAAATTCGCACCAAGCATCATTCAATAAAATTCCATTGGTCTGGAAAGCATTTGCAATCCGTTTTCCATGACTGTATTTCTTTTGTAATTCAATTGCCCTTTTAAAAAAGTCTATTCCAGCCAAAGTGGGTTCGCCGCCTTGCCAGACAAACTGAATCGTATCAACATCCTGTTTCTCGATATTTTGTCGAGTGAAATTCGCCAGAACAGCATCGGGCATGATCCAGTTTTTCTCTCCCGGATAGAGTTTTTCCTTTTCCAGATAAAAACAGTATGCGCAGCTGAGATTACAAACCGGACCAATCGGCTTGGCGAGGATATTAAATGCTCGTCGCAAAGGAATTACCCGGTAATGTTCTGGTCATCATATTTCACTTGCAACTTTTTAAGTTCGACTTTTAACTCATTCACAATATT
>CAZSDW010000011.1:0-83635 GCA_964605705.1 uncultured bacterium
TTTTGATTAAAGCATTGATATCTTTCATTTTCTGCTTATATTTTCACTCTTATTTTTCAGAAAATCGCTATGTTTCGTCGAGTCTGGAACCACTATAAAGCCTCTTACAGCGGATTAGCATCATCCGCCTGGCTATTATCGTCTATCATTTTAGTCAACCGGATCGGCACGATGGTGATCTTCTTTATGACACTCTATATGACCCAGAAACTCCATTTTTCTATTTCCCTGGCTGGCAAAATGATCGGTGTTTTTGGTTTGGGTTCGCTTGTCGGTGCCTATCTGGGTGGCTGGCTAAGTGATAAGATCGGCTCAATTAAAGTCCAAATATATAGCCTTTTTTTGACATCTGCCGGATTGATTGTATTAGCCTACCTGCAAAATCCCTTTGAGATTGGCATTGCTTTATTTTTAGTTGCGACAGCGACAGATGCTTTCCGACCGGCAAATTCAACTACAATGGCAGCAATTTGTTCTGAGAAAGACCGCGCCCGGGGCTTCGCGCTTCAGCGCCTGGCTGTAAATCTGGGTGTCGCCATTGGTCCGGCAGTCGGCGGTTATTTAGCAAAAATCAATTACAGCTACCTGTTCTGGGTCGATAGCCTGACCTGCCTCTTAGCAGGAATCCTGCTCGTTGTTTTCCAAAACAAAATAATCTTCCGAAGTACAGATTCAGGTTCCCATACCGATAAACCTGCATTATCAATATTTAAAGACCGCACGTTGCTTACCATATTAGCGCTGTTATTCCCTTTAAGCATGGTTTTTTATCAAATTTTCAATACCTGGTCGCTCTATCTGGAAGAATTTATTCATCTGTCGGAAGATCAAATCGGACTGCTTTTTACCGTAAATGCGGTCATCATTATGTTAGTCGAACTGCCGTTAATTCACGGATTGTCCCGCTGTAAACCATTGAAAATCATTTCCATGGGCACTTTTCTGATCGGGGCTGGTTTTATGTTAATGCCGTTTGGGTCCGGCTATTATTTCATAGCATTTACCGTTGTGCTCTGGACATTTGGTGAAATATTGACATTTCCGTTGACAGTGACAATGATCGCTAATCTGGCAAATGATTCGAATCGCGGGAAATATCTCGGTTCCTACACATTTTTATTTTCCCTCGCCTTTGTGACTGGACCACCACTGGGCGCCTGGGTATATTCGGCTATTGGACCCAATTATCTCTGGTATTCCGCCGGCATAATCGGATCAATCGTGTGCCTGGGATTTTTAATTTTAAACAGCCGTTTGAATAATCACTGACAATCGCCAACTGATTAATTCAATCAGTATCTCCCCTTAAGCTATAATATCAATCATTAAAATATTATCTTTTATGAGACCGATTTCCGGTTTCTCCGGATCAGGGTGCGATTGACTCCTGTCACCAGCTCATAGACCAGTCCCTTGAATGGCATAACCGTCACAAAATACAGGAAGTGCGGTCGGGTCGGAATCATATTCCTGACCTCTATTATTTTGGGAAGGAAGAGAACCATAATAGCCAATCGGCTGAACGCTGATACAAGTAAGACCAGCATGATTCCATGGGGTTTGAAAAACATGACCGTTGCTGATGCGGTTTCAAAAGAAGCCAGGTATCCACCTAAAACCCCGCCCATAAATACTGCAATGCCTTTCATAAAATTGAAATACGAATACATCTGGATTCTTTTCTGAGCTGGAATCGTATCATACACGAAATTGGATGATGACAGATTAAAGCCCGCCCAGGCAAATCCGGCTAAAATCTGAACAATAACCGACAGGGGAAAAATCAGAAAAGCAGGCATAAAGCGAATCAGAAACCAGAACAGCGGTAATATTGCAATTAAATATCCCGCCACTTCCATGATAGTTTTATTGCCGTAGTGATCGGAATGTTGTCCCCAGAAAGTCATCGTTACAAAGCTGGCAATCAAGGCGGAACTCACGATTATCATATATTGCAGATAGGTAAATTGAAGATATCTCAGCCAGTATAAACTCATCAGCGGGCTGGCTATAAAAACCGTAAAACTAACCAGCGAGAGAAACAGTGTAAAAAGTCCAAAATTAGTGCTGCGGATATTCCGGATGAAATCAATCAGCTTGACATTGTTATCATGGGATCGGGGCACCGGCGGCTCATGTTGACGACACAGGTAATAGAGTGAAATCATCCGACTGGCGAAGGCTACAATGAAGATTGTGCCGAAAGCTAAAAGGGCATGGGTTTTCGAAATGTGATCCAGAATTATCCCCGCAACAATCACCGATAAAAATGAAAAGAATCCTGAGATTCGGTTACGCTTCCCAAAATAACGACCGCGTTTTTCTTCGGGTACCAGGTTACCCATCCAGGCAAACCAGATCGGTCCGGGCAACGCTCCTAAACTCTGGTAAAGCATCACCAGAAAAATCAGAATCCAGACATTGCGGGTCAGATACGTAATCCCGGTAATCAGCAGCCACATACTGGCTTGGAAAAAGACGGAAATCAACACCGCTCTCTTGGGTGACTTGAACATATGAGAGACTCGCACAGAAAGCAGTTGAATCAATGCCGCCATAAACTGCGGGAGAGCTGTCAGCATTCCCATTTGCTGAGTTGTCGCTTTCAGAAATACGGCAAATGCCGGCAGATAGGTATCACCAAAACCTGCCATAATTGACCAGAATAATCCATCTTTTATAGAAAATTTCAGGGATTTTTCTGTTAAATACTGAGTCTCAGTTAAATCTGCCTTCAGCAAGTGAGATCGCCTAAATTATCCTAATTTAAAATTACACTTTTAGTATTATCATCAAAGTTGAAAAATACAAATAAGCCGGGATATAGACACCAGTTAGCGGGGCAAAATCATACATCCCTCAGCCTATCAGCCGTTTATCTCTCCCTTACTCTAAATATACCTTACAAATCGCTATTGTCCCCAGCGCCCGCCGGAGATAATAAACAGAAAATAATCAAGCGAATTCCCGGATAGATTCCCGAACCGGATCATCCGCAGGATCAATTCAATAACCACCGCCCGTTCGTGTCCATAAGTTGCATATAATTGATCACGCAGATCAGCATCCGGTTTTGCATTGTTTTCAGCCCAGTGCTGGGCATATAACAGGGCATTCACTTCATAGGGATCATGACAATCAATATCACCCGCCAGCAGGCTCTCGACCATCTCTGGCTCGAAATCCATCCGCAGCGCCACCCGGGTGTGGTAGTAATTACAATAACGGCAGCCGTTGACCGCTGTCACCGCCATCATCAATCGTTCCTGAAAATCGGAATCGATCCAGCCTTTCAAACGGTTACGAATGATCAGCGGAATTTTGCCCACAATAAAGGCAATATCTTTAAACAGTTCCCCAATAGAATGATAGTGACGTTTTCGAAATTCCCGATTCATGGCTCGCAATTTATGACCAAAATATACTAAACCCCAGAAAAACTGGTGACCGATCAATTTTGAAACCAATTAAAAAACCGCTCTCCGATCCGATTGATCACTACTGATATTATACCGTTGGAATATCATTTCGAAACAAGTATATTTGCGCCTCGTTATTTTATGAAAGGATTTTAAATAAATGCGGATCAATAAATTCAGAAATATTGCCATCATTGCTCATGTTGACCACGGCAAGACCACCCTTGTGGACGGCATGCTTAAACAGAGTGGCATTTTCCGCGAAAACCAGTATGTCGAAACCCGGGTTATGGATAACATGGACCTGGAACGCGAGCGCGGTATCACCATTAATGCAAAAAATACGGCAGTGTGGTATAAAGGTACCAAAATTAATATTATCGACACACCGGGTCACGCCGATTTTGGCGGCGAAGTGGAACGCGGTCTGAATATGGTGGACGGCGCTATACTGTTGGTTGATGCCAGCGAAGGTCCGTTGCCCCAAACCCGCTTTGTGGTTAAAAAAGCCCTGGCAAAACGTCTGCCTATGATCCTAATCATCAATAAAATCGATCGTCGGGACGCCCGTATTAAAGAGGTGATCAATCAGGTCTATGATCTATTCATCGATCTCGACGCCGACGAACACCAGATTGAATTCCCGATTTTATACACTCAGGCTAAACTGGGTGTTGCCCATCGCGATTTGAATGACGGCTCCGATAATCTCCAGCCTCTCTTTGAAACTATTGTCAAAACCATTCCCGGTCCGGAAGCGAATGATACACTTGCGACCCAGTTTTTAATCACAAATCTCGATTACGATTCCTATGTCGGACAGATCGCCATCGGCAGGATCAGCAATGGGACTCTGGAAATGAATAAAAACTACGCTCTGTGCTCGGAAAACGAGATTGTGAACAATGTCAAATTTTCAGCACTCTATACCTTTGAAGGACTCAAGAAAACAGCAGTCGAAAAGGTTGAAGCCGGTGATATTATCGCCCTCTCCGGAGTTCCCAATGTGCGGATCGGTGATACCATTACATCGATGGAAAACCCGCAACCACTCCCCCGAATTCACGTCGATGAACCGACAATTTCAATGATTTTTTATGTCAATACCAGCCCTTTTGCCGGACAAGAGGGTACCTATCTGACCTCTCGGAATCTGAAAGAAAGACTGGACCGTGAATTACTCCGGAATGTCTCTATCCGTGTAAATCCATTGAAAAACCGAGCCGATGCTTTTGAAGTTTGCGGACGTGGCGAACTGCAGATGGCGATTCTGATTGAAACCATGCGTCGGGAAGGCTATGCGTTAATGGTATCCAAGCCCCAGGTTATTATCCGGAAAATAGAGGGTAAAGTCTTTGAACCTGTCGAGCGTGTCTTCGTTGATGTCCCGGAAGAATACGTGGGTATCGTAACCGAAAACCTGTCCCGCCGGAAAGGTCGCATGACCAATCTGGTCAATCATGGTCATGGACGAGTTAACCTTGAGATTCTGGTGCCAACCCGTGGTTTGATAGGTTTTCGCAGCCAGTTTCTCACTGAAACAAAAGGAACCGGTGTCATGAACACCCTGTTCGAAGATTACCAGCCCTGGTTCGGACCAATCCCGCAGCGTGCTTCCGGTGCGCTCGTTGCCGATCGCAATGGGCGGGTTACCGCCTACGCCAGTTTTGGCATGGTGGATCGTGGTGAACTTTTTGTCGCTCCGGGTACTGACGTTTATGGTGGAATGATCATCGGCGAACGCAACCGCCCCCAGGACCTGGACATCAATATTACCCGGGAAAAGAAACTGACCAATATGCGGGCTGCTTCTGCGGACGCTACGATAACACTTCGTCCGCCCCGAAATCTGACCCTGGATCAGTCGATTGAATTCATCGCCGAAGATGAACTGGTCGATGTCACCCCAAAAACAATCCGTCTGCGGAAAATGGAGCTGGATCCGGCACTACGGAAGAAAGTCTCTTCTCCAGCCCACCAATAATTATTGCATGTTTCTAATACTATAACCGATATTCGTTAAGTTTACCGATGATAAAATCACGAGCCGTCGGATCGATCTGCCGGCTCTCGTTGAGAAAGCGTATTCGAATGGGATCGCGGTCAAATTCGCCGTCGGGAATCAGGATTGGCGTCATTTTATGGTAACCGTCCCGATGTTCTCCATCATCGACACCTCTGTGAGTAAAACCGGTCTCTCTGCGCCAGGTCAGCGCCCGCTCTTCCGGACCTTTATTATAACATAATTGAAAAGCAATAATTTCCGCTGCCGAATCCTGCCAGATAATCAAATCAAAATAATCATCCATGAACCAACGCCGGTATGGTTCACCGGGTACTTGTCGGGCTTTTTTGATTTCGCTCAGCATAAGCCGCAAACCCCAAGTCTTTGTGATAATATAAAAAACCCCGCGATTTCCCGCAGGGTAAATTTTTTCATTGTGACAATGCTCACTTAAAGGTTTTTGACACTCAATTCCAGTCGAATCTCCCGGGTTTCATCGGGTTTCAATGTCAGATCAAACAACGGCACAATTACCGAACTCTGGTAAACCCGCTCGAAACCGGCTTCCGACAGTGAGACCGTTTCCACCGGAAAATACCAGAACTCCGCAGCGCCTGTTGCTTTGACGGTCACTTTGAATTTATCCCATTCATTTACAACACTCATGGAAGAGATATTCGAGAGGGCGCCCACTGATTTCAGGGCAGATTCTTTCAGGCGTTTTCCATTTGCCATATAAAAACGGTCAGGTGTATCCCCGCCCAGCATGGCAAAGTTGAATTCCGGACCAAATCGAAAGCTGTTTTCCCTGTCACCAGTATTTTTTAACCGATAAGCGATTTTGAGACTCCCTTTCGCGAAGATCAATTCCTTTTCAATTCGACATGCCTGCCAATTGACCCAGCCATCCCGGCTGAATTTCAGTTTCTGTTGTTTTTCATTAATTTCGACCGCATAGCGCCCCTGGATAAAATCACTATCCTCATAGTATTCACCATTCCGGAAATGATCCAGAGTAATTTCAGATTTGATGATATGGTCGATAAGGTTCTTTCTGGGAAATTGATCCACCTTAAGATAATTTTCCAATCCCTCTTCTTTCGCTATAACGTTGTCATGAATCGAACCACTGGCGGCATTCCCTTTTGCCTCCAGGACCTTGCGATGATAAGATTCCCGATAGCGCTTCAGGCTGTTCAGAACGTTAAAAGATTTGTCCAGCAGGGAAAATTCGGACATCATCGCACCCCGATGAGGTGCAAATACGGCATGTAGATTGTCCCAGGTAATTAATAATTCGTCACTGCCGTCACGATCAATATCGATCGTATTCACCTGAAACACCGATTGATTTTCAAGTTGATCGAGAAGGACCTGGCATTTCAGCAATTCGGAATAAATCGCATGACGAAGGTGTGGCAGATAAAGCCCGCCAAAAATCCCATGCCAGTAGGCACAGTTGCACATGCTCCGCCAGAGATGATCCCGGGCAGTTTTCAGGTCCTTTTTCTGAGCAGTCGTAAATTTCGAAGGATTGATGGCATGGTAACGATCGGACAGATACTGCATTTTTTTCTGCATCCAGTTGGATTCGTCATATTTAAACAGAAAATTGCGCCAGATACCGCCTTTAATAAAAGGTCTAACTTCTTCGGTGCGTTCCTGCTGATCAAATTCCTTGACCAGGTCGTCGAATTTCTCGCCGGCTTCCCAGGGCAATGACCATTCACTCATTTCAAAATACGAAGCGGTTGGCAGGTAGATCCGCCCCTTCGGTGAATGCTGAGTATAGTAATCTGAAAAAGTCCGGGTTTTCAGCCAGTCGCTGTTCTCCTCCAGAACGGTTAGAAAATTTCGCAGCCAGTCTTTTTCAAAAACCGATTCATAGGTTCCGGGCCAGACACCGAATTTTTCACCATCATCTGCCATGACAATTCCATTACCGCCATCATCAGTCGTGAATTGGCGCAGATAATCAATGGTTATCTGAGGTTCTTTAAAGGGAATGGCATAGCGCAGTTTCTGACTAATGGGAAAAATGGACAGCGGAACGCCCTGTTCTTCGGTGATGTAGTGCCGGGTCAGATCTTTTTCCTGCTTGCCGGTTCCGAGAAAGTGATAATCGTCAACGGTAATGTACTTGATCCCGGCTTCGGCAATCGGTTTTGCCAGGGACGGTTCCCAGACCCGCTCGGTCAACCAAAGCCCTTTTGGTTCATAACCAAAGCGTTTGCGGATATAGTCGTTCATCATTTCAATCTGACCGACCTTGTCCACGTCAGAGATAACTGCCAGAATCGGTTCAAAAAAACCACCGCTGATAATTTCGACATTGCCGCGCTGGATCAAGCCGGCAATCCGATCCAGGTATTCCGGGTGATTTGCTTCCAGCCATTCCAGCAGACAACCACTGAAATGAAAGGTCAGCGCGATCGACGGAAATTCTGTGACGATTTCAACAAAGGGCAGATAACTATGCCGGTAGGCATATTCGACGACAAAATCGAAGTTACCTACCGGCTGATGATTATGGATACCAAAAATAAAATTTACTGTTTTCACAAATCCTGAGAAACCAATTACATTTTGTCAATCATCTTCTGAACAAGATCCACGACGCGACAGGTATAACCATATTCATTGTCGTACCATCCGGAGATTTTGACCATACCGGTCGGCATAACCATAGTCAGTTTGGAATCAAAAACAACCGAAGCAGGTTCGCCGATAATATCGGTGGAAACCAGGTCATCTTCACTGTAAACCATAATGCCTTTCATCGGACCATCGGCAGCCGCTTTCATTGCAGCATTGATTTCTTCGACAGTCGCCGGTTTTTCAAGCTCCAGGATCAGTTCAGAAAGAGAACCATCCGGGGTGGGTACCCGCAAGGCGACACCGTCCAGTTTCCCATTTAATTCAGGAATAACTTTACCTATTGCTTTGGCGGCACCGGTGGATGTCGGAACAACAGACATGGCAGCAGCCCGCGCCCGGCGCAGGTCCTTATGCGGAGCATCCAGCAGATTCTGATCCATCGTATAAGCATGAACTGTTATTAAAATACCTTGAACGATCCCAAAGGTATCATTCATCACTTTTGCCATCGGGGCAGAGCAGTTGGTTGTACAGGATGCATTTGATACGATTTCCTCGGTGCCCTTCAGATCTTCGGTGTTAACACCAAGAACGATTGTGCCATCAATTTTATCTTTGGCAGGAACAGTCAGTACCACTTTTTTAGCACCGGCTGTTAAATGAGCGGCAATCTGATCCCGTTTACGAAATACACCGGTAGATTCAATCACAATATCCACTCCCAGTTCTTTCCAGGGTAGTGTTGCCGGATCTTTCTGAGCATAAATCGGAATTTTTTTACCGTCAACCACAATAGCATCGCCATCGACTTTGACCGTCCCCGGAAATTTACGATGAACCGAATCATGCTTTAATAATGCCGCCAGAGTCTTGGCATCGGTTAAATCATTAATTGCGACGATTTCCCAGCTCTTTCCCAGCTCTTTCGAGGCTCGGATAAAGGCTCGACCTATTCTTCCAAAACCGTTAATTGCAATTTTAGTTGCCATCAGGGTACTCCTTTTAATTAAAATTATTCATTGTCTCATTTATCTATTTCTGGTGTAACTCAGGTTTGAACCACCGGACGGAAATTTATTGTATTTTATAAACTTTTCCAAGAAAATCAGTGGCTTTCTGCCGGAGAGAAAATCTCTTTATTCACATTGAAATAATTGGATTTTCAGACTTATTCAGGCAGAAATTTCGTAAAATCATAGCCGGCATCATACAATTCGGTATAATTTTTTTTAAAGAATTGCCGGATCTCTTCCACCGAGACAACATGGGTCACGCCATAATTAATAATGGCTTTATAATCGACAAACAGCTTGCCGTCATAGGGAAAATTCAGATCGAACTTGGACTGATCATAGTCACTGGATGGACGAATCACATATTCAAATTCCGCCGCTGCTGATTTGGCTATCCCCATAAATTCAAAATTCGGGACACCATCTTTGACAGCCAGCACCAGCCCGCCACTGCAACCGCGATTGAACAGCGCATCGACGATAAACTCGCCGTTTTTATTCCGATCAGGATCACTGACAATCCCCCGGGTGATTACTTTATAGCCCCTTGGAAATCCCAGTAGATATACAAAGCTGCCCCACTGAAGTTTTTTGGCTTCCCCAAAAGGATAATTAAAAACCGGGATAAATTGGACTTCCATCGCAGGTAATTTCGCTCCCACGATGGCAATATCCGTATCTATGTCCATTTTCAATACCTGCACTTCCGGTATTTTCCAGAGATCAGCGACATAGATCGATTGACGTTCCTTAACCGCGACAGACTGGACAAACATGCTGGGTTTCCCATCAGACATAGTGTGGTAACTGATCACCGTATCGGGAAAATCAACAATATGGGCACAAGTCAGAAGCACAATGTGCTGATTTTCGGACAAAATAATTGTCGCAGTTCCCGAAGTAGCATGGTTGAAAAATATATTTTCAATTGCCTGCTTTTCAATAAGTTGCGGTGTAAGGTCTCTTCGTAAAATGTGGTTCTTCTCATCAAAAACATAACTCTTATAATAAGCAATCGCATTAATCATTCGAACCGAATCGCCGATATGCTTCAGTTCCCTGGAACAGTTACGGTATGGAAATTCCGTATCATATTCCCCATCGTTCAAGGTCGGATAAGCTGTCTGATAAATCCGTTTGGCACATGATCCACTCATCATCAACAGGATCCATAACAATATCAGATAAATGACCGGGTACTTCCTTTTAATCAACATTAATTCCCCTCGTTTTACCCAATTAAGATGGCACCGCCGGCAGATATATCAAAAAGGTTGTGCCTTTCGCTATGGTTGATTTCACGGAAATATAACCGGCGTGCTTCTTTATAATTGCATGACAGACGGCGAGCCCCAAGCCGCTGCCTTTCTGCTTCGTTGTAAAATACGGATCAAATATCTTCTGCAATTGATCTTTGGGAATGCCGATCCCCTGGTCTTTTAAGATAATCATAATGTACTTTGTAGCAGGCTCCAGTGTTTCCGGTAAATTTACCGCTGACACGACATTCCGCACCTGAATTTCTAACAATCCGCCATCAGGCATTGCCTGATCGGCATTGATGATTAAATTGCTGAATACCTGTTCAAGTAAATCCTCATCTGCCTTCAGTTGCCAGATATCCTCCGGATAATCGATGGAATAATTGACCGGGCTGGCACTGAGCAATAATTCAGCGGTTTCCCTGATCAAAGCCCGGAGATCCAATAACTCTTTCTGGGGTTCGATACCTTTGGTGAAAGTCAGAAGTTGTTTTGTAAGGGTGGCGGCTTTTCCGGAGGCATTATAGATTTTGTCTATATAGGAAAAAATGTCTTTGCCGGTTTTGGTTGCCATCTCAATTAATTTCAAATTCCCATTAATAATCGAAATATGGTTATTAAAATCGTGCACAATGCCACCCGCCATCAGTTCAATCGTTTCCAACTTCTGAATCCGGTTTTTCTCCATTTGCGCTCTCCGCATATCCGTAATATCGTGCAGCGTCACCAGACGTCCCAGAAAAATACCATTATCTTTATACAGGGGCTGAATTCTCAAACTGTATATTTTCAATCCATCTTTATTATCAATCTGAACTTCGGTATTAACTTTCATGACATCAATATATCTGCTCAGGATATTAGGATCGATTTTCCAGACATTGATGATCTGTTCACCAATGACTTCCGGAGTATCAATATTCAAAATCTTGCGACAGGCAGGATTTAAATCCACGACCCGGTTATTTCCATCCAGAATCAACAATCCCTCATCCGTACCTTCGATGAGCGCTTTTCGGGCAATCGGAACAATGCTCAACAAGCGGAAGAAATACAGACCAATCCCAACAAGGATACCTGATATCCCTAACAGGAAAGGTGTGAAATCCAATCCGGGAATATTACTGATCTTGAATACATACAGTGCATTGCCGATCCACGGCAGTGTAACTCCTGAAATTAAAAGCACTGCCTGCCGCCGATAAAACGGCGAAGAATAGAGTACCGTTTTAATGATCAACAATGACCCGATTAATAAAAGAAAATAGGTGTAGGCGATGAGTACCCAGAATCCAATACCATAATGAACATGTTGAAGCAAGATATAACCATATTGGTAAAAATCGTAATCCCGCCAAATCAGCCAGTGACTTTCATTGGTCCAGGCAAGGATTAACGTAATCAGCGGAATAATCAGAAGCAGAACAACTCTCAAGGGTGAAAGCCACTTTTTATCGCCGGAATACTGTAAGGCAAATGCGATCCAGGCAGGTGCAATTGTCACAACGCCTATATAACTGATTTTATCCAGTAGAACTTTAGTCTCCGGTACACTGGATATCAACCACAACATATATCCGATTTGCCATAATGTTATGGAGCTCATCAGAAAAATAAATGGAATCGAACCCACGGTATCTCGATGCCTGATCGCATACAACAACACCAGCACGCAGACCACGATTGCGGTACTCAGAGGAATTATAAAGTGACTGAAAAGAAAATTTATCAAAACGATCCCAGGCTTACTGGCAGAAATTTGCGCTCAGGTTTATTTCAATTGCTTACTTCGAATGATGTAAAAGTACGTTATATTTTTATTCAATCATTTGAAGTAGGACACATAATTAATCTCATTGTTGTCGAAAAGCCGGGAAATGTTGGATCAAAGACCAAAACCACTGCTTCTGCCCCCCCGCTCTTCATACTTTAAATCACGGAGAGTAGGTGATTTTACATTGATTGTGAGATTATATTGATTCGCATAGCTGTATTTGCTTGGAGTCCAGTTAAAGGTAAGCTGCCAGCAATGCAAATCCCGGGTGATCTGAAAACGCTGACTGACCAGGTTTTTCTCAAGCACGTCAAAACTGGCATTCCAGCCAACTCTCCACTTTGAATTTAAATTAACGGATACATTCGCGCTCATCCAAAAAGTCTCATTTTTGATTGCCGGATTTGTCCTTGAGAGACTGTACCGAAGGCTGAAACTTGCCTTCCACAATTCATTTCCCTCCGCCCGTTCGGGGAAAAATGCCGCTTCCTCGTTGTCCGTATCAATCGCACCCAGGATTTCGTCCTCAATCCCGGAAGTATCTGCAACCGCCTGGTCCGGTTGAAGAATCCCGAAACGCCGACCGGATAACGCAAAACCAGTGGAAGCGCTGACATTCGTCAGGCGCGGGACAGGGATACCGTGCCAATCATCATTCCACTCATTAATCCGTCGATTCCGGTAAGCGTACAGGTCATGACTGGTGCTGATATTGAGCGCCAGTTTTTTGGAAAGCTGGGTTCGAATCGACGTCGTTATCGGCGCCCATTGCAGACTGTCAGCCGCAAAATTTCGCTGTGTATTCAAATTCAACGTCAACAGATCGATCTTTTTCTCCTCATCGCCACTCTTGGTTTTTGCCTGAAACACATTGCTCAGATTGAATGTCATGGACTTGGATTCTCCCGATGGCGTACCACCCAGCAAGGTATTGCTAAAAGGATCATAGCGCCACTCATAGCCACTGCCATCGGTCCAGGTATCGATATAGCCGGGATCCCAACCGAATACCCTCCCGCTGAAATCCGGGCGATAAGAGAAACCGACCTTGGGAGTCATTACATGCCGAACTGTTTGCAGGGACCCAATCCTGATTGGAAACAGTCCATAGAGTTTGGTCTGGGCATTGAAGGACAGGTTACCGGTATGTCGCGCCCGGAATTCGGTCACCGGCATTGTGACAACTCTCCCGTTTTCAATTACAAATCCGCCTGATGAATCATAAACCGGTGTCTCGTAGTCCATGATCCAGCCTTCCTGAATACTCATGTTCTGATTCAGGGTCACAAACTTCAGGACTTTCTGGGAACTGTTCAGGCTAATATTATGCGTCACCGCATTTTTGGTGACATCTTGTTGTTCCCAAAGCAATGAATCATTTACACGACTCGAAAGGTAGGAAATATTCTGGTTGTTGCGCAGCTGTGAGCTGATACTGAAATAGATATTATTATACCATTTACTTCTGGCTGCGCTGGTTCCTGCTTTTGGGGAAATAATCGGTTTTGAACTGCGACTAAAGGAGATACTGGGTAAAGATCGGTTGATATAAGCAAATTTCTGCCCTGCGGAAGTCGGACTGACTTTTACCATATTCTGCGCTTGCAGGTTGATTGTCTGATTCAGGCTCATTGACAAGGAATAGGGTTTTCCCGGCCAGGTTTTCGACAGAGTCGCATTACTGATCAACTGCTGTTTCAGGCGGTCGTTCTGTTGAAAACTCAGGCGTTGATACAGATCATCACTGCTGACAAAACTGCCATTAGCTTTAAAATGCATCGTCGGACTCAATTGATGTGAATGTTGAACATTGAGGGTCCATTCCCTTTTTTGATAATCCGAAAAGAATTCATTGGTATATCTGCCGCTGATCGAACCGTCGAAAACATAGCGCAATTTATAACGGGTACGGTAGCGGGTTACCATTCCGACCCGATCGTAAAAATCCGCCGTCAGTTTCAAATCGTAATAATCATTCGGCGCCCAGAAATAACCCAATCCACGAAAATAACCCCCATCCCGGCTGCTCTCGCCGTAGGTCGGCATCAGCCAGCCGGAATGACGTCCACCCGCCTTGTTTGGGAAAATGCCGAAGGGCAACGCCAGCAGCGGAATATCATGAATGTAAAAAATAATCGGTCTGGCAATGATTTTATCCTTGTGAATGAGTTTCATCTTCGGGCTTTTAAAATAATAGTGGGGCTTATCCTCGATGTCGCAGGTCGTATAAACGCCATTTCTGACGTAGAACTCCCGGGTACTTACCTTGCTGATATTTTCACCATAATAATAACCGTCCTGCTCCCTGGTCCTGCCCTCGACAATCCGCCCTTTCCGGGTTTTCATGTTATAAATCATCTCATCACCGGAGAAAGGCTCCCGTCCCGACTGGTAGAGAGTCGGCAAATCCGTGGACAATGAATCATAGGGCGGCGGTCCGATTGGGAAAGCATACAACAGATTACTGTTCCATTCAATCTGTATTTTCCCTGCCGTCAGTTTCATATCACCGGATCGAATCGACGAAGCATTATTTAAATAAGTGTTTTTATCCTTGAGAAAATAATCTATTCGCGCAGCCGAATAGATAACCGTCGTATCGACACTGGTATTCGTTTTATCCGGAATATACTGCCCTTCTGCCCCACCGATAACCACAATATGATTCAGGCGTTTGTCAATAAATTTCATTACAACGGTATCACCACTGGCGATATTCACGCCCTGAATTACGCTATCTTCGGTGACATTATAATAACTGGTTGCCATACCGGACACCCGGATCGAGTCGGTCCTGCCCTCTTTAAAATAGATTTCCATGAATTTGCCGGTGATTTCATCATAGACCCGAATCGAGTCCCGTTCAGCGACACTGACCGAATCCGCCTTGTTATAAGGGAGGTAGGCTTTCGTCTTTGAAGATGCAACGGCATTATCAAAAATCGACAGCGATTCGAGCACTTCGTCCTTCATCCGCAATTTCATGCGCTCACCGGACAGGTTTTGACCGTCCCGAAAGACCCTCGGCTTGCCAATCATTTCGGCTACTTCAAGGGAATCATAGTATTCCAGTTCGTCGGAATAAGCACTGAAATCATTCCGCCAGATTTTAACATTACCAATACTGATGAACCGTCCCCGATCTTCATAGCCACGAATGACATCTCCTTTAATCCGAAAGCTCTCCCTGCCGGCAGAATCCTGCTTTACAATATACGGATTCTGGCTTGCTTCAATATTTCCGGTGTCGTTAAAATAGACCAGGCTGTCGCCAAACAACTGTGTATTCCTGCCGGGATCGAGAATAGAGGCATTTCGCAGAGCAATCGCCTTTTTAGTCTCCGAATAATAGACCAGATAATCGGCGACAACAGTCCGCCGGTCATCATTCAGATGAACGGTCCCGCGGGCTTCGGACAAGTCATCCTCCACATAATGTTTCAGCTTTTGCGCAGTCATGTGGATATCACCATCCGCAAAGCTGCAACGACCATTGGCTACAATGATCTCCTCACCGGCATAATAGGTCAGCGTATCGGCTTCAAGAATCTGATTCTTTTTAGTCACATGGACACTCCGATAAAAATTCGCCCTTTCGTCCTTTTCAATCCAGTACGCCAGTTCGCAGGTCAAATCCACTTCGCCTTTGCGAAAATGAACATTACCGGTAAGCTTCTTGACACTGATATTATTGCGGGTCACCTGCTCCAGACGATCAGCACCGACTAAACGAAGCTTTTCTTTGGGTGCTCCGTTGGCAATCGTCATCACCAGAAACAGGCAGAGCAGTATTTGTGGAAGTGGAGAGCCAGAAAAAGATACTTTGATCAACGGAAAACTCATTCGTTTTTATCAATTTAATCGTCGTATAATATACGCATTCTTTTAATTTCTGCTAAAATTAACGTGTGATTTAAATAATTGATTCTGACAATCTGTTTGTTTTTATTTTTGCAGCACCTAAATTTACACTCGAAATGATCTGAAAAATTCCAGGAGTAATCATGAAGAAGCTTATATTGTTTTGTGGATTTATTGTTACCGCATTTTTCCTCACCGGTTGTTCGGAAAATTACAAGAGCCACTACGATCTGGGAAAATGGTATTCAGAAAAAGGGCTGATCAATGAAGCCATTCTGGAATTTAAAGCCGCAACCCAGGCAGATCCAAAATCTTATGAAGCCCATCACAACCTCGCCATCGCTTATACGAAAAAGGGCTGGTATGAATATGCCCTGAAAGAAGCCGAGACAGCTTTTGACCTGCATCCCTGTGACGAAACTTACAAACTGATCCAGATTGTCCGCGATAAACGGTCACTCTCTTCATATGAGCAGATAATTTCCGATAAAAAACCATAGTCATTTTATTTATCTACGATAGCTAAGCCATCTCAAATAAATCCGAAGTCCGGTCAGATTATCTCTGCCAGCCGGCGGAGCGATATTCCGGCGTTCTTCGGCGAATGGTTTTATGAAAGAGTGAAACAAGGCTTCGTCGATGTGCCCAATCCGTTTTCAGGTAAAAGTTATCCCGTTTCACTCAAAGCGGAAGATGCCGCGGCGATTGTCTTCTGGTCAAAAAATTACAAACCTTTTATTTCTACTCTGGAAAAAATTGAGTCAATTTATCAAAATCGGTTTCTATTCCATTTCACGATCAATGGATTTCAAAATCCAGCAAAAGAGCTGTTTGAACCGAATATACCGGATTATCAGGACGCCGTTAAATGGGCTGGATATCTTTCAGAACGTTACGGTAAAGATACAGTTCTGTGGCGCTTTGATCCCATTATTTTTTCAAGTCTGACTCCACCGGATGAGCGACTGGCAACTTTTGAAAATCTCGCCAGTTCTCTTACCCGGTACGTATCGCGCTGCATCATCAGTTTCATCGATCTTTACCGTAAAGTGCACCATCGCTTCACCCAGATAAGTCGAGAAAACGGGATTCAATTTCATAAGCCGGCGCTTTCCGAATTGGTCGATTTTTCAAAGGAATTACAGAAAATCGCCACTTGCTACAACATAGAAATTTTGACTTGTTGTGAAAATAACATTGCCGAAACAGCCGGCATCCGCAAAGGTCACTGTATCGATTCGGAATTATTACACCGATTATATCCATCCATTCAGTTCTCGAGTGAAATCAAACCAACCCGCAAAGGCTGTGGCTGTTACGCCAGCCGGGACATCGGCAGCTACAACAGCTGCCGGCACCGATGCTTGTATTGCTATGCAACTAATTATAAGATGATTTTATAGAACATCTTCGCTGCTATAATTTCAGAAGCTAAAATCTAATCGGAAAAAGACGAGAATTACAAAGAGACCAATTTTGATAAATATTAAAAAGTGGTCAGCTTATAAACTGTACTTCAAAAAACTCCACAGATTCACCATTCGGTCCTTCAAAAAATGCAATTGTAGATTTAACATCACCCATTTCGACATCCGTCGCTTCCATTGTCACGGTATAGCCGAGATGACGAATTAAATTTATACTTTCACGGGTATCTAATGTAGCAAGTGCAAAATGGGTCAATGGGCCTTCCTGCTTTCGAACTTTTGAATTAGGTGCAAAAAGCTCGAGAATAGTTCCATTGCCTGTATCCAGTAGAATGAGTTTTTTGTCAGTGTCTTCATATTCAAGAGCAATTCGCATTCCCAGAATGGTAATGTATAGGTGCAGGGAAGCTTCCCAGTCGATTGTCTGCACAGATACATGATGCAATCCCCTTAAGGCAAATTGATTCATGGAATTTCCCTTCACCGGGGCAATATCCTCCCTTTCAGGATTATACCCCTTATTAATTCAGTTTTATTGGAAAAGACTATTGCTGAACACCGTTGGGGGCAACGATCAGATCGTCACCGGCAATATCTTTCCAGGAATACAGCTGAAAAGTACGGTCATCAGACATTGCAACAAACAATCCATTTGGGAATTTATCACCCAACGCGACACTCACGACATCTGAACCATCACTGTTATTTGTAGAAACATTTACAATTTTTACCAATTTATGGGCATGTGGACGTGCCGGTTCGTTATCTTCTGGATCTTCCGGATCGATTACAGCGGGTGTACCCTCTCTGGTATAAATTCTAAATCGATTTGCACTTTGATCCGACACCAGTATATATCCGGTTTTATCGTCAACATAATAAATGGAAATTCCTTCATTATCTTCAAGGTAATCTTGTGTGTAAATTATTCCCAATTCTTTTTCTGCATCCGGCATTGCGGGATCAGCATAATATTTTCTAACACCGAATTGTTCGTCTGAGTAATACACATACCCTAACTGATCATCAATTGCAATGGATTCAATTTCTTTGATTCCACTGTAGGCACCAAACTCCCGAACTTTGGTTGCTTTTACATTACCGCTCCCATCATCTTCAAGTAGATATTGCCACAGATACGTCCCGTTAGTTGGACCCTCTTTGCGACCGACTATGGCAAAAATTGTCCCATCTGTGGGTCGTTTGTACAAGGCAATCCCCATCGGGGCACGTAGTGCCTCTCCAACAAATACGTCAATTCCGCCATTGTCAATACAGATCATATCCGGAATAGAATATATCCGGATTTTATTGGCTAAGCGTTCTGTTGCAACTACAATATCCACCGGTTTACCGTTTAGCATCAGACCATACTCAATGTCCACATTATTAGGGCGTTTTAAATTTCGAATAACCTTATCCTGCTGAATTCTTCCTTCCAGATCATAGACATACAGCGCGCCATCTTCATTTTTATCAGTACCTACAATCAGACTCTTTGCCGGATCATCCGGATGAATCCAAATCGCCGGGTCATCTGTATCATGTTTTGTCTGTTCAGTGATCACTATTGGTTTTATTGCATTCGAATGGATGGGCGGTTTTTTCTCAGAACATCCAAGAATACCAACTGACAACAGGATGCCCAAAATGCCTGAGAGCATCCCAAGACTTGTGTTTTTCAATTTACTCATCACGCTCCTCATTTTCACTTTTATTTACCATAAACCATTCCAATAAAGGGCCCGGTACAAAAAGTACCGGTTTCCCTCTATTGAATTTCATATTGTACAGTCTCCGTCAAACTGTATTCCAAAAATCATTCTGTTACAGCGAGAATTTCAGTCCCGCATTAATCCACCAGGAATAAGATTCTCTTTGGATTGGGCGGTTCGATTTACCCAAATAATACCTCAGGTAGGAATCATTGAGATTGATTGCCTGAGCATATACCTGAAGTTTACCAAATAGTTTCTGGCTTGCGGAGAAATCCCACTGAATATGATTATCGTAATAGATATCTTCGTCCTCATCCTCTCCTAATTCGGACAAGTACTTCCCATGGTAGTTCATGCTTAATCGACCACTGAATCCGCCTTGTTCATAACTCAAAGCAAAATTAGCCATACTGGCAGATTGACCCGCCAGAGGCAGGTCTTCACGTTCACCAACTGTTGCTGTTGAGGTTGTATAAGTATAATTACCGTAGATGCCGAGGTTTTTCAGCACGCCTGGTAAAAAAGTGAGATGTTGTTGCCAATGGATTTCAAAACCGAACAAACTCGCTTTTTCTCCCTGAATCCACGATGAAACCTCGAATTCCGGATAGTTTGGATCATCATCGGGTTTATCATAGACAAACGGATAGATAATTTTATCCATCGATTTCAAGAAAATACCACCGGACAGGATACCAATATTCTGGAAATAATGTTCACCTAAAAAATCAAAATTCATAGAGGTAGTGGGAACCAGATCCGGATTTCCAACTTCCATCTCTTCATCTTCCCAATAGATCAACTTGTACGGAACGAGAGTTTCATAATCCGGACGAGCGATACCTGTCGTAAAGGCTGCCCGAATGTTAGTTCTTTCGGTTGCGCGATAACGTAAATGTACCATCGGTAGAAAATGTGAAAAATTAGCCTCATTTTCGCTCTCTATCGTTTCCTGGTAGTCACCTTCATCATCAAATATGACTTCATGCCCTTTATAATCTGTCTGGGTAATTTCATGCCGGAAACCGCCCAGCAGCATCAGCTTTCCCAAATTGACAGTTGTCATTCCATAATAAGCATAGACATCTTCAGTAGCGTCATAGGTTGCTCCATAGGTGTCGTCATAGAGCAGTTCTCCTTCTAAAAGACCACTCTCACGATTATCAATAAACCAGTCCCTGACTTTTTCCGGATTCGGCGCCTCCAAGCCGGGATATTCATCGCCAAACAATCCATCTCTCTTGGCTTCACTGAACTGATCCATGATAACATCATCATCACCTTCCCAGCCATATTCCCAGATATTTTCATTGCGATCTTTCTTTTTCATGACTGTCTTACCACCAAATTTGAAAGTCGCCTGATTACCTGCCAGACTATAGGGCATTTCAAAATTGAACTCTGCGCCAATGTCCCGGTTGGTAGTTTTTGTGGTGTCTGCCTCCAGTTCATCGAAAACGTAATTAGCACGATTGTATTCGTAACCATCTGCCAGACCTACTATACTCCAATGAGGCAAATCTCTATCGGATAAATCCAAATTGATCTCAGGTTCTTCATCCATTTCAAAGGCATATCCCAATTTATCCGGTTCTTCTTCCTGGGCGTATCCGTAAGAAAGCCGGTAATCAATTTTAAACTTTGAAAACTGATTCACACCACCTGCCATAAAATTATATAACATCTGGGTCTGAGTCCGGTCCTTGATTTCAGAGGCAAAAGCTGCTTCGGGACTATTGGTCGGTGAATTATAAAAATCTGCATTATCCGGATCTATTACCATGGCACGGCGGACTTCGACATCATTATAGTTTGTAAAAAGTCCGGAAACGTAGAATTTACTGTCCTGACTCAGTAAAAAATCAAGATTTCCCGAAAGGGTCATACGATCACGTGTCAGCATATAATCCCGAAGTTCCAGTGTCTTCATCGCCCAGTCATATTCGCCGCCGCTGGCATCATCAACGCCACCCCAGTCAATTTCATTGTTGTTTGAGGCTCTGTTATTTCTCTGAAAACTGCCGCTCAGCATCAAGCCGATGTTTTTATCTGCACCAAAGCGGTCTCCATAATTCAGACCAACCTGATAGTTCCCTTTACCAGCCAGATTGTTGTAGCCACTACCCAACGTGCCACTTAATACTTTTCCCGGGTAATCCAACGCACTTTTTGTTTTAAGATTAACAGCTCCACCAATAGCATCTCCATCCATATCCGGTGTAATTGCCTTGGTAACTTCGATCCCAGCCAGATTATCAGCGG
Source organism: uncultured bacterium (assembly GCA_964605705.1). GTDB lineage: Bacteria > Fidelibacterota > UBA2242 > UBA2242 > UBA2242 > CAZSDW01. The sequence continues at coordinate 21,340 of CAZSDW010000011.1, forward strand.
ATATTACATCCAGCGCAACACTGCGATCCCCACCTTCGGGTGATGGAATTTTAACACCATTAATAGAAGTTGAATTCATCCGGGGCGATGTTCCACGTACCAGAACATAACGACCTTCTCCCTGGTCTCTCGCGATTGACACACCCGGTATACGTTGCAGTACTTCGGCAGAATTTACATCCGGAAAGAGTTGCATCTGTTCTTCATCAACAATGCTTTTAATATTTTCTGCGGTTTTCTGCTGGCTCAATGCCTTCGCCTGCCCCTGCCGTAATCCTTTAACCACTACTTCACTCATTTCAATACTACTAACGTCAAGGTTTACTTGCATTGTCACACGCTTCTTTGATTCTGAAATTGCGACAGATTCGGAATATTTATCATATCCCACATAAGATACAGTCACCTCATAGTCACCTAACGGTACATTCATTATGCAAAAGTAACCTGTTCGGTCTGTCGCAGCCCCAAAATTTGTCCCGGCAAGCAAAACATTCGCGCCAGGTAAATAATCACCCGAGCTTGCATCAACGACTCTTCCTTCAATGCATCCCTTCACATCCGCGTAAAGCGAAACTGGCAAAGTTAAAAAACACAAAACCATTAATACGGCAAATACGGAATAGAATAATCGATTCCAATTGCCACTGTTTACAGATTTCATAACCATCTTTACCCTCCTATAATTTTTGGTTTGGAAACTGGTCCAATCTGTTGTTTCTTTATCTTTTTAATTGCTCTTCTGAACACTCCTCCTTTCAAATAAAATAAATTATTGCCCTCAATTTAAAATCTCTGTATATGTCAACTGATATTGTCCACCCCGTGCATCATTACGATATACTTCTGCCCTGACCGGTTTTTCAAGCACTATCCGCACAAATGAACTTTGGGTCAAAAGCCCGCTGGCTTCGAAATCCTCATCATATTGGCGCCGCAAACTATCATTATCCCGATAATTGCGGTAAAATTCCAGTAACAACGGAAAAGCAGCTGTGTCACTGATTTTCTTATATCCTACATCTCCCGTCAGTCCGGCATAATCGAGCACTTTTTTCAGATTGTATTCCTGTCCTTTGAAATAATCCATCAGCACGGATTCCTCGGAGCGGTTTTTATTATCTGGTAATTGCATCCGCTCATATATCTGATTGAACACAACATCCGGAAACAAGCCTTCGGTCCCCCGGGCATGACCGGCATCGATTTGCCATACTCCGTTAATTCTTCCAATGGATGTGTTGTGGGTATGTCCGGTCAGGTATGCTGTCACATTGTATTTCCGCATTAATTGAAGAAACCGTGCGGCGCTCTGCGGATATTTATCCAGCGAGTCCCCCTGATGACGAATCCTGCCGTTGCCCATATCCGGCATGGAGACCAGTGGCTCATGTCCGGCCACAAAGATGAAGGGTTTTGTGGTGCTTTTCAGATCCTCTTCCAGCCATGCCAGTAACTCCGGAACCATATTACCATCAGTACCGATATCCGAGACACCGTCGAAATATTGATTCAGAACAGCAATATGACAATCGCCAACTTCAAAGGCATAGGTCGTCTCTTCACAACCCACTGGACCTTTACGAACGATATTGGGCAAAGATTTTTCACCGGCATTGATTGCCCGCAAATAATCGATATACGCCTGATCTTCAAGTTCGTGATTGCCCATAGCCGGGTACCACAAATAATCTTCACCCAAAACCTGACTAATCAATTCTCGGGAGGCATCCGGTGGTTCTATATCACCAGGACTAATCATAAACATCCCAGCACCAAGTTCTTTTATGGCTAATAATGCCCCGAGAAAATATTCTTCAGTACGATATTCCGGCATCGCGGTATATCGCCAGTCCACTGCCATCATAAAAGATTGTGGTTCAGACGCCGGTTGACATGCCGAAAAGGCTGCCAGTAAGATCATTAAAATGATTATTATACGGTATTTCACTGTGAGTTTCCCATTTTGAATATTGTTAATTAAAAAACAAAGATTGACGTCTGTTTAATTCAGATAGACAGTGTGCATCAATTTATATTCACCGCCTTTTGCATCATCACGGTAAACATCGACCCTGACCGGTTCTTCAAGTGTGATCTTAAGGAAAGTGCTTCGCGATAAATCATAATTCTTATAGAATGTATCTGTATATTTTTGCAACATTTGGGGATCGTTTTCACAATTTTCATAAAATTCATAAACGTAGAGCAATCCCTGTTGATCGGATAGTTTTTTATAGTGAATCCCTTTGCTTAACTCGGTATAGTACAGCACCTTTTTAATATCATAAGAGTCCAATGAGTAAAATTCCGCAATCAAATCCCGGGCAGATTTACCCGGCTTTAATTCTGTTTGGATATAATGTGTTAATTCCTGAAATAAAAATTCCGGAAACGGGTTTTCAATCCCATACGCATGCCCGGAATCCACCTGCCACAATCCGTTGATTTTACAGATCGAAGCGCCATGAGTATGACCATTGAAAATAGCCCGGACATTATACTTTTTCAGGAGTTCCCGCAATTTATAGGCATTACGATAGTATTTATCCAGTGAATCTCCCTGATGCCGAATTCTGCCGTTATCCATATCCGGCAGAGCGATGAGGGGCTCATGAGCTGCCACGAACAGGAATGGTTTATCAGTGCTACTCAGATCCTTTTCCAGCCACTCCAGCAGCTCGGGTACAACATCGCCATCAGTCCCATGATCGGATTCGCCGTCGAAATAGACATTAATAACAGCAACATGGCAATTGTCAATTTCAATTGAATACATGGTCTCTACACTGCCCGACGGGCCGGAACGCACCACATAAGGTAACGAATTTCCACCACGGTTATATTCCCGAAAATATGTCATCGTTGCCGGATCTTCAATATCATGATTGCCGACAGCCGGATACCAGGGGTAATTTTCGCCAAGTACTTCTGCCACTAATTCCCTGGTGGCGTGCACTGGATCGAGATCGCCGGGGCTGAGCATAAACGCACCTTTTCCAGCTGCCTCAATTGCATCTAATGCTCCCAGATAAAATTCGGGTCTGTGATATCTTTCGGTCGCTTTATATCGCTGGTCCTGAGCAACAATAAAAGAAATAGGTTTATCGGCAGTGCTGCATAAAAAGAATACTGTCAGCACCATACCCAGAAAAAGTGCAATAAAAATAATATTGCGTGTACGTTTCATGATAGTGTTTCCTCCACTCATGAATATTTCCTCTGAATTAATGTTTCCACATCTTCAATGGATCGTAAAAAGGGCGAATCAGACTCCATCTTTAGGCTCGTCACCGCCGCCGACCAGATAATTGCTGTTTCAGGAGGAGCAAACAGTCGTTTGGCAACATACGATGCGATACAGGTATCTCCACGTCCACTACGACCTATAAGTTCTTTCGGATGAAATTCGGCCTCGTGGAATTCGCCATCAGCATATACCAGAATACCGCTGCGATGTGTCAAAACAATTTCTTTTGGGCCCCAGGATGCCAACATTTTCGCAGCGGTTTTCAAATCCGTCTCGCCAGTCAGGGATTCTGCCTCAACCGTATCTGCTTTCAGAATATCCAGCATTGCCAGTACCTTTTTTTTCTGAGGCCAATTGGTATTTATCAGCCTTGACTGATTCCCAATCTCACGGACAAAGCCCTGGGCATCTGCGACCAGTAATCCCTGACGAGTATTCTTTAATACTTCTACAACATAGACCGGGACTTCGTCCCGAATGGAAGCATTTATCAAAAACGCCTTGGCTTCCAATCCATCAAACTGATCAGTTGTAAAGGAACCCGCCGTGACCGGGCAAGTCAGGATTCGTTCGTCAACATTGGCAGAGGGATAATCCAGAATCATTTGGGTTGATGAGGAGACATAGCTGGGATACACATCCACGCCTATCTTTTCCAATTTATCAACTACGTGTGAATCTGACTTAGCCAATCGGGTCACGGCGGCGACTTTCAATCCTAATCCAGCGGCAGCATGCGCCCCATAATTAAATCCGCCACCATCCACATGTCGTCTAACGCCGTTTGTAATTATCGTATCACTGGTATAATTTCCAAATATCAACACATCATAAAATTTCATACCGATATAAACCTTCCCGTTTTAATCTGTAACTTTTACTTTCCATAATGTCGCTGCGAGTATCATGGATACAATCGACGAGCCGATCCAATAATAAATCACTTTTGAGAAATCATAGGACAGGACACCATTAATCGTACTGCTGCCCTGATCAATTAAAAAACCACTAACCTGGTCTTGTAAACCGGCACCGATATAACTGAAAATACCAATAAATCCCATCGCGCTGCCAGCAGCCTTTTTCGAGGCAATGTCAATGGCAAATAATCCACCCAACGAAGCCAGTAAACCGCTCATGGTAAAACCATAACAGATGAACGCCACCATGACCAATCCTGGATGATTCGGTGCGCTGAAAAAGATAACAGATAACGCTGTCAATTCTATTAAACCATAAATCAGTGTAACCGGCGGACGACGCGCTTTAAAGAACTTATCGGATACGAAGCCATAGACGATACACCCCAATATGCCGGCGACCGTATTCAATCCCAGAATTCCCCCCGTTTCCATCAGGGAATAACCTTTGGCTTCCTGAAGGTAAAGTACGCCCCAACTATTGATAGCATATCGGGTCATATAGAGAGACGCACTGGCTAATCCTAAGACCCAGATGGCTGGTGTCTTCAGAACCTGCAATTGTGCTTTGCCAGTCCTGACGCTCTTTCCGCTTTCTGTCACCGGTATGACACTTGAATCCTTTTTCCAATCGGCAACTAAAGGAAGACCCAAAGTGCGCGGTTTGTCCTGTAGTGTCAGGTAAATGAGTCCGGAAAGTACAATGCAAAAAATTCCGGGGACGATAAATCCTGCCCGCCAGCCCCAATACGCCACAATCGTCGATGTTACTACAAAGGTTAGTCCTTCACCAATATTATGCCCGGTGCTCCAAATCCCGTAGTATCGACCTCGTTCTGATTTGCTAAACCAGTTGGAAAGCGTGACGGCACCGGTTGGCGCGCCAAAAGACTGAAACCAGCCGTTCATTCCCCACAAAACAATCCAAACCCATAAAATTGTCGACGAACCCATGGCGATATTGACCAACGCTGACATCAGAACCCCAAAAGCAAAGAACCGCTTTACGTTGGCATGGTCCGCCAAAAAACCATTTGTGAATTTACCGAATGCATAAGCATACAACAGAGCTGAACCAATGTTCCCAAGGTCCATAGCTGTGAAAATACCGGCATCAAGAATTGGTTTTTTGACCATATTCAGCGCCAGACGTAAGGTATATGCCAAACCGTACCCGATCGAAATCGCCAGCATGACAGATAAACGATATTTTTTAAACAACCGATCGACTGTTATCTTATCTTTGATTAGAGGTTGTTCTATTCCGGTCGTGAAGAAGCGTAATATTCGGTTCATTCAACTTTCCTGCTCTGTTAAATCAGATGTCATGGTTTAAGTACAATTTTCATCGCTTTTTTGGGAATATGCTGCATGGTGCCCAGATCCAGTCCGAGCTTTCTAAATGCCGCCGGACCATCTTTCAATGGAATTGTTTCTGTAAAGAAATTATCCATCTCCAGTTTTCCAGAACTCAGCAGTTTGATTGACGGTACTATTGTATTCTGACCAATATACGTTCCCAGAATTTTAATGGCGTTTCTGGTCACGGTATATGGATCGATTGTGGCTTTACAGCTGCTGTCCATTCCAAAAGCCAGAATTTTTCCGCCGGCTGTCACATATTTCAGAGCATTTTCCAATTGAGTGCCCACGGCATCGATAACGATATCAAATTTTTTACCGTTGGTCAATTTGATAACCTCTTCTTCCAGATCGCATTCTTCCGGGTTGAATACCGGCACATCGAATTTTTTAGCAATCTCAATTCGGAAGGGATCAATTTCAGTCACGACAACACTGGCGGCAACATTTTTTGCAATAGCGGTGAACAGATAACCAATTGGTCCGCAACCCAGTACCAATACAGAGTCATAACACTGCATTTGGACGGTGTTCATTCCATTTAAAACCGTCCCCAATGTCTCTACCTGTGTGCCAACGATATCGTCGATAGATTCGGGGATTTTAAAACAGACATCTTCGGTCGCCAGAGTATATTCGGCAAAGCCGCCGTTCTTAAATACTCCCAGGGTACGGTTTTTTAATTCCACACACTGACTACTCATCCCTATTCTGCAATATTCACACAGTCCACAACGGGAATTATTATCCAGCGCAATCCAATCACCTTTTTTCACCGCGGTGACTTCACTGCCAATCTCGACAACTGTGCCGCAAAATTCATGTCCGAGTACGGTGTTCTCTTTATAAGCATGTTTCCCTTCAAGAATCTTGACGTCGGAACCACAGATACCACAAGAAGAAACTTTTACCAGGACCTGGTTAGATTTTGTTACTTTGGGAACTGGTATTTTTTCACAGACTATTTTTCCAACATCCTTAAATACCAGTGCATTCATCATTTCCATATGTTTTCTCCATTCTTAAAGAATTTTATTTTGTTACAATAATAGTTGTATCCCCATGGTACTCCACAATCTTGTTTCCTCATTGTGGCTTTGGATATTTTTCCCGACAGAGTAGTAAGACGATACATTTTCTGAAAGCTCCCAGGTAAAACCAATATTCACCATCGGCTCAACTAATTCCAGCGATGATTCCTGGATACAAGTATGCCATTCAGCAAGCAGCTCAAGATGATGAAAAGGAAATGCTGCCGCTAAACCAGCTTCCCACTCGCCAGATTCTCCCTGGGTCCAAACATGTCCAGCCTCCACGGTCATTCCAAACGACGACCACTCATTATGCCACTCCAGAGGTAGTATAAATTCCGCCCCATTTGCTGATTGAAACGGAAGGTTTATCTTTGGGTAACATGAAAAGCTTGGCCCACGGAAAGTCATGCGCTCCCAAAATCGGTATTTAATACCTAATTCAACACTATTAAAACCTCTATCAAACTGGCTGTTTTTATTATAGGTAAAGGCATAGGGCAGTCCCATTGTCAGCTGCACAAAATCGCCTAAACCATAATTAATATCGAAAAGGGGAACCTGCCAATCATCGTGTAAAACAGCATGTTCCAAAGAGCCCATAATATTAATTTCCCAATTACCGTTGCCCGGTGTATCGGTATCATTAATAAGAAGGGGAGGACTGCTCTGGGCAAAAATAATTTGTAGCTTCAAAATGAATATTAGAATCATCATAAGACTGCCAATTTTATGGCGCATTTTAATGACAATATTCATATCTGATTTACCCAACTAAACCCCGCATGAAACTGATGTTTTTAGCCGCTGCTGTATCGGGATCCGGCATCGGTATGATTTCCGCCGATAAAAAGCCATCATACCCGATCCTTTTTAGTTGCTCAACCACTGCCGGAAAATCGATATGTCCGGCACCCGGATACCAACGATTGGAGTCAGCAATATGAAAATGAAAAATCCGGTCTCCTGCATTTTCAATACTCTGCAACATATCCGGCTCTTCAATATTCATATGAAATGTATCCAGCAACAGACCAACATTGGACATTCCAAGTTTATCAATTAACTCAATTCCATCATTGACTGTATTTACCGTATTGGCTTCATAGCGGTTACAGGGTTCAATCACCAGACTTACTGAAGGATTTTCAGATGCACATTCGGATAAGGCATCCAGAATCCAGCCATTTGCCTGCCTTGTTTCGATACCGGGCTGGACAATTCCCCGAATCAAACCAATAATAACGAGCGCCTCCAGCTGTTCAGCCAGGGCAATCTGGGCTTTGATTCGGTCAATTGCCTCTCGGCGGATTTTTTCGTCCGGATCAGAGAAGGACAATCCCTCTTCGCCAAATGCCTGCCCGGTTCCTATCGCAGACACCGGAAATCCGCGTCCCACGGTTAACATTTTAACCGTCGGGAGATCGATCTGTTCGGGATTGCGAACCGCCAGCTCGACACCATCGTAACCCAGTCGCCGAATTTTAACAATATTTTCGGCTAACTGTCCTTTGTAGGCCAAGGCATCAAATTTCGCTGGCTGCGTCGAAATTACTATACTTAATTTCATCAATTACAGACCCATTTTCCGAATCGCATAAATAGGCCGCCACCCTTCTGTAAATGGTTCTTTCAGATAGGGTTCCATCTCTTTTTCCGTACGCATTGTGGTCTTTTCAATAGGCGGAAAAGTACCTGCCGGCCAGGCTGTCAGAATCTCTTCCCACACGAGAGTTAAATAGGACAGAATCGCGGCAATCGTCCGCTTGGCTTTTTTAGGGTCACTGATCGTAGGACGTCCGACCACTCCTTCGGGAATGGAATTGATTTCCATCGGTCCGTGTCCTTGGCCTTCCGACCACTTGCTCGGTCGTGCAAAAGGATCAACGGCTTTGTCCATATGACCATCCGGTAAATATGAATCCACTTTCGTTTCCTGGGCCAGTGCCATCTCAACATATTGCGGCGCCAGCAACAACATCACTGATGTTTCAGCCTCGTCAGCGTGGAAAAAATTGTCTTCCCAATCCCCGCCCCGATCTTTGGTCCTGAAGAATTCCCGCACTGCCCTGTGCCAGTCAATCACCCGGAAAAGTCCCGGCAGGTTCCAGGTTTTCTGCAATTCCTGAATCGCCGCTTCCAGCAACCATAAATGACCATGATTATTGACAATAATAATCTTGCGGAAACCGTCATTCCACAAGCCCACCATCACATCGATCAGCACCCGTTTCAGCACTTCATCCTCAAGATGAATCGTTCCCGGCATGCCAATATGGTGATGAGGATGTCCGCCGTAATTCAGCGGATTCCAAGCCAGGTTCACAGGCGTTTCCTTTTTCACGGAATCCCGTCGAACTCCTTCGAGAATTTGCGTTACCATAAACGAATCCAGTGCCGTTACCGTGTGACGTCCATGTAATTCCGTACACCCGACAGGTAAGAAAACAATATCGTTTTTTCTGCGGTTTTCGACTACTTTCTGACGAATCGTCGTCTGAATATAAGTTCCCGGCTTTGCCATTTCTGAGGGAGTTGGAATCCCGTAATTGTCGAGGATAGCATCGATTTCTTTCTCTGATGCTTCCCAAATTTTCTTTTTTAGCCGTCCGACTGATGTATCTTCAAAACTCAAGTCCTGACGGTCTGTTTTAAGCCATCCACTCATTTTTACACCTCTCTATTTTTATTTTCTATCATTATTCTTCAGGGAAAACCGTTATTTTAACCTCTTCCCGATTGGTCTGCAGCATTACCAAGTTCTCGGGTACTTCTTCAAGTTTTATGCGCTTTGTTATCAGCGCGGAAACATCCATACCATCTGCCATCGAACTGATTACTCTTGGAAAAGTCCCGTGTCCCGAATGACCCTGGGCGCCAACAACATTCGCCCGGCGAACCTGAAACACTTCGCCGTTCATAGGTATTTTATCGTCCGCCCGTGCTACCAATACGACTGTAGAATTCAACGCTTTCCCTTCCCAGATAACTTTCTCGATATCCGGCCAGACCACACTGGGCAAACCCGTCGCTTCCAATATAATTGTCGCGCCCATCCCATTGGTAATATCCAGAATCGCTTCCGCGGCATTGACCTTTGTGGGATCAATTCCGTGCGTAGCACCCATCGCCAGCGCCATATCCCGGCGGGATTTGGATGGTTCAGAAATAATCACATTGGCAGCTCCTGATCGTTTCAGAACTGCACAAGCCGCTATGCCTACCGGGCCACTGCCCATTATAACAACATTATCACCAGACCTGATTCCACCGCCCCGTTCAATCACGGCATTATAAGCGACAGAAGTGGGTTCAACCAGACTCCCCAATTCCCACATTTTCTTTTCCCCATAGATCGGACGCAATTCCTCGATACTCCATAAATAGCGGGCATCAACCTTAATATACTTTGCATAGGCACCGTCGCAGGAGAATCCGATTTCATGCAAATGTTCGCAATGGTTTGGAAAACCGTCCGCACAAGGCCGGCAGTAAGAACACCACATCATCTCTTCGGAACACACTGCTTCACCAATCTCATAAGGCAAACCAGTGCGTTTATTAATGGCTTTGGGGCCGGCATCAAGGACTTTCCCGGAAAATTCATGCCCAAGCGTCGCTGGAAACGCTGTCAATCCGGGATAAAAAATATAACCATCATCTGATGTCTGTAGCATATGAACATCACTGCCACAGATACCACAGGCTTTGACTTCAATCAATACCTCTGATGGCCCTGGTTTCGGTATATCCTTTTCTACAATCTCTACATGTGGGTGACGCCAGACCCTGCTACCCAGGTAAGTCAATTTTCCTTCAATATCCTTTTTGCCTAATTTAAAACTTGGTTTTGGATCCCAGTTGGCATAAAGTGTAACTGTTCTCATCTATTTTCCTTTCATTTATACATTCATATAATCATCTAATTGAATAGACAATAGAAAGTAAAAAAAATTAGTAGTTAGCGACGTTCACGACAGATTTCGTTTTCAACGAAGCTGTCGCGGCTACAGCAATCTGCAATCCCATAATACCATCGTCAATTGTAATCATTGGCTCAGTACCATTGCTAAGATTTTTCAAATAATCATTCAATTGGGCGACATAGGCTTCACAAAACCTTTCCGGGAAATAGGGTACAACATCATGAGTCACACCCTCTTTCGTCAAAACAAGAATTGGCGTATCACGCAGATAGCCGGCTTGCAGCGTACCTTTTGTCCCCAAAACTTCCGCGCGGATATCATAACCATAGACGCCGTTTCGGCTGATATCAATTTCACCCAGCGCTCCAGATTGAAAAGTAAAAGCCATTACAACGTTATCGGTATCCCCGGTGGATTCGACTTCCGGGAAAGCCAAGACACCGCCAATGGAATAGACCGTTTTAATATCACCCATATACCACCGCGCAATATCATAATCGTGAATCGCCATATCGAGTATCTGCCCGCCGCTGTTTTCAGGCAACAGGTATTCTAAGGTTGGCAGATAGGGGTCCCTCGATGAGCCTCGAAATACAACCGGGGTTCCGATGACGCCTTCCTTAATTTTCCGTTTCACTGCGGAAAATCCTTTGTCAAAGCGCCGCATATAACCCTGCTGGTAAAAAACACCAGTCGATTCAACCGCCTTTTTCATAGCCCGAGCGTCATCCAGACTCAGGGTCATAGGTTTTTCACAGAAAATCGGTTTTCCCTGTTTTGCGGCGTCGATCACTATTTCCTTATGATTTGCGGTCGTCGCCGTAATGATCACCGCATCTACATCGGGATCGCGATTTACACCTAAATGACTATCATACCACTTCGGAATTTCATATTTTTCCGCAGTTCTCGTGGCTCTTTCCGGAATCAGGTCCGCCACCGCCACGACGTTTGCTCCCGGTACCCGCTGGCACAAAAATTCAGCATACATGCTTCCCAATCGACCAGTACCAATTAATCCAACATTGATTTTCTTAATCATCAGTTTTCTACTTTCATATTTGTGATACTATACCTGTTTTACTTTTATAACGGAAGAACGTTCGACAAAGTGGGATTCAAGCACAATTTGACTAATATCGCTATTTTCACCTCTGATTTTTGAAACAAGGATTTTTAAACTTTCCTGTCCCATTTCATAAATCGGCTGGTGCATGGTTGTCAAAGAAATTAAATGGGAACAGGTTGGGTGCAAATCATCATAGCCGACGATTGATAAATCTGATGGAATGTTTAATTTAAGTTTTTGGGCGACTGAATATATGATATATGCGATTCTGTCATGCCCGGCAAATATCGCACTGATTTTTCTCTGCTCAGTCAACCATGTTTTTGCAGCCTGTTTATAATGTTTCTCAGTAAACGGGCCATTATGTAATTTTACCAAGTCTGAATCCAACAGTATATCGGCATCTTTCAATGCCTGGCAGTAACCCTCATAACGCAATCGTTCAGTGCTAAATAATGTACTCAGTGTGATACCGATTAATCGATGTCCCTGCTGTATCAGGTAATTTGTTATATGATAAGCGCCATCAAAATTATCCGTCGTAACATAATCAACATCCGTATCCGGAATAATCCGGTCTGCCAGAACAATCGGAATATTCCGCTTCCGAAATTTATCAATAATCTGCAGGTTTTTTTCATCGGATGCCGCAGTGGGAACAAAGATAACGCCACAAACATTATTTTCTATTAAACGATCGGCGTGAAAGTCTGCTTTTACAAACAAATCATCGGTGTTACATAAAATCGTGCTGAGTTTGTTGTTCGCTGCGGCATCTTCAACACCACGGGCCAATTCCGGAGCATAACCTGCCCGGATATCCGGAACAAGTACTCCCACAATATCTTTCCGTTGAGACAGGCCAGTCTGCCGATTGACAAAAGTTCCCAGGCGACGACGACGGTTCAGATATCCCATATTTACCAGATTACTTATTGCTTGCCGAATAGTCGCCCTCGCCAGTCCTGTTATTTTAGCAAATTCCTCTTCCGTCGGTATTTTATCTTCGGGTTTAAAAACACCTTGCTCAATTTGTTCGCGTAACCATGTCTGAAGCTGAAAATATTGAGGAACCGGGCTGTTTCGATCAATTATCATTGTTAAAAATCATCCTAATTTTAATTGTATATACAATTATACTAAACATCCATTTCCCATGCAAGCCTTTTTTCATTTAAGCCATCATTGCCAATATCAAATCACCATCCCCGCCAATGGATTGCATGAGAGACTTTCAAAAATACAAGCCGTCGATCGGAAGTGCTGCCAGATTCGAAATCGTTTTCAATTCTGTCAAATGAATAAGTCAGGTAAACCGCACTATCAGGGGGACGATAACGGAATCCGATGATACCATAAAGATAGTATCGATTCGAATCAGTCCGGTACTGGGTAAATATTCTGATGAACAAATCCGTTGTGAAGTACAGCTCACTGGAAAGGATATGAACATCCACATTCCGGGCAATCGCATCGCATCGATCCGGATCGTATCGTCTTGCCTCCAACTCATAGGACAAACTCATCTGTTTTAAAGGTCTGAATCGGGCAGAAGCTCCCCATCCCTGAAATACACCATCAAACGTCTGCCCGAATTCGTAGTTTACTTCTGCGTAGGACCACTCAAGCGTATTGTATCCAACCGATAAATCCAGTACCTGTTTGGCAGAGTACGTCTGTCCTGTTTTGCGCCAGTGTGAATCCCGATAATCATAAACATAGTCCAGATCAACACCAATCCGGTTACTGAAATAGGTCTCCAGGGCTTGTTTTATTTCATATCGTCCTATTTCCCGGTTTTGGGACCAATCAACCAAATAATTGGATTCATAGTTGATTTTTTTCAGCACATCTGATTTCGGCCAAAGGGATAATTCAATTGCCCCGTCTAATTCAATTACATCATCGTATGACAGATAACCAGTAGAATTGACATTTTCTTTCAAATCAGATCCCAAAGAGGTCAGACGCAGATGATAGTGGTACTGGTTGGATTCCCGGGCTAACCGTACAAATCCACCGGAATGTTTCAATAAATTCTCACCCGGAGTCGTAATGAAAAACTGTCCCGATGCATAAATGTCATGAGGCAAACGCATATCGGTGTCCAGACTGACAGCCCGGTTATTGCCGCTATTCCAGCGTTTTTCAACAGCAGTAATGCCGACAGTAGATGAAGATAAAATATCTTTTTGCAAACGTAAAACTGAAAAATGGGATTTGGGGAATTCAATTTCCCCAGTTTCATCATTATTAAGAGCATGCGTTCGGGCATAAACGCCGGCTACTTGCATTCCGCCTAATTTTCCGTACAATTTTTCGCCATGAAAAATATCGCCTATCCGACGGCTGTAAAAGACATTATAGCGAGCATCAAATAAGGCATTGATATCCCGAAAGAACGGTCTTTTCTCCGGATATTCAATTTCCCAGGGATCAATATTGATCTCTTCCTGGTCTCCTTCGACACTGGCAAAATCAGGATTGACCGTAATGTTCGCTGCCAAATCCGATGTCAGTGAGATTTCGCCATCAATGCCGGCTGACACCTGCAATGACCCGATATTCTCACGATGGAAACTGCCGTAAGGGATCCAGGTACTCGCCCGCCTTTCTTTGACCGCTTGATCAAACAAGGCCTCTCCGGATTCCGACACTCGGTAATTATCACTCAACTCACCGGACCACCACGCAATTTCATTATTCCGAGCAATAGACCGTCCAAAATTTATACCCCAGCAATCTGCCGATGAGGAAAATTTAATGCTCTTGAATGGAATGGCCAGCTCCGCGAACCAGCCACGGTCGTCCGTCTGGACCGCGGATTTCCATTCAGTGTCCCAATTATTATCCTGACTACTTCCGTTGTGTTCAATTCTCATATCGGTTTGAGTATTTAGAGAATTGACGTGAAAAAGGTACGCGCTGCGCTCATCATGAAATGTATCCAGCAATAGTACAACCCCGTCCTCATTTTCCAGACTTCCCTGATCCCGCTGGCGATTGCCAGAGGATAATTCATTTATATTATCAGCCAGGCATGCAAAAGCGACGTACAAATTATGGGAATCCATTCCGATATAGACCGTGGTCTTCTGGCTGGCGGGCACACCTTTATTCGGTTCAATCTGAACGAAATCGGAATCCCGGGCCGTATTTCGCCATTCATTATCGTTAATTTTTCCGTCTATTTCTGGAGCATTAATTTTAGGAACTTTAATTGAATGCGCGTTTAAGCCAATAACTATTAGAAACAGCGATATAAAAAGGAGTTTAGATTTATTCAAACATTTTTCCCGGATTCAAGATATGATTGGGATCAAACGCCTGCTTAACTCTTTTCATCAGATCAATGGTGACCGGATCCAGTGCCATGCTGACATATTTTTTACGTTTGTGGCCGATGCCATGTTCGCCACTGATGGTACCACCATAATCTAAAACCAGCTTGTATAATTGCAGCCGGACCTCTTCCTGAGTCTCATGCCATTGTTCCATTGACATTTCCGGTTTTTTGACGATAGTGGAATGAATATTGCCATCACCGGCATGTCCGAAGCAGGGAATGATAACATCGTTTTGGGCCGCGATTTCGGTGATTTTTGGTAATAATTTTGGAAGACTGGCAATCGGCACAACCAAATCCTCCGAACTTTTAACCGGATGAAAAGTCTGGATACCTTCCGGCACATTCCTACGGACAGCCCAGACTCGTTCCTGGGTCGTAGCATTGTCGGCAACATATACTTCTATCGCACCATTTTCTTCACACATTTTTCCAATGACTTCGTATTCCCGTTCCAGGCTGGTTTCATCATTGCCATCCAGCTCGATCAGCAGCATGGCACCGACATCTTCCGAATAAAGATGTTCATTTAAATAGCGGCAGGCGAGTTCCACTGCGGTTTTATCCATGAATTCAATCGCGGTTGGAATAATTTTACCAAAGGCGATCATTTTCGGGACCAGAGCCACGGCGCTGGCGATGTCTTTAAACAGCACCAGTAAATCGACTCGTTTGGTTGGCAACGGCAGCAATTTGATGAATATTTTCGTAAAAATTCCCAAGGTTCCCTCAGAACCTACCATCAAGTGGATAAAGTCATATCCAACCACATCCTTGATACGTTTACCGCCCAGCTGAATGATTTCACCTTCCGGTGTTACGACTTCCAGTCCGATGATGTACCGACCGGTCACGCCATATTTAACAGCTCTGCCGCCACCGGCATTTTCCGCCACATTACCACCGATAAAACAGCTCTCCACACTCATGGGGTATCCCGCAAAAAACAAACCCACTTCTGCCAGTAACATGTTCAAATCGTTGGTAATCACACCCGGCTCCAGTACCGCCACCATATTTTCCTTATCAATTTCCAGGATTGTGTCCATCCGTTCCACCGATAATAATATTCCGCCGAACCATGGGACAGCACCGCCGGAAAGACCACTGCCTGCACCCCGCGGTGTGACCGGTATTTTTTCCCGGTTTGCGAGTTTCATGATCTCAGCGATTTCGCTGACGGTACGTGGTTTGACGACCACCTCCGGCATCTGCATATAACGCTTATCCACCACTTCATCATGTGAATAGGGTTCCATTTTATCCGGCTCATTCCAGATGACGTACCGCGGACCAACGATCTTCTTCAGTTCTTCAATAATTTGTGGAGTGACTTCCCGATAGATATCAGATTTCATTCGCACACCTCAGGTTTCATTTTCAGCGCTTTGAGTTTTTCTTTAATAACTGGTAATATTTCGAATAAATCTCCAACAATGCCATAATCAGCGACCTGAAATATCTGGGCTTCGGGATCGTTGTTAATCGCTACAATATTCTCTGCGGTTTTGATACCTGCCAGATGCTGCACCGAACCAGAAATGCCGGCAGCCAGGTAAAAGCGCGGACTGACCGTTTTCCCGCTCAGACCGATTTGGTGATTATAACTTACCCAGCCCCGGTCAACAGCATCCCGGGTCGCCCCGACAGCGCCACCGGGGAAAATCCCCGCCAGTTCTTTAATCATCCGGAAATGCTCATCTTTTTTAAAACCCTTGCCGCCGGCAATGATGATTTCAGCATCCTGAATATTTCCGGCAGTTTCGGTATTTTCCCGGAACTCCAGCCGCCGTATCCGGCTTTTCAGACAGTCGGGATCAACGGTTTCATATATCACTTCACCTGTCCGGCTTTCGTCAGGCTCAAGTGGCTGATTGGAATGCGGCCGGACCGTTGCCATTTGCGGCCGATGTAACGGTGTCTTAATCGTAGCCAAAATATTCCCGCCAATCGCCGGACGAGTCTGAATCAGATTACCCGTTTCCTGATCAATATCCAGCTCCGTACAATCGGCTGTCAGACCGGTATGATATTCTACGGCGATAGCTGGCGCTACTGTCCGTCCGGTGGTGGTCGCGCTGGCAATTAAAATTTCCGGTTGGTATTTTTTTATTAATGCTTTGAGTGTTTGTGTATAAGGTTCCGGCAGAAAATATCGCAACTCCGGCTTTTCCACCACAATGATTTGATCAGCGCCATGATGAAATAAACACTGCAACTTCCCGGCATCTAATGTATCGCCCAGCATTACAGCCACTAGCTTACATCCACGTTTATCCGCTAATGCCCTGCCACGTTTTAATAATTCATAAGATACCAGCCGGATGTTGCCGTCTTCCTGTTCCCCTAAAATCCATACGTTGCGATATTCAGATAAATTACCCATCAGATTATCTCTTTCTGTCGTAAAAATTCTATCATTCCATCAACTGCAGCAACAATCTCCTGCTCATTTTTGGGAGTAATGATTTTCCCTCGTCGCGCCACCTGGGGTGTGGTGATTTTTACCACACGGGTCGGCGAACCTTTTAAGCCAAGGTTTTCAGGTTTGGCATCAACATCTTCCGGACCCATCATATTTAATTCCATTGTTTTTGCCCGTAATTTGCCCCTCAAGGTCGGTAATCGTGGGAAATTTATTTCCTTTACAACCGTCAACAGACAGGGCAGATCGGCTTCCAGAATTTCATACCCGGTTTCAACCATTCGCTCACAACACAATGTATGATTGGTTACTTCCCGAATTGCACTGACATAGGTCAAAAACGGAATGTCCAGCCATGCTGCAATGCCGGGACCAACCTGTCCCGTGTCTCCGTCAGTAGCCCGCTCACCACAGATGATTAGGTCATACTTGCCTATTTTTCGAATCGCTTGGGACAGGACATAGGATGTCGACCAGGTATCGGCACCAGCAAATTTTTTATGACTAAGTAAAATTCCGTCATCACACCCCATGGCAATCGCTTCTTTTAATGCCTGACGAGCGCTGGGTGGTCCCATCGTTAATGCGATAATTTCACCACCAAACCGCTCTCGCAACTGAATTGCGGCTTCGATAGCATACAGATCCAGCGGATTGACAATCGGCTCAACACCATCTCTGATCATCGTTCCCGTCTCCGGGTCCATTTTTACGTTACTGGTTTCCGGGACCTGTTTAATGGGTACAATTATTTTCACATTTTCTCCCTGGTTATCAATTCAATCGTAATTGGAATCTCTTTTGGGACTTTTTTTTCCCGGATTATTTCAACTGCTTTTTTGACAGCAACAAAACCCATTTCATAGGGATGCTGTGCTACCGAGGCTGCCATTTGACCTCTTTCAATCGCTTTTCTGGCATCAGAAACAGCATCAAATCCGACGACTAAAATATCACCTGTTTTCCCTGCGGCAGCAATGGCTTCCATAGCGCCTAATGCCATCATGTCATTGCAGGCAAAAAGAGCGTCAATTTGTGGATTCGCCTGCAGCATATTCTGAAATACATTGTACCCCTGATCACGCTCCCAGTTGGCAGTTTGTGAGGCAACTACGCGAATACGAGGATTCTCATTAATCGCTTCCCAAAATCCTTTCAGCCGGGCATCCCCGGTTTCATGTCCCGGTATTCCTTCCAGAACAGCCACATTGCCATTTCCATTCAATCGTTCAACAATATATTTTGCCGCTATGCGACCACCATCAACATTATCCGAACCAATAAATGTTGCAAAGTGACCGCCGGATTCTGTCAGCGTTTCAACGTCAATTCGTGTATCAACTATCAAGACCGGAATTTTCGCCAGATTGGCTTTAACAACTCCCGCAATAAGTTCCCGTGAACCGCTGGGCGTCACACAGATCGCAGAGACCCGGCGCTGAATCAGGTTTTCAATAATCTGCAACTGTTTCTCAACATCCACTTCCCGTTCAGCTGCCTGAACAATCAATTTCACTCCAAGACTATCAGCTGCCTTTTCAGCGCCTCGTTGCATATCAATGAAAAAGGGATTATTCAGTGTTTTCATTACAAAGGCGACGGTTTCCCGGTCTTCGGTAACCGATCGCCGGCGCTGACAATTGACATTCAACATTATCAAAAATAGAATCAATACAAATAGGGTAATTCGTTTAAAACCGATCATTTTTTTCGCCTCTTTAAAAACATATCAATTAAAACCGCCAGAATAATCACTGTCCCTATAATCGTTTGCTGGATAAATGAAGAAATACCCAATATATTCAGCCCGTTTCTTAGTACACCCATAATGAGCGCGCCGATCAACGTCCCGATCAGCAGGCCTTCGCCACCCATCAGGCTCGTGCCGCCGATAACCGCTGCGGCAATAGCGTCCAATTCATACATTATTCCGGCAATTGGCTGTGCTGAGTTTAAACGGGCGGTCAATAATATTGCAGCAATTCCGCTCAGCGCACCACTGATACCATAGATAATCAATTTGTATATTTTCACCGGGACACCCGATAAAACCGCCGCTTCTTCGTTGCCACCGATGGCATAAGCATAGCGTCCGATCTTGGTTCGGGTCAGGACAAAATGACCAACTACATAAAGTCCAATCATAATGTACACCGGTATTGGTAAAGACAAAAAATCTCCCTCTGCAAGAAACCGAAAACTCACCGAAAAACCCGATATGGGGCGGCCGCCGGTAAACAGCAGTGCCGCACCCCTGGCAATGCTCATCATCCCCAGGGTCGCAATAAACGGCGGCAAATGCCCCCAGGCTATCAACACCCCATTGACTGCCCCGCAAAGAAAACCAACACTGATCCCGATAATCATTGAACCAAGAATCGGAATTCCAAGATTCAGCGCGCCAGCCGTCACAACTCCCGCAAACGCCAGCATCGAGCCAACAGACAGGTCTATGCCGCCCGCGATAATAACAAAAGTCAGTCCAATGGCAATAATGGCATTTATGGATGTCTGCCGGGCAATATTCAGTAAATTCGAAGGAGTTAAAAAATACGGCGTCATGATCCAGAAAATAAGTATCAGCCCCAGCAGTCCCAGTAAGGTCCCCAGCTGACGTCTGTAATAGACCGGTATTCGTTCAATTAACTGCATGGTCAACTCCTAATGCACATTCCAGCAAATTTTCCTGTGAACAATATTTCGGGAGAAATTCACCCGCAATCCGTCCGTACGATATAACTAAAATCCTGTCACTCATTCCCATAATTTCCGGCAATTCGGATGAAATCATAATAATCGCCGCACCCCGGGCAGTTAATTGATTCATCAGATGGTAAATTTCCACTTTGGCAGCCACGTCAATCCCGCGTGTCGGCTCATCAAAGATGAAAATATCCGATTGACATACCAGCCATTTCGCAATGACAACCTTCTGCTGATTGCCGCCGCTGAGCGATTCTGCCAGCTGATCAAGCCCGGTGGCTTTGATGTGTAATTCATTAACATACCTACCCGCAAGCCTGTGCTCTGCTTCCTTCCGGATTATTCCAATCACAGTTATACCCTTAATGCCGGGCAGGCTGATGTTATTTTCAAGTGACATTTTCAGAATCAATCCTTGGACTTTACGATCCTCACTCAGATAGGCAATTCGGTTCTGAATTGCCTCACGTGGAGAATCAATTCGAACTTCTTTTTTGTTCAGAAAAATAGTGCCAGTGTCTGCTTTTTCAACGCCAAACAACACTCGCGCCAACTCGGTTCGTCCGGAGCCCATTAAACCGGAGATGCCAAGTATTTCCCCTTTATGTAATGAAAAACTGATATCATGCAGTATTCCTTTTCGGCTGATGTGCTCAACCTGTAAAATTTCTGCACCCGGCTTGGCTTCTTGTTTCGGAAAATGGTCATGTACCTCACGGTCCGCCATCAAGCGGATCAATTCAGACAATTTCACTGACTCCACCGGAAAGTTCCCCATCACCTTACCATCCCGAAGAACAGTGACACAATCACCAATCTCAAAGATTTCCTCCAGTCGGTGCGAAATGTAAATAATCCCGATACCGTTTTCTTTTAATTTTCGTATTACACTGAAAAGTTGCTCAATTTCGTGATGAGAAAGGGCAGAAGTTGGTTCATCAAGGATCAGAATTTTCATCTGTATGGAAATGGCTTTTGCAATTTCCACCATTTGCTGCCGAGCAATCCCCAGGGAAGACACCTTTGATTCCGGCGGAATATTTGCACCTAGGCTGTTCAGAATTTCAGTAACATCCTGCATCATTCTTTTTTGGTCAATTAATCCGGATTTTGTGACTGGTTCCCGCCCCAGATAAATATTTTCCGCTACCGTGAGTTGAGGGACCAGATTCAACTCCTGGTAAATCGTTGCGACGCCCAGATCCAACGCTTCTCTTGGATTAAGAATATCGACTTCTTCATTATCTAAAATTATTAATCCCTGACTTTTTAATGTAGCGCCACTGATAATTTTAATAAGGGTCGATTTACCAGCGCCATTTTCCCCAAGCAATACATGAACCATACCCGCTTTCAGTTTGAAACTGACATCATCCAGGGCAACAACCCCCGGATATATTTTATTGATATGGTGCATCTCTAATAAATATTCATTCAGCATAGAACAGTAATAATTTTTAATTGTCTATACAATTATACTATTAAAACCTTAAAATCGCAACAGCTATTTTTTTCAAGCCAAAATAAAAATGTTCTCAGAAACATTTCTGTGGCTTATTCCATAGGATATTTCAACCCCCACTGTGCCCGGATCCGATCCAGGGTTTCCATAATTGCTATAGTCTCCTGTAACGGCATAATGTTACTCTCCAGCTTTCCATCGCGCAGGCAATTCATTGCCTCGATTGCCTGGTGAGCATAGCCTGATCCTGTCAGGGGAAACTTTTTATCGCTCGTCATTCCATTAATTGTCAGCCCCAATTTTCGAAGTTGCCACCAGGGACCGTAGATATGGATAGAGCCCCGTGTACCAAAAATGATGGATTCCTTTTTTGTATCCAGGGTATTTGACGTGAAAAGCATCGCTGTTTTATTTCCGCGATAATCAAAAATCATAGCCCCTTGTTCATCAACCCCGATAGTCCCGAGATAGCCACAGGTTTTAATCTGGTCCGGCTGCCGGTTAAATACAAAAAAGGATAGAGAGACAGGGTACACACCAACATCGAGCAAAGCGCCACCTCCCAGGTCAGGATTGAACACCCTACTTTCCGGTCCATGATCCGACTGAAACCCATAATCCGACTGTAACAAACGAATATCACCGATCAAATCATCGGACAGCCACTCTTTCACTTTTTGAAACATCGGTGTGAAACGAGACCACATGGCTTCCATTAAAAATAACTTTTTCGATCTCGCGACAGCAATCATCGCCTGCGCTTCACGGGCATTAATAGCAAAAGGCTTTTCACACAGCACCGCTTTTCCGGCTTGCAAACACATAATGGTATTATCCCTATGAAAGGGATGAGGTGTACCAATATAAACAATATCCACTTCCGGGCAGGCTGCCAACTCTTCATAACTGCCAAAACGATACGGAATGTCAAATTCATTTCCGAAACTGTCGGCTGATTCCCTGTTTCGTGACCCGACCGCGATTATTTTGGCATTGGGCAGCAGTTTCAGATCGCTGGCAAACTTATGGGCAATCCAACCCGTCGCAAGAATTCCCCACTTTATAATCCTGTCAGGCTTCATATTTACTTCCATCTTCAGTTCGGTTAAATCATCATCCTTTATAAACGACAATCTATAAAATTCCGGATACTAATGTCAATCATTCCTGCATCAGTAAAAAATAATTGTCTGTTGGTTTTATTGAACCTATTTTTTAACTTAATATTCAAGGCGAATATTTCCTTTATCTAAATGCCAGGAAATTTGATAAACCGGCAAAATAGGGGGATGAAAAATGAACGTACCATTTCCATTTCAACCAATGCTGATTTTCGGTTTTTTATCCATCATGCTTTTAATCGGGATTTATCTCAGAAATAAACTGAAGTTTTTTCAATATTTTTTAATTCCCAGCTGCCTGTTGGGCGGTATCCTGGGTTTAATTATCGTCAGCACCGGTTTGTACAAAATTGAATCTTCAATGCTGGAGACTTTTGCCTATCACTTTTTCAATATTTCGTTTATATCAGTGGGTTTATCGGGCAGTAACGAAGATGAGATGAGTAAAATCCGGGGCAAAGATTATATCAAAGGTTCCGCCTGGATGGCAATCATTCAGAGCATTTCATTCTCCATACAAGCCGTTATCGGCGCGGGAGTTGTAATATTGTTTGGACTTTTTGGATTCAAACTATTCCCGACCTTTGGATTCCTGGTTCCGCTCGGATTCGAAGAGGGTCCCGGACAGGCATTATCTTTCGGAAAGGTCTGGGAAACTGTCGGTTTTGAGCATGCTGCGACGATCGGATTGACGTTTGCTGCGCTCGGTTTTCTGTTCTCATTTTTTGTAGGTGTCCCGCTGGCGAACTGGGGAATCCGGAAAGGACATACAGCCCTTGCGCCCGCCTCCCTGCCACAGCATTTCTTAAAAGGCATCATCCCGAAGGATCAGGAAAAAGAGTCTGCCGGAAACCTGACAATGCACTCGGGTAATATTGAAACCCTGGCGTTTCACGCTGCAGTGATCGGACTGGTATATATTTTAGCCTATATTGTGACATTACTGCTGGGGAAAATTCTGCCGCCGGACGTTGCCAAGATGCTCTGGGGATTTTTCTTTTTTATTGGTATGGCGATCGCCTTTCTGGTCAAAATCGTCATGAAACAATTAAAGATCGACCATCTGCTTGATTCCGGACTACAGCGCCGAATAACGGGCTTTGCCGTTGATTACTTAATTGTATCCACCGTAATGGCAATTCAGGTCGTGGTCATCTGGAAGTATATTGTCCCGGTTTCAATCATGGCATTGATTGGCGGTTTCGTTACCACATTTATCGTGATCTATCTCGGCAGAAGGCTCTGGACTTATAATATTGAACGATCTGTGACCATTTACGGCGCAGTGACCGGGACGGTGTCAAGCGGACTCCTGCTGCTCAGAATTGTGGATCCCGAATTTAAAACACCGGTCGCTATTGAAGTCGGACTCATGAACCTGTTCATGGTACCCATCATTCTGAGTTACGGGATACTTGTCAATGCTCCCATCTGGTGGAACTGGAGTGTCCTTCTGACCTGTTGCGTTTTCGCGGGAACCCTGATTATTTCACTTTTAGCCTTACGATTCCTGAAGCTCATCGAGCCACCCAAATTTTAGACGAAACCAAATTATCAATTAATTTGATAATCAGCTAAAGTTTGGATATATTGCCAACCGATATTTGGGCAATGTTGATAATTTTATCCGTTTAAACAGTTAATAAAATCCGGGGCTATTCCACACATGCAGAGAACTATCATCAAATTTGCGGGATTAATGATATTACTATCAATCCCGATATTTACAGCCGCGGAAATTTTTCTGGCAGATATTCTGGTTGACAATTCACTGAGATATATCTGCAAAGGCTCATACATTGAAGATGGAAATTTTGCTATTAAGGAAAATAATTTCTTCGATAAAAACGGACAATGTGTCGTTTCTGAATTGATTAAATTTAACCGCCACAGCTACACACCTGTCGAATTCCGAATTCAGGATAATAATACCGGAAGAACCGAAGAAATAATTAGCAATAAGCAGGGATTTCTGCTCCGCTACCGGGAAAAATTCGATGAGCCTTTCCAGGAAAAACTCATTAAACAAACCAACAATACAATTCACGGGTCTTATCTCCCCATGATTATTTCGGCAAATTTGAATCGTTTGAAGAAAGGTGACACGGTCTCATTTAATCTCCTGGTCATAGACAGATTAGCCAGCTATGAATTTTGCCTTCGTAATAGTGGTATTAAATCCATTGACGGCAAAGAATACCTGGAAATATCTCTCGAACCGGTTGCATGGCTGGTGAAACAATTCGTTGATCCCATCCATTTTTACTACGCGGTAAATTCCGACACTCAGATCGCACGCTATCACGGTACTATCGCCCCCCGGGACGCCAATGGCAAACCCCAAACCGGCGATATTATTTTTCGTTACAGTTCTGAGTAGAAGCAGCTTTAAATTTCCAAACCATTCCACTGATTGATTGCATACCGCAGGTTCGGGTAAAAAGCCTTATTTAATCGCTGGAATTCTATCATCTTTTTACGAATAGATGCGCGCGCTTATTGTTTGTTTCAAATCTGCAATTTGATGGAATACGTGGAAAATCCTGATTTTTCGTATTTGTCACGATATGTCTTGATATTACAATAGCGTAATTTCCCGTGAGTTTTTACTGCCGATTCTCTCTCGAAATCTGAATTCCAAAATGCGGATTTTTATCCAGATACTTACCCATGAATATTGAAGCGAGTATAATTAATGGCAGAGTAGCAAGCAATCTTATCGAAGTGAATTTCAATCCTAAAAATGATGCTTCATAAATAGTCATGGGTATTCTGAACACGGCGGAAGCAAAAAGGTATGTAAATACAAACTCCATTTTTACACCCTTTTTGCAGAGAGAATATGCCACCGGAAAAGCTACATATAATCCTCCCATTGTAGAAGATGATAATAAAATGGCAAAAAAGTAGCCGCGTATCCCGGAAAAATTATTCTGAACTGTTTGCTTTTTAATCCACACTTCAAACAAACCGATTAATATAAATGCACAGGGGAGTATTTTTATCATTTTGGTCAACAGGGAAATAAAATTGGTATATATTTCCAAGCCGGGTTTGTATCCAATCGACAATGAAATAATAATGAATAGAACAAATAAAACGATTCCGGCGACTTGCACCCCGTGCTTTTTATTCAAAACAATTCTCCGTAAATAAGCCCGGTAATTACAGCGATGACTATTGCAATTAAATAACTCAGCAGGTTTCTTATTATGGTTATTTTCCTGCCGAAATACTCCGACTCAACCGGATATGATAAAACTCCAACCATCATAAGAGTTGTCGTAAATACGGAAATGATGGTATAAGTCACGCCCTTCTTGACCAAAATGCCACACAAAGGATAGGCAATAAAACCCGGCATTAAAATCACCGAACCTAAAAGTGACGTGGAAATGAAACCGACCAGCATATTTTTTTTACCCAAATACTCAGTAAGGAGACTGTCGGGAACGAAATACAGGCTCACCGATATAAGCATAATCATAAATAAAAACGGTCGGCATATTTTTATAAAATGCCGGTAAGCGGTTTTTAAGGCAGCTACCGTCTTGTGGCGATCTTTAATTAATGAAATAAGAAGAAGTACGATTGTGACCAAATAAAAATATTGCATTGGTGATTCATTTTTTCCGGACGGTTATAAAGAGAAAAATACTGGTTAATTGAAATTTTTGATTGTCATGCGTTGCGATTACTGAATTCATAATTTCCCGTTCCTTGTCAATCTGAAAGTCACCACGCCATGTGGACAGGTAATATCAAAATAATCTTGCTTTTCCCAATCCATTTTTTCCGTAAGCATCATTGAAAGAGCCATTGAGTCAATTGCCCCCATTGCACTTCGGCAAATACCCTTACCTTCAGGGCTTCTGCCGGTCAATATATGTTTCTCGCCCAATTCCGTTTTTGCCATTCCGCTGCATATTTTATTCTCGGTTTTTACATCAATCGCTTCAATCCCGATTTTATTAAATTTCATGACAATTTTCCTTTACTGGCTATTGCTGCGATTTTAATTCTACAATTATTTTTTTAATTTCCCTGGCGTCTTCCGGCATATCAATTAATTCCTGTTCCAGCATCCTGATCTTATCATCAATACTTAAACCGTACGGACAACCCGCTTTGGGAAAATTTGATTCTGCCTGATTCAAAGCACATTCACATATCATTCGGTTCTCCTTTACCTTTTAAACTTTTAGTATTCATTTTTATCACTGGTCAATATTTATTTTTCTTCGTTTACTCTATTATATTGCTTAATTGGTCCACTAAAGCTTCGATTTTACTTTTATTAATAGAATAATGAATAAAGTACCCCCTTCTTTCGCTGACAACAAGACCGCTCTGCCGAAGAACCCGTAAATGCTGTGAAACGGCGGATTGTGTAACATCCAATTTCTTTGTTAAAGCATTAACGCATAACATGCTCTTACTTTTACCAAGCAGAGTGACAATTTGTAATCTTGTCGGATCAGACAGAGCCTTAAGTATATCGGCTATTTCTTCAGTTTTTTTCATTTTTACTACCCAATGTATATTAGTTAGTGCTAATATACTAAACAGGTTTAACGGTGTCAAGTAATTTTCTAATTCACAGTTTTCACTCGTATCCGGTAAAAATGGGACCCGGCTTTTTAGGTGCATACTCTTGGATCGATCGGTGTGACAATTTGTTTTTACCCCGCTGATGATTGAGATGATTGATATTCTCAGCTGGCAGATATTCAATATCGCTGCCACGGAATGAAACGGCGACATGATTTTTCGTTATTAAAGCGAATCAGAGTTTCGCTAAATCTCCAACCCATTCCACTGATTGATTGCACGCCGGAGATTCGGGTAAAAAGCCTTATTTAATCGCTGGAATTCTATCATCTTTTTGCGAATAGATGCGCGCTTATTGTCTGCTTCAAATCTGCAATTTGATGGAATATGTGGAAAATCCTGCTTTTTCGCATTTGCCAGGATATGCTTTTTGGAAATCGATAATAGGGGTCGTATGATTGTAATTTTTCCATCAAACAACTTCTGCCGAGCTTGCAATGATTCCAGATGACCACTGTAGATCAGATTCATAAATCCGGTTTCCAAGTAGTCGTCAAGATTATGTCCGAATGCTACAGCGTCAAATTTATATTTATCAGCATAAATGCATAACTGCTTGCGACGCTCTCTGGCACAGCTGTAACAGCCGAATTCAACATTTGTGGCAATCGATCCGGGCAATTCTTCAAGTGGAATATCCAGCAAATTCAAAAAATCCATTACTCGCTGAATATCCCGATTATCCTGAGCAAGCTCAGAAATCCGTACATAGATCGCCCGAAGTTCAAGCCGCAGATCAATAATCCGCCGATATTCCGCCAACGTTTTTGCCATACTCAGGCTGTCAACCCCACCGGAAATCGCCAGTAAAATGCGCTGATCCTTTTCAATCAGATGATATTTTTGATTGAGTTTGACCACCGAAGAAACAAACGACACCATCAGGATTACCCGGCTGCCAGCTTGAAGGTTATTACATCGCCATCATGTACGATATACGATTTGCCCTCTATATGGATTAATCCCTGCTCATGCATTAATTTTTCCGCGCGGGTTTTTTCCACATCCGCCCAATGGCGCACTTCCGCCTTGATGAAACGATCCTCAAAACTGGTATGAATCTGGGCAGCAGCCATTACTGCCGGTGATCCTGTGGGTACCGTCCACGCCTGGCAGATATTTGACTCCATTGTAAAAAATGTAATAAGTTTGAGCAGAGTATAACCGGCATGAACCAGGCGGTCTATTCCGGACTCCCGGATGTGCCATTCTTTCATCAGTAATATGCGTTCATCGGTTTCCAGATCTGACATTTCCAATTCAAGATTTGCCGATAAAGTCAGAAAAAGGTTTCCGGTGGACAGGGCAAATTTCTCGAATTCTTCGGTGACTCCTGTTTTTTGTCCGGAAGTAGCTTCATCTTCGGATATATTTCCAACTATCAATACCGGTTTATTGGACAACAATCCCAGCTCCCGGATAAACGCCTCTTCTTCCGGATGGGCATGGTAATTTTTGGCGGCTTTCCCCTGTTTCAATAATTCCTGTAACTCTTCCAGAATCAGCATCTGCTTTTTTAATTTCTGATCGCCGCTGCGGGCTTTGACTTGGATTCTGTGAATATGGTTTTCGACAATTTCCAAATCTTTTAGCAGAATTTCTGTCTCTACAATCTCGAAATCCCGTTTAGGATTCAGTTTATCATCAATATGAGCGACATTGGCATCCTCAAAGCAGCGAACGATATGAACCAGAGCGTTTACAGCCTGAATATGACTGAGAAACTGATTGCCGAGCCCTTCACCTTTGGAAGCACCTTTGACAAGCCCGGCAAGATCGACAAATTGTAACGTGGTGGGAATGACCTTTTTCGGCTGATATATTTTCTTCAGTAAATTTAACCGCTCATCCCGTACTCCGATGACTCCGACATGGGGATCTATCGTGCAGAAGGGATAATTTTCCATAGCCACACCAGCATGGGTCAGGGCATTAAACAGCGTCGATTTCCCCACATTCGGCAGACCAATTATTCCACATTTGAATCCCATAATATAAATCCTTTTGCTACATTGTTCACAATGGCGATTGATAAAGTATCAATAATATCACATAGTAAAAATGTTTTTCTGTATTTGACGTTGTTTCTGCTTGCGCGATGGGCAATAATTCTTTAAATTTGCGTCCGCCAGAGCAATCAGGACTTTGAAAATGGAGTTGTAGTTCCCCCACAAGTCGGGATTGAGCACTGGACTGCTTGTCCTGTGAAGCATAGCGAAGCAGGATCATGCATGTAATTTTCACAGATTTTTCAAAATGGAGCCGTAGTTCAACTGGTTAGAGCACTGGCCTGTCACGCCAGAAGTTGCGGGTTCGAGTCCCGTCGGCCCCGCGGTTCAAAAACCCACCTTCCTGGTGGGTTTTTCATTTTAGATTGCACTCCCTCTGATTTTATTAAACCATATAAGAAACAAACATTCGGACTACCAGATAACTTTTTGAGTACTTTTATCTGACAATTCTTTACAACTCGAGTCCATCCCAAACCACATCAATATAATCCCGAATTATCAGGTTTGATATTTCTTGCTTGCAAAGAATTGCTGTGCTAAATTCGAACGTTCGTTCGATTGAAAATGAGGTGTATATTATGAAAATTAACAACTTTGCTTTGCTGTTTATAGTTGTAGTCAGTAGCCCGATTTGGGGGCAGGGTATATTTGAAAGTGCTGGAAGTGAATTGACATCTAGTGACCAGGACGGTCTGGAAATTGGTGGTTATGTCCGTAGTACGGCTTATATCAACCGGCTTGACGACAAAGACTCAACCCGATTACAAAGCGGCTATGGTGAAATCACTCTACAATTAAGTGCGGAAAAATCAGATTGGGCTAAAGCCTTTGCCGACGTACGATTTCGCGCCGGTTATGAAATTAATAATGAATTTTCGGCTTTGGATATTCGAGAAGCCTATCTGGATTTGTTTTTGGGTGATTTTGATATCCGGCTGGGTAAACAGGTTGTGGTTTGGGGAAGGGCTGATGGTTTTAATCCGACTAATAATATTACTCCTCAGAATACGACTGTCCGATCTCCGGAAAGTGATGATATCCGAAAAGCCAGTTTTCTTCTGCGTACCTACTACAATATTAGCCCTGCCATTCGTTTGGAGGGAATTTGGGAACCGGTCTATTCACCGACGGTATTAGCCGTTGAATTTGCCGATCTTCCACAAAATATTTTTATTGGAGAGGGATCCTATCCTGATGCCCGGCTAAAAAACGGTCTCTGGGCTGGCCATCTGTCTCTGGAGTATCCGGCTTTTGACGGATCTCTTTCTTATGTTCAAGGATATAATCCAATGCCCGGAATAAAACTGGAGTCATTGAATTTAACTACTGGCACAATGACTTTAGCACCGGCTGCGTATCGTCAGCAGGTCGTTGGTTTTGACTTCTCGACGACCCTGGGATCGTGGGGATTTCGCGGCGAAGGTGCCTGGCGCATACCAGATAAAGAACATAATGGTTTGACAAATTATTATATCCCCTACGAGGATATCTATTTTGTTTTTGGTATTGACAGAACATGGGGTGATTTCAATATTATAGCCCAGTACATTGGACGGTTTATACCTAATTTCGAGAAACTGGTAATACCGACCGACCTATCTCTCCAATTGTACTCCCAACTTGAGAATTATAATCGTCTATTTGTAAATCAGACTGATCAATGGCGTCATGCGATTAGCTTCCGTCCGGCTATTTCGTTGTTTTACGAAACTCTGAGCTTGGAGGTTTTCGGTTTGTATGATCTAACTACTAGTGAATTGATGATAATGCCGAAATTGTCTTACAAGTTGGCTGATGCGCTTTCATTGAGTGTTGGTGGGAATTTGTATTATGGTGATGATAGTACATTAAATGATTTGATTCATGACAATTTCAGTGCCGTATTTTGTGAATTACGGGTGGAATTTTAGGTGTGATTATGAAAGAAGTTGACATTCAAGACATTAAGACACGGATTTTCGATGCAGCTGTTCACCTGTTTGCATTGAAATCCTACGGACTGGTGGGAGTACGTGAAATTGCTCAGAAAGCGGGAGTCAGTATATCAATGATTTCCTATCATTTCGGAGGGAAGGTTGGTATCCTTGAAGAGATACACGCCCGTTATTTCGAGGTGTTTAAAAATATGTTTAAAGATGCTGTCCGGGATGATAGTAGTTTTGAGGATAATATTCGCAGGTTTATTAGTGGTATGGTGGGATTGATTCGCAACAAACGGGACCTCAGCATGGCATGGTTCTCTGGATTGAGTACAGATATTCCGGAACTTCGGAACGTTAAGTTACTTTATCAGCAGTTAATGGCTACTGACGCGAAAAAGTTGTTAGGAATTATGGGATTGGATTTAACCCGGGATGTTCAAATGATTAATATTTTAGGTGGTGCTATAATTCACATGATCTATTCCCATTTTATATCAAGTCCTGTCCTTACAGATGAGCTTGTACAATTTGATGATGCTTATTATGATCGATATATCGATATAATGACAAATCTCTGTCTCAATGGTATGTATGGTGTGTTTTCGATAACTAAATAACATGGAATTGAAGAAAGATAAGTTTGATGGAAGATAAAATTATACGGTACCGCTGGCCGATTATTATCGGTTTTATTCTTATAACCCTATTTTTTGGATTGCAGATACCAAAAGCAACAATCCAGTCTGATTTTAAAACTTATATTCCCGAGTCAGTTCCTGCTCGTGTAAATACCGCTGCCCTGGAAGAGATTTTCGGTGGCTCCAACATGGTTATGATTTTATTCAAAACAGAAGATGTTCTCAATCCCGTCACGCTCAAACGGGTGAGTAAATTATCCCGCAAATTTGGACAGATAAAAGGAGTCAACCAGGTAATGTCTTTGTTCGATGCCAAGGATATTCGCGGTGAGGATGGGATGATGATCGTAGAACCGGCAGTAAACCGGATTCCCAAAACGCCGGAACAAAGGGAAAAACTGAAGGAAAGACTACGCTCTAATGATATGGTTTATAAACTTGTCGTATCTTCTGACTTTACTATGACTGCTATAATACTCTCACTCGATGAGGACGTTGAGGACAAAACCATAATTGATGAAATACATTCCAAATTGGAAGAAATCCCAGGAAGTGAAACAGTAAGTATTGGAGGGCAGCCTCAAACAAGTTTATCAATCGCTAACGATATCGCCCGTGATTTCATATACCTTATGCCCTTAGCCTTAGTTCTGATGTTATTGATTCTACTAATTACTTTCCGCCAATTGCGTGGTGTATTATTACCAATTTCAGTCGTGATCATGTCTATTGTGTTTTCCATGGGACTACAGGTAACATTTGGCTGGGACTTGACAATCCTGTCAATTCTGCTGCCGATCATGCTGATTGCTATAGCGAATAACTATGGCATCCATTTGGTAGCCCGCTATCAGGAATTAAATTGCAATGACGGTTTTGAAACAAAGGAATCTCTGGTAAAAGAAGTCGTATCAAGTATAAAGACTCCAGTTTTGTTGACTGGATTAACCACAATAGCCGGTGTTTTGGGACTACTTTCACATATTATGATTCCTGCAAAACGTCTGGGTGTTATGGCAGCGTTCGGTATTAGTTATGCCCTGCTGCTAAGTTTGTTTTTTCTTCCGGCTGTTATGTCTTTATTGAGACGGAAGCGTCCCGATAAGAAAAGACAGAGACATGGAAAATTCAGCCTTGAAAAGACATTGTTATCGGCAGGTAATACGGTAGCCAACCATCCAAAACGTGTAATGATGATTATGGGATTAATTTCAATAATACTGATAATTGGTATCAGTCTTTTGCATGTGGATTCCAATATTATCAATTTTTTTCCGAAGAATCATCCCACGCACGTTACCGCCGATATTATCAATAAATATTTTGGCGGATCTGAGAATCTGGATGTTATGATTGAAGGGGATATCAAGGATCCAACGATTTTGAAGCATATGGATTATATTGGCAAGGAACTTGAAAAATCGCCAGATGTTAGTAGCGTGACTTCACTCGCCACCGTTATAAAAGCCATGAGCCGCGCACTGAATGATCCCAGTGATCCGGGATATAACCATATCCCAGACACTCGGGAGACAGTTGCACAGTATCTGGAATTGTATAATATGTCGGGGGATCCGGAAGATTTTGAGAAAATCGTCGATTTCAATTACGAACATGCCCAGATGATTATCCGTATCTGCAACCCGAATGCTTCAGCCATAAGTAAGATTGTATCGGACGTGGAAAAATTATCTAATGATTTTCCGGAAGTGAAGTATATCGGTGGTGAGAGCATGGTTGTAGCAGAAATGATGAATATTGTTGTGCGCGGTCAAATGATATCATTATTGGTTGCAATAATAGTAATTGCTATTCTGGTAATGTTAATGTTCCGCAGCCCAGTTGCTGGCTTCCTGGCAGCAATTCCACTGACAGTGGCGATTATTCTTGTCTTTGGTCTGATGGGTTACCTAAAAATTCGTCTGGATATTGTTACCGCAATGTTATCATCGATCATGATCGGTGTTGGTGTGGATTACACCATTCATTTTTTGTGGCGTTACCAGCAGGAACGGCAAAATGGCAATGATTATGGTCAAGCCGTAGTAAATACTTTAACCACAACTGGACGAGGTATTACCTTTAATGCGCTTTCAGTAATTATCGGTTTTGGAGCATTAATGCTGTCTGTGTTTCCCCCGATAAAGTTTTTCGGCTTTCTGGTTGTGATGTCTATTTTCAGTTGTGTTATTGGGGCACTGGTATTGATACCCGCTATGTGTATTGTGTTTAAACCGAAATTCCTTGAACCAAAACTGTAATTAATTGAGGAGGAAATATGAAACGAATAATTTTCTTAATTCTAATTCTACTGACAATAGCCAGTGCACAGGAAATGACTGGAAGAGAAATTATGGAAAAGGCAAAAGACGCCCAAACCATGACGGGAACGGAGTATGTGGGAACACTGATTATTTATGATAATAAGGGCAATCAACGGGTGCGTAAAATCGCCGCAGCTTCCAAGGATTATACTTCAGAAGACGTCTCAAAACGCATTATTCGTTTTCTGGAACCTGCTGATGTAAAAGGTACCGGGATGCTGATTTTTGACTACGATAATAAAGATGACGATATGTGGATTTATATGCCCTCGCTTCGTAAAACCCGTCGAATCGTCAGTTCTGATAAAGGCAAGAGTTTCATGGGGTCAGAATTTTCCAATGCTGATATGGCATCTGAAAATATGAATGATTTTAAATATAAATTATTAGAAGAGGCTGAGTTTGATGGAATTAATTGCTGGAAAATTGAAATCCTTCCGGTAAATGAAGACGTTGCCGATGATAATGGATTTTCCAAAAAAATTGTCTGGATTGCCAAGTCTGACTATGTAATGCGTCATGCAGAATTCTATGATATGTTTGAAGATTTGTATAAAGTACAAACCAATAGTGATATTCGGTTACTTGATGAAGAGAGCAAAAAATATCAAGCGGCGGAAATGGTCATGGAAAATGTTCAGAATGGAAGAAAGTCAATCATGCATATGGATCAAATCGCTTTCAATCCAAATGTGAAGGATGAGTATTTTACAACCCGCTATCTGGAAAGGCCATAACAATCGTATTTTGTAATTTTTATTGACATAACTAAACCGTATAACGATACTGTATAGAACAGGGTCCGTCCA
This sequence comes from uncultured bacterium, assembly GCA_964605705.1. Taxonomy (GTDB): domain Bacteria; phylum Fidelibacterota; class UBA2242; order UBA2242; family UBA2242; genus CAZSDW01. The sequence goes on from CAZSDW010000011.1 coordinate 56,271, forward strand.
GACTGCCATCGACCCCGCTGAAAAAGTCCCGCTTGTCCGGCGAACGATGCGAAGATGGGCTTGTTCTGCAAAGGATAGTGAAGCGGAACATGCCCTGCCAAAATTTTAGTCCAGTTTAATAATAGGCTCTTTTAAGGTTGCAAAAAATGGAATAATATCATATAATCCAGCGAAACTAATCCGTATTGATAAAAGTGATATTATGGTACTTGTAATTTTAATGATTTTTGTTTTATATATCAGCGCCTTTGGTACTGACACGGAAAAAAGTGCGATTGAATTTAGTTCATCAAACCTGCCGATTATTATAATTAATACAAACGGAAGCGCTATTAATTCAGACAAACGGATAGTTGCTGAAATGGGGATTATCTGGAATGAATATGATGAAATAAATTATGTAACGGATACTCTTAATCATTATAATGGCAGGATTGAGATAGAACTTCATGGACAGTCTTCTTTGATGTTTCCTAAAAAATCTTTTCGGATTGAAACCCAGGATTCTTCCGGTGAGGATGCCAATGTATCGCTTTTGGGAATGCCAAAAGAGAATGATTGGATATTATACGCACCCTATTCTGACAAAACACTGATGCGGAATGCGCTTACCTATACATTGGCGGGTGAAATAAGTGAATATGCGCCACGGGTTAGATTTTGCGAACTCATTTTAAATGGCTCATATCATGGTGTGTATGTTTTTACTGAAAAAATTAAACGGGATAAAAACAGAATAGATATTGCCGAAATGCTTCCCGGCGATATTGTTGAACCAGAGATCAGCGGTGGATATATTTTTAAAAAAGACAAAACAAACTCCGGAGATAATATTATAACCCTTTCAAGCGGGCTCGCATTTATCATTACTGAGCCTAAAAATGATGAGATTGTCCCGGAACAAACCACCTGGCTTAAGAATCATTTAAATAATTTCGAAGACGTACTCTACTCCGGCGGTAACTATGGCGATTATATTGATGTGCTATCCTTTGTTGACAATTTATTAATTGTTGAATTGACAAAGAATATCGATGGTTATCGCCTGAGTACCTATTTTTATAAGGACAGAAACAGTAAAATCGTTGCATCCCCGGTATGGGATTATAATTTATCCCTTGGCAATGCGGATTATAATGACGGCTGGACATATGAGGGCTGGTACTATTCTATCATTAGCAGTTGGGAAAGCTATTGGTGGACAGAACTTATAAATGATCAGACATTTTATAATTTGTGTGTTGATAGGTGGAACGAACTTAGAACAAATCAGTTGAGTGAAGCGCATATTTTTTCGATGATCAATGAATGGACTGGGCTATTGGAAAAAGCCCAGGAAAGGAATTTCACACTTTATCCTACCCTTGGCAAATATGTCTGGCCTAATCCCGGCTTTCCCCAGTCTGGCGGTTTTGGCTTTGGTGCGCCAACCAGCGGGGGACCGACAACATGGGCAGAAGAAATTGCATTTCTGAAAGATTTTATTCAGGGTAGATTACAATGGATGGATGAACAGTTCGGACTGGATATGTCGGGAATAACTACGGATATATTGGATGAGAGTAATTCATTCTTGCTCCATCAAAATTTTCCAAATCCATTCAATCCAAGCACCACAATCAAATATGATATTATAAAAACCTCGTTTGTTTCAATTACTATCTACAACATGAATGGCAAAGTTGTTGAAAAACTCGTAAACCAGAAACAGAAACCTGGATCTTATTCTGTAAAATGGGACGCAAAAAATGTAAGCAGCGGTTTCTATTTCTACCATATCAAAGCAGACGGTTTTCAACAGGTAAAGAAGTGCCTGCTAATCAAGTAATTTAAGCAACTCATAATACTAAAAAGCCCGGCAATTCAGCTGGGCATTTTTTATCGAAGGATACTCCATTCTATATCAGCCAAAATTCGTGCTGGACAGTTGACCCGGTGCGAGCTATTCCCAACAAGCTGGTCCATATTAAAATGAGAGTAAATCCAAACTGTAAAACATTTCATCTATTCTGTGGATTTTGGATTTCTGAATATGTATTTTAAAAAGGAGCGGTTTTATGATTTAAAATATCTACATTTGTTTACCCTGTTTCAAATGAAGAAAAGAGGGTCATCCATGAAATATCTTTTATTTGGTATTAGGTACATTGTTAATTATCAGATTTTCAGAAAGAAGACGCCGTTGATTTGCGGGATGACTGTGACCAATGAATGCAATTTACACTGTCGTCATTGCCGTGTTGCAGAAAGAGGCAAAAAGAGTCTGACTTTTGAAGAAATTATTACGGCTATGCAGTCATTTTATCAGCAGGGCGGACGGACTCTCTATCTTCAGGGCGGTGAACCATTTATCTGGCAGGAGGGTAATAAAACACTTGAAGATATTATTGTCCTTTCACATAAAATTGGATTTCTTACAACGATAATATATACCAATGGTACGATTCCGATTAATACTACGGCTGAAACCGTATTTGTCAGTCTGGACGGTCTTGGCGATACTCATGATTATTTAAGAGGAAAAACATTTGATCGCATTGTAAAAAATATCAGTACATCAGAGCATCCGGCTCTTTATATCAACTTTACAATTAATAATTATAATAAAAACGAAATTCGAGACTTCTGCGAATTTATCCAGGGTATCGATCGGATACGCGGCGTGTTTTTTTATTTTCATACACCCTATTATGGATTTGATGATCTGTACATTGAGCCGGAGGAGAGGAACGAAATATTACAAAGACTGATAAAGTATAAAAAGAATTACAAGATTTTAAATTCCAAAGCAGGCTTGAAATCAGCCCTCAGGAATGATTGGAAACGACCGTTGGATATTTGTCAGGTTTATGAAAAAGGGGAAATTTACACCTGTTGCCGGACTCCAAGAGATCCGAACTTGTGTCAAAACTGTGGATATCTGAGTTATACTGAAATAGACCAGACGTTAAAATTAAAGCCATCAGCCATTTTCAATGCGCTGAAATATTTCTGATAGAATAATCAGGTAAAGAAAATGATTGAGCGATATCTCAGGAACACCTTTAGAAAGATTCTTACTAAAGAGGACAAACTGGAATTAAATAATAATGTTCCTTCATTGTCGGAACTGAAGCAAAAATTCAAAAATATTAGCGAATCAGGACTGTACCTTCATATTCCTTTCTGCAATCAAATTTGTTCTTATTGCCCTTATAACAAAGAGATTTACAAACCCGACGTCGCTGAAAAATACGCTCTTGCTGTTAAAAAGGAAATTGATTTATATGCAGACATCATCGGTGATAAACCCATTTCAACATTTTATATTGGAGGCGGGACACCCACAACGATGCTTCATAGTGGTTTGGCTGATATCATCCGGTACATTTATGATCGATTAAATATGCAGTGTGGTATTCACATGGAGAGTCATCCCAATCATCTAAGTGAGGAGAATCTGGACATAATCCAAGCGATGGGTGTAGAATACATTAGTGCTGGCATAGAATCGCTGCACAACAGGCACTTACACAGGCTTGGCAGACCCTATAAATCAGACGACGTGAAAAAAATCATCCGTCGCGTCGTTGACCGGGGATTTAAATGTGTCAATGTGGATTTGATGTTTGCATTACCGGGACAGACATTTAAAGAGATCGAACAGGCTGGCAATGCCTTGTGTGAATTGGGAGTAGACCAGATTGCCGCCTATCCGATCTTCCGGTTTCCTTATACAAAAATGGGGAGCAATGGCGTGGAAAGTGTTTTTAATTTACCGACCATAATTAAAAGAAGAAAAATGCTCCGTGTCTTAGAAAATATTTTCTATAATGCTGGATTTGAAAGAAGTTCGGTTTGGGCTTTCACCAAAAAAGGAGTGCAGAAATACTGTTCGGTTACGGTACCACTTTATATCGGACTCGGAGCCAGCGGTGGCACCTATCTCAAGGATATTTTTTATCTGAATACCTTTAATGCTGGTGAGTATATAAAAGCACTTTTAAGCGGAAAGGCTGCTTTCGCATTATCTCTCGATCTGTCAGTGGGGACGCAGATGGCTGGCTGGCTCTACTGGCGAATTTATGAAACCAAGTTCAATAAAAAGGATTTTTATATCCGGTTTCATCGGGATTTTGATGATGTGTATGGGAAATATCTGAAGCTCATGAAAACCTTCGGCTTTCTACAAAAAGACGGGCACGAAATTGTGTTATCTGACCGGGGAACATTCTGGCTTCATGCATTTGAGGATATGTTTTCAATAGATTACATCAGCACGCTATGGGGGACTTCAAAGCATGAGCCGTGGCCGCAGAAAGTGGTTCTGTAATCAATGAGACATCAAGGTTTCTCATATTCTTCCTTATCTAAGGTAGTCTGGATAACATGGAAGAATTTTGATGCTCCTCTTTTACGATAGATAATTCAAAATACTGGAATCATTTCATATCGATAAACTTCCTTATTGGAAATATTTCTCCAGAAGCCGGCAATATAATGACTCTAATGTAGCGAATACTGTTGACCTTATAAGAATATTACAATAAAATTAGTCTGAAATGCGTTTGCAACTTCCAAAAGGGGGCAAAAAATATTTGTACTGCAGTCGCGTCCCGGGATGTGACTGACGGTGCGGGAGCATAAGAGAGCGGGAGGAGAAAAATTTGTCGATAGAGAAACTTGTTTTTACCTCTTTAGAAAACTTTCTGCATGGATATACTGAAGGTTAAACATTTGTCAGGCATTAAAAATCCTGATTCAATATCAAGGTCGAGTTTTGTTAACATCAACCTATATTAAAATTGGTTTTGGAAATGCGTGGATTTTCATGAGTGTTTTTATTTTGCAGATGATAATAATTGCATTTGCAGGCATAAAGCGAAGTCATATCCCGAACGCTGTGCGGCAAACGACATTCGAAAAAAATATAGGTCTGATTGCAAATTTTTGCTGGTTATTAGCAATGGGTTATTCTGTTTTTCTACCTCTCCTTTTTGGAACTATCTGGTTTTACCTTGGTTTTTCTGTCTTCAGTATCGGTGTAATGATATTGTCATTCACTACCTCAAATTTTATAACTACACCTGTGGACCAATTGATTCAAAAAGGAATGTATAAATTTTCCAGGCATCCTATGTATTTATCTACGTTTCTGATTTGTTCAGGTGCTGGGATCGCTTCGGCATCATGGATATTTATATTGCTGATCTTAGTCATGTCCGTATGCCTTCACTTCGAAGCCATTATCGAAGAGAAATACTGTCTTAATAATTATAAAGATCAGTATAGAGAATATATGAATAGCGTTCCACGCTGGTTTGGCATTCCGAAGTAATCGATGATTTATAAAAAATTAGCACACTTATACTTCACATATCCAATGCATGCTTTTAGAAAAAACAACCCATTTGCAGATAGGCAAGCCCAAAGCAATCCGAATCCGCGATCATACTAATAATTATGTATCGTTCTAGGGACTTACTGTCTTGTTCTTCTGAAAATGTCAATGATTCATGATGAAACCCAGACATCTTTATAACAACAATTCTTGAATAAAGGAGAAATTGATGAATACGAACTACACAGTTTCCAGTTACATCCTCAGTCGCCTGCAGGAAATCGGTATTAGACATCTCTTCGGTGTTCCCGGGGATTATGTATTGGATTTCCTGGACGCGGTTATTGCCAGTCCCATCCAATGGGTCGGAAACTGCAACGAGCTGAACGCCGGATACGCAGCAGATGGCTATGCTCGTATAAACGGCATAGGTGCAGCAGTTGTGACTTATGGCGTCGGCGGACTGAGCATTTTGAACGCCGCGGCAGGGGCATTTGCCGAGCATGTGCCCCTGATTGTTATCAGCGGTGCTCCGCCGACTCGACGCAGAGAATCGGGTGCCCTGGTCCATCACCTCATTTCCAACTACTATCTACAATTAGAGGTCTTCAAGAAAGTGACAACCGATGCGGCGATACTGACTGACCCTAATACCGCTCCTGAGGAGATTGACCGCGTTATCCGAAATTGTGTCACCCGGAAGTTGCCCGTGTATCTGGAGGTCCCTGCTGATATAGCTTCTGCCCCATGCCGCCAGCCGGAGGCGATACCCGATTACACAGTATTGTCCTCCGATGAGGATAGCCTGGCAGAGTGCGTATCAGAGGCAGCAGAGATGCTCAATAGCTCCGATCATCCCCTGATGCTGGCTGGCGTGGAATTGCTCCGGCTCGGTCTTGGAAGTGAAGCACTTCACCTGGTTGAAACTGCGGAGATTCCTTTTGCTACAATGGTCAGCAGTAAGTCTGTGTTGCCGGAGCTTCATCCACAGTTTGAAGGCATCTACCAGGGTGGCTGGAGCCGGGAAGCGGTGCGCCGGCAGGTGGAGAATTCAGACTGCCTCTTGTCTTTCGGGGTTTGGATGACCGATCTGGATACGGGTATGTTCAGCGTCAATCTCGACAAGCGACGGATAATTGCTGCCGGAGGAGACCAGGTCCGTGTCGGCAGTCATTATTATCATCAAATACAATTGGGAGATTTCATCCGAAGGCTGACTTTGGCGGTTCAACCTCGTTCTTACTTAGCCTCCCATCCGGCTGAATCCTATCAACCCAGGAAACCGTTCGTGCCTGAGGCAGCGTGCATTCTGACGGCACCTCGCCTGTATGAATGTCTGAACTATTTTCTAGATGACCAGATGATTCTTCTCGCAGAACCCGGTGATGCCTTCTGCGCAGCCCCTGAATTTCATATTGAAGAGGCTGAGAATTTCATCGTTCAAGCCTTCTATTGCTCCATCGGTTACTGCACTCCAGCCGCTTTAGGCGTGGCGCTGGCGCGCCCTGAAAAACGACCGGTAGTGCTCACCGGTGACGGCGCCTTCCAGATGACAGCCCAGGAGGTCTCCACTCTGATCCGGGAACATTGTCCGGCTCTGATATTGGTCATCAACAATGACGGCTATCTCATCGAACGGGTTCTCCATGAAGATGGTCCGTATAACGACATCAAGATGTGGCAGTACTCAAGACTGCCCGAGGTGTTTGATGATGGGTCTCACACTGTCGGTATCCGGGTTACTACAGAAGAAGAACTGGCGCAGGCTATGAAAATCGCCGCTCAGGAGAAAAAGAAACTCGTACTCATCGAGGTCTGTTTACCGAACCGCGACTGCTCGGCAGGCTTGGAGCGCCTCGGGAGCACCTTTCGGAAAGCACAGCAGAAAAAATAACAGCATACTGCAGCATTTTTTGCATATTTTTTCCACAAATACATTTCCGATATCTCTCTGATTATCAGTATCTAAAAAGGATTTTAGCAGCTATTTTGTTCCATTAAGCCTTATTTGACATCTGTCACTACATTTCTGATACAATATTAAAAACCATTATTATAAGGGAGTTAATTGATTCCGCTGTCACACAGAATTTTTGACAGTCTATCCCATTTTTTCTCTTTAATATGGTTTTTACATATTTCGACAAGTTCTAATACAGGATATTTTTCTAAGACCTTTTTGGGATCACACCCTTTTGGAATTTTTACTTGATATCGATATCCATTTGCCGGATAACCATTGAGGAAAGCAACAACATTAATTGTCATATCATCGTAATATATCCGGATTTCGAAATCTTTTTTTTCTGAAGTGTATGGAATAGAATCAAACAACTCCACGATTTTACCTCCACTTGAATAAAAATCATCACAATTTAAACTTATCTTCCTGATCAGTTTTAAAACTTCTTTTTCCTTTTTCTATCTCCGTGTCGATTGCATCCCAAATTTTCTTCAATTGACCATCTTCCCACTCATACATCCTACGATTTGAACATTGGGACAGCCGCCTGATACTATCGAGGACATTTTGCACACGTTTTTCAACAACCCGGATAAAACGCTGTTTCTTGTTTTCACCTTTCATTTGAAATCTCCTCGTGCTATTGACAATGAATCATTATATTATAATTAATGATTTGGAAAATGACAAGCATTAAAATAAATATAATGCGTTTCCCATTTACATTTGAAATATTTCAAAACGATATCTTATCCAGAATTTTGTTTTATATAACTAAACCTGAACATAAGCTCCGCGTAGAGTTGCTTGAACCTGTAGGCTTTGGCGAGACTTTGTGGAAATTAATGACAAACAAGGTGTGAAATGAATATTTTCCAATTATCGTTGTTAATCAATCTGATACTTATAATATTACTTTTCGTAATCGGGATGATTAAAATACGAAGAAAAGGTAATAATCCGGTTGGAAGGAGAGAGCCAACCAAAAATATCTTTGGTGTTTTTTCGATTATCTCATCAACGCTACTGTTATTATTTTTATGGATTTATTATATCATCGATATAGATATCTCAACTTATTTTTTCCCTGTCAAAATAATAACGGATATTATCGTGATAAAGTGGGCTGCTATGATTATGATGATTGGAGGAACGATCATTGAAATATGTGCTGCTGGATCACTTGGTGATTCAATGAGAATTCATTCTCCAATCGAAGAAACGGAGCTGATTACAAAAGGAATATATGGTTTCATTCGTAATCCCGTAGTTTTGGGAATGTTTTTATATAGTATCGGCATGCTATTATTCGTACCTAATTTATTAGGATTATTTAACGCTGTATTTTTAATATACGGTTATAATTTCAAGGTGGATATTGAGGCTCAGGATTTATACAGAAGATTTGGTGATGATTGGCTTGAATATTGTAAAAATGTTGGTAAATATTTCCCAAGGTTATATAAAAAACAGTAATTGATGCAATTTGCTGTAAATTCATATAGATAGTATTTGCCTACTCATGCAGGCACAGGACCGAAGGATTCTGGATAAATTTGAACAGTTAGTGCACCGCGTGCTTCGGAGGAAGAATCAATAGCAACCTAGGACAACAAATCAAGAAAAGAGTAAACAAAATGAAAGCGATTGTAGCAAATAATTTGACTAAAAAATTTAAGGATTTAATTGCGGTCAATCATATTTCCCTTGAATTGGAACCTGGTGAAATTTACGCCTTTGTCGGTCTAAATGGCGCCGGGAAAACCACTACAATCAGAATGCTACTTGGCATGATAAAACCGACGCAAGGAGCTGTTTCGTTATTTGGTAAAAATATCAGGAAAAAATTCGACCTCTGGAACAAAGTGGGCTATCTGGTGGAGGCTACTTATACATATCCTAACTTGACAGTGAAGGAAAACCTTGAAGTATTCAGACTTTTAAGAAGATTGAAAGATAAAAAAACAATTGACCATGTTATTGACAGATTAGGGCTTTTAAATTATCAAAATACCCGGGCAAGGCATTTATCGCTTGGAAATATACAACGCTTAGGACTGGCAAAAGTATTAATGCACCAACCCAAACTATTACTTTTGGATGAACCGATGAATGGCTTGGACCCTGCCGGAATTATCGAGATTCGAGAAATGCTAAAAGAACTTTCAAAGCAGGGCACGACGATTTTTATCTCCAGCCATATCCTCGGTGAACTGGCTAAATTGGCTACAAAAATCGGTATTATCCATAACGGCAGACTCATCAAAGAATTAACATCTGACGAATTGGAACAGCAGGTAATGAGAAGGCTGATAATTGAAACACATGACAATTCCAAAGCTGCAGAGTTTTTAAAGAATCAAAACATATCCTTAAATATTAACGATAAAAATAAGATTGAGATATTCGATGCCGATGTAATCAATCAGCCTGACACTATTTGTGAACAGCTGGTGAACATGGGTTTAACGCCAAGGACACTTTATGTCTGTGAAGAAGATCTTGAGACATTATTTATAAGAACAATTAGAACCGATGAGGTATAAAGTATGAACGATCTAAAGCGAGCATTCTTATCAGAATTGCTTAAACTCAGACATATAAGTATTTTGTGGATTACTTTTGTTGCTTTCGCTTTAATCCCGGTCATGGGCGGCGTTATTATGTTTTTAATTCAAAATCCGGAATTGATCCCTCAATCGAGTATTTTAAGTATAAAGGTTGCGATGTTATCAACTCCTGTAAATCTGGTTTCTTATCTATCAATTTATTTAACACAGGGAGCCGGTATTGCGGGTATAATCGTATTTGGATTTGTAGCCAGTTATTTATTCGGCAGAGAATATACCGATCATACTTACCGGGACTTGCTTTCGTTACCGATTTCGCGTACCACGATATTAAACGCAAAATTCATTATTTATATTCTCTGGTGCCTGGGTTTGATAATTTCCGATTTGATAGCGGGCTTTATCGTGGGCAAAATCTTAAATCTACCTGGCGGGGAATTTAATGTTATCTTTGAAATCATTAGAATCTATTTCATTACTGCCATGCTGTCCATTGCGTTGGGAACGTGTGTTTCCTTTTTTGCCTTATGGGGGAGGGGTTATTTGTCTCCGATTGGTTTTTTAATTGTAATTTTAATGTTTGCACAATTTATTCCCTATCTGGGCTGGGGTCATTATTTCCCCTGGTCAATTCCCGCAATATTTTGCGGCTCCGCCGGAGAGGAGTTTAAAAATCGATTAAACGAATGGAGTTACCTGGCAATGTTTTTTACTTGTGCACTCGGTTACATCTTAACGATATCATGGTGGAAATACACTGATCAACCATAACAAAATTCAAAAGATATTAAGAGGGCTAAAAATACTGTATTTACCTGATTGTCAGGAAGTTAGGTCTGATTTTATTTTCTTAAGATAAAAAATGCTGAAAAAAATGTTCAAGGCAGATAAAAGAGGATTTCGCGAATATTTTCAACAATGAAATGAAAGAAAAAATCATGACTGCACCTAAAACTATTTACCTATTAATGACTATTCTGTTATTAACTGTAATAGCAGGAGCGCAAGTACAAGCAACCACAAGAGCTCAGTGGCTTAATTACATGGACAAGGTTGCTCGACCCGTCTTATCAAATATAGCAGCTGATAAACTTAAGGAAGAGATGCCCGTCGTACTTTCCGAAACAATTGATAATCCCGGTCATCGCAAAAAGGTAGCCTATCTCGAAGCATTTGCTCGCACACTTTGTGGAATTTCACCATGGCTTAATAGCGACGGTGGTTCATCCGAAGAAATTGCTTTGCGCAGTCAGTATCGCGAGTGGGCATTGAAAGGTATTACCAATGCAGTGGATCCTGATGCAAAAGATTATCTGCTCTGGAGCGGTTATCAGCCGTTGGTTGACGCATCGTTTTTTGCTTTAGCGCTTAACCGATGCCCCTGGATCTGGAAAAATCTGAGTGACGATGCACGTAAAAACGTAATTGCTGCACTCGATGCTTCAAGATCAACTGTTCCTGTTTATACCAACTGGATCCTTTTTACCGGAATGGTTGAAGCTTTCTTCTGCAAACACGACTTGCCCTATGATGCTGTACGGATTGAATACGGTGTCCGAGAGTTCTCGCAACATTGGTATATAGGCGATGGAATGTTTTCCGACGGTATGCACTTTGCCCTAGATTATTATAACAGTTATGTTATTCAGCCCTATCTTGCAAATATCCTGGATGCGGTTGGCACAAAAGACCAAACGTTCAATTGGTTTTTACCCGAATTGGGAAAAATTAGCGCCCGATATGCTGAATTACAAGAACGATCTATCAATACCGATGGCAGCTTTCCTGCTTACGGCAGGTCAATTGTATATCGTGGCGGCGCTTTCCATCAATTATCTGATATGGCATTAAGGCATAAATTACCTTCGAGTTTAGCGCCGGCACAAGTACGATGTGCATTGACAGCCGTAATAAAAAAGACCCTGGATGCCCCTGAAACTTTCACAAAAGATGGCTGGCTAAATATTGGTCTTTGCGGTCACCAACCTGATTTAGCCGATTTTTATATTAATACTGGTAGTCTGTATTTATGCACAGTAATTTTTCTTCCTTTAGGTTTACCGGCTGATGATCCATTCTGGATCAATTCCGACACTCCGTGGACAGCAAAAAAAATATGGAACGGCATGGATATGCCAGCAGACCACAGTTTCATTGAGTGATTGATTTTGTCATTGCATAATTTTAAAATGTTTTCACTAAAAACATGAGTAACAGTATATAGCGTTTAAGTCAAGTTATCTGAAATTCTAAAGCCCGACTTCAAAATCGGGCTTTTTTGTTCTCCGACATATCGGATCAGCCCCGCTTATAATTGACCCACCATCAAGGCGGATTTTTAATTTTCATCCTGCGGACTGAAACAACCGGATTTTTTCGAAGCAGGAAAAGAAAGCTGATTTATGATAACATTTCACATTTCTGAAAAATAGTGTTATCTTTCTGAATAATACAAGGACTGAAATGGTAAATCGTTCTCAGAAAATCCGTCTCGGAATTTTCCTTACCCTGACAACTATCCTGCTGATTGTCACTTTTGTCATCGTTGCCGGTAACAAACTGATGGAAAAACGGGATCACTATTACATTCAATACCGGAATGTATCGGTTATCGGATTACAGGTTGGAAGTTCCGTAAAATACTATGGCATCAATATTGGACAGGTTGAAGATATCACCATTGATTCCGAAGATATTAACAATGTCAATGTCGAGATCAGTATCAAAAAAGGAACTCCGATAAAGGAAGATGTCGTCGCAACCCTGGTCAGCGTCGGGATCACCGGAATTAAACAGATCGAATTGACCGGCGGCAGCAACGAAGCCGATTTACTTTTGCCCGATTCAAATATACAGCCGGGCACATCATATATCGACGATATTACCGGTAAGGCAGAGAAAATCGCCGAAAAATTTGAGTTGCTCCTGAATAATATCATAGCAATGACATCCGAAGATAATCGGATAAAAGTCAATAATATACTATCAAGTACTCATAATCTGATTGAAGAAAACCGGGTTGTTCTGAACAGCACCATTGATAATATGAATGCCCTGCTGACCGAAAACAGAAACGTTCTGAAAACCACGCTGAAATCCTTAAACCAGCTGATTAATGAAAACCGGAAAACGCTGAACAAGGTCCTTACCAGTACCAACAATATTATCGAGGAAAACCGTGAACCACTCCATCGGGCTTTCAGCCAGCTGGATTCTGCTTCTTTCCATATGGCTGAGTTTGTGCGTTCAGCCGAAAACAGCCTCGAAAAACTGGACGGTGCCATCACCAACGCATCAGCCTTCAGTGACAAACTGGCAGCTACGGACGTCGAGAAGCTGACCAACGATATGAGCACTACCCTGGCTACCATCAACAATACCTTTACCCACGTGGATCTTACCGTTCTGAAAGCACGCCAGGATTTGATCAAGTCTATCGAATCATTGAAACAATCCGCCGAATACCTGAGTGAGTTTTCCCGGAAGATCAATGAAGACCCTTCATTGCTATTGCGTTCAAAACGCTAATTGTTAGGATATTCTATGAAACGACACTATTTCCTACTGATTATCCTTTTTTGGGCGGCATGCTCGAATAAAGAGTTTGTCTCAAAGAATTATTACATTCTCGAGTATTTTCCTCATACGGAAAAAAAATCGCTGCACCGGGAAACACCGTTAAACTTCACTGTGCAGGTTAGCGATCTGTCAATTCCAACCACCTATGACCGAAAAGAAATTGTGATCCGACATTTCGGTCCACGGATTACCTATTCCGAAAACGATATCTGGGCAGTAGATCTGACTGAAATCATTCCCAACCTGATCGTCAAACGAATCAGCCGATACGGAATATTCAAACAGGTCGCCCGGGAATATCTCAGTATCCGACCGGATTACGAAATCATAACCAAGATTAATAATATTGAAATCTATGAATCGGAAAATTTAAAAGCAGCCCGGCTAAATATGGACTTTTACCTCCAGGAACGGGATGCAAAAGCCTACACCGTCGAACACTCTATCAACCGGGAATCCGTCCTTCCGGATAATCAGATGGAAACCTTTGTTCAGGTCATTAACGAAATCATTCTGGATGAAACGGATAAATTCCTGACAAAGATACTCTATCATTTTGACAGCAGTTTAAAACCCGAGTCCGCGATCACCGGCACACCCTACGATTCGCTATTTGTCGAAGCTCCAGAAGAAAGCCCGGAAGGACTGGGTGTACTCTTCTTTCCGGCAATATCCGGTACCGCTAACGAACCCGCCTATAAAATCATCGACAGCAATGGGAATGAAACTATCGGTACGCCGGGAATGGCAATGCCGTTGAATGCAGGAGCTTATTCCATTAAATACGGGTCCGGAAACCTGAGCCAGCTGATGGAACAGGAAAACATTAAAATTGTCCCGCGGTTCAAAACAATTCTGAAACCCGACTGGAGTTGTCTCCTTGTAAATATCATCGACGAGAAACGGGAAGTTGTCAAAGTCCGGTATGAAATTTTTAATTCTGAAACAGGTCAGAGTTATGGTACTGATATCCCTGCCGAAAGAGAATATGGGGAACAGCAGAAAATCTGGGTACTGAAACCGGGACTGTATAAAATTACTATCAATAACGAACCATTTAATACCTACCGGAATTTCTCGACGGTTTTTCTAAAAGAAGGCGTTTTTCAAAGGCTGACAATTGTCGTCGGGACTAATCAGGATGGAACTCCCACCGATTTGATAGGCGCTGGAATTCTCGAAGAGGATGAAATGGCTGGTGCGTCCGGTTACTGGCGGTTGCTGAATGCGTTTTATGGCAACGCCTACTACAACAGTGACAATGAAAAAATCCGTACGGAACGGGAAACCACCATCACCCTGAATACCCAGTTTGAAAATAAAATCACTTATGATAATTTCCCGGTAAATTATACCCTCCGTAATCTGATCGAATTGGGCACCACGAAAACCAGCGATACGGACTTTCGGGTATCCAATGACAATTTCTATTTCAGAAACACCTTCATTCTCTATTTTCTGAAAAATATCGGTTTGTACGGACGTTTTGACAGTGAATCTCATTTGCTGAGCGAGTTCGTCTATTTTTCATCCCCGATCAACTATTTCAAAAAAGGATCTGCCGGAGATACTCTGGAAGTCGATATGCAATCCAAACGGGTACAAATCAAACCCGGCTTTATGCCAATGACACTGAAAGAAGGAATTGGTATCAATCTCAGAGCTCTGAATACCAGCCGGGCAAATCTGAACATCCGGGCAGGGTTTGGTTTGCGGCAGGATTATTACGATAATGTTTTTTCCCTTTCTGATATCTCCGAAACTATCGCTGGTATTCCCTATCGTGTCTTTACCGAACAGGGCTCGCTCTACAAGCGGGGGACTGAGGTATCGATAGTCGGAAATTTTCAATTACCATTGAACTTGACCTACTTTACCAATGCCGATTTTTTATTTCCTTTCAGCAGCAATGAGGCAACCTCAATTGAATGGGAGAATGTGTTTAATCTGAAATTGTTTAAATACATTTCCATCGATTACCGGCTCCGCTTGCGCAATAAGCAGGCAGAAGACGGCAAGGATTACATCGTCGATCGCCATGCCCTCTTTCTGAGAATTACCTACTTCCTGAGATAGAACTATTATGACCAAAAAGGCATCTGATAATTCCCGGACATCATTCCGAATTCTCCATCGGGATACACTCCTAATCCTTGAGGGCCAAATCTCTATTCAAACGATTCCGGACTTGCAGAAAGACCTGAAGCAAATCCATCTCGATTCGATCACGACTATCGATCTTTCCGGTATCGATTCCATTGACAGCGCCGGCGTGGCTTTTCTGGAAGAGTTGACGGTGCAAACCAATTCAACCGCGAAATTTCAAAAAGCAAATGAAAATGTCCAGAGAGCTCTTAATATTTTTTCTTCCAAAAAAAACCGAAAACCCGAACAGTCACAGGAAATCAATTTCTTTGAGTCCATCGGAAATTCTGTTTTCAGTTTCGGGGATGCTGTCATGAATTTTCTATTTCTGACATCGGAAATAGTATTGTGGTCTTTCTATGGTATTTTTCGTACAAGTGGTCGGCGGAAAGGGTCGGTTATCCAGCAAAGTTTTCTGATTGGCAGCAATGCCATCGGGATTATCGCGTTGCTTTCTTTTGTTCTCGGTCTGATTCTGGCGCTTCAGTCGGCTGCCCAGCTACGGCAATTCGGCGCCAGCATCTATGTCGCTGATTTGATTGCTATCTCCATGGTCCGGGAAATGGGTCCTATGATGACGGCAATTATTATCGCGGGCCGCAGTGGTTCTGCCTTCGCGGCTGAAATTTCAACAATGAAAGTCACGGAAGAGCTGGATGCCCTGCGCATGATGGCAATCAATCCGATCAGCTATGTTGTTGTTCCGAAATTTCTGGCAATCACGATCTGCATGCCGCTGCTTGTCACGCTGTCAATGATCCTCGGAATTCTGGGCGGATTTGTCATCGGATTAACCTATCTCGATCTCACCTTTGTATCCTATTTCAATGAAACCATCAGCATTCTCACGGCAGAAGACCTGCTGGTCGGTCTCAGTAAAAGTATCTTCTTTGCATGGGTTATCGTAATCATTGGCAGTTATTTCGGATTCAAAGCCCAGGGCGGCGCGGAGGGAGTCGGTAAAGTGACAACCTCAGCCGTTGTCGCCTCTATTTTCGCTGTGATTTTTCTGGATGCGCTGTTCAGTTTAATTTATATGATATAGTTAAATGCCAAATCCCATTATCCAAATCAGAAACCTGGTAACCCAATACGGGGACAAAAAGATACTGGATCAAATCAGTCTTGATTTCTTCGAAAACCAGGTAACCGTAATTCTTGGCGGCAGTGGTTGCGGGAAAACAACATTGCTGAAAAGCATCATCGGACTTGTAACTCCCGCCGCCGGTAACGTCCGTATTTTCGGTCAGCCCTTTGATGCTGCCGACGAATCCCACTACAACAATACCCTGCGCCGGATGGGTGTTCTCTTTCAAAACGGCGCCCTGTTGAATTCAATTTCTATCGCTGAAAATATCGCCATTCCCTTGGAACAGCATACCCGCCTCGACCACAATTTAATCAATAAAATCGTCATGACCAAGCTTCACATGGTCGGACTGGATCATGCCGCCAGTCTTCTGCCGTCAGAACTATCCGGTGGGATGCGCAAACGGGCGGCGCTGGCACGGGCGATTGCCTTGGATCCGGAATTGCTTTTTTGCGATGAGCCTTCCGCCGGTTTGGATCCTCTGACCAGCGCTTCTCTTGACAAACTGCTCCTATCCCTTCGCGATCAGTTAAATATATCGATGGTTGTCGTAACCCATGAGCTGGCAAGTATTCATCGGATCGCAGATCGGGTTATTTTTCTGGATCAGGGAAAAATATTGTTCAGTGGTTCACTGTCCGAAGCAAAAACCTGCCAAATTCCGGAAGTCGAACTCTTTTTTAAGACTGGCAGTTTCTGAAAACATATTACAATTAAAAAAATATCCAATTGTGGTTTTGAGTATGTTTTTATTGAATCAATCTGTCATCCAAATTGGGATGCAAAAACATCACTGAGACGAGCTGCAAATTCATTTGATTTAATCAATTTATTTTACGAAAATGACAACACTGGTTTTTTTCTGTCGGAGTTAAACATATGAAATTACGAATCCAGCCACGGATGCTCACCGGTTTTGTAGTTATGATTTTCCTGATCATGGCTCTCTGCATTTTTGCCATTTTATATACCAACCGGCTGCAGGAAAATTCGGCGAGGATCCTGGATGAGAATGTCTATAGCCTCAAGGCTGCCGAAGAGCTGGAAATTGCCCTGCTGGACATGAAGGGTCTGACCGCCTATTTCATTCTTGATGGTGAACAGAAATGGCTCAACCTTTTTAGCGAAAAGAAAAATTCCTTTGATACCTGGCTGGCAGAAGCCCGTGGCAGAGCGCATACTGCCATGGAAGAAACCCTCATTGATTCGATCGAAATGCAATTTCAACAATATCTGGAGCATCATGGAAAGGTAGTTCAATACTATCGCCAAAAAAATCCCGGAGAAGCTCACGTACTGCTGCTTGGAGAAATGCGCGACACCTTTAATCAGATTTATGAAAAATGCGAAGACATTTTAACTGTCAACGAAAGACTTATGTATGAATCCGGCGGCATCATGGCTTCCGAGAACCGGATTGTAAACGCCATTATGTACGGTATTGGTATCGCCGGAATTATTCTGGGAATCAGTCTTGGAATCATCCTGGCTCGCAGTATCACGCATCCGATCTATAATCTGGTTTTAAAAGTAAAAAGCGCCACCGGGTCTGATTTGATTGAAAAAGTTGACATTTCATCGGAGACCGAGCTGGAACATCTCGATAAATATATCCGTGATTTGATCGAAAAAATACAACTGGTCAACCGCGATCTGGAGCGCAGTCAATCCATGTTATTGCGCTCGGAAAAGCTGGCAGCCCTGGGCAAAGTTGCTTCCGGTCTGGCGCATGAAATCCGCAATCCGTTAACCGCAATCAAGATGCTGATCTATTCAATGCAGAAAGAGGTCAAGAAAAATCCTGACACCGAGAAAGATTTTGAGATCATTTTCAGTGAAATTGACCGAATGGAAGGTTTTTTACAGAATTTCCTGGATTTTGCCAGACCCCGAAATCCCAATTATAGCCAGGTTGATATTGCCGAAACACTACAGCAGACAATTTTATTATTGAACCCGCAAATACGGGAAGCAAATATTCGGTTAAGTACCGATATTCGAACTGACGATATCAGGATTTTCGCCGATCAGGAACAACTCCGTCAGGTCTTTATCAATATCATTTTAAACGCCATCCAGGCAATGGCAAATGACGGCTTGCTTGAAATTTCCACCCGGTTACTCTATGATATGGTGGGTTCTCCCACTGATATCCAAATTATTTTTAAAGATACCGGTCCTGGAATTCCAGCGGATATTATCGGCTCCATTTTCGATCCGTTCATCACCAATCGAAAGGACGGAACCGGTTTAGGGCTCTCGATTGTGCATCAAATTATCAGCAATCACGGTGGCTGGATCGATGCCACAAATAATCCCGAAAAGGGCGCCTGCTTCACCATTAAACTGCCTGTCAGCAAAGGATAAATCATGAATCAGACCATTTTAATTGTCGATGATGAGGAGAGTGTCCGGTATTCCTTTAAACGATTCCTCTCGGATCAACCATACCATATCAGCACAGCTTCAACCGGTAAGGATGCCATCCAAAAATTCCAAACAGGCAAGTATGATCTGGTCATCCTGGATCTACGGTTGCCGGATATATCCGGGCTGGAAGTTTTTCAACAGTTAAAAAACATAGATCCCAGGGTCATCGCGCTGATCATTACCGCACATGGCACGACTGAAACTGCGATTGAAGCAACCAAGATGGGAGCCTACGATTATATCCTGAAACCTTTTGATATCCAGACGATGAAGGCGCTGATCGACGAATCAATCAGCTGCTCACGACTCATGCACACTCAGGTGATGCTGGAAACTGCAACGGAAAAGAAACAGCCCGGTGATCGGATGATAGGCAGTGATCCTCTGATGCAGGACCTGTACAAAATGATTGGCAGGGTGACCGGCAGCGACGTCAACATCCTTCTGCGCGGGGAAAGCGGAACGGGTAAGGAACTTGTAGCCCGGGCGATTTATCAGCACAGCAGTCGGACATGCAAACCATTTATCGCCGTGAACTGTGCCGCGATTCCCGAATCACTGTTGGAAAGCGAACTCTTTGGTTATGAAAAGGGCGCCTTTACCGGGGCTAATCGGCGCAAGATCGGTAAATTCGAACAGGCAAATAGGGGTACGATATTTCTGGATGAAATCGGCGACATGACTTTATCGACCCAATCAAAAGTTTTACGGGTTCTGCAGGAGGGGCGTTTTGAACATTTGGGGGGTGAAGAAAGCATTCAGGTCGATGTCCGGATCATTGCTGCAACCAACCGGAATCTGGAAAAAGCCATTGAGGAGGGTCGTTTCCGCGAAGATTTATATTATCGGATCAAGGTCGTTACCATGACTCTGCCGCCCTTGCGACTGCGATTGAACGATATCCCTGATCTGGCTAATTATTTCGTTCACAAGAATAAAACCGTGATGGGAAAACCGCAAATAAGCTTAGCTCCAGAAGCCCTCACCGCCATGAATAATTACCACTGGCCGGGTAATGTCCGTGAATTGGAAAACATTATCAAACGTGCAATTGTGCTTTCAAAAAGTAATGTGATTTCGGCTGACTTGATTATAGAAGAATTCCAGAAAAATGAAAAAACTAACAAGAAACCTGATCATTCCGAATCCTCTGAATTAAATATTCATGAAAAGATGGAGAAATTCAATGGCTGTCTCTATAAGGAAATCATCTCTGAGACCGAAAAAACACTCTTTACCCAGATTTTAAAACAGACCCACGGGAACCGTATCCAGGCTGCTCGGATTTTAGGAATTTCCAGAGTGATGCTGCATAAACGGATACAGGAATTGAATATTGTAATAACGTAACCAGAGCTTCCCACCTGCCGGCTATTGCACGGAACAATCGGTTCAACTTCTGTAAACAAAACGAACAACTGTAAATATTTTATACAGCCTGATACTTAACGATAAAACCGTTTAAGTAGTATTAACATATTAATATTATTAGTGTTATGATAATGGCGTGCTTCTGGCACGGTTTTCGTCATTTCAGATAACTCAGTGAATGCGGATATTTTATATTACTATCTTTCAGAATCTTAAGGAAGCCTATGGACACGCCATTATGAAAAATAAACTAATGATTGTTGGCGATGAGCCGGAGATATTTTTTGCACTTAAAAAAATATTAAAAGGCAAACCTTATCAGATGTGTACTTCATCCCATCCAAATGAAATTTTCCATCTGGTCCCCATCCTTCAACCATCACTGCTGATCCTGGACCTGAATCTTTACGGAAGCTTCAATACAGAACTGCTGGTTCAGTTAAAAAAGATTTTTCCCTCTTTACCGATTCTTGTCATGACAACATTCACCAATGTACTTACTGAACAATTAATCCTGCATCTGGGCGCCAGCGGGTATATTCGCATGCCATTCGATATTCATGAAATGCTGGTAAAAATCCGGCAATTCTCACAATATCCGAATGCCTGATTTAACATTACGGAGACCTAAATGGACCTAATCACCCAATATATTATTAAGACAAGCCTTATGGCTCAAATTATTTTGATTGCATTACTGATCCTGTCAATCATTTCATGGGCAATTATTTTTGAGAAAACTGCTTTATTTCACCGAATCAAGTGGCAGTCAAAAGGATTTTTGAACTTGTTCCATCACTGTGATTCCGCTAAAGATTTAACCGAAAACCATGATAATGTAATATTTTCACCTTACTTCTGTCTCTTTGAGAATGTTTATAAAGAAATGAATCTAGATCGAAATATAAACATTTCAGATCTCGGATTACAGCCTGATAATATCAATTCCCCCGAATTCAAAAATACAATCAATACCGTTTTGGAAAGAACCATTACAGAGGAAATTGCCAAACTGGATCAGCACATGGTACTTCTGGCTACCACTGTCAGCGTCAGTCCGTTTCTGGGATTATTTGGTACGGTCTGGGGTATCATGTACGCATTCATGGGAATGGGCATGAAAGGTTCTGCCGATATCACAACAGTTGGTCCCGGAATTGCCGAAGCCCTGATAACGACTCTGGTTGGTCTGGGTGTAGCAATACCAGCGCTGTTTGCGTACAATATTTTTTCCGGCAAATTGCGTCGGATTGACCGTGATTTGACTCTTTTTTCCATGGATTTACCCCATCAGATTAGCCTAAAAAGATGATATGAAACGTACAAGTTATCTCACAATATCAGAAATTAATGTCACCAATCTGGTGGATGTCACAATGGTGCTCCTGATTATCTTTATGATTACCGCGCCACTGATGCGGACCGGTTTGCAGGTCGAATTGCCTGAATCGAAAATCAATGACCTGAAAAATAAAGAGGGCATTACTGTGACAATTGCCCGGGACGGAAGTATTTTAGTTGAAAATGAAACTGTCGATCTTCAGCGTATGGGCAATTATCTCACTCACAGATTATCATCGGAAGGCAATCTGTTTGTTCTGCTGCATGCCGACAAATCGGTTTCTTATGGCAAGGTTATCAGTGTCATGGATCATATCAAGCAAGCCGGTGTCAACAACATCGGTTTAGTCCTCACACCGGGGAAAGACACATGAGAATCGCACTACCGGTTTCAATGATAAGTCATCTTCTGATCCTGTTGATAGGTTTAGCTATTTTGGCAAACCGGCAATATTTCATTCCAGAAAATCTGGAAATTCTTACGGTCGAGCTGGTTTACCTACCACAATTATCAAATATAGTAAGTACGATTGTACCACCGACTGAATCCAAACCGATCCCCAAAATTATTCCGCAGAAGCAGGAACCATCTCCGCCAATTACCCTGAAAAAAGAACCAAGTATCGCTGTAAATAATATCGAACCTATATTAACACCAGTCTCGGAAATTCCCGTAACTGTTGCCGAATCGCCGGAAAAACTGGTTCCCACAGCCAGCAACATTCGTACGAACCAGGTAAAAGTCGACATCCAGGATTTTGCATTTACTTACTATCTGAATCTCATTCATCAGCGCATTCAGAAGCAGTGGAACCCTTCCTATCAGTCACAGTCCGAAAATTCCATTATCAATGCCATTATCGAATTCACCATTTTGAGAGACGGAACGGTAACCAATATTGCGATTGAGAAATCATCTGATCGTTTTCTATTCGATCAGGCTGCCCAGCGGGCAATTTATGCCATAGGACAACTACCACCTCTGCCCCAGCAATTTAACAACGATCAGCTGTTCGTCCATATTCAATTCGAAGCCATAAGGTAAAATCAATATGAAATCAACTTCGCTGACTATGAACTTATTAATATTATGCCTTGTAACGCTGACAAACAGCTCCGGACAGAATGATGTTTACATGCACATTCAATCCGAAAAATACCAGCCAATCTATTTGTATATCAAACCACTGCAGTCAAAAGAACATCCGGCGATAGCCCGGCAGCTCCAGAACTATATCATCGATGATCTGGAAAAAACCGGATTCTTTAAAATCATCATCACACCCAATCCGGACAAAATCCAGTTGACTGATTCAGTTTCAGCCACCGATTTCGGAAGCCTTCAAACCATTAGCCAGGCTTATTTCGAAGGACAATTAAAATGGATCCAGAATTCAGTAACCCTGCACGGAGCCCTTCAGGGCTTACCGGAGCGCTACCTCATATATACTCAAAAATATACAGGTCCGCAGACGTCTATTCACTGGATGGCACACCTGTTAGCCGATGACATTGTTCTCCAACTGACCGGACAACCGGGAATTGCCAGCACTCAGATTTTGTATATAAATAAATCAAAGAGTCTGGCGTTAATGGATACCGACGGCAACAACATCCGCCAGATAACTAACAATAAATCATTGAACCTGTCGCCCTGCTGGTCACCGGCAGGAGATAAAATAGCATTTATCAGCTATGTCAAAAACAATCCGGAATTGATCATCCTGAATCTGGAAAATAAAGAGACTACCAGGCTTTCAAAACTGAAGGCGACTTACAGTTCACCAGCCTGGTCTCCGGACGGAAATAAAATCGCATTTACCCTGATTAAAAACGGCAATTCAGAGATCTATATCATGGACAATCAGGGCAACAATTTAAAACAGCTAACCGATAACAGTTCGATTGACACTTCACCGTCATGGTCACCTAATGGACAGGAAATCACATTTACATCTGATCGCAGCGGTAGTCCTCAAATCTATATTATGGACAGCAACGGACAGAATGTCCACCGGCTGACCTATGAAACCAGTTACAGCGATTCACCGGTTTGGTCTCCTAAAGGAGAGCTGATAGCGTTTGTATCTCGTGAAAAAACAGGATTTCAGATTTATTCAATTGATGTTAACGGAGAAAATTTACAGTGCCTAACCGATGGTCAGGGCAGTAACGAAAATCCATCATGGTCACCGGATGGTTCAAAACTGACATTCGCATCCAACCGGAGTGGTAACTGGAATATTTACATCATCAATTCGGATGGAAGTTGCCTGCATCAAATATCCACATCCGGCACAAACACATCTCCGAAATGGTCGCCCCGGCTGAGCCGAGATATTATAAAAGGATAAAAAATCTGATACAATTCAAAACATACAGTAAAAATAGCATGAATACCATTTTAACACATCATCCACGGAGGAACATTATGTATAACAAGCTACCGTTAATAATCCTTTTTACGATTTTATTGGGCATGGGAAACTGCAGTAAAAAGGTCGCAGTCCTTCCTGAAACCATCCAGGAAATAGGTCCAACATTATCTGAAATTCCAGATACCAGAATGAATACATCCGGAATAGTTACCGGAAACAAAACTAATCAGCCCATGAAAACAGCATCCTATCAGTTCCGGGATATTTATTTTGACTACGACCGCTATGAATTAAAATCCGAGGCCATCGAGATTCTGTCCGAACACGCCCGCCAACTGAAAAAGAACCAGAATATCAAAGTCCTGATTGAAGGTCATTGTGATGAATGGGGTACCATAGAATATAATCTGGCACTGGGTGAACGTCGGTCTAATTCAGTGAAAAGTTTCCTTGTCAAATATGGCATCAGCCCGGACCGATTATCCACCATCAGTTATGGTAAGGAACGACCACTGGACCCGGAACATAATGCCAGTGCTTGGGCTAAAAACCGACGCGCAGTCCTGGTTATCGGTTCCTGATGAAACTAAATCCCGCAACACCTCCTTATTACAGGTTTTCATGTCCAGATATCTGATTTACCTTCTGTTTTTCGTGATCTGGTTCAACCAATGCGCCAGTCGTAAAGAAATTGTCCAGTTCAAGAAGGATCTTTTCTATTTACAGCAGCGCTCCGAACGTATTCAGCAAGATACTAACACTCTTAAAAAGGGCATGGCGACTCAGCAAGCTAATACAGAGGAAATTCAGCGTTCTCTGACAGAATTGACATTCCTGGTGAACGAACTTCGGGATGAAACCAGCCGAACAAAAGCTGAATTACTGACGGAGACTGAAAATCTGAAAGCACAATCAAATATTCTGGACAGTAAGATCGAAGATGATATCAACCGTCTGTCTAAATTCATCCAAAAATTGGAAAGTAAAACAATTACCCGACCGATAACAGATACTGCTTCAACAAATCTCCAGTCAATCAGCTCTGACAAGGATGCCAATTTGACATCGGAAGATCTTTATAAAACCGCTTATCTGGATTTTTCGCGAGGTAACTATGCATTAGCTCTCCAGGGTTTTCAAAAATACCTGATCGAATTTCCGGACACTGAACATGCTGCCGATGCCCAGTACTGGATTGGAGAGATTTATTACACCAAAAATGATTTCTTAACAGCATCCAATGAGTTTATTAAAGTACTAACTCACTTTCCACAAAGCCCCCGGATTTCAAACACCCTGCTGAAAACGGGGAGCTGTTTTATCAATCTTAATGATATCAACAAAGCCCGGTTGTATCTGAATCAGATCATCCTGGAATATTCACAATCTCAGGAAGCCGGCATTGCGCAATCCATGTTGGACAATCTCCAGTAAAACAGATGTCTGATCGATTGTCACGAAAATCAAATTGTATTTATGCCGCGTTGGAAAATGTTCATCATATCCATTTCCAAATTATTCTTTGGGCATAAAAATACGGTTTTCACAGGATAAATACTTTACAACCTGTACATAATCTTTACATAGTGCGCTGATATAATTATCCAATTTTCTTTTTCTCGTCGATAGAAACATTGGCATGTCTTTTGTCAGAGCTCGGACACATGAAGTTATTTAAAACTGTGATCATTCAACCAATCATCAATCATATGAAAGGATATCAGATGAAACAGCTTTCGTTATGGATAGTCTTAGCAAGCTTCAGTTTGCTGCTGGCTGCATGTGGAAGTACCAAAGACGCCCTGGCAGAAAAAGACAACGAGATACAGTTGCTAAAAGCA
Source organism: uncultured bacterium (assembly GCA_964605705.1). Taxonomy (GTDB): domain Bacteria; phylum Fidelibacterota; class UBA2242; order UBA2242; family UBA2242; genus CAZSDW01. Next base: position 82,299 of record CAZSDW010000011.1, read on the forward strand.
GAAATCAGTCGGCATCAGCAGCTCGCTGAGGGAGAACAAGCACTCGCCAGGAACTTGGAGCAGAAAGCTCAACAAGCCGATCAGTTAAATAATGAACTGAAAACCACGTTAAAGGATCTGGAGACCGAAAAAAAGTTACGGATCGAAAACGACCGGATTGTACTGACAAATGCCATTTTATTCGCTTCCGGCAGTGTCCGGATCAGTGATGAAGGAAAAGTTATTCTTGATCGAATTTGGGATGTTATCGTTAAATACCCGGATCGGGAAATTTTCATCGAAGGTCATACGGACAATGTTCCAATTGCCAAAAAGTATGAAGGCAAATACCGGTCTAACTGGGAACTGTCAGCCAGTCGTTCGCTGGCGGTGTTACACTATGTTAAAAACCATTCAAATGCTACCCCGAACAGATTACGGGTTGTCGGATATGGCGAAACCTTTCCAGTAGCAGACAATTCCACTGAAGAAGGACGCATGCAAAACCGGCGGGTGGAAATTGTCATCGGCAGACAATTGCCTGAGAATATCCTTCGCCAATAATTATTAAATCAAAAAGGATGTTCTGTTTTTTCTCAATTGATTCCCATATTTCATCACTTTATAGCGCCGTCAATGGATAAAGTCTTGACGGCGTTTTTTACAAAGTTTAAAACACTTGCTTTGTGAACAACCAAAAAAGAGAGTATCGAAATGAAAAAGTCATTTGTTATCATTAACATGGTAATAATCATGTTTACAACGGGTTTGATCAATGCTCAGACCAATGTAAGCGGATTTATTTCCGAAAATACAACCTGGACAACCAACGGTAGTCCCTACATTGTCAACGGCAATGTTACTGTCCCTTCCGAATATACTTTGACGGTCGAGTCCGGCGTCACGGTTCAGTTTCAAGCCGGTACCGGCTTATACATTAACGGAACATTGCTGGCAACATCGGCAATGTTCACTTCAGACAACGCTTCACCTGAAAAAGGTGACTGGGATTTTATCCAGATCGGCGACGGCTGGAGCAATAGCGGAATAGCCAGTTTCACGTCCTGCACAATCCAATACGGTGGAACTGCGCCCTATTATCGCGGCAACAGCAGTGAAATTATGATATCTTCGGGTTCGGCGACACTTGACGGCTGCGACATCTCCTTTTCCAGCAACTCCGGAATATCTCTTGGCGGCGGGTCGCTGGCGGCATCCGTCGCATTAACGAACACCACTATTTACTCCTGTGAATGGCCGATCTCCTACTCCGGGCCGGCAGCCTTGACCTTCAGCGGCTGGAACATTCTGACCGGCAATGTTCATGATGGGATTGATTTCCAGTTCTGGGAACTGAG
>CAZSDW010000012.1:0-51257 GCA_964605705.1 uncultured bacterium
GATAGTAGGGACTCAATATTTTGAGCCCCAACTTTTATTTTATGATGATAGTGATCGATTTATTTCTGGAACAGTTTCTGGAAATTTGCCGCTTTACGCGCCTTCCAGTAGCCCCGATGATAGGTATCACTAACCAGCAACGGCATTGTCACAGTCGCTTCCCCAAAAACCATCTGCTCATAAGTCGTATCAACTTTGCCCCATGAGCTGGCTTCCTTCAGGGTCGATCCGGACAATGCGCCATCCCGCTCGTCAGCCACGGTCAGCTGGACTGCATACTTGTGCATCGGACGATCTGCATCCAATACCTCAGTCGCAACAACCACATCCTGGGTGAAATTTTTGGGAACGCCACCTCCGATCATCAGAATCCCGGTCTCGGCACATTCTATTTTAATCCGGGTAAGTTCCAGAAAATCCCGGGCGGAATCGATACTGAGATATTTTTCTTTGTTATGCCATTGATGGTGAATCAATCCGAAACCCGCAGAGCAATCGGAGAAAGCCGGTACAAAAATCGGGACGCCTTTTTGATAGGCGGAATAGACCACTGATTTCTCGGTTTTTATTCCCTTTCCATCAAGGTATCTGCCCATTTCAAAAATGAATTCCCGTGAAGAATAGGGACGCGGTTCAAGATTATTCGCTATTTCTGCCACGGTCATATCGCAGACCCGCAGTTCCTCCTCATCGATATATGTGTCATAAATCCGATCAATCATCAGATCGCGGAGTTTATTATCATCTTCAAAGGGCGTACCGATGTAATGTTTAAATCCCAGCGCTTCGAAAAAATCCTGATCCACAATGATGGCGCCGGTTGAGACGATTGCATCGACCATATTGTTTTCGATCATATCAACCACAACATTTTTCAAGCCGGCGCTGAACAGTGAACCTGCCAATGTCAAAATAACACTGCAGTTTTTGTCATTCAACATGCAATTATAGATATCGGTTGCCGTCGCCAAATTGCGCGCCTGAAACGCCATACTGCGATAGGCATCTATTATCGGTCTGGCGTCAAAAGATTTTATATCGATATGTTGAATGGTATCTGTGAGGTGTTCTCGTTTGTTCATTATTTCAATTCCTTTACATAAATCATACTGAGTGTACGATAAACAAGTTTTGCCGCCAGAAAATCCGGGGCTTTATTGGATGGATTGGGACAGAGTTCCACCACATCCATTCCAACAATATTTTTTTGCTGAATAACGCCTTGTAGAAGATGCATAATATCATACCACCCAAGTCCACCCGGTTCCGGCGTCCCGGTGGCGGGCATAATCGCCGGATCGAAGACATCCAGATCAATGGTAATATAGACGTTCTCCGTCAATCGCGAATTGATCCAACCATTCGGATCAGGATGATTCGATAGTTCATGGGCAAATAGGATTCGATTTTTGTCCAGTTTCTTTTTTTCCGAACGGTCCATACTGCGGACTCCAACCTGAACAATAGGGCAAAGTTCCTGGATTCGCGCCATCACACAGGCGTGATTAAAGGGGCTGTCTTCATAACTGTCCCGCAGGTCTGTATGGGCATCCAATTGTAATACGCTGACTTTGTCATATTTCTCAACAACCGCCTTAACCAGACCGGTTGTCACCGAATGTTCACCCCCGATACCGACCGGAAATTTGCCGTTCCGAATAATACTACGGGCTGCTATTAAGACACTATCAACCATTGCTTTCGGATCGGTGGGACAGTCGATTGGATCCAGAGTTACAATGCCTTTCCGATAAACTTCCGAATCGGTTTCAATATCATATAATTCCATATTGCCCGAGGCTTCCAGTAATGCAGCCGGTCCTTTATCGGCGCCTTTTACCCAGGTGGAAGTTCCATCATAGGGAATCGGCAGTACAGCAATTGCAGCCTTATCGTAGTCACAGTATTGAGCTTCCAGGGCACCAAACGCGCCCGGATTCTTAAACTTTTTCTTTATTTTCATTTTACCTGTTTACAACTCCAGGTTCCGGAAATTCCTCACCACGGATTTGTAAATATATTTTAGGTGATTTTGATTGAAAATAATTAATAATATGCTTTTGCGCTTTTTCAACATCAAAAGGCTTGCATGAAAAAAGATCGACAAAAACAAAATTCTTTTGAGGGTAGGTGTGGATAGAGATATGGCTTTCTGCGATAATCACAACACCGGTGATTCCATCGTCACCTTCCGCTGATCCTTCGTAGCGGAAGACATAGGGGCGGGTGATTTTCGTCATGCCAATCAGCAGGGGCAGCTCATCCAATAAACGATAACAGACATCCAGATCGTTAAGAATTTCTGGATTGCATCCATTCAAATCCAGCATTAAGTGTGGGCCATAACCTTTGATCTCGTTTTCCATTTCGCATAAAATCTCCTCTAATAAATTCTTACAGCCACATACCTGATGCATAATTAATTCATTATGATCGGTTAAAAAAACGCGGAATAATACACTGTTTTTACTTGATATCCTACAAAAAAATGCAGCGCTTATGAAAATAATTTGAAGTATCCTGAACCTTCAGAAGGTTTCATTAAGAAGACTGTCCAAGATACAATATTTCGACTCGATCTTCTGAAGGTTGAAATAAATACTCTTCTTAAGATTTTTGCTGTCGATGAGAATGATAATGAATTGAAGAATTAATTTGTCCCTACTTCGGATAATTATTTTCCGCTTTAAATACTGTCGCGTTTCCCGCTAATTTTCCCAGTAAAACGAATATCTGGTTCTTTTCTGCTTCTGTAAATCCGGCAGTCAATCGACGCGTCCAGTCATCTGACATTTTCCGCAATTTCGGTTTTAATGCCACTCCTTTTTCCGTCAGGAAAATACGGTTCGCGCGGCGATCGGTGCTATCCGGTTCCCGCACCACATAACCTGCCTTGACCAGTTTTTGGATCGCCCGGGTAGTAGTGGCTTTATCGATATGCAGTTTCTGGCTGATCTCTTCCTGACGAATGCCATCTAGGCGATATAACACCATCAGGAATGCCATCGATCCATAACCAATACTTAACGTTTTTAACTGCCGGTCAAAATACATCTGCGTATGGCGATACAGACAGGAAATCATCCGTCCGATTGAAGGATTATTTTTCATGGTCACGCTCCCTGTTTGAGCAACATTAATTGATCGAACTCCCTGATTTGCGGCAAATAGAGCCACAGAGTCACAAAGAAAAACAAAACGCCCGCAATCGGGAAGGAGAAGAAGATTCCATCCAACAAAAACAGACGGGGTAATGAAATAATAAGTGTAATGATCGTGATTTGTTGACTGATGGTCAGCCATAAAGCCTGCCGGGCTTTGCCAATCGCCTGAAACAGCGTCGCTCCCACAATCTGAAATCCAGACAGCGGCAAAGCTATAATGAATATTCGCACCGCCCGGGTCCCCATTGCCAGCAAGTCGGGATCAGTCGAAAAAACCGACAACAGTGTCCGCGGAAAAACGATTAGAACCACCGCGCCTATAATACTGACACCCGTTGCTGCTTTAATGGACAGGGCGAGGACTCGTTTAGCCTTATCAAACCGCCGGGCGCCATAATTAAATCCGACAATCGGCTGCAATCCCTGGGCAATACCAAAAATCGGCATCGCTACAAACATCTGCATCCGATTCATAATCCCAAACACCGCTATTGACAGATCACCCCCGTAAATGGTAAGGGTATGATTCATGACCACCACCATAACACTGCTCGATACCTGCCGGATAAACGACGCCGAACCAATGGCAAAACATTCAACGACAATGATCTTTTTCAGGATAAAATCAGACAGGTGGATTTTCAGACTGCTCTTCCCGGATGTAAAATAATAAATCAAATATACGAACGATGTCACCTGTGACAGGACAGTCGCAATCGCGGCGCCGCGGACTCCCATTTTAAATCCAAAGATAAATATCGGATCAAGGATAATATTCATAATTGCCGAAACCAGCATGGCGGTCATGGCAACTTTAGCCCGCCCTTCGGAACGGATCACATTATTGCTGGTCATGGCAAAGGAAAAAAAGACAGTCCCATATAGAATCACCGAGGCGTAATCACGGGCATAAGGAAGAATACCTGTGGTCGCCCCGAATATTTTCAACAAATCATCAAGAAAAAAATTACCCAATGTAGCGGCGATGATACTGAAAGAGATTACCATCGTCATGACATTACCAAAGGTCTTGTTGGCTTTTGGCAAATCGCCAGCCCCCAGCGCCCGGGATATGATTGAAGCCCCCCCGATACCCAGCATCATGGCAATCGCCATGACGACCATCTGGATCGGAAACACGATGGTGATTCCGGCAATCGCCAGCGGTCCCACTCCCCGACCGATATAGATTGTATCAACGACATTATACAATGCCATGACAAACATCCCCATCATCGCCGGCGCAGATAATTTTATTAATAATCGACCAACTCTATCGTCAGCCAGTATATGATTGTTATTTTTCAAATTGTATTCTTTCTTAGTCATTTCAAATTGGGCACAAATATAACACAATATGGTTGCGTATGCAACTATATTGAGAAAATTTTACCGTATTTGTTACAAAATATTTCAGACAAATTGAGGTGCGATGTTTAGCGGACAGGCTCCGCTGAATTCAATCTAACCTGAAGTGGTACTGCGGGATCATCAGTTTGATTGAAGCGATTTCCTATAGCAGCGGCGGCGTTTATGTTGCCGGCGTTCAAAAAATTTCCACTGCGATTGAACCTTGGTATTATCTTCAAGTTCGGGATTTGATTCGGCATAGCGGATCCCTTTTTCCAGAAATGTATGTCCCAGCTGATTGATTATCAATGCGGTGACGCCTTTTCCCTGGAGTTCCGGCTTGACACCAATCAGGTAAAAATCCACGACTTTACAGTTATTGATTGCCCGCTTCAGATGCCACCAGCCAAATGGAAACAAACTGCCCTTCGCTCTCTGCAATGCTCTTGACAGCGACGGCATGGTAATCCCAAAAGCCACCAGTTTTTCATGTTCATCGGCAACCAGAGCAATATATTCCGGATCGACAAAGCTGAAGTTTTTCTTCACCACTTCATCAATTTGCGCATTCGTTAGAGGCACGAATCCGTACAGCACTTTATAGGTCTCCTGGAACAGGTCGAACATTTCACGGACATGGTGCAGCATTTCACTTTTACTGCTGATTTTCACATTATGCAGCCCCAGCTGGCGGGCGATCCGTTCCGCAAACGCATCGATCCGGGGCGGAATTTTGCTTGGTGTTTTAATCTGGTATTCCAGCCAATCCACTTCTTTTACATATCCCAATTTTTCCAGGTGCTCGGGATAATAAGAATAATTATAAAAGGTAACCGCTGTTGCGATTTCATCAAATCCCTCGACGAGCATGCCGGAATTATCGAGATCGTTAAAACCGAGCGGTCCATGCAGGGATTCGGCATTCCGCTCGCGCGCCCAGTCTTCAACCGTTGCCAACAGCTCTTCGCTTACCTCAGGATCGTCCACAAAATCAATCCAGCCGAATCGCGCCTGTCGCTTTCCGATATAACTGTTATGCCGATGGTTGATGATACCTGAGATCCGCCCGACAGTTTTTCCATGTTTGTATGCCAACCAGAATTCGGCGTCACAAGTTTCAAAAACCGGATTTATATTCCGGTTAAGCGTATCCAGTAATCCTTTTCTGAATGGTGGTACCCAGTAAGGATTATTCCGGTAAAGTGTGAAAGGAAAATCAACAAATTTCTTAAGGTCTTTTTTCGTCTGAACGGGACGTGTAATAACAGTCATTGCAACTCCAAAATATCTTTGCATTTAATCTATCCCAACGCATCGTGGGCAGGTTAAGTTCAGAAATCATTTTTCCCTTCGGCGGCACCATTATAAAACCGGGTGGTCGGATATGCGAAGTCAATATTTTTTTCCTGGTCGAAACTATCCAGAATTTCTTCCCAGATTGCCTGCTGGCTGCCCCGCCGGTTTTTGGGTTCACATAAGTAGCGAATTGCCAGCTGCACACCTGAATCTTTCACCGAAGTGTAAACTGTCGGCGTCAGGTTTTTGTAAAATATCATGAACTTTTTACTGGCTTCTTTGACCCGGCGTTCGGCTGATTTGCCCAGGTGTTCGGAATGTTTTTTGGCAATATCGATCATCAGTTCCTTGGCGCGTTTCCAGTCACTTTCAAAAGTGATCAGTACCTTTAACTCATCCCAGATAAATTGAAAACCCTTACTGTAATTCGCCAATGGCATCGTGAAAACCTGTCCGTTAGGGATATAGATCACACGACCGGTACTCTGATCAGCATCGACCCAGTTGCCGATTTCCAGCAGGATAAACTGGAAAATGCGGATATCAATGACATCTCCTGCTTTGTCGCCAATTTGAATGCGGTCACCGACACTGAATGAGCGCCGAAATATGATAAACAACCAGCCGGCAATATTGGTCAGCGGATCCTTCATCGCAATCGCCAGACCGGCTGTCAGCAATCCCAAATAGGTCCCGAGTTCCTTGAATCCCCTGAACCAGACACTGCCAACCATGATTAATCCCAGAAGCACCGTCACGTATGTCACGGTTTTTACCCAGACATAGCGGGCTTTGACATCTTCCAATTGGCGGTAGATAATCCGGCGAACGATAAAGCGCAGCAGCCAGAGAACCAGAATAATCACAAAGGTATTCATAATCCTGAGCTGCATTGCCTGCCCTATGCCGGTAGTATTCTCAATGACGTGAAAAATATTACTCATATACTTACTCCGGAAATAATTTTTTCAATACTCGTTGATGAGATTTGATCATTCCTTCTTTCAGTAAACCCTGGAATTTTTTGCGGATATATGGAATCCGCAATAGCAACCCGGATATCAAATTGACCAAGCGGAGCCCGTAATCTTTCTGGGGAAAATCAAACCATTTCAGCTGCTTATATGCCCGGTAATCTGCCTGAAACACCATTCGTAACCGCCCATAAACTTCATCTCTGAATAGCTTCCTTGCCGCCACACCTAAAAATGTTGCCGGTTTTACATAATTGGTCACGGAGAACTTAATCGCATCACTGGCAAGTTTTAAAATCAGCGTATCGATATCGTGGGAATTTCCAAATTCGTCCGTAACAAATCCCACTACATTTGCCATTTCCAGCTCCATGTACGCTTCAAGGATCATCCGTAGATTCGGCAGCTGGCTCAGTGGACCGGCGATCATATAGACAATCTGCTTGTTCAGCAGGCGTGGTGTGTGAGTATGAAAAAACCGTCGATCAAAAAAACATTTCCAGCGCGCTGACAGATAACGGTCCCGGATAGTTCCTGCCATGACAATGATATCGGCGGTTTCGAGTTCATTTTCCCAGAAATCCCGATAACCATCTTTCCCGTCATAGCTGCATTCAAAATTATAACCACAGTGCAAACAGCCCTGGCAGGAGCCCAGGATTTTCAAATCACGCAGATTGATGATTTTAATATCATCAATGATACTGTCTCGAAATCGCTGAATCATCCCGCCGATATTTTTTTCTTCTGTCCGAGCATCCGTTACCAGCAGAATTCGCTTCCCGGCAGAGGATATCCGATCTTCGGTTTTACCCGGCTGATACTGAAAATCACGATAAGACAATCGAGAAAAACGTGGCTGGTATGAGTGTTGCTCAGAAATTGATTGAAAAGTATATTGGGCAAATTGTGAAAATCGGGTTCGTTCTTTTGTCCGCATCAAATCCGGCATGTCCGCTGAGTAGGCACCCATAACCTTCATCTTCAAATCATCACAAATCGAATGGATATAATCATGCGCGGTTATATCATAAAAACGGATCGATGTCGAAAAAATAATCGCATACTTACCGGCAAAAACCGCGACTGCGTCACGCTCAAATATCAGCTCAATAAACCGTTTATAATCGGCATGTACCAGATAAACATAGAGTGGAAACGCCCAGATAATCGCATCGGCATTTTTGATTTTGCCCATAATTTCATGAAAAGTATCGGGATCTTTTTCAATTTTCCCGATGTGTTGAGCAATATGGATTAATTCAAAATTATGCTCGGGATAACTCTTTTCCAAAAAATGAATATATTGCATTGTGACACTGACCGGTCCCTTCGGGCTGCCATTTAACACAATAAAATTCATAAAATCCCTAAAAAGAGTTATTGATGGCGAATTAATTTTCTTTTAATATGTCGCTGTCATACAACTTTTCGAAAGTAAGTTTATGCTGGATTTCTTCAGATGCCAGCTTTTGAAAGATTTTTTTTATCTCAGGAATTTCGATATCTTCAGCCAGTGACAGATAAAGCTTATATGACAGTTCTTCCCGTTTCATGGCGGTGATTAACAAGTCCTGATAACTACCCGGTACCTTGTTGTCCGGTAGAACCAGATATTCACTGATTCTAAGATCATTCACCATCCGAATAGCCCCAGCGTCGATCTCATGGTTTTTCATTTTTTCAATGATTCTGATATGGTTTCGCTCCATTAATTCAATCGACCGGATGGTCTCCATAATTTCAAAAGATTTGGTCTGTTTAATTAGATCGTTGTAGAAACTGACCGCCTCTTTTTCCCGATCAATTGCGAAATCCAGTACACTCTCAAATTTCTGCCTGTCCATGAATATCTCCTCGTGCTTAATGAATATCTTTCCGTTGAATTTATAGTAATTCAGGCGGGAAAAAAATAAGTTTTAGGTCAATGCTATCGCGACTAATCGCAGCTTTTACTGAATATATTGCATAAATTAAACGAGAGAATCGACAACGCAACGAACACCATTCCGACAATTGCAAACAGTTCCGGATGTTCATCGGGCAGTAGAATCCAGGCAATCATCGCCCCGAAAACCGGTATGATGAATTTCCAGAGATTCAGGCTGGAAACCTTTACGCCCGGTTTTTTCAGCAAAAAAAACCAGATGGAAAAAGCCACCGCTGACAGAACCGACAGATACAACAGGGTAATAAAATATTCGACCGGGTATGATTTCAATGGACTGCCTTCCAGGATCAAGGATAATAAAAACAGAAGAAATCCGCCAATAAACAACTGTGCCGAACTCAGCACTATCGGTGGAATTCCTTTATCATCCTTGGACACCAGAACATTCCCGATTGCGCCGGAAGTACTGCCGACTAAAAGAATTAAAATCCCGATAAATTCCGTCAATCCGGCGGATTGCCACGGTTGCCGGCTGACACCGATAATTGCCACCCCAGCAAATCCGATCAGCATACTGACAAGTTTTAGCAGGGTAATCTTATCGTCATGCATCATTACATGGGCTACCAGCGCGAAAATCAGTGGCGAGGCGCCGATCACAATCGCTGCCAATGCACCGGGCACCAGCGTCATGCCAAAATAAAAAAATGCGTAGGCAACAAAGGTCTGGGTCAACGCAATGATCAGAATTCTCCGGAAATTTATCCGTATTATCCTGATGTAACGGAGCAAACCTCCGGTAAAAGGCAACAGGATCAATCCGCTGATCATGAAGCGAATTCCCGCAAAACCAAAGGGTTTCGCATACTGCAGCCCGATCTTGACGCCCACAAATGCCGTGGACCAGAGCAGGCAGGCAAAGATGGCTAACAGGATATATTTGATTGGTAATTTAAACATGCTTTTTCACTTTTAATTCATCGGCTTTCTTCAAGGAATTCTCTGCCAACAGGGGTCCAACCAATTCATGGATCACCGTCGCGCCGATAATAATACTCAGAAAAATATCTGAGAATTGTGAGAAAACCGGATTCTGTTTGATCATCAACGCCAGACCTATCACGATCCCCCCCTGGGGAATCAGCCCGCCAGCGGTATATTTTCTGACCTTTGTCGGCGCCGTTGACAGAATTGATCCGAGATAGGTTCCGGCTATCTTGCCAATTGTCCGAAAGATAACAAAAAAGAGCACCAGCCAGGAATAATCCAGTAGAACATTAAATTGCAACTGCATCCCACTGATGGTAAAAAATAATACAAACACCAATTGTTCGGTATAACGTTCCAGGAGGCGGAATATTTTCTGATGATTCGGATTGAAATTAACGACCACACTTCCCATAACCATCGTCGCCAGCAGTTCATCGACATTCAATGTCTTTGCCAGTCCGAAACATAGCATCAGCAGCCCCAGCAGGATGACAATTAGAATCCCTTCCGATTCACTCCTGATCAAGCGGCACACCTGATTGAAAATAAACCCAAAGATTATACCACAAGCGACGGCTCCGAAAATCTGCATTAGTGGCGCGAATAACGTTGTCATCACATGAAAGCCCTGATGCTGGATCAGAACCTCAGCAGCAATGACAAAGATGCTGTAATTCAGAATACCGATTGCATCGTCAAAAGCCGCCACTCCCATGATAGTCGATGTGACTGTGCCCCTGGCATTGAATTCATGTACAATCGCCAGTGTAGCCGAAGGATCGGTTGGTGACGCCACTATACCGAATAAAAGACTGATAGGAATGAAAACCGTCAGCCAGCCGGCTTGATTCAGTGGCAATAGCCAGGGCGCTACAATCAGACTGCCCAGTACAACTGTCAAAAATGCAAACTCTGCTTCGAAAACAGTAATGAAACCGATGGTTTTTCCCAGAACTTTCAACCGGGAGAAGAGCAGCGTCCCGCCCACGGAAAAGGTAATAAAAGCCAGTGAAACGTTGGTAATGATATCGGTATATCTGATAAAATTTGGAGGAATAATTTTAAAAAGATCGGGATTCAGGAGAATTCCCGCTATAATATAGCCTGTTACCTTTGGCAACTTCAACCGGGTGGCGATTTCGCCTATTATAAAACCGGTGGTCAGGATAATTCCTATAATCAAAATCGGCGGCATCATGGCTACCTCATATCTTTAATGGTCTTATACCGAAAACATGAAACGACGTGATCATTCACAAGCCCCGCCGCCTGCATAAACGCATAGCAGATGGTTGGTCCGACAAATGCAAATTCCCGTTTTTTCAGGTCGGCGCTCATGGCTTCTGCTTCCGGGCTTTTCGCCGGGATTTCTGCCATGGTTTTCCATTTATTGATAATTGGTTTGCTGCCGACAAATTGCCAGATGTATCTATCAAAGGTCCCGAATTCTTTTTGAATTTCCAGAAATGCCCGGGCATTTTTTACTGCCGAATTGATTTTCGCCTTATTCCGGATAATCCCGGCATTTTGCATCAACTGATTAATTTTGTTTTGATTATAGAATGCAATTTTTGGCGGTTCAAAATTATCAAAAGCCTTCCGAAAATTTTCGCGCTTCTTCAGAATTGTTGACCAGCTCAATCCCGCCTGAAACGCATCCAGCACCATGAATTCAAACAGTTTCCGGTCTTCATGCAGCGGAACGCCCCACTCATCATCGTGGTAGTCAATCATCAATGGGTCATTACCTGGCCAGGCACAGCGTGATTCAATCATCCTTCACTCCTTCCCAACATTTCAATAATCACTCCGCTTAACTTCTGAAAACATCCTGAATAAACCGGATATCCTCGATACTCAGCGGCATCTCCGCTCCCCAAAGATTCGCTTCTACCTGGTGTTGGTTACGAAAGCCCGGAATCACCGAACCAACTACCGGAAAACTCAGAAGATATTGCAATGCAAATCGACTGAGATCTTTGACCTCACTGCCAAAATGGGCGACAATCTTCTCCATTTTTTTCTCAATCTCTTGAATACTTTCCAGTTTGAAATTATCCGAGTTCTTACGGTGATCACCCTCCTTAAATTTCGGCATATTCTTCGACGTGTATTTATTCAATAGGAGTCCTTGTGCCAACGGACTGAAGGCAACAAAGGACATTTTCTTCTCTTTCAGCAAGTTTCCGACCGGTGAACCATCGGCAATGAAATGATCATCATTGGCATTTGCCCAGCTTTGTAAAACATCCGGTTTTACTTTGGGAACCAGGCGGCGAAAATCATCATCCGAATACGCGGACTGCCCAATCAGACGGACTTTACCCTCTTCTTTCAGCCGATAGATCATCTCTACAGCATCGTCCAGATAAAAGTCGTCCTTGCCGAAATCACCATGATGGAAATAATAAATATCCACATAATCCCTTTGCAGGTTGACCAGTGACTGCTCCAGCTGATGGCGAATATGTTGTGGTTCATAGGCGTGCGCCGCGGTACCCGGAAACCAGCCGACTTTAGTCGCAATTACAACATCTTTATTACGGTTGCCAAGCGCTTTCGCCAGCATGCGCTCTGCCCTGCCATTACCGTAAACATCGGCATTGTCAAAATGATTGACGCCTTGATCGAGGGCATAATGAATCGCTTGTATGGCTTCATTTTCATCCACATTCGCCCAGCCGTTCGGAGTTCCGTTGACCCAGTTCAGACCACCCAGGGTCCAGCAACCCAGACCAATTTCCGAAATCTCAACATCCGATGTACCTAATTTTCTGTACTTCATCAAATTATCCTTTCAAATATTTTAAAATCACAAAACACTTTTTAATTTTGAATTATATCACAGGTTTATAACGCTTCAACATCAGCGCCGATATTTATTGTAGTTCTCTCCAAATCAACAAATCTCCAAGTAAATTATCCTCTGTTTTGATACCGATGAGATTTTATTGTTACGATTCTATGGTTTAAAATTACATCTTCTCAAGGTGTTTGCGGATAATATCAGCCGCTCTTTTGCCTGCCAATCCATCGGTAAAATCATCATACATCAGATGGATTGCAGCTTTTTGATGCCTCTGCAATTCAGCATCTTTATGAAATGCCCGATCGATTGCGGTTCGCAGTTCATCAAAACTATCCACCTGAATACTGATCTGCGCCAGCAGCTCCGTAATCTCCGGCAGCGAGCGCCGGGAGTCCGCAACCCGGAATGTGATCATCGGTTTCTGCAGCACGCAATATTCTCCGATGATTGAACTCGTATCACTGATCATCAAATCCGCGAGAAGCATAGAGGGCATCAGGTCCGGCTCATCGATAAATTGAACCCTCGGAGTATTTTGAATGACAGCAATCATTGCCTTTGAATTCCACGGATGAACCGTTACGAGAATATTATAATCTTCGGTCAGTTCATTGAGCCGACTATACCATTTGCGAATAGCCGACATGCCGGATTTTTCCCAAGTCGCGGAAAACAGCAGTGTCTTTTTAACCGGATCGATATTGTACTTCGCTCTAATTTCTCCCAGAAATTCATCACCGTAGCCGTTTTGAAAATAACGATCCAGTTTTGGAAAACCAATCGCCACCGCCGACGCGATACCAACTGCTTCCGCCTGTTTGACCTCCGCCTGACTGGTAACAAAAAAGCGGTCAAAAGCATTATAATTGCGGACTTTGGTGAATCGCTTAAAATGGTACACGCCATGCCGCATCCCGAATTTTTTAATCGCTGCCACTGGAAATTTATGGGCGGCATGCCGACACATGATCACCGCATCCGGGAAGACCGGCATAGTTCGGTAGGAAACTCCCTGGGCTCTGAGATACGCTTTGGTCCGTTTTCCTTTGGCAACAATTTCCACCGGCGGCAGATGCGCTTTCAAATTATCCAGAATAAAACAGTCCAGCGGTTCTGCACAGTAGAACACGATGAGTTGCCTTTTTCGAAACATACGGTTCAAGAACCAGAGACAGCGGTAGGGATATTTATATAAATAATAAGAAAAAACCATCGTTTATTTCTGATCATTTTTCAGGAATTTCACCAGCCCCAGGGCAATTTCTTCCTCGATGCTCAGCTGCGAGGGGCTAAACTGCCACTTGCCATCAATATTGCCGTAGTGCCCGCGATTCTTCAGCAGCGCCCGAACACCAAAATGCATCGCCTGAAATTCAAACAGAACAAAGCGCTCACCAATTTGCCCGATATCCAGCGACAGATGCGGATTGTTCATTTTATGGAAAATCCCATGAGCATAATCCAATAATTTTTCATCAACGTCAGAACTCAGGTCGAACATCTTGGAACCACTGGCACGAAAATCATTTTTGCGAACCTGCCGCTTCAAGACGTAGTAATGATCATAAAATACCGTTACCCGAAAATCATGACTGAGCTCCGGCGCATACTCCTGCAGAACAAAGCGCTGTTCAGGAACGATATAATCACGATACTGATAATAGTCACGGCGGTCATCATAATCCGGAAAATCGGGAAATGACTTTTTACGCAGATATTTCCGCCGAAAGAAATCCAGTGTTGTAAGAATCCCGGTGCGCCCTTCGATTTTTTCAATGGTTTTCAGTAATGCTTCCCGCGAATGGACGAGGAAAACACCCTTGGCATTGGAGCCTTCCACCAATTTCAGAACTACCGGAAATTGGAGCTTATAGTGAGCCAACTCCCGCTTGCTGCTGAAATAGTAGCCGTCCAATCCTTCAATATTCAGCCTCTTTTTCAATAGTTCCTGGTAGCCTTTGTTTTCGTGACAATTCAACAGTTCCTGCGACGGAACAATCAGGTTGCTGCCGTTATCCAGATAGCGGATGGCATCGATCATATACTTGCGCAGATTTTCCCGCTGGCTGAATGTATAAAAAATGACTGAATCAGTGATCGGGATATTTTTGTTGATAATTTCATGAAAACCGTATTCTTCAACGGTAAATCCGTTTTTCGTCAGCTTTTTAATAATTGCGTTGGTGTCCATACTGACCCAGGGTTTGCGGGTCTGTCCGAAAAACCGATTGTAGCCGGTCAGCAATACAATTTTATTTTGTGTCATGTTCATCCTTCCGAATATACGACATCACTTCTTTAAAAACCTGTTCCGGTGTGATTTCCAGCATACAGCGAAAATGCTTTTCCGGACAGCGCCGCCCGCCATGCTTTCCACAGGGACGGCAGTAAAGGTCGATTTCCAGAACCCTGTCATTTTCCCGATAGGGAAAAAAACCTGCTTTTTTCACCGTGGGACCAAAAATCGCCAGCACATCGGTTTTCACCGCATTTGCCAGATGCAGGGGTGCGCTGTCATTGGTCACCAACAACGCCAGCTTTTTGATCACCGCAGCCGAAGCTAACAGGGTGAGCCTGCCGGCTAAATTGAGCGCTTTAGCACCGGAGTTTTGGATAATTTTCTGACACAGTTCAGCATCTTCGGATCCCCCAATCAACACAATCTGGACACCATTTTTATCCAGCATTTTCATCAATTCGGTGAAATACTCTTTGGGATAACGTTTGGTTGTCCAGACCGATCCGGGCGCAATGCCGACAATCGGTTTCTCCATTGCAAGAGTCGCCAGCGCCGCTTGCGCCTGCTGTTCCTCTTCATAACTCCAGAACAGTTCCGTTTGAATATCAAATTGCCGATCGCTGAATGGTTTCAGCAGCTCCAGTGTGCGCCTGACAACAGGCAGTCCGCGGGTAAGGTTAATCGATTTAGTCAGTAATTTCTGGCGTGGAAATCCCAGCCGTTCCGGAACACCACCCCATTTCATCAGCAAGGCTGACGTAAAAGAGGTCTGAATCGAAATCGCCAGGTCATAGTGATTTTCCCGAATCTTGCTGATTACATGAAAAAATGATAAGATCCGCCGCCTGATTTTACGTTTATCAAATTCGATAATTTTGTGAATATGCGGATTGTAGCGATATAAAATTGATGTTTCAGGAATCAGCAAAATATCAATCTCCGCCGCCGGGAATACTTCCTTCAAGCCGCAGATAAAATTGGTACTCAGAACAACATCGCCAATAAACGCCGTTTGCAGCACCAGTATTTTCTGAAATTCACTCACCGATCAACTCATGATATAATTCGACATATTTTTTGACTGTCAGATTAATGTCAAATGCTTTGACGCGTTGTTGTGCATTTTTACCCAATTTCTCCCGCAGCGCATTATTATCAATCAAGCGTAACAATCCATCTGCCAGCGCTTTGGGATTCCGGGGAGGAACCAGCAATCCGGATTCCTCATTTTTAATGATCTCCGGAATGCCGCCGCTTTCACAGGCAACAATCGGCAATCCCAAGGCTTGCGCATCCAGCAGCGATGTACCTAATCCTTCCCGTTTCGAGGCTAAGACAAAAATGTCAAAGCTCTTCAAAAAACGCCCCACATCTTCCCGGAAACCGGCAAACACAAAACGCTCACCAAGCTGCAGGTTGTTTGCTTGTTGGCGGATTTCTTTCTCGAGCGGACCATTGCCCACCGCACAAAAGTAAACTTTGTCGCGGACCTTGATTATTTTCGCTGCAGCGTTCAGTAAATTGGGATAATCCTTATGCCCTGCCGTAGCTGCCACAGTCCCGATCAGCAGAACATCTTCGGGAAGATTCAATTCCCGTTTTAATTGCACCGGATCGCCAGCAGTATCCCTGAATTTATCAAGATCAACACCACTATGAATGACTATTATTTTATGTTCCGGCACACCGCTTTCAAGCATGACGGAGCGAATTTTTTCTGAAATACAGACGATTTTATCCAGCTTATTGGTATTGTATTTCCAGCGTGATAACAGGTTTTTACCAGTCTTGAAATCCACCCTTCGGACAGCAATTAGTTTGATTCCCCCATAAAACATTTTTGCCAATAATCCCAGACTGATAGCATTGCCAGTATGCATCTGCAAAATCGAGGATTTATCCTTGCAGGCAATTTGACTGATTCTGCGTGCAGCAAAAATATCAAGTGAATGTATTATTTTAATTGGTTGAACCGGTAGTTTTCTTTCGATACAGTACCGCGCCATTGGTGAATTTTTTGGACAGATCATCAGGCTTTCTATACCCTGTTCCAGCAGCTTCTGATGCAGATAAGCCGCCTGCTGCTGCCCGCCGCGCCATTCTCTGCCGGTGTCCAGATGAAGGATACTCAACGCCATTTTTGCCACAATTTGAGATATTTCAGATAGACGCCAAAGGCGGAATTCTTCGCCAGGACAAATCCGATTTTGCCATCTAGAAAGCCAGCTTGCAGAATGTACATTCTGAAAAATTTATACCAACCGCTCAGAACAGCAAACAGTATCGCATGACGGACACTTTTCTGAAATAACGCCTCTGCACCAAGTTCACTGTAACGCTGCATTTTATCAATATGGCTTTGAATTGTCGGATAGGTGTAATGAAACATCGCTTCTGTAAACGTCCCTTTCGGTCCCTCTATTATGACCGATTCGTGCGTCATTTTATCGTTGAATGTCCCAAATTGCCGGTCAAACAGACGCACCGGAAAATCACGGTTCCAGCCGGAATACCTAATCATTTTTCCTAAATAATAAGAACAGCGCCGGATGCGATAGGCTTGGAATTCCGGTTCCGTTGTCAGCGTCTTCCGGATGGCTTCAGCCAGCTCCGGAGACAGTTCTTCATCGGCATCGATGGACAGAATCCAGTTGTTGCTGGCTTTTGTCACCGCCAGTGCTTTGCTTCTACCATAGCCCAGCCATTCACTTTGGAAAACCTTACAACCGGCACTTGTGCAAATATCGACCGTACTATCGCCCGAACCGGTATCCAGCACTACGATTTCATCTGCCCAATCCACCGATTTCAGACAGCGGCTGATATTCTGTGCTTCGTTTTTGGTTATAAGGACGACCGATAATTTTACCATAATATCAATAGGGTCTGCTAAACTCCCCGCAGTAATTGATAATTTCTGAAACCTCCCAGTGATCCGCCACCGAGCAGGTGTTGCTCAATCCATGTCAGAAAACGGTATTTGGGCATTTCATGTTTATGAAGTTCGCGATAGGGACTGGGATTACCGGAATATTGCAGCTTGTCCCGCCAATTCATCCGGGCGAGCATCTCCCCCATCACTTCAGGATGGGACTCCTTGAAAACCGCCAGGCGATCCAGTGGCCCATAATCAAATTCGCCGCCAGCATTTTTATACTTTTCCTGCACTTGCTGGGCACCCTTATGAACCGTATCCAGCGCCTTTTTTTTATTCTGCATCAGATGG
The DNA here is from genome assembly GCA_964605705.1 of uncultured bacterium. Classification (GTDB taxonomy): domain Bacteria; phylum Fidelibacterota; class UBA2242; order UBA2242; family UBA2242; genus CAZSDW01. The sequence goes on from CAZSDW010000012.1 coordinate 17,940, forward strand.
GGTGGACGCACCCAGCCATAATGATACACGTAGGCATCGACCTTCGCAACTTTCAGCTTGTAGGTATTTTCCTGCTGCCGGTAGGATAAGCCATCAAAATCAGGAATCCGGCGAAACGATTGGGCTGATTCCCAGGAATGGATGTCCGGGTCATTGCGAATGATCCGGATTTCATTTTTATACCAGCGATGATTGATATGGTAATGATCATAATCGCCCCAGAAATGCCGGTATTTGAAAAGCATTCCTTCCACCCGGCGGTTATGCAGCAATTCCTTGCAACGGGCTTTAATAATTGGCAGGTATTTTTCATGGATAACTTCATCCGCCTGCAGGTAAAACAACCAGTCGCCCGAGCAGGCTTCTTTGGCAATATCTGTCTGATGGGCATTTTCCATACCCTTTGGATACTTCTCAATACTCCAGACAGTGTCGATGATTTTCAGCTTCGGATCGCCAATGGCGGCTACCTGTTCACGGGTATTATCATCGTCATCAGATTTGCCGACGGCAATCACAAATTCATCCACCAGCGGCAGAATCGACCGGATCATTTCTACCACGGGATAGTACAGTTTCACCCCGTTTCTGACCATTGAAAAGCCACTGATTTTCATGCTATATAACTGATCTGAATGTTGAATTAATAGCCATTTTAACGTCGATTAAGGTATCATATTTCCCCTATAAAAGCAAGCAGAAGGAAAGCGCGTTTATCTTGGAAAAACAGTCAACATTCTCTATTTTACATGGAGCATAATCAACGAGGAACAGATGATCGACTTCAGCAAAATCAGCACTTATCCTATAAAAAACCGGAAGAATAAATTTTCGATCAACGATATGCTTCCGCTGGATTCCGGCATCGACCTGAAAGACCCACAAATTCGTAAAGTTGCACAATTGATCGTCAATGCAAAAGCCGGAAACGCCAAAGTCATTCTCATGATGGGTGGTGCAGTTGTCAAGGTCGGCTGCTCAGCATTGCTGATTGATCTGATCAAACGCGGTTTTATCGATCATATTGCCCTGAATGGCGGCGCCTCGATTCACGATTTCGAAATTGCCATGATCGGCGAGACTTCCGAAGATGTTCAAAACGGTCTCAAAGATGGTACCTTTGGCATGGCAGCTGAAACACTGGTTCATATGAATGCGGCTCTGAATCAGGGTTTTCAGGCACATGAAGGTTACGGATTATCGATTGCGAAAAAAGTCGATGAGCTAGACCTTCCCCACAAAGACCTGAGTATTCTTTACAACGCCATGATTCACAATATTCCCGGCACGGTTCATATTGCGATTGGGGGTGATATCATTCACCAACATCCCAGCTGCGACGGGGCAGCGCTGGGTAGGACATCCTTTATCGATTTTCAGCACATGGTTGAGACCGCTTCCCAGCTTACCGATGGTGTCCTGCTGAATGTCGGTTCCGCGGTCAATCTGCCGGAAGTGTTCCTGAAAGCGCTTACCATGGCGCGTAATATGGGCTATGATGTTAAAAATTTCGCCACTGCCAATTTCGATTTTTTGAATATGTACCGCTCACGCACCCGCATCGTGGAATGGCCGCAAGTACTGGGCGGTCAGGGCTTTGACATCCGCGGCAATCATATCGCGACGATGCCCACACTTTATAAATACATCCTCGAAATAAGTTCTTAAACTTCGCAAAGCATGGAAATTCCCTCTCAAATACTGCTGATTCGCTTGTCCTCAATTGGCGATATTCTGTTAACATTTCCACTTATCCGGGCACTGCATCGGGAATATCCTGACACAGCAATCGATTTTATGATTTTTAAACGGTATGAAGATATGTTAAAGCCCGTTCAATCCTGGCTGACAAATCTGATTATCTATGATAAATCGGACAGTCGGAAGGAAAATCACCGTATCCGAAAAATTATTCAAGAAAAACAATATCCGCTGATTATCGATCTGCAGAACAATCTCCGGACTTTTCGCCTGACGAGCAGTCAATCGGGAAAATGTCACCGATTCAAAAAATTTCGTGTCCGGCGTTTTCTCTTTGTCAAATTCGGCTGGCAGGTCTATCCGGAAAACCCGGTCTGGCGAAAATATCTGCAAACTGTTCCGCTGGAATTTAAAGATACTGCATTTTATCCAATTGAATTCCAGCCAGATCCGGAAATCGTGGATCGCCTGCAGACAGAATATCCGGTGCTGAAGTCAAACAAGCGGAAAATCCTGATCTATCCCGGTGCCCGGCATTTTACAAAACGTTGGTCGCTGGATTATTATGAGTCACTCATCAGGATGATCCTGAAACAAACCGACTGGCAGATCATTTTCGGTGGCAGTGATGAGGAATCAGAATATGTTTCTGCTCTTGCAAAAATGGAAAGTACCCGTATTTCAGACGTCAGCGGTATGTATGGACTTTATGAAAATTTCGTGCTGATTTCACTTGCTGACCTGATCATCAGTAACGATTCAGCTCCCATGCATATGGCGTCATTATTAGGTAAAAAACAGCTGGCGATTTTCGGTAATACGGTCAGACAATTCGGATTTTATCCCGACAATTCCAATGCAATTATTATCGAGGATAATTCAGTAAAATGTCGTCCATGCTCCCATATCGGTTTTGAAAAGTGTCCCAAAAAGCATTTTGACTGTATTCGAAAAATTACACCAGAGATGGTATTTCGAAAGATCAGAGATATATCATTCGAAATAATCACCTGATTTCACCTAAACCATATATATCATTCTTTGTAATTTCGAACGAATGAAATGAGGATCCTTGCTCCCTTACAACATTATACAGGGCAAGGGAATCGGTCATAACCAATGCAATAATCGGACGCGATCTCTCATCCCGCATCAGCGGAATATCGGGATGACGTTTCTGTGGGTTATGTCATTTCAAACGAACAAAGTGAGGAGAAATCGGGAATTGGAAACGACTGAATATGTTATTGGATTTCTATAATTCCCAGAAAAGTCGCAGAGACTCTTTCGCCAGATCGAAACGACTTTTTTCTTTCGGAAAAAACACCAGTTTATCCCTGAAACCCATTGAGAAGCCCACCCGAATACTAAGCTTCGTACCAAGCCAATAGCTCAAACCCAGATTCATTAAATACCAGTTCTGGATTTCAGCAGAAACATCGGTCAGATATTTTGGATTCGCCTGATCGTAACACAACTCTCCGATAAAATTGAATTTATCAGACAGATCAAGTCGATAGCCCAATCCCATATGCCATAATAATCGCCGGTCATTTTCCAGTTTGTACCTATCCGAAAATCGCACAAATTCCATCGATAAGGCAAGCAGTCCAAAATCAGCGGATTTTTCCAGATGCAATCCGGCGGTACCACACCAGTGATTTTCAAGCGGGTCATCCCAGTAACGCGAAACCGGCAACTGCCAGATACCGGCAGAAGTACCTAGGACAATACCGCGATATTCCTTTAATCGAACCGTCGCACTCAAACGGCTGCGTCCGGGATTCCATTCCAGATCATTAAACAGTGCATCAAGACCATCCGGGTGACAACGATGAACCGGCAGAATTGCCGTTAAACGCAAATGGTTCTTCCAGTCAAATCCCACTACTGCTGCCAGATATAACTCATTGTCAACCGACTCATAAGAATAATCTGCAATCGTTACCGACGGTGAGAACCAGAATGACAGGTCATTGAAACCAGAGACAACCGGCATCGAAATCAGGTCATGAGAATTCCCCGTTCCGATCAGGTCAATTTGACCGACCAGTGGTTGAATCCGAAATAGTAGCAATCCAATAAATACAATCCAACGGAACATCTGCGGGTATTGATTATTCACTGATCCCTATCGATTTAAATTGAATATCCTGCAACAATAAATTCCAGGCACCGATCTTTTTCATCAATTAAATATGAATAGCGAATGCCCATCTCAAATTGCACATATACTAAGTTCAACAAGTGCAAATCAAAAAGCAATTCGTACCCAATTGACCGGCGTAAATTCGGATTCATACTTCTGACACCGTAATCATAAAATAGATCACTACGAATTCGTTTAAAATAAATGATCGATCCAAGCGCTAAATCCGGATACAACAACGGAAATTGATAGTCAAGAGACAGACGATAAAAATACTCATCGTACGACCAATCTTCGATCCGATATCCACGCGAATCCATGACTTCCCACTGGAAATAATAGTTGTCCATTTCATGCCTTTCCAGGGCAGCCGAAATCATCAGGCTGTGATGTCTCCATAATCCCGGATAATATAAGGAAAGGTTGGAAGAAAAGATCGATCCGGCGTAATCCATTTTAAACGGTGTATGCCGGTATGTCACCGTCCAATTCTGTCCCCAGCGAGGGCGCACATCACGATAAGCGGAATCTCTGTAATTTAAAAAGGTCAATTGATAGGAAACGGGCATAAAATTGCCATCACCGATCTGGTCAACACCGTGTCTGCTTTTATCTTTGATATGGGTAACTCCCAACGCCATCGCTCCGTTTATCCTGGTGGTAAAAGGTCCGTTTGAAATATCTATTGGCATTCGTAAACCGATTGTCATGCCAAATTCACTCCAGACATCGGTTGTGTCTATCTCATGAATTCGATATGGCATTGCTCGTTCGCCAAAGCGGAACTCCGTATCAATGATAGGGCGAATCCCTCCATAACTGGCTCTCAGTGCCAAACTATTGACTTCCTCCATCACGTGATGGATCACCTGGGCGCTCAGTTCCAAAGTGTTTAGATAGTCATTGGAAATGATGCCAAAGTAAACATTCGGCGGCAGCGGCAGTACATACCAACTGTGAAAATTGATTCCCTGTTTTAAGGGTGAATAATTTTCAACGGGATACGTTTTATCCGGTATTGTTGTCTTATCCAGAATATCCCGCCCCTGTTCCTGCGCAATCAGCGGCTCAAAATAATTTACCGGGTGTCGCTCAACCTTATCCAGTGGAATCCAGCGGGCGGTGTCAAGCGGTGCCCGGACTGCATTCCAGCCATCTACCTGATAATCACAAAACAACAAGGTGCTGTCATTAGCAACAGAGGAATAAAACGCTCCGAATTTCCGCGATGTCAGCTGATATCTTTGCCCGGTTCGCATGTCAACGGCATAAATGTTATCAATCCCTGACCAGGGCGAATCATAGAGAACGTATTCATTCCAGAAAACAGGAAACGTTACATCTTCAGTTCCTGCGCGAATGACATCCCACTGTTCACAGCTCTCAAGATCGATGATTGACAGCGCCCGACGATTGTGCTTCTGCCGGGTAAAAACAATTCGGCTGCCATCTTCCGACCATGCCGGAGTCTTGATAAAGTCATTGTCCGGGTTTGGCAATTCTCGAAGTTCTTCCCCGGTCTTTGAATCCAGAATGACCAGTGCACTCTGTCGCATAATAGAAAATTTCACCGCGGCTATTCTCGAGCCATCCGGTGATAATGCCGGTGAAAAATATCTTCCTTCCGAAGTAATTTCCTGCCGCCTGCCGGTCTGCAGATCATATGTCACAATATCGGAAAAGTCCTGGTTCCACCAGCGGGGGTCCATATTATTCACACACCAGGTGACTTTATCACCATTCACTGAAATTTTTTCAGTATAAGAGATCTGCAATCGTTGCGCTTCGGTCCCATCAGGAAATAACTGAACCAAAGTATAGGCATCCGCATAACCGTTTTTCAAAGCAATGACACTGCCGTCAGCCAGCATTTGAGGAAAGCGGTAATTTGTCCAGACCTTTTTCCTGCGCCGGTTTAATTGGATCACAGGCGTCTCGCTGATTCCTTTGACCTGTTCCCGCCAAAGGATTTCCAATTCTTTGATCGTATCATAATAATTCTGACGGGCATTCCGACCGGATACTTTCTTCATTGAACGGCTGAATGCAAACGGACTGAAGGAATAGAAAGATGACCGCTGCATGACTTCTGACCAGGCATCAGCCCCATATTCCCGTCGAAAATGGGTCACCAGGTGATAGCCCAGATGGTACCAGTTCGGGTAAAAATCACGATAGCTGCGCAGGTAAGCTTTATAGTAATTGTAGCGAATATCCGATAATAATTGTGCGCGAATGTACATATCAAACAGCGGCTGGCGTCCCCGCCCTCCAGAACTTAACACAGTCTCCATCGCCACAGCATCACCCTCAAGAAACCACATTGGTGTCGCCCAGAGCGATGCGGCACCCAGCCCAACATCTCCAAACATAATACCGGCAAGGCGATTTAAGCCACGATCAAAAGCATCAAACTGCGCCATGTGCCGTCCTTCGTGGATAGCGAGCAGCGGATACCAGTCAAGCACACCGGGAAACTCATTCTGAGGCGGCGTTGAGTACCATTCTGACATCCGTGGGAAAAAAGTCACATAGCCATTCGAAACAGAACTCCTGTTTGATAAAACCAGCCGCCACTTTTTCATCCGAACCCGCATGGTTTTTTGTAACGGATCACGGACATATTCCAGGGTATTGGCGACACGTTGACCTTCCGAAATCAACTCCTCCGGCAGGATAATCTCAAAATGTTCGGTGCAAATTTTTTTCCATTGAATCCCTGGCGGATTCTGAACGGGACTTAATTGAGCCAGTAATTGAACATGAACCAGTAAACCGATCGCCGCTGTTAGAGTGAAGCGTTTCATTTTTTCGTTTTCTTCTCAACGGTAATTTAATGTTCCGAATGTAATATTAAAAAGCCTCTTCCGCATTTGACAGAAGAGGCTCTATTCAGAGAAATAATGACTCTATTTATTCAGGTTCTTGATAAACTCAGCACCCAGTAAAATGGCTTTCTGGTTCAGTTCCACCAGATTTTTCCGCTTCAGAACATCGCCCAACGATTCCAACACCAGTTGCTGGGACATAATATCTTTATACTCGATCAATGCCCCGACAATAATCATATTGGCAGCCTTGGTATTTCCCAGTTCGTCAGCCAGTTTTGTTGCCGGAATCGCAATAATATTCACATCGCTCCGCTGGGGTTTCCGGTCAATCAGGGAATCATCATAAATAATCAAGCCGCCGGAAATCACATCGTTTTCAAATTTATCCAGCGAGGGACGATTCATGGCAATCAGAATCGTTGGATTAGCAACCAATGGTGATCCGATTTTCTTTTTGGAAATTTTGACGCTGCAGTTAGCAGTCCCGCCCCGCATCTCAGGTCCATAGGATGGCAGCCAGCTGACTTCATAATTATGACGCATCCCCATTTCCGACAGAACGGTTCCGAGACTGAGGACTCCCTGCCCGCCGAAGCCGGCGATCTTGATTTCTTCGTTCACCGGTTTTTCCTGATAATGGGCAACCTTCTTGAGATCGATGTGAGCCGCTTCAAGATTCAAGATATCGGGCAGGTCCGAATCAGCAACTGTTCTCCGGGTAAAATCACGTCCCTCAAATGTATCGGATATATCTTTTTTTACACCAACCGGAAATTGTTTTTCCAGTACCTCTTTGATCCATAATTTTGATCGGATTGGCGTCATTTTTAACTGTGACGGGCAGGCTGAAAGGACTTCAATAAACGAAAATCCATTTTTCTCAATTTGCAGTTTCAGTGCTTTTCTGACAGTCTGGCGAGCGTGCATGGTGGATTTCGTATCGCCAATCATCACCCGTTCAACAAATACCGGCGCCTCAAGAGTCGCAATCACTTCACTCATACGAATTGGAAAACCTTCGTTTTCAACCGTACGTCCGCGGGGAGTGGTCATTGTTTTCTGACCAATCAGAGTTGTCGGCGCCATTTGTCCGCCAGTCATCCCGTAAACGGCATTATTAACAAAAAACACGGTGATGCCTTCACCGCGATTTGCCGCATGAATAATTTCTGCCGTACCAATCGCTGCCAGATCTCCATCACCCTGATAACTGATAACCACACTGTCCGGGTGAGCCCGCTTGATGCCGGTTGCGACGGCTGGTGCACGACCATGCGCAACCTGAACGTTCCCGGTATGAAAATAATAATAGGCAAAAACGCTGCAGCCGACCGGACTGATAAAAATGGTCTTGTCCCGAACACCAAAATCTTCCAACGCTTCGGCAACCAGCTTATGCAGAACCCCATGTCCACAACCCGGGCAATAAGTCGTGGTTAATTTATCAGCGCCGGGGCGGCGTTCATAGACATCATAAAATGTGGATGATTTTTTCAATATTTTATTCATGACACCCTCATCAGTTTCATAACTACATCATGAATTTCCTTGGTAGAGGGAACATTCCCCCCCATCCGATTATAAAAATGCACCGGTTTTTTTCCTTCGACCACCAAACGAATATCGTCCACCATCTGACCATTACTCATCTCAATCGCCAGAAAAAATTTGGCTGATTCCGTTAATTTAGTGACGACAGCTTTGGGAAAAGGAAACAGAGTAATCGGTCGGAGCATTCCGGCTTTGACGCCCTTGTCCCGGAGCTCATCAACGACGGTTTGGATGATTCGTGATACTATTCCATAACCTACCAGGATAATATCGGCATCCTCACAACGATACTCTTCCGCCCGCTGTTCCTGTTCTTCGACGATCTTATATTTTTGCTGCAGTTTTTGATTATGACGTTCCAGATCATCGGGATCGAGATCGATAGAAGTTATCAAATTATCTGAAGTTTCATTATTTCCTGTAACCGTCCAGGATTTCTCGGGAATTTTCCCAATCGGCTCCGGAAATGCCACCGGTTCCATCATTTGCCCGATAAATCCATCGGTCATAATATATACTGGATTGCGGTATTTGTCCGCCAGATCAAATGCAAGCATTCCAAAATCACACATCTCCTGGACCGAATTTGGCGCCAGGACAATTACTTTATAATTCCCATGACCGCCACCTTTGACCACCTGATTATAATCACTTTGTTCCGGCGCGATATTCCCCAGACCGGGTCCGCCGCGGACTATATCGACAATCACACAGGGCAATTCGGATCCGGCGCAATAAGAAACACCCTCCTGTTTCAGGCTGACACCCGGACCGGAGGAGGCTGTCATTACACGATCGCCTGCCGAAGCCGCGCCGTAAACCATATTGATCGCCGCTATTTCACTTTCCGCCTGGACAAAGGTACCCCCCACCAGCGGCAAATACATTGCAGCCGCATGGGCAATCTCGCTCGCCGGCGTTATCGGATATCCATAATACGCCCGACAACCGGCAAGGATCGCACCTTTGACAACTGCTTCATTTCCTTTTAAAAATTGCTTCGCCATAAAGTCCTCTCTATTTACTGGGAATCATTGATCGATTTTAAACAATTTGTACATATAAGAAATTCGGGATTCTCGTCTGACTGAAATACTTTATATTCAGCATTGCAATGCCGACACAGGGCTGTCTCTGTCATCAGATCCCAACGCTTGAAAACGGTGATCGCTCCCGGTTCCGGACAGGCATAGAAACAGATACCACAGCCCGTACAGCCCTCACCGGTGTAGGCTGATGGATGGTACCCGTGACTGTTAAGTTTATCTGACAGATACAGCACATTAGGGGGACAGGCTTCAATACAGAGTTCACAACCCTTACACTCCTCAATATTGATTACGATATGTCCCCTGCTTTTCGATGTTGCCATTATTTTCTCCATCTATAAAACTGTTACTTTATTTGCACTGAAATTGCTTTATGGTTTTATTAAATCCATCCAGCGAACGCTTGATAATCTCTTCTGATACACATAAGGCGGCTCGAAAATGACCCGGTCGGTGAAAACCGCTCCCCGGAGATGTCAAAATCATCTGTTTCTGCAATGCTTGCACAAATGCCACATCATCCGCAATCGGTGTCCTCGGAAAGACATAGAATGTTCCCTCCGGAACGATCAGGTCATAACCCATTTCCAGTAGAGAATTACAGAAAAGATCCCGGCGCTTTTGATATACCTTTACATCCACTTTGGCGTCAAGAACATGCCTGACAACCCGTTGCATCAATGCCGGAGCATTGATATACCCAAGAATCCTGGTACAGAATGTCGCCGCATTAATCAGCTCACCCGCGTTATCAATTAACGGGCTAACCGCCAGGAATCCAATCCGCTCGCCCGCCAGCGACAGGTCTTTGGAAAAGGAAGTTGCCAAAACCGTATTTCGATAATATCGAAATGGTGACTGATAAGTATGTTCATCAAAAATGATCTTCCGATAGGGTTCATCCGCCAGCAGATAGATCGGATGCCCCAGATGTTCACTTTTATGTTGGAGAAATTTGCCCAGCTCCTTCAGTATTTTTTCCGGGTACACCCGTCCGGAAGGATTGTTTGGAGAATTGATAATTATTGCTTTGGTTCTGGCAGTAATTCTCCGGTTCAGATCGTTGATGTCTGGCAGCAAATCCTCAGTCGATTCGGAAATAATCTGAACGCCCTGATGATTATTGATATAAAAATTGTACTCCACAAAACAGGGGGCAATGACGATTACTTCATCTCCGGGATCCAGAATCGACTTCAGAAATACATTAATCGCCCCGGCTGCTCCACAGCTCATCAACACATGATCTTTTGTTATGGGTAATCCCACGTCTTTAGCGAGCATATCAGCAATGGCTTGGCGTGTCTCGGGATAGCCGGCATTCGGCATATAACCATGTACAAGGTCACCGGTCGCTTTCGATTCTTCGACCAGGATCTTATCAAATTCCACCGGTGAGGGCAGATCAGGATTACCCAATGAAAAATCAAACACGTTTTCCACCCCGTGTTCGGCTTTCAAAGTCAGTCCGATTTCAAACATCCTGCGAATCCACGAAGAGTGGGTCATGCTGTTGGAGATGGTTTTCGATATGGGCATAAAAATCCTTTTAGGGAGTTATCGTTCTATTCTCACAAACGAGAATCAGCGCAGCTCTCCGTAGGCTTCCTCTAATGACTCAAGCTCCTTTAAAACCTGGGGAAGCATTTTTAAAACCGTCGATAATCCAACAACCGGAATCGTCAGAATCAGAGTATCGATGATTTCGTCCCGCGTGGCACCAGCCCGGATGATTTTCGGAATTATTATTTTTATCGCTTCCGGAGAGGGGCTGTTTACCTGGATCGCCAGCATGATCAATTGGCGGGTTTTTTCGTCCAGGTGAGTGCCCAGAGTGCCCATCATTTTCTGGTAGCTACGGAACACTTCTTTGCGGTTTTCCATCAAATAGGTCATTCCGTCTTTATCCAGATCATCCCATTTGAAATTATCAACAACCATTGTGACCTCACTAAATCTCTGCATCCGGATGCAGAATCAATCTGTTATTTTACCTCTTCCAGCCAGCCGCGGGTATCTTCCACATCACCGACCTGCAACCCCGTCAGATGCGTGTACAACTTTGTCGTGATCGGACCCGGCTGTTTACCGTCAGCGTAAAACTTGTACATTTTTCCATTGTATCCCATGCAGCCGATCGGCGTCACGACAGCCGCAGTTCCACAGGCGCCCGCTTCAAGAAAATTTTTGATTTCATCGACTGAAACCTGGCGTTCCTCAACTGTGTATCCAAAATCTTCGCGGGCGACTGTCATTACCGAGCGACGGGTAATACTGTTCAGAATCGATTCTGATTTTGGCGTCGCAATGACATCATCTTTAAATACAAAAAAGACATTAGAAGCACCGGTCTCCTCAAAATATTTATGCCGGACCGAATCGAGATAGACAACTTCGCTAAAACCTTCATCCTTGGCTATTTTCAAGGGCAGCAGCGAAGCAGAATAATTACCACCGGCTTTTGCCTGACCGACCCCCAGGGCAGCCGCCCGATCAAAATGGGTTTCCACTTTCAGGCTGATTGGCTTAAAGCCCGTTTTAAAATAGGGTCCCACCGGTGTTACAAAAATGACAAACAGGTATTCATTTGCCGGTTTGACACCAAGATTCTCACCAACGCCCAGCATAAACGGGCGGACATACATCGAGGCTCCGGTACCGAAGGGCGGTATAAATTCTTCATTTGCCAGAAGCGCTTCTTTCACAGCATAAAGGAAAAACTCCTCCGGTATATCGGGCATCATTAACCGCCGGGCAGAATCGTTCATTCGACGGGCATTTTCCCGAGGACGAAACAACCAGATGCGACCATCCCGCGATCGCTGAGCTTTCAATCCTTCAAAAATTTCCTGACCATAATGCAGGCACACTGCACCTTCATCAATCACCAGCTTGTTTTCAGTAACAAGTTCGCCCTTATCCCAGGCACCATCTTTCCAGTGTGCATGAAACCGGTAAGGGATATATTTGTAACTGAAATCCAGCTTGCTCCAGTCTGTGGTTTTCGGGTCCATGGGAATCCTTTCGAGTTTTTTACGTATCGGAACTTCTCACCGGAGTTTCTGTTATTTTTAATGATCGTTCCGGATTGTCTGGATTCGGATTTTCAAATCTCATGCCACCCTGAGCAAAGTCACCGCTATCCGACGATAAGAATCAATAATCGAAACCTTCTATATTTCATAAAATGCCAGATCATTTCAACTTTTGAGAAAAACTATCTGCCGCTCCTGATTCCTGTAGTAGAACTCTTTCCTAATTCTGAAAATACATGAATTTCGCTTTTCTGGAATTAAGAATCCCAACATTTCTCCTTTCTATTGCTTTACTATTATGAATGCTTATCATCAGGATTCAGCTTGAAATATCGAGCTCGGTTTCTCCTCATACATGATTATTGGCTAATTCTTTTAAAGAAAACGTTCCTCCGAATGTTTTTTCAATCAACAAAAAATTGGTAGAGAAATTGCAGTAATGCTTGACGCTTTATCATAACACTGAACTTTCAAACCTTCAAGGAGGAGTTATGCATAAAAAATTATTCATTCCGGGACCAGTTGACGTTCGACCGGAGATATTAGAAGCCATGGGCACTCCCATGATCGGACATCGAACTAAGGATGCTTCAGCGCTTGGGGAGAGTATCTGCAATCAGATCCAAAAAGTTTTCTACACCAAGAATCCTATTATTCTTTCAACAACCTCCGGGTCCGGATTGATGGAGGGATCAATTCGGTCACTGACCACCAAACGCGCCGTTGTCTTTTCAGTCGGGGCATTCGGAAACCGCTGGGCAAAAATGGCACAGTCTAACAATATTCCCGTAGATAAGGTTGAAGCAGTCTGGGGACAACCAACTCTGCCGGAAATTGTGGATGAATATCTCGCGACCGGAAAATATGATGTTTTTACGATCACCCATAATGAGACATCCACGGGAATCATGAATCCTGTCGAACAGATCGCCGAAGTTCGTAAAAAGTATCCCGATGTCCTCTGGCTGGTGGATGCCGTCTCCTCGGCTGTCGGCGCAAAGATCGAAGTTGATAAACTGGGCATCGATGTCTGCATCACCAGTACCCAAAAAGCCTTGGGACTTCCCCCGGGTTTAGCCGTCTGTACCCTCAGTCAGAATGCCATCGATCAGGGACGGAAAGTTGAGTTTCGCGGAACTTACCTTGACATTATAGATATTTACGACTACATGCAGAAAAAATCCTACCAGTACCCCTCAACGCCGTCCCTGGCTCACTACTTTGCACTGGATAAACAGCTCGATTTCATCCTGAATGTCGAAGGTCTTGAAAACCGCTTTGCCCGTCATCTGGAAATGGCAAAAGTCACCCGCGCCTGGGCAAATAAGCACTTTGAACAATTCGCCGCCAGAGGTTATGAATCCAATACACTGACAACGATCAAGAATACTCGCGGAATTTCGATCGCCGACTTAAATAAACGGATTGGCGAAAAAGGCTATATGATTTCCAACGGATATGGCGACCTGAAAGAGAAAACCTTCCGCATCGCACATATGGCAGATCGCACAATGGAAGAGCTGCAGGATTTACTTGACCTGCTGGATACGGAAATTTAAGAATTACGAAGCATTTAGACATTGATGATAAGAAAAAAACTTCGTGTCTTTATTTCTTAGTAGTTTAAAATGAGGAGAGGAAAATGAAGATATTAATCACTGATGGAATCAGTCCCCACGGACAAGCCCTTCTTAAAGAGAATAATATCGAGTTTGATATAAAGTATTACGAACACGATGAACTGCTGAAGGTCATTCCGGAATATGATGGAATTCTGGTGCGTTCAGCGACCAAAGTACCCAAGGATGTCATTGATGCCGGAAAGAATTTAAAATTAATCGCCCGCGGCGGCACCGGCATCGACAATATCGATCATCAGTATGCCGCTTCAAAAGGCATCCCGGTGCTGAATACACCGGGCGCGAACTCCGCATCGGTCACCGAATTGGTCTTTGCCCACTTTTTCGCCATGGCGCGCTATATTCCTCAGTCAATAGTTTCCATGCGCGCCGGACAGTGGAATAAAAAAGCCTATCGTGGTGTCGAGCTTGCGGGGAAAATCCTGGGCATTATCGGTTTTGGCAGAATCGGGCAACTCACGGCAAAAATGGCGCTGGCAATTGGCATGAAGGTTCTGGCATACGACATCACTGAGATCAAAACCGATCTGGATGTCACCATCAGCTCTTTTGAAGATTTGCTCAAACAGTCAGATTTTATTACCCTGCATATCCCAAAATCCAAAGAACCGGTGATTACTGCGAAAGAGTTCGCATTGATGAAAGACGGCGTTTTTATTGTGAATACTGCCCGCGGTGGCGTTATCGATGAGAATGATCTATTGAAGGCACTGGATTCCGGGAAAGTCGCCGGTGCGGGCATCGATGCATTTTTAAACGAACCGACGCCTAACCAGACTCTGGTCAGCCATCCGAAAGTATCGGTCACACCGCACATCGGCGCCAGTACAAAGGAAGCCCAGGATCGCGTCGGGATTCAGATCGCGGAAAAAATTATCGCCGAATTTAAAAAGTAGAGAACCGGAGCCAGCTAATGGTCAAAATCAAAGGATTAAGGGGAATTCGACCAAGTCGCGAGCTTGCCCAAAAAATCGCTTCGCGCCCATACGATGTATTGAATTCCGAAGAAGCCCGGATTGAGGCTGAAGGCAACCCCTACTCCTTTCTGCATGTTGTCAAATCCGAGATCGACCTGCCCGAAAATGTCAATCATTACGATGAAAAAATCTATCTAAAAGCTTCAGAAAACCTGCAAAGCATGCTTAAAAAGGGCTGGCTAATTCAGGACAGCTCCGATTGTATTTACATCTATCGCCAGATAATGGATAACCATGTACAGTATGGCTTGGTGGTTGATGCATCGATTGACGATTATCTCAATGGCAGAATTCGGATTCACGAACTGACCCGGGAAGTCAAAGAAAAAGACCGGATCAATCATGTCAAATACACCAATGCCAATACCGGTCCGGTTTTTCTGACTTATCCTGCGGTCGATGCAATCGATGAAATCGTCGATGATATCAGCAAACACAATGCAGAATACGATTTTACATCCAACGATGGTATTCGACATACTGTCTGGATCATCAAAGAACCTAAATTAATTCAGGCGCTGATTGATCAATTTGACCAGCTGCCCTGCAGTTACGTGGCTGATGGACATCATCGGTCCAAATCTGCCGCCATGGTGGGTGAAATGCGGCGAAAAGAAAATCCTGATCATTCCGGTGATGAAGAATACAACTGGTTCCTTGCGGTTCTTTTCCCTCACAATCAGCTGAAAATCCTCGATTACAACCGCGTTGTCAAGGATCTGAACGGTTTGAGCCCCCAGGAATTCATTGATAAAATCAGTGCGAAATTCGATATCTTCCAAGTCTGTTGTTCCGGAACCGCGAAACCAAAATCGGTCAACATGTTCGGTATGTACCTCAAGAATCAGTGGTATGTACTCAAAGCCAAATCCGGCATTTTTGATCCCCGCGATCCGGTGGACAGCCTGGATGTATCGATCCTGACCAAAAATATCCTGAGCCCGGTTCTGGGAATCGGTGATATTCGGAAGGACGAACGGATTGATTTTATCGGTGGTATTCGCGGACTCAACGAACTGCAAAAGCGGGTCGATTCCGGCGAAATGGCTGTGGCTTTTGCGCTCTACCCGGTATCAGTAAAGCAGCTGATGGCAATCGCCGATGCCGGGCAGATTATGCCGCCGAAAACCACATGGTTCGAGCCTAAACTGCGCAGCGGATTGGTGATTCACTCCCTGGACTGATCTTCAAGAGTGGGTAAAAATAAATGACGGGCACGTTTTGGCGTGCCCTTTTTTACACGTTGAAAGTCACATTGAAAGTTCGGGTGTCGCCATCAATTTAAAAAAACGAATTGCTTGTAATCCGGCGTTTATCTGGTAAATTATTTCGAAATTACGGAGTCCTATTATGCGAAAATCCTGGATAAACACCTTTCAAATCATCAGCATCCTGCTCCTGCTATTACTGATCATTAGCACCTTTATTCCCCAGGTCAATGAATTTGCATCTGGTGAATATCCGGGCGCTGCCAACAGGCTGGTAAAATTTCTCCACCTGGATCGCTTTTATAATTCTCCAATCAATATCGCCCTTTGGGGATTATTATCCCTGATTATGATCGGCAGTGTCCTGTATAAAGGAATCCGCTCACCCATCCAGAAAATCATCCATCTGATCCTTGCATTAATTTTTATTGTCATTGTCATTGAAAAAAGCACTAATCAGCGTTTTATTATTACAATTAAAGAAGATCAGGAAGTCCAGTTTTCCGATTATACAGGCGATACATCAGAAAAACATGACATCCATTTGAAATTACTCCGTTTCGAAATTCAACATCATCCGGACCAGCGCACACCGAAAGCCTTTATCAGTCACCTGTTGATTAATGATCAGGACACCGTCCAGCTGGCTGTCAACAAACCTTTTGCCATCGGACATTACCGCTTGTATCAGAGCGCTTACGATCAGGATGTTATTTTTAATTTAAATATTAATGGGACGGAACATCCGGTCAGTTTTGGCGATACCGTATTTGTGGACAGCAGCGAATTCATTTTCGAAGGATACAGCCATCAGCGACGGGTCTTTGACCTGAAAATTGATGGCAAATACTATCATACCGGCATGCAGCAGACCCGGCGGATTGGGAAAAATAGCGTCATTATCGTACCCGGCGGAACCTGTTATACCAGCATTATCGACGTTGCCGAAGTCCGCTGGACGAAACTCCTGCTGATTTTATCGCTCTTGTATATTGTGGGATTATTTATTGCCTTCTGGCGTCGCCGACCCGCCAAATAAACGGTAGAAATTTTCCAAAGTCAACACGACCAAACCATTTTTATAAGCAAGATCTACTTGGTCGTAATTATTATAGCCCCATTCCGCCAGGTATAAATTCACGCCGGTAGATTGACTTTTAATAAGGGTGTCCACCTGGTCGTCGATGAAATGAAATCTGTCCGGCGAAGCATACAATTTTTGAAGCATTTGCAGGATAATTTCGGACTTGCTCAATTTATTATCGGCTGAGTAAATATGTTCCGGTATCATATCAATTTCGGCAGCGTCCATGACCGCCTGAACATTCTCTTTCAGTTTTGTCGTAATGATATATAATCGCTCTTTAGGTTGAAATTTCCCCAGAAATTCCTGCATGCCAGGGTAAAAGGGATTCAGTGTCAGCCACTGTTCTGGTTCATCCTGTAAAAATCGGGCTCGCTCGGTATAAAAAAATCGCCGTATTTCCGTATTCAGGAATTTTTGTTTATCAATAAAACGATCAAAATCCGCTTGATTTTTGATACTGATTTTTTGTTGCAATGCTAAATGAATATAGACATAATCCTGACCATGGCGGATAAAGTTGCGGATTCGGCGGGCTTCCAGTATAATTCCAGAATTGAGGTCATTGAGCAGCGAAATCCGATCGGGCCTGCCCTGCTGAATCGCCAGGGCATTGTAACCAACCACCAGGCATTCCTCGATACTGTCGATGACAACACCATCAAAATCAAGGGCGAGAATATCGGAATATGGATTAAATTTATTCATAACCTAACGTAAGGGACACGGCGCGCCGTGCCCCTACTTGATTCATCGTCGTAGCTTCTTTCCGGTTTCGGCTTCCGCATGGGTGACCAGTTCATCAGAAATTTGCTGCTGGCTTTTGATCAATGCTTGTTCGTCTAATCCGGAGATTTGTCCGTTTTCCACCACCACCTTCCCATTCACAATCACCCAATCCACCGGATTTAACGCAGTACAGAAAATAATCGCCGCGGCGGGATCATGCTGCGCCCCGGCATATTCAATGCGATCCATGGAAATCATCGTAATATCGGCACATTTTCCAGGCTCAATCTGACCGATATCATCCCGTCCCAAGGCTTTAGCACCACCAACCGTCGCCATCCACAGCACCTCTTCCATATTCAGCCAGAATTCCGGCTTCCGCAGCCGGCTGATCAGCATGGCGTTGCGCATCTCCAGCAGCATATTGGACGAATCGTTTGAAGCGGAACCATCTACACCAATCCCAACTTTCACACCCGCATTCAGCATTTCCCGGACGCGGGCGATACCCGAACCCAGTCGCATATTCGACGACGGACAATGGGCTACACCGATCCCAGCTTCACCACCCCGCCGGATTTCGTCGTCATTCAAATAAATCGAATGTGCAAACCAGGCATTGCTGTCGATCCAATCCACAGATTTCATAAAATCAAAAGGACGTAATCCAAGTTTATTAATACAAAAATCCTCTTCATCTCTGGTTTCAGCCAGATGGGTGTGAATTTGCAGATGATTTTCCTTTGCAATCCGGGCGGTTTCCTTCATCAGTTTCGGCGTCACCGAAAAGGGCGAACAGGGCGCCAGCGAAATCCGTGTCATCGCGCCGGAAGAACTGTCGTGATATTTTTGGATCAGCCGGAGTGTATCTTCGATAATCTGCGCTTCGCTCTGGATCACATCATCCGGCGGCAGTCCGCCGTCTTTTTTGCTTAATGACATCGAACCACGGGTCGGTTGAAACCGGATTCCCAACTCCTGCGCCGCCTCAATTTCCCGGTCGATCAGTGTTGATTCGGCTTTCAGTGGAAAAAGATACAAATGGTCGCTGGTTGTGGTGCAGCCAGATTTCAACAATTCTGCAATTGCCGTTTTTGCACTGATATAAAAAGCTTCACCGCTGATCCCGCGCCAGATTTCATAATTGGTGAGCAGCCAGTCAAAAAGTTCGGATTTCTGCGTGGCAAAAATATTGCGGGTCAAGGTCTGGAAAAAGTGATGGTGCGTATTCACAAAGCCCGGCAATACCACCATTCGGGATGCATCGATTACCTGATCAGCAGTTCCGCTGAATTCCTCCTGTCCGGCAGAAACAATTCGGTTTTCTTCGATATAAACATGCCCGCCGGAAAAGGTATTCAAAACATCATTGGAATTGATATCCTCTGCTATCCGGCAGCAGAGCAACGGATTTTTAATCAGAATTGACATTATTTCAACAATCCTGTCTTTTGATTGAATTCTTCGATTAATGCATCAATTTTTGGCGTCAGGGCATGGATTTGCCCCCAGTAATTACGATGGTCATACCATTGAGCATTCAGTTCATCCAGTTTCCGTCCTTGTTGCTCGATCCAGGTATAGTACTTTAAATTGTGAATACGTTTTTTTGCGTAATAATCCAGTTCCAGAGTATTATCATATGTAATATTGTTCATTAATTCCAGGTCTCGCACAGCATCATCGTGGGTATATGCACCTTTTTGTTCGTGCTGTTCCCGCATTCGGGAATCATAGAGCTCCATGGAATCGGTAAAAATTGTCATTACGATATCATTTTCATTGAGTTCATAATATTTTGCAAATTTAATGGATGCAATCAGGTTGCCGATCGACGAAATTCCCAGCAGATCGAGATTTTCAACCAATTTCTCTTCAACACCATTTTTCACGAGATAATCACAACCTTTTTCTTCGTTGAACAGGCGCATCAGCCGGATGGTTTTTTCGTCATCCACCGCAATAACCATGTCGGTGTTGCGGACGTTGTGGATCCAGGGCACGTGCTTGTCGCCAATGCCTTCGATGCGATGACCACCATAACCATTGTTGAGTAACGTCGGACATTGAAGCGCTTCGGCAGCAACGATTTTCGATTGTGGAAAGATTTCTTTCATATAATCGCCACAGCCCAGGGTTCCGGCGGATCCCGTGGAAGAAATAACACCAGCGTATTGGTCATCAGGACCCATTTCGGCTTTCAACACTTCGGCTAGCGCGCTTCCGGTAATTTCATAATGCCAGAGATGGTTGCCCTGCTCATCGAATTGATTGAAAATAACAATATCGTCTCCCCGCTCCTTTCGCAACTCCCAGCATTTATCAAAGATTTCCTTCACATTGCTTTCACAGCCCGGTGTTGCGATGACTTCACCGGCGACATTGGACAGCCACTCAAAGCGCTCCCGGGACATTTCTTCGGGCAAAATTGCAATGGATTCGCACGCCAGTAACGCCGAATCATAAGCGCCACCGCGACAGTAATTGCCCGTCGATGGCCAAACTGCTTTTTGGGAAGTAGGATCAAATTGTCCCGTTATCAAACGAGGTACCAGACACCCAAACGTAGCCCCGACTTTATGCGCGCCCGTCGGAAACCATTTACCAACCAGGGCAATGATTTTAGCCTTGACACCGGTAAGCTCCGGTGGAAGAACCATATAATTCACGCCATTAAAACCGCCACCACTATGCACCGGCTCATTTTTCCAGGTAATCCGAAAAAGATTGCGCGGGTGGACGTCCCAGAGTCCAATGGATTTCAGATCGGTTTTAATCGAATTGGGAATCAGCACGGGGTGCTTCATCTGCTGAAAAGTCGGGATAATAATGTCCCTTTCTCTGCAGCGCTGTATGGTTTTTTGCAGTTGCTTTTCATTCATTGTCAAATCAATCATGTAATCCTCATTCCTTAATCATTATCTATATTTTTTTTCATGCTAATTGGTAAAAACTGAACCGACTCGGTTTTAAATATGTCTATGAACTTATCGGTCAGTTGCTGACGAACTACGATAAATCCTTCTAAACCTGACTCAATAATTTTTTTCGTAATAGAATGGAAACCGTCGCGATTTTCAATCTCCAGCGGACCTACCTCATCAATAAAAAAGGGTTCCGTCTTATCTTCAATAATTTTATCAATTACGCGTTCAGCATATTGGATTGCCTGTTTTGAAAAGGAATAATTCCCGAAACGGCAGGCTTCATCCCAATGGTCAGGAACAGCATCAATGGGATACGCAAACGGTATGGATTTACCGTTGCTTAATTGTTCGATATGGTAGCCAGTCAATGTACCATTTTCCATCACCTTCGGACATACAAAACCGTCACCGTTGCCAAGCTCTTTATACAGCGAGCGCATATAGGTTGTTTTGCCTGCATTGATGTCACCGGTCACCAGAAAAATCATGCGCGCAAATGCCTCCCCGATTTTCCAAACCGTACCTTCTGAATTTCAGCGATTATTGACAACGCAATCTCGTCCGGTGAACCACCACCGATATCCAGTCCCACCGGGATAAAACATTTTGACGTATCCGCGTCCGGGACCTCCTTGAGCATTTCATTCAGCAGGACTTTCTGTTTGCGCCGGGAGGCAACCATGCCGACATAACGGGGATTCCAGCCCGATTTGCATATGCGGTTTAGAACCAGTCCGTCATATTTATGCTGGTAGGTCGCAATGATAAAATAGGCATTTTCGGCAACGTCACTATCGGGCAATACGGATTCAAATTTTCCCAGTAATTTTCGGTCGGCGCCCTCCATTTCGTCCAGCACTTCTTTGCGGTCATCAACCACGGTAATAAAATAATCCAGGTTCTTCAAATGATACACAAGGGCTTTACCAATGTGCCCGGCACCAAAAATGTATAAGTGATTTCTCGGTGCAAAATACTCAAAAAAGAGCGTTGCGGTTCCACCACAGAGCATACCGGTTGACGTGCCGGTTTTGGATTCGTCCATTGAGTATTCTTCAAGGCAATTTTTGTGAGTCGATAAAATTTCCAGCGCTTTTTCAATCGCCAATTTTTCAATACTTCCACCACCAACGGTTCCGATGGTTGAGCCGTCGGGATAAACCAGCATTTTTGTTCCGGTATCAGCTGGTCCCGAACCGGTGGTTTTAACAACCGTTACCAGCACACCAGTGCCCTTCCCGCGATTAAGCACAAGCAATTCTTCGTAGATATTTTTCATGAGTAATCCTCGCGGAACATGGTCGCGAATTCCAGTCCCTCCAGATAGCGGCTGGGCGTCGCCTGTAAGACCTGTCGACGTGTCTGTTCATAATCCCGCACCACCGTTCCGGCAACGACATCAATTCCCAGGTCAAACAGAAGCGGTGACAAGGGCGTGCTTGGACCGAGAACAATTTTAATTGCTTTCTGAGATGCATGTTTTAAAATATTTTCAAAAGTATGGTTGGTGATGGCTGTCCCGGTAAGTGCCACCACATCCGCTTTTGGCAGAAATTCCGGAATGTCCGCTTCGCCAAAATCACCTTTCTGGGGAAATTTCTCAAATATATAGACCTTTTCAAATTGCTCAGATAGTCTCTCCAAAAAAGGAAAATGACCGATAATCCCCAACGTTTTTCCGCGCCCCTTTTCCAGAATAATGTCACTGGCGTTTATCTTCCGGTAACGCCTGTCAGCCAGAGCAAAAGTGCTGTTGATCGCCGCCATACCCACCGATGCTTCCAGAAGATTTTCCGAAAGAGCAAATTCTGCCAATTCCCTCAGATTGTAATTTTCAAGTTCGCCGGAATCTTTGATGCGCTGGTGTGGACTGCCGTATCTGATCGTGCTGGCGATCCCGCAATTGGTTTCGGTTTTAATCAGTGTGGAAAAAACGCCGACAATCACTTCCTGAACTGGAGTTGGAGAAATATTATTTATCAAGTGTCGCAGAATATTCATGCTAATTTCGGAAATACTTGTCGAGAAAATCTCTTGGTTTTAAAACGTATATATTCCTAAAACCCGAGGCTTCCAACAGGTACCGGTCGCCACTGACTATTAAAGTGCAATTGCCGTTAACAGCACATTCAAAAAATTTATCATCATCAGGGTCTGAACATATATTTGGTATTTTTAATGTAATATTAATCAGGTTTGATTTTTTTTCAATAAATTCAAGAACAGGATTGATATTTACTCCGGGATATTTTTTACTCAGTAATTGACCAACACGCTTGTATTCATTTAAAATTGGTACGGAAACGAGCAAATCAAATTTTCCCTGTTGCCATTTCTGCAATATCTCATAAGGCGGACCATTAAAAAAAATCCCTGATATCAGGACATTAGTATCGATAATTACCTTCAAGGAGTAACCCTGACCTCCATTACGGCTTTCTCAATATCCGGTTCCTTAATATCGTAATTCGCCGCTTGTTCCCGGGCTTGAAAAATCAATTGGTCAAACTCACTAATTGATGGCATTTTAATTGCTTTTAGAATGACAACATCTTCTTTTCCAACTACTACAAACTGAGAGCCCGATTCAAGTCCCAATTTCTTTCGAATTGTCTCAGGAATTACGACCTGTCCTTTTGAAGACATTTTAGTTGTTGCAATTGCTTTCATATTTTCCCTATATATTCTTACTGGTAAGAATATAGTTCATTTTTTATATTTTTCAAACAGTATTTATATCAGCGAATTCCCGATTTCACACAAAACAGCCAGTGCGATGATTATCACTGGCTGGACGAAGGACAATTTTCGAAAATTCAACCGCCAATCCAGAATCACAGATTTTTTCAGATAGCCACCAACCAGCAACCCGCTGACGATTGTATTCATCGCGACGAATGCCAGCATCTGGGCAAGGGGCATCAGGTACAGCCCTTCTGCCGGTTTCAGCACCAGCGCCTGGGCGCCGATAAATAGTAGCACCCAGCCCAGTCCCATGGCAAAAGACATCGAGAATACTTTGCTGTCATTATAGAACCGGGCAAACACAAACACCACCAGTGATTCCAGAATAATGGACACAGCCGGATTGATCACACGAACAACGGCAGTTCCCGGTAAAAATATATCCATACTTTTAATACCGGCGGCAATCAGCGCTGTATAGAAAATCGCCGACTGTTTTCCCGTTACCCTGAAGGCATTGAACATAAAATAAAATCCGATGGAAAACATGATCATGCCCGAAAAACCGACAGGTAAAAAGTGCAATAAATATCCCAGTGTTGCCTCGCAGGTGCCCCACAAGCCGCCGAACAACAATACGGTTTGCATTATCTTTTTTGAATCACTCATTCTATTTCTCCTTACTAATTTTTCTCAAAAAATCTTCAAGTAATCGCAGACTGACCTTTTTCCGGTAAACCGCCGACGAGCGTGCGTCGTCAATCGGTCGTACCAGCGGCGTATATCTTTCCAAAATTTCTGAAACCTTATCCTCAATATCTGCGGCAAATATACCAATAAGGCTTTTCTCGATGTCACGGGATCTCACAATTGTCGGCGCCACAGAGCCAAAGGTAATCCGAATGTCTGCCACCATTCCATTATCAATATCCGCCATTCCCTGAAATGCGGCTTTAGTCAGGCTCATGCCCTTGCGCTGCCCGACTTTCCGGTAGTAATTCACATCAAACTGCTTGTTCGGAATGATAATATCCGTCAGCAATTCATTCTTCGCTAAATCGGTTTGCTTCGGACCTGTAATAAATCGGTCAACCGAGACAGTACGTTCTCCTCTGGCACTTTTTAAAACCAGTTGCGCATCAACAGCATAAAGGTAGGGCAGCGTGTCCCCTGCCGGTGAAGCGTTGCAGATATTGCCGCCGATACTTGCCAGATTCCGGGATGGCGGTGATGCCATCAGACAAACAGCTTCCTTAAAAATTGCCGGGATAATATCGCTGTTTAATAAATCCGTTAAAAGCACTCCGGCACCGATATGAATCTGATCCTTTTCTATCGATATTTTATGCAATTCCGGCAGATGCCCGATAAACAGCAATGGTTTTCCAAAGTCCGGTTTCAATGCAAAACCCCGTGCTTTTTGTACCATCAGATCGGTACTGCCGGCAATCGGCAGACAATCATGTTTTGATCGAATATCCAGCGCTTCCTGTAATGTTGCAGGTCGGAATCCGTCTACCATAGACCATTCCCCCTTTCCGCTGCCAGATGAATTCCCTTGAAAATCATATTGTAACCGGTGCAGCGACAGAGATTTCCCGACAAGCCTTCCTTAATTTCTTCGTCAGTGGGATTAGGATTTTCAGTGAGCAGCGATTCCGTCGCTATCACGATTCCCGGCGTACAAAATCCACACTGTACAGAACCCGCTTCCAGAAAACAACTTTCGATCATTTTATAGCGCTCAGTCTTTTTAAACGATTCCAGCGTCACAATTGATTTTCCGATTATATTACCGGCCGGAACAAGGCAGGAGTTCACCGCTTTTCCATCCATCAGCACCACACAAGCGCCGCATTCCCCTTCCCCGCAGCCTTCCTTGACACTGGTCAGACCAAAATCTTCCCGCAACAGATCCAGCAGTCGCCGCGCGGGATGGACGTCTATCGTTTGTGATTGATTGTTCAATATAAAGTCAATTTTCATAGCGGTCCATCTCCATCAAATTTTCCGGTGTCAGCGGAATCGATGTAATCGGAATCCTCAGTGCGTTGGAAACCGCCGCCGCCACAGCCGGCGGAGCGCCCACAAATGGCAATTCTCCGGCACATTTCGCTCCAAATGGTCCGAATTCGTAAGGCTGACTTATAAATTCGCATTCAACGAGTGGCGCATCCATTGAGGTGGGTACTTTATAATCCGTCAGATTTTTCTGGAGCAATCTCCCATTATCGGTCTCCATGACCTCAATCGTTGCCCAGCCGATCCCCTGAGCAATCCCGCCCTGCATCTGTCCCCTCAATGTCGTTTCATCAATCAGTAAACCAACATCATAAACAGCCCAAATCTTTTTCACATCAATTTCATAGGTCACCGGATCAATCGCTACTTCAGCGACATTAGCGCCCCAGGAATAGACCGGGTAGGCATCACCACGAAAGGTATCGTTGTTCCATTCCAGAAAATCGGGATGTTTATAACTTTTAGACACTTCGATATTTTCCGTCTCATCCCAGCGATCTTTCAACTCCAGGCTGGCTTGCTGCAACAGACCGCCGACGATCATCGTCGTCCTGGATGCCACGGTCGGACCGGAATCGGGAATCAGCCCAGTATCCACCGATTCGTATTTCACCTGTTCCAATGGAATGTCCAGCGAATAAGCGACAATTTTCCGGAGAACGGTTTCGGCACCCTGACCCATCTCCGTGCTGGACACTTTTAGAATGACAGTTTCGCCATTCTTTTTCAGGATGATTTTACCTTTTATCATCTGCTCGCCGTTGCCGGTAAATCCGCAACCGTGTAAAAACAGCGAAATCCCAATGCCTTTGTATTTTTCGCCGGCCTGAAATTTTTCACGATAATTGGACATCTCAGTCACTTTTTGAATGATTTCCGGCAATTTGACAACATCCCGAATTTGTCCGCCCGTACAGGTAGCGTCACCGCGCTTGAGCATATGGCGCATTTTATAATCCAGGGGATCAACCCCAAGTTTTATGGCAATATTGTGAAGCAGCATTTCGGTCCCGAAAATCGTCTGCGGAGCACCGAACCCGCGGTAGGCGCCGGACGGAACTTTATTGGTCATGAAATTGCGCCCACGGACATTCAGATGAGGAAAATTATAAACCCCGGTGGCAGAAAATATAGCCCGTTGAAGCACCACAGGAGATAAACCATTGTAAGCACCTGCATCAAGCAGTACATCAATGTCCAGCGCGATTATATCATCATTTTTATTCAGCGCGGCTTTATACCGCACAATGGACGGATGCCGTTTTGTTGAGGAAATAATGTCTTCGTCACGGTCATAAATCAGGGTCACTGGCTGTTTTGTTTTCAACGACGCCACCGCCACCTGGCAGGCTGTCAGCGAAGGAAATTCCTCTTTGCCACCGAACGCCCCGCCGGTAACTGTCTGAATCACACGGATATGATTAGCATCCAGATTCAGCGCTTCCGTTAATGCACCTTCCGCATAAAAGGGACACTGCATTGAACCATAGACAAACATTGTTCCGTCACGAAAGTCGCCAGTCATTCCCTGTGGTTCGAGATAAACATGCTCCTGGTAACCGGTACGGTATTCATCTTCGATGATTTTAACCGCTGCCGCAAAGGCTTTTGCCGGATTCCCTTTATCATAATGGTAATCGGTGAAAACGGTACTATTCGCCTCGGCTTCTTCCAGCGTTAATAGTGGTTCAATATCTTCGTAATCGACAACGATGTGAGTGAGAATATTGTAAATGGTTTCCCGCTCGGGACCCACCACAAGCAGAATCGGTTGACCGATATATTCAACCGTATCTTCGGCAAAAATCGGATGATCCGACACTACCGTGCGCATGCGGTTGATGCCAGGAACATCATCTTTATCAACAATAAAAAAACCATCGGGCAATTCCGGTCTGCGAATAGATATAATTCTGGCTTTCACCCGGTCACTCCGAAGTGTTTTGGCAAAGAGTTGATTTTCGAAATGCATATCATTAATATACTTCGCTTCGCCGCTGATTTTGGCGGGACCATCGACGCGCTGAATCGGTTTGCTGATGGAGTCTTTCACTGCATTTCCCCGGTAAAATAAGTTTGTATTCTTTGATAATCTTTCATAGTGTCCACATCCATACCGATGCCGGGATCATCCACATCCAAAATATAAGTCTCTCTGCTATGAATAAAATCCCGCAGGATTGCCGTATCTGGCATTGTCAAAATCTCGGGAATGAGGTGACTGGCAAACAGTACCGGATGCCCCTTTTTGCCGTTGTAGCGCGGGACAATAATATCCGCCTGAATATCAACAATATTTTTAAAAGTCGATGATTTGACGACCGGCTGGTCTCCGGGAAGAATAAAAAAGCGCTCGGCTGTTACAGCACGAATTCCCCGACGTACCGACGAAAACATACCCGATTTGAAGTTTTCATTTTTTACGATACTGACATTCGGCAAACCGTTAACTAATTTAATGATTCTTGCAAAATTGTATCCGGCAACTACGATAATCCGATCACAGGTTTCAGCCATACTTTCAATGCAGCGGACCAGGATCGGTTTTCCACCAAGATCCAGTGCCGGTTTGAATTGTCCGGTCCTTTCCGAAAATCCCGCTGCCAGTATGACGCCATCGACGCTCAAGCCAATTCCTCAAGTGATGTGATCGGTGATGATGGAAAATCGATTTTTATCATTGCCGAATCGATGTCTTTCAGCCCGTTGCCGGTCACTAAAAGAACAACAATGGCATCTTTGTCAATTTCATCCTGCATTTTCAGAAACCCGGCATAAGAAGCCGCTGCTGCCGGTTCAACAAAGAGTCCGGCTTTTGCGGAAAGTTCTTTTTGTGCAGCTAAAATCGCCTCGTCGGAAACAGTCACACATTTGCCATGATACTGTTTCAGCTGTTTTAATGCATAATACCCGTTCCTGGGAATTCCCACTGAGATAGAATCGGCAACCGTCTTTGCATCAATCGGCAAAAAGTTACCGCCTTCAAAAGCCTGGGCAATGGCGTTGCTTCCTTCTGCTTGAACCACGACAATGGTGGGAATATTTTTGATAATTCCAAGTTTCAGCAAATCCCGAAACCCTTTGTAAACGCCGCCGAGAATCACAGCGTCACCGGTTGGAACAAAGACGTAATCCGGTACTTTTTCCAATTGATGATATATCTCAAGTGAAACTGTTTTTTTGCCTTCTATTGTCAGCGGATTATAAGCGGTATTACGGCTGAGAATCTTATGTTTACGGCTGTATTCCAGTGACAGGTCAAAGGCATCATCATAAGTTCCAGCCACTGATATCACTTTTGCGCCGTATTGCAGTGACTGCACCATTTTGGCTTTGGGGGCGGTTTCCGGCAGAAATATCGTAATCTCCAGCCCCGCCGCCGCACCAACTCCCGCCATGGAAGACGCCGCATTGCCGGTAGATGCCAGAGCAATTGCTTTGATATTTTCACGTTTCGCAAACGCTGCAACAAGATAAGAAGCCCGGTCTTTCAGCGAGCCGGTCAGATTGTGCGTATCATCCTTGATATACAAATTTGGAAAACCCAGATCACGACCAAGGTTCATCGGCTTCCAGAGCGGTGTATTCCCCACCGGAATTTGCGGAAAATATTCCACTTCCACCGGCAGCAGATCAGATATTTTCGGCTGCTGATGGAAATGCCCGTCGATCACCACTTCCAGAATACCCCGTAGCGGTTCATCGGGATTTTGCGTCCGGCTGCACTCCGGGCAGAGCATCATGTTGGGAGTGATGGCATATTCCCGTTTACATTCAGAACATTGATATTTGAATGTCAAACTCATCTTTTTACTGTCTTCCGCCCATGGTTAATGCCATCACTGCTTTGGCGGTATGCAGGCGATTTTCGGCCTCGTCATAAATAATCGATGCCGACCCGTCGATAACCGGGTCAGTGACTTCATTGCCGCGATCTGCCGGCAGTGCATGCATGTATTTCACTTCCGGCGCTGCCAGTTTCATCCGGCGTTCGTCGCAAATCCAGGATTTGTATTTATCCAGATTGCTTTTCATCTCTTTCCGGCAGGCATCCTCATTCTGAGTATACTCATCAAACGTATAATTGCCAAACCCGCCCCAGTTTTTGGGAATCACGATCTGAGCGCCTTCGAAAGCGGCATCCATATCATCAGTGAAGTTTAGTTTTCCGCCATTTTCCGCAGCATTCTGTTTTGCTGATTCCACCAATTCCGGGTAGAGCGGAAATTCCTTCGGCGCCGCCACCGTAACGTCCATTCCAAAACGTGGCAGAATTAAAATTTGCGACAGTGGCACGGAAAGCGGTTTGGCGTGGGATGTTGCATAGGCCCAGGAAATAGTGACTTTCAGGCCTTTTGAATTTTTACCAAAATATTCCTGCATCGTCATCAGATCAGCGATGGCTTGCATCGGATGATACAAATCGTCCTGTAACGACAGTATCGGAACCGATGAGAATTCCGCCATTTCCCGCAAATATTTATTACCTATGCCGTAAAAGCAATTCCGGCAGGCAATCCCATGACCCATTCGGGAAAGCACCATGGCTGTGTCTTTCGCCGATTCCCCATGCGAGAGTTGCATTTTATCTGGTGTCAGATCGTGGGCATGACCACCGAGTTGCGTCATACCGGCTTCCATGGAATTGCGGGTGCGCGTTGATTGCTCGAAGAACATCATGAACAGGGTTTTATCCTGTAAAAGTCGATGTGGCTCACCGGTAGCGAAACGCCGTTTCAAATCGCCGGCAACATCCAGCGCCATATTGATTTCGTTTTTGGTCCATTCATTGAATGTGATTAAATGGTTGCCTCGTAATAAAGTTTGAGACATATCTACTCCTTTATTTAGCCACAGATTTACACAGATAGACACAGATGATTATCTATGTAATTCTATGGCTGTTCTTTCTTTCATTATTAAAGATTAATCGTTTTATCTGCGGTTTATTTCCAAAATTTAACAATAATCCTATCTCATATTCTGTTGCTTTCAGATAATTAATCAGCTGTGCTTCGTGTTCCGGGAGTAACGTTCGAACGGCTTTTAATTCGATAACGACCTTTTTATCAACAATCAAATCTGCCCGAAACTCACCAACAATACGATTCCTGAAATTGACTTCAATTCGTGATTGATTTTCAACTCTTAAACCATATTCAGAGAGAATTAACATTAAAGATTTTTCATAGACTGATTCTAAGAATCCGAAACCAAGTTCATTATAAACCTCATAAAAACCATGAATAATTTTATCTGTCAATTCTTTGTATTTGTAATCAGTGTTCATCTGTGTAAATCTGTGGCTAATAAAATGGGCAATAACGCATAGAAAGCCGCCGCTTTTTCAAGATGATCTATCGGCACTTTCTCGTTGGGGGCATGGGCATAAACTTCGTTCCCTGGACCAAAACCGATGCACGGAATTTTGTGCCGTCCACAGATCGATACACCATTCGTCGAGAATGTCCATTTGTCAATCCGTGGAGCTTCGCCAAAGAGTTGCCAATGCGTCTCAACTCCAGCCTGTACTAGCACGTGATTTTCTTCAATTTTCCAGGTGGGAAAATATTTTTCGATTTTATAGACGATGCCTTTGTAACTGGGACTGTCGTATTCGGGCACCTCAATTCTCACATCATCCCCGCAAATCTGTTCCAGCTCGCCGAAGGCACTCTCTTTGGTCTCTCCCCAAGTCAAGCGCCGGTCAATGTGCATCCGCGCCCGGTCGGGAATCGCACAGAGTGATGGTGAAACCGTCCGGAACAGCGTCGGCGCAATCGTGCCTTTCCCCAAGAATTCATCAGTCTTTAAATGGTCGTTCAGTTGTTCAATTTCCAGCGCCACCCGTGAACCGGAATAAATAACATTCTTCCCGCGTTCCGGCGCCGAACCGTGGGCGGAAAGCCCTTTGTAATAGAGTTCCATTTCCATACGTCCGCGATGACCGCGATAGAGTCCGAGGTTGGTCGGCTCGGTAATGACAGCAAAATCCGGGATCAGTTTTTCTTCATTGATCAGGTATTCCCAGCACATGCCGTCGCAGTCCTCTTCCATCACGGTAAAGGTAAAATAGACCGAATATTCGCCACTGTAATTCATTTCCGTCAGGATTCGCGCTGCCGCAATCATTGACGCCGCACCGCCTTCCTGATCGACAGTTCCGCGACCATGCACCCAGCCATCTTTGATCAGGCCGGAAAATGGCGGTGTTTCCCACTGGGATTCATCACCGGTATCCACCGTGTCGATATGCGCATCAACGGCGAGAATTTTCGGTCCGTTGCCAACCCGGGAAACCAGGTTGCCCAATCCGTCAATTCGAACATCCTTCACACCGGCGATTTCCAGCAGTTCTTTAATCTTCAGTACAACCTGTTTTTCCTCACAACTCACCGACGGAATTTTCACCATCTCCGACAAGCATTCGGCAGTGTAATCTCTATATTCCCGGGCTTTTTCCCGAATCAGCTTTGCGATTTCCATAATTTCCACGATCCTTTTCAAACTCCCAATTTACGAATGGCGTCCATCATAATTTTCAATGTAACTGCACTTATTGTTGACCATTCTGCTGGTGTATTGTTTTTAAATTTTATTCGAATCAACGAGAAGTCCGACGCAAGCACTGCGGACACCTGCTCAGATTCAAAGTATAATTCATCACCGACGACTTCCAGCGATTGAAGCCCGCCGTCATATTTATAAAGCACTTTTTGATTTTGTAAGAAATAGCCCTGTTTCAGATTCTGAAAACTCTTTTCCGTCAGCGCGATTTTCGGTTTGTCTTTATACGGCGCTCCGCTGGTGGGACAAAAGGTGGCGCAATTGCCGCATTCATTGCAAAAATCCTCAATATTCAAAACCTGATATTGCTGGGTAATTTCAAAGATTCCGTCATCTGCAATTTTCAGTTGGCCATTTTCCCGGGTTACTTTTTGGACAGCGGCCTTGAATGGTTTGACGGCGTACCCGACATTCGCCCGGTTAGGACAGACTGTTATGCAAATATCACAGAGCTGATCGCAAAACAGGCAGCGGCTTGACTCTTCCACAGCCTCGGCTTCCGTCAATGCCAATTCTACCAGGCTGAAATAATCCCTTTCAGATTGCGGCGTTTGATCGGTATGCACACCCGGTACGATCCGCGCCCGCTTCTGGTGGAGTTCCTCGCGGCTGAGTCCTTTATCCACGGCTTGCAGCGGCGAAATGTGTTGACTAAGGCCGGATTTCAGGATAATGGTCTCCGCTGTTTTGCGCCCGTCGGCGATAGCACTGATTACCGTGGAAGCACCCCGAAAAGCATCGCCGCCAATGAAAACATTTTTCAGGGCAATTTCCCGGGTTTGCTCATCTGAAATTTTTAGCAATTTTTTGTCAATAAAATCAATCACCCGCTCCTGTCCAAAGGCTGGAATAATCGTATCCGCGGAAATGTCAAATTCACTTCCGTCGATTTTCTCAGGTCGCGGTCGTCCGCTTTTGTCCGGCTCTCCGAGTTTCATTCGGTAGCAGGTCAGGGATGTTACTCTGCCATCTTTGGAATTTATCCGTGCCGGTGCTGCCAGTTCAACCAGCTCAATGCCTTCTTCAAAAGCCGCCTGAACCTCATCCTTGTCAGCTGGCATTTCCCGGCGAGTCCGGCGATAAACGATCGTCACTTTGCCATTTTCAGGTACAAAGCGTTTCGCAGTGCGCGCCGCATCCATCGCTGTATTCCCGCCACCCAG
>CAZSDW010000012.1:51357-80253 GCA_964605705.1 uncultured bacterium
CCTGCAGTTCGTGAAACGGAACGTTTTCCGCCACAAAGCGCTTCACTTCCCGGATCAATAATGAACTGTCATAATTGATCCGGGTGCATTTCGTCTGACATATATGATCGCACACCATGCCTGTTACGGACGGAAAAGGATTGGTTTTCAAAATCGTGTCAAAAGCTTTCAACAAATTGCCGTTAGCGGTCCAGTACATATAATCGGGAATCTGCTGGTTGGACGGACAGGTGGCAACACAGGGCGCTGCAATACAGTCAAATTCTGTTAATTCGCGATCGGTTTTGATATCCGTCCAGGCTGCGTGATACACCGGGTTTTCGGCGACATGATCAGCATATTTATTAAAATAATTGGCAGCTGACTGTTTATTGTTAGTAATCGGTTTTTTAATATTTTCGAGGTATTGTCCCAACCGGGCATAGCCGCCGGGTTTTAACAGATCCGAGCAGACGGTCACCGGATTCAAGCCACAAGCCAGTACGTCGGCAACATTCAGCGCATTCACACCCGCACAAAAGGAAATCGGCAGATCGGGAAAGTCATTTCGCACCTTCCGCGCCACATTGATGCTGACGGGATGCAGCGCCTTACCGCTCATATACATGGCTGCATCGCTGAAAATCCGTTTGTGATTCAACGCTTCCAGTGTGTTTGTCAGTTTGACGCCAAAGAAAACACCTTTCTGCTCGGCGGTCTTCCGCAGTGACTGGATCACTTTCACCGCCGCCGGATAGCTGATGTCATGCTCGAAAGCCACATCAGGCACTTTCGTATCATAACCAAGTTTATTGAGAATTTCATTAATGTTCTCCTTACCCAGCAGCGTCGGATTCAGCTTAACGAAAATATGCAGTCCCTTTTCCTCAATAAGGTATTTACCGATTTTCTCAATTTCATCGGGGGGACAACCATGCATCGTGGACAGGGTGATATTATTGGAAATTTGATCCGGAATTTTAATCTCGTCAATTGCCGGATAAAGATCGTGAATTTTGTCGATCAGCGTCTTCTTTTCCGCGCTACAGTCCGCCATTTTATCGAAAAACCACTGCACATTGTCTTTCAGGATTCCGGCCATGTCGTAACCGACACTCATGTTGAAAATCGTGCCAAGTTCGCCCTTCCAACCGAATTTATGCCGCAGAAGGTGAATGACAATCCAGGCTTTCAAATATTCCTGATAGGATTCCTCGATTTTCAGTTCCTGCGACCACTCGCAGTTATAACCCTCATCCTGAATATCGATGCAGGGCTTGGAAACCTCGATTTCGTCCAGGGTTTGGACGGTTTTCAGTTCGATGTAGCGCGCACCGCAGAGCCAGGCGCTGATGATATTCTGCGCCATTTGGGTATGGGGACCGGCAGCCACACCGATTGGCGTTTCCAATTTTTGCCCAAACATTGATGTTTTAAAAACATCATTGGGTTTTGGCGTAAAAAACTGGCTTTTGTAAATTCCAAAAATGCTTCCATTCTCTTCGGATTTCAGAATTTGCGACAGTAGTTGTCGCAGCGATATGGTAGAAAATCGATCACTCATAATAATTCTTGTGTAGCTTTCTGACTGCTTTTTGAACGTTTTGAATTATATCCGGTTCGTTGAGGGTTTGCATCTTACCGTCCTTGTATAGAATAATGCCATCCGCAATGGTCATATACATCGGTTGTCCCTGAACGCCGAATATCAGATGATAAAACAGATTGTCCAGATTAATTTCCGTCACCGGAATGTAGTTCGTTATCGCCAGATCGGCACGCTTCCCTTCCGCCAATCTGCCTGCATCGGGAAAATAGCGCTCGATCAACTCTGCCGGTTTGCGAAACTGAATCTCCAGCGGATGATCGATTTTTCCGTTACGCTGCAGAAAATGAGAACGCATCGTGCCGAGAATATTGCCTGTCATACCGTCGGTACCCAAAATATATTTTTGGATTTTTTCCGTATTCATTGTGCCGACATTATTGTTGGCATTGGACTCTGGATTGGAAATCACCACCGGTTGAATTTGCCGAATCAGGTCATAATCCTTCTCCGACAGATGAATGCAATGCGCCAGGAATGAATCCTTCCTCAGCAAGCCGAATTTGTTCAGGCGATCCACCGGTCCGGCATAGCCATGATCGACACAATACTGAAAATCTGCCCGATCCTCGCCACAATGAATGTGAACCGGCATTTCTGGGGGTTTCTGTTTCTGGATTTTTGCCAGCGTACTTTCACTCAATGTAAAATTCGCATGCAGGCCCAGCAATCCCTGAATGTGTGTGTCCTCACGGTGATTTTCCCAGAAATTGATGTTTTCAGTTAATTGAGATTCAACCGATTTTTCACCCATTCGGTCGGAAATTTCATAACAAAGCAAACCTTTGACACCAATTTCTTTAAATGCTTTTTCAATTATTTCGAGACTGCCTCCCACCGCATTCATAGAGGCATGATGATCGAAAATCGTGGTCACACCGTATTTTACCGATTGAATCAAGCCATGAATTGCTGAATAATAAATGGATTCTTCGTCCAGCGTTTGATCCAGATGCCACCAGAGATTTTCGAGGATCAGATTGAAGTTTGTCGTTGGTCCAATAGGCGCGAGACCAGTTGCCAGCGCCGAATAGAGATGGTGATGGGGATTCAGCAGCCCCGGCAGGACGAGCCGTCCCTGAAGATCGATGGTTTTGATACCCTGATTTTGAATTTCACTAGATTTACCGATTGTCTTGATTCGATCATTCTCAATTTCGACCGCACCGTTTTCAATCAGAAACGAGAAACCATCGGTGATAGTAGCATTCGTGAGTATGTATTTCGACATTATTATCCTTTATCACCTTTTAGAAAGTGCCCAAAACCGGGTTCTGCGCAAATACCTTTTTGGGAATCAAAAACTAATTCTCCCCGTACGATTGTCTTCACAACTTTTCCCTGAAATTGCATTCCTTCGAACGGAGTGATTTTCCCTTTTGATAAAAATTTCCATCCCTGCACGATCCAACTCTGATTTGGATCAACCAGCACCAGGTCGGCATCTTTTCCAATTTCAATGGAGCCTTTGTGGTTATACAAACCATATCGCCTGGCTGCATTTTCCGAGATTATTTTTAAAAAACGATCAAGGTCAATTTTACGTTTAATAAAGCCTTCAGAATACAGATATAGAAACAACGTTCCGGTTCCCGGAATGCCGGAATAATCCGCCCAGGCGGAGCCGGTATTCTTCTGGCTTGCCGGTGCCGGTGCATGATCGGATGCCGCGAAATCCAGCGTTCCGTCAATCAATGCCTGCCATAATCCCTCAGCATTTCCGGGATTTTTCACCACCGGAGCAGTTTTTAGGGCGCCGCCGATGCGCTCGAGATCATCAAATGAAAATTCCAGGTAATGGGGCGCTGTTTCACCTGTAATATATTTCTTACCAGATAATAATCTTGCCGCGCCGGCAGTTCCGATGTGGACGATATGCAGGTCAGCTCCGACTTCCTCTACAATGTCAACCGCTTGCCTGACGGCAATTATCTCAGCCATTTCAGGTCGGGAACGATAATAATTTTGCCAATCGGAGCCTTTTAATCTTTCTACCTTTTCCGCAGCGGTCACGGTATCGCAATCTTCGGCGTGCAGTAAAACCGGTCGATGTAATTCTTTCGCAACTTCTAAAACCTTTTGAAATTGATTAAAATTCAATCGAGTAAAGCTCTCCATTCCCGAAATGAAATAGGTCTTAAAGCCCAGCACATGCGGAGCCAATTCGGTCATATCCTTCTGGAAATCCTTATCAAAGCACTGCCCGGACACACCACCGAAAAAACCGAAATCGACGACTGATTTTTTACTGACAATATCCAGTTTATGTTTCAGGTTTTTGAGATTCGTCATCGGTGGAATTGATGTACAGGGCATATCGATCACGGTCGTGACACCACCGGAAGCAGCGGCGCAACTGCCATGATAAAAGTCTTCCCGATCAGTGTAACCGGGTTCATTGAAATGAACATGCGGATCAATCGCGCCGGGAAAAATTAACAGTCCATCGACATCCAGCGTGGAATCACTGGCTAAATTACTGCCGATTTCGACTATCTTTCCCTGCTCTATATTGAGATCACGAGTGTGAAATTTTCTTTCACCGGAAAAGGCAATATTGCCATTTTTTATGACCAAGATTTTCTCGTTCGCTCCATTTCTCGATAAACTCTCTGCGATGTAAATGGCGCCTGGTAGAGTCTCACACCCACTGCATCGTAGATCGCATTGGCAATCGCCGGCATCGGTCCATTGATCCCAATTTCACCAACCGATTTTGCACCAAACGGTCCCGACGGTTCATGAGAATTCACAACAATTGTCTTGATTTCCGGCAGATCTGCCGCAGTCCAGATTTTATAATCCCGGAAATGTTTGGTTAAAAGATTTCCATTTGCCGAAAATTTGTACTCTTCGGTCAGTGCATAGCAAATTCCATTGACTGCAGCGCCATCTATCTGACCTTCCGCCAGTTTTGGATTAATTGCCTGTCCGCAATCCACAGCTGAGACAAATTTTAACAGTCGTACCTGACCGGTTCGAACGTCCACCTCAACCTCAGCAAACTGGGCAATGAACGGCGGAGGTGATTGTTCCACAACATTCGATGCACTTGCCTGAATCTGAAATTGGTTCTCGGTGTAAAGCGTATAGATCGCCACATCGGAAAGAGTAATACTTTTTTTGTTCTTAAGATCGTTTACCCGACTGTCTGCCAATTCCAGATTGCTCTTATCGACTGCCATCATTTCAGCCGCCACATCCAGAATCTGTTCCCGTACCTTTTCAGCACACTTCTTTACAGCTCCACCAGAGATATACGTTGTGGATGAGGCGTAAGCACCCACATCAAAAGGCGTCTGGTCAGTATCGGAAGACAATACAATTATTTTATCCAATTCGACACCTAGCACTTCTGCCGCGATCTGTGCCAGAATGGTATCGGATCCTGTCCCAATATCCGTGGCGCCAATGTCCAGATTAAAAGAACCATCATCATTCATTTTCATGTAGGCGGCTGCCATATCGACCAGCGGAATTCCTGATCCCTGCATCGCAACACACAGTCCGACACCATGAACCTTATCACCATTCGTTATCTTTTTATCACGTTTATCGTACCAACCGATTTCCCGGGCGCCAAGATCAATACACTCGTCAAGTTTGCAGGAATTAACATACTGGGTAACACCTTCCTTGCCTTCACCCAATGCCTTGAAAACCTGAGAAGTTTCACCAATCTGGATATGGTTTTTCTTAATGAAATCCAGCAAGTCCACATCCAATTTCCTGGCAATCATATCCAACTGCTGGTTCAGGGCAAAATACCCCTGAGTAGCGCCATAACCGCGATAAGCGCCGCCCACCGGCAGGTTCGTATATACCGATCTCCCAATAAAGTGCATATTATCAATTTTATTAAATAATGGCAATACCTTGGCGCCACAATTCGACAATACCGTCAGGGCATGGGTCCCGTATGCGCCGGAATTGAGCAGCGAATCCATCTCCAGAAACGTAATTTCGCCGTTCATTTTCACGCCGGTTCGTAGTCGGGTGCGAACCGGATGACGGGTCCGGCTGTTCTGAAATACTTCCTTACGGGATAGCACAATTTTCGCCGGACATTT
Source organism: uncultured bacterium (assembly GCA_964605705.1). Classification (GTDB taxonomy): domain Bacteria; phylum Fidelibacterota; class UBA2242; order UBA2242; family UBA2242; genus CAZSDW01. The sequence goes on from CAZSDW010000012.1 coordinate 57,013, forward strand.
ATGCTTGATAGTCACCAAAGCCACCAAAGGTTCGAGAAACACTTCCTGTTTACCACCAAATCCGCCACCGATTCTGGGTTTTATCACCCGGATTTTTGACAATGGAAATTCACAGACTTTTGAAACGATCCGCCGGACATGGAAGGGCACTTGCGTCGTTGAAACAACGACCAATCTGCCCATCTCATCATAAAAGGATATAGCAGCATGGGGCTCTTGAGCGCAGTGCGATCCATAATGGGCATGATAGGTCTGATCGATAATAAAATCTGCCACGGCTTCACCTTTATGCAAATCACCAAAACTGATTTCCACTTCAGCTGCCAGATTCTTTGTCGGGTCGTATTTCACTCCGATCGGCGTAAAACGGTCATCTCCATGCAATTGCGGAGCCCCATCCATCATCGATTTCTCAGGATCGAAGAGCGGTTCAAGAATTTTGTATTCCACCTGAATTAAATTCAATGCGGCGGCGGCAATTTCCCGGCTTTCAGCCGCCACCATCGCTACTCGATCGCCGACAAAGCGCATCTTGGTATCAAAAAGCACCGTATCATAGGGCGATGGTTCCGGGAATCCCTGCCCGGCTGTTGTGTGCAGAATCGGTTTGACATTTTTATAATGAAAAACATCCACTACTCCCGGCAGTGACCTGGCGGCGGAATCATCGATGCTTACTATCTCCGTATGGGCATGCGGCGAATACAGAATAGCCAGGTACAGCGGATCTTCCAATTCAAAATCATCGACGAATTTGCTCGCGCCCGTCGCCAGTGAAAGCGAATCGATTTTCTTTTCGGATTTGCCAATAATCGTATAATTATTCATGATAACCGCCATTCACCTGTAACCGTTCAGCCGCAAGTTTGACGGCTTCGATGATCTTCACATAGCCGGTGCAACGGCAGAGATTGCCGTCGAGAGCACTCTTAATTTCTGCCTCCGTTGGGTTTGGATTATTCTGCAGGAGAGAATAGGTTGCCAGAACCATTCCCGGTGTACAAAAACCGCACTGAACGGCGCCGGCTTCGACAAACGCTTCCTGAATGACATGCGGCTGGTGCAGGCTGCCAATTCCTTTGACGGTTTTAATATCTTTTCCAACCGCCGATGCAGTAAATACCTGACATGAATTAACTGGTTTACCATCGAGTAAAATCAGACAGGCGCCGCATTCGCCTTCCATACAGCCGTTTTTTACTTCTGTATAGCCATTATTTCTAAGAGAAATCAGGAGCCGCTCATCAGCCTGAAATTCAAACTGGCATTTTTTTCCGTTGACTGTAAAATTTCCCCGCATACTATGACCTCACCATCTGCTGAATCATCCGACCAAGTTCAATACCGGCTTTGATACTGGTGTAGGCGGGATCATCGATCCGACTGCCGGTGAATTTTAAACTTACCCGTTTTTCAATTTCAGTACCGTCGATGCTGTTAATTTGCAGTCCATTCAAATATTCTTCGACTTTTGTAAGTCGTGTATATTTCGTTGCTGTACCAACGGTTATCAGACGACTCTCAACAATTCTGCCTTCCGTGATTTTTAGCAAAACAGTATGATTAAATATCGGCATATCACTGCTTGTTCGAACCTCCCGATAATGAGCGGAATGCCAATCAGCCAGGGAAAATTTCACGGCAGTAAACATTGTATTTTGACGAAGTATCTTATCCTTGATATACCGTTCAATTGGAAAATCACCCGGATTCTCGCCAATCAAAGATACCCTGGCATTCAGAACAATCAACGCTCCTATCAGATCCGACCACGGCGGGAACATCGCAATGCTGCCGCCGACCGTGATCCGGTTTCGCAACGGTGTGTTGGCAGAGTGACGCAGGCATTTTTCAAGAATATGATCCGGCTTGATTTTACGCATCTCCAACACCACATCCGCATAGGTGCACAAACTGCCAATTTTAATAATATTACCGGATCTTTTAATACCCTTTAAAGGCAACTGATATAATTCAATCAGCCCATCAACTCCTGTCAAATTTCGTAATAATAATCCTGTGCCGCCTCCGTGAGGTAGTACATTTTTTTGCTGTACCAGGATTTCGGCGTCGGCAAGGGTTTTGGGATAATACCATTTTAATTCTTTCATAATGCTCAGAATTTCAGTTGAATTTGTGGAAATGTCAAGATATCATCCGCCCAAGGCTTTTTTTCACGCTTGTACACATTATTGGTTTTTAATATATTCATTGGCAGTTATTTTGATGCAATAATCAATAAGGAGCAATTTGCTTGGAATCATATTTACTAGTCAGCGCCCTAATTATTTTCACGATAAGTTTCTATCTGCAGTTGGCAAATAAAAATAAACCTGCCAATTTATTTATTCTCGGTGCGGTTTTTGTTCATTTTATAGCGCTTATCGTTCGTTCAGTCATTGCCAAACACCCGCCTTTTACCAATATGTACGAAACCTTTATTCTTCTGCCCTTTTTACTATCATTGAGATTGATTTTCTGGAAAGAGCAAATCAACGAGAAGGTTCGTAAAATTCTGACGGCTGTGATAATGGGAACCATTATTATAGCACTGCTTCTTCCACAATCCATGAAGTCTCCCAGACCCCTGATGCCTGCCCTCAACAGTATCTGGATGTACATTCATGTTCCATCCTATTTTCTAGGATATATGGCAATGCTGGTGGCAGGAATATATTCTGTTTTGATACTGCTGCCCAAAAAGCCCGACAATTCAACTGTTGTAATTTTAAAGCGAATGGATAATGAAGTCAAAATCGCATTTTTCTTTTTATCGCTTGGGATGATTACCGGTGCAATCTGGGCATATGTCAGCTGGGGAAATTACTGGGCTTGGGACCCGAAAGAGACCTGGGCGCTGATCAATATCATCGTCCTCGCTTTTTACTTCCACTTAAAAACACCAACCAAACAGAAAAAAGCGGTTATTGTTATCATCACGTTATTGACTATCGCATTCACCTACTGGGGCGTCAGCTTCATTCTGTCAGGGCTTCATAGTTATACATTATAACTGCGATCACATAGATTCACTCCCAGATAATAAAAATTCAAACTCACACCCTTCAACATTGCAAAAAACGACGGGTGATAAAAATCAGTGGCTCCCATTAAATGAAGAACCGTCCCCAAATCAAATTTGGGAACGGTTCTTTAATCAATCTTGAAACGAAAGACTAACTAATGAGCTGCTCTTACTTCAGAAGCATCATCTTGTTAGTCGAGATATTCGTTCCGGCTTGGAGCTGATAAAAATAAATACCACTCGTCAGACCAGTTCCGTCAAAAGTTGCCTTATAGGCTCCCGGAACCTTGACTTCATTGACCAGTGTCGCAACTTCGTGTCCGAGCATATCGAAGACAGTCAGTTTTACTGCACCGGTTTTTTCAATGGAGTAATCGATCGAGGTGGACGGGTTGAAAGGATTCGGGAAATTCTGTGACAATTTGAAACGGTTGGCTTTGACAACATCTTTGCTATCAATACCATACGTGTAAATGTCTTCTACAAGAACGGCAGAGCCCCACTGGGAAGGAGTATTCCATGCCAGGTTGTCTTCTCCCCACCATCTCGCCATATTTTCCCGGCTGTTTTCAACAACTTCATCATTATCATTGACCTGAACCTCAAAACCGATTTCAGCATCTGCTTCAAGGACGAAGGTCAGGCTGTCAGCCGGTATTGCACATTCGAATGTCCAGGTCGAATCTGTCTGAGCCCAGGCATAGGTACCACCATAACAATTCTCAGCCGTTGATGTTCCACCTAAACACCATCTCCACTGAACATCATTAGCACCCGAGCTTGCATCTTTGGAATTATCACCATCAATGCAAAGTTCGACACCATCCATGTTCCAGGGTTCGCCGCTGGTCGGATTCATATACGGGACGTCGTCGATTACTTCTACGAATACGTAAAAATTATCGTCATCCCACGCGGCACGGAAATTCATTTCAAGGTCTTTCCAGTCAGTTAATTCCAAGAAACCGGATGGAGCGGTTGTGCCTTCTGTGTAAACATAGGTTGACATGTGAATTTGCGGTGCGGTCCAGTCATCAGCAGAACCATCGATCGTCGGTGCCGTATCAACTTTACCAATTCTCAGGACCGGAAGAGCAATAAAACCGGACAATTCAGCTACGCCAAATACCTGAGGATTAGCCCAACCATCGTTGCTGGTGCCCCACCATCTCAGCATGTTTTCTCTGGCGCCGGCGCCATCATTTTCATTCAGCTGAACTTCAAAACCGAATGTCGAGCCTGCTTCACCTTCAATACCCAGCTGGGCAAGCGGTATTTGGACTTCAAGATCCCAGCCCATCGGTGATTCGCCTTCGGGAAGTTCCGGGTATGCCCAGTTTTCAATGGCAATGGCAGATCCGGTTGGATCAAAAACATTATCGGCTCTGGCGGTAAAATCAGTAATCTCGGTATCTTCATACTGGATTCTGATCTGGATATCATCCCAGCCGTCATAGGTGGTACTGGTGCTTTGATCACCATTGAAATAAACTTCAAAGCTGTCATTTTCATACCGGTTCGTCAGATCGATCAGAACATTGTCATCTGTTGCCGATAAAAACAGATATACATTGGTCTCATCCCACAGTGCTCGACAGGTTGCAAACATATCGGCATAACTGTCTGGCGGCGCAGTATCATCAACACAGACTTTCACGACCAGTTCGGTAGAGGCTGTCTTCCACAGATCTTCCATCAAACCGTCAATTACCGGTGCGGTAACAGTTCTGTGAAACTGGTAAACACCATCAATGTTGTTGGCACGTACACCGATGGTCAGTAGCAGCGCTAAGCACATAACTGCAAGTAACACTTTCTTCATTGCATACTCCTCTTTTGGTTAAAAAAACACTTTTTTTATGAGAAACTTCCGAAAAGGAAGAAAACTCCCCAACACATTACCCCCTTCCCGTCTATAACAAGAAAGGAAAGGGCTTAACATGGACGTTTTAGAATTACCATTTTCATAAATCTTTTCCTCTCTAAATTTTATATTGTCTTTCCACTCTTTCATTTTAAACGAAAATTTAAAAAAGATTTAATAGAAATCTAAAGAGTCGCCGGTGCTATAAATTATTCCCAAACATTTCACCTAAATTATGGATTCGCTGCTCTGAATGTCAAGTATTTTTTAACGGAAAAAATAAAATCTATATATTGCTATATAGGTCGTATTAGACCATAAATATTGTCTAAGGCATTGAATCTTATCACCCTATTTACTTATATCTTATCCATGTACGCTAATAAAAACAATTTGAATTGACCGATTCAGACATATTTCCTGATAAATATTTGCATTACCATTAGCATCGGCTCCAACATCCAACTGCAATCCGTTGGATACTATTGGTCAACTCAATGGGATATTGTATTATTTTCAGGATTAACCTAGCGAAGGTTTCCCGGTAAAATCGGAACAGTTTACACCTTCGCAGGGTTTGATATCATGTATGCCAGGTCGTCAGTGTCTCCAGGACGCTATCCAGTGCTTTAATAACCCGATCGATTTTATATTTAGTCACATTAATCGCCGGCATCAGACGCAGGACTGTCTCGTGGGTACAGTTCAACAGGATTTTTTTCGCCTGGCATTTCTTGACCACATCAGCCCCGGAGATGCTTAATTCCACACCCAGCATCAATCCGATCCCCCGGATTTCTTTGATAACTGAATATTTTCCCTTTAAAATTTCCAGTTGCTCCCACAGGTAATTACCCATTTTGGTGGCATTCTCAAGTAAATGCTCTTCTTCAATCGCCTTCAGCACCGCCACACCGGCGGAACAGGCGACCGGATTACCACCAAAGGTCGAGCCGTGATTGCCGGGCTGCAGGACATTGCAAAAGTCACGTTTTACTGCAATGGCGCCAATCGGAATACCGCCCGCCAGGGATTTTGCCATGGTCAGAATATCCGGTTCAATGCCAAAATGCTGGTAGGCGAACATCTTCCCGGTCCGTCCGATTCCCGATTGAACTTCATCAAGAATCAGCAAGGCGTCATAATCATTGCAAAGCTGCCGGGCAGCTCGAATAAATTTCGGTGTCAGCGGTACAATTCCACCTTCTCCCAAAATCGGTTCCATCATCACTGCGGCAATTTTATCGTTCATCATCTCTTTGAGCATCTTGATATCATTGACCTCGCAATAAATAAAACCGCCGGGCAACGGATCAAATCCATCATGATACACCGGCTGACCAGTAGCCGTGACGGCGGCAATTGTGCGACCGTGAAAAGAATTTTTCAGAGTAATAATTGTCTTTTTATTCGGATTCCGTTTTCGAGCCAGTTTAATAGCGCCCTCATTAGCCTCTGCGCCGCTGTTGCAAAAGAAGACCTGCCCGTCAATACTGTTTTCAATGATCAGTTTTGCCAGCTCGCCCTGAGCATTATTATAATAAATATTGGGCACGTGCAAAATTTCATCAATCTGCCGATGTAATGCAGCCACCACTTTCGGATGACAATGTCCCAGGTTGCCGGTACCATATCCCGGAAAGAAATCCAGATATTCTCTGCCCTTTTCATCCCAGACATTCATCCCGCGTCCCTGAACAATCGTGATCGGGAAGCGGTTGTAAGTTTTTAATACGTATTTATCGAATGTTTTCTGATCCATCTTTCAAAATCTCCGTTCCTATTCCCTCTCGGGTAAAAATTTCAAGTAACAGCGAGTGGTCAATCCGACCATCCACGATATGTCCTTTGTTAACGCCAAATTTCAACGCATCGAGGCAGGAGGTCACCTTGGGAATCATCCCCCCGTTGATCACTCCGGTCTCGATCAGGTGTTCGGCTTCCTTGCGGTCGAGGGTACTGATAATGCTTTCATTGTCACCGGGAATACGCAGGATCCCATGGATATCAGTCAGATAGACTAATTTCCGGGCACCGATCGATGACGCGATGTCACCTGCTACCATATCTCCGTTGACGTTATAACTCTGCCCGTCTTCCCCTATGCCAATCGGGGCAATGACCGGAATTTTGCCCTTTTCCAGGAGAGCATTCAGCATCGGGGCATTGATATAGCGAACACTGCCGACAAAACCGATATCTTTCTTTTCACCATTGACAACCGGCATCATTTTATCGACCCGAATCAGCCCATTGTTCATGCCATACAGACCGACCGCATCCCCATCCATTTTATTCAGCAGGTTCACGATTTGGGAATTGATTTTATGCGCCAGAATATCCTCCACAATGTCCATAGTCTCACGATCCGTCACACGCAATCCGTTCACAAATTCCGCTTTTGTGCCACGTTGCTGCATGGCTTTCGTGATTGCTGGTCCACCCCCATGAATAATGACCGGGTGCCAGCCCACATATTTCATGAAGACAATATCCATCAACACTTCGTCCATCAATTTTTCATCGGACATAATACTGCCGCCGAACTTGATGACAATTTTTTTGCCCTGAAAGGCTTTGATATAAGGCAGGGCTTCAATCAGGACATCGGCTTTTCCAATTATTTCTCGCATATCCGCCTCTTTCCTTATGTGTGATATTCCGCATTAATTTTGACATATTCATAGGACAGATCCGATGTGTAAACCTGTGTCATCGCAGGACCGGTATATACATTCAGGACAATATCGATGTCTGCCGGCTTCATTAATTCTGCCATCTCTTCGCGTTTCATGGAAACCGGGTTTCCATTCCTATAAATATAACATCCGTTAATCTGCAGGTCTGCTTTGGCTGGATCGAACACTACATCCACCATCCCTGCCGCCGACAAAATTCTGCCCCAGTTGGGATCCTGCCCGAAAATAGCCGTTTTTACCAATACCGAATTGGCGATGCCAAACGCCATTTTTCTGGCATTTTTAAAACTATCCACATTCGCAACAGTAATAGTGACAAATTTCGTGGCACCTTCACCGTCTTTGACAATGGATTTCGCCATATCCAGCATCAAAGCTAAAAGGGCATCATGGAAAAGTATTGCCTCCGGGGTTCCGGCTTGAATAGTCGGATTACCCGCCAGACCGTTTGCCATGATCAGCGCCGTATCATTGGTGCTACTGTGCCCATCCACGGTGATCATATTATAGCTTTTTTTCACGCATTCGGTGAATATTTCATCCAGAAACTTATGATCAATATCAGCATCGGTAGTAACATACGCCAGGGTAGTCGCCATATTTGGCGCGATCATCCCGGAGCCTTTGGTGATCCCACTGATGGTTATCGTAATCCCCTGAATATTGAGGGTCATCCCAAATGCTTTTTCTACGGTGTCGGTCGTTAGAATCGCTTCGGCACAATCCTTTCCTCCCTCTTTTGATAATTGTGGCGAAAGCGCCTTGATACCGGCAGACATTTTCTCCATGTCCAGCAGTTCACCGATCACACCGGTGCTGGACACCAGAATCAGGTCTTCCGGCACAGCGATATTTTCAGACAGCATTTTAATTGTGTTGCGGGTATCTTTTAATCCCTGCTCGCCGGTTCCGGCATTGGCATTGCCGGAGTTGATAATTAATGCCTGTAACATATTGTCGGATTTATTCAGGGTCTCCATCGCTACGAGCAGGGGCGCAGCTTTGACCATATTATTCGTGAATTTCACCGAACATTTTGCCGGAATATCACTCTTTATAATGCAAATATCTTTACGTTTTCGTTTGAAACCCGCCCGCATCGCGGCGGCAGTATATCCCAGCGGATCTGTGATGGTAGGATTTTTGATATGTTTCATGGTTTCTCCGTTATAGAAGTCCTGAGGTTTCGTCCAATCCCATCATCACATTCATATTCTGAACCGCCTGTCCCGACGCGCCTTTGATCAGGTTATCGATCGCGCTCATCAGGATCAGCCGATTTCCGGAAATTACCATACCGATATCGCAGAAATTCGTATGCGCGACATGTTTTATTTCAGGTACTTTGCCTTTTTCCATTACCCGGACAAAAGATTCGTTTGCATATCTGTTTTGATAAAGGTTTTGTAAATCTTCAATCATCACCTGCTGGATTAACTCCGCATAGATCGTATTATAGATCCCCCGCGTCAGCGGGACGAGATGGGGAACAAAAACGATGTCAATGGATTTTCCAGCCATTTTGCTGAGCTCCTGTTCAATTTCCGGTTCATGCTGATGGGATGCGACTTTATAAGCCATCATATTCTCGTTACATTCCGGGAAGTGAAATGCCGGTCGGGGCGTTCTTCCACCTCCAGAGATGCCGGTTTTACTGTCCACCAGAATCGAATCGGTTTTGATCAATCCAGCCTCCAGTACCGGCATCAGGGCTAACTCAATACCGGTTGGGAAGCAGCCCGGATTGGCTACGGTATTCGTCTGACGAATTTTCGCCCGATTAAATTCGGGCAGACCGTAAACAAATTCGGACAGGTTTCCTTTATCTAAATGATTGACGCCATAAGCTTGCTTATATATTACTTCCGTGTCCAGCCGATAATCGGCGCTGAGATCGATGATCTTTTTTCCGGAATCCAGAAACTTCGGAATGATTTCCATGCTGATTTTGTGCGGTAATCCGAAAAAGATCACATCACTGTCTTTGGAAATAACCGCAACATCAGTGGCAGAGCATTTCAGATCACATAGCCCTTTTAATGCCGGAAAATGATCGGAGTAGCGGCTTCCTATCGCCACCTGATCCGCCAGATGGGCTATTTTCACCATCGGGTGTCTCACAAAAATCTTCACAAGTTCATATCCGGTGTATCCAAACGCACCGATGACCGAAACACGAATTTTATTCAAAAAAGATGTCACTCGATTCCTCATATTGTTTTCCAATTTCCCGATAGGCATCTCTGAAGGGCACGCCTTGCTGGACCAGTTTATAGGCTTTCTCCGTAGCAAACAGTTCATCGGTCATCGCCACATCACAATTTTCTTCAAGAACTTTCAGGTTCTGAAAAATCAGACCGGTGACATGGATGGAATCCAATGTCGTCGAGAATCCCCGGATAATCGCCTCTTTGGTCAATTGATTTTCCCGATGATAGCCGGAAATCAGGTTGATCGAGGTATTGCGCATTTGCATCTCATAAGCCATGATCTCATGATATTTTCCCCGCAGCAATTCCAGGACATCGGGATTTTTCTTCTGGGGCATGATTGATGACCCGGTTAAAAATTCATCGGGCAGTACAAAATAGGCGATGGAGGGCAAGGTATATAAGACCAGATCACTTGCCAGTTTATTGATATCCAGCATAATCTGACACAATACGGTCAGCACAAAGGATTCAAATTTTCCACGGCTGTTCTGAGTATATATCGGGTTTTCCTGAATTCTACTGAAACCGAGTTCCTTCGTTGTCATTTCACGGTCCAGCGGCAACGGCACTCCATAGCCCGCTCCGGTTCCCAGCGGATTCTGATCAATCAGTCTGGTTCCGGCTTTGATGAGTTCCAGATCATCTTCGAATGCCGCCTTGAAAGCATGCGCCCAGAGACCGACGCTTGACGGCATGGCTTTGCGGGTATGGGTATATCCGGGCATGGCGATTTTGCCAAAGTGTTTCACAAAATCATCGATACAGTCAATCGTTTGCTCCAGTTTTTTAATGCACTTTTGCAGATTCGATTTGCAGTACATGCGGAGTGCCGTCAGTACCTGGTCATTGCGACTGCGCCCGGTGTGGATTTTTTTACCGGCTTCACCAACATGCTCAATCAGGTAATTCTCAATTGCGGTATGGCAGTCCTCATCTTCAAGTGCAATGTGAAATTTGCCTTTTTTATGCAGCTCAAGAATTTCGTCCAATCCCTCGAGCAGATCATTGACTTCTTGTTCGCTAAGGATCCCAATTTTACCCAGCATTCGGGTATGGGCTTTGGATGCAATACAATCAAAATCAATAATTTCCATGTCCAGAATATGATCCTTCCCGACAGTAAAGGCTTCAATTTCCTGGTTCAGCATCTTTGTTTTTTGCCACAGTTTCATGGGTCTATTCCTTTTTTCTCCAATTATAGGGCTTTTTATTCTTAAGCACAATATTATGAGCTTTCAATCGGATGGCATTTATTTTTATAAATCCCTTACAATCTACCGCGTTGTAATTGCCTTCCACGTCCATACTGGACAATTCCTGATCATACAGCGAAATCGGGGATTTTCTGCCAATGATATTGACATTCCCTTTGTAAATCGAGACATAAACGGTTCCGTCAATTTTTTCCTGGGCTTTTTCAAAAGCATACATCAGGAAGTCCATTTCCGGCGAAAACCAGAAACCATTGTATATCAACTCCGAAAACTTCGGGGTCAGAGTATCCCGGATGTGCATGACTTCCTTATCCATGGCAATCCCTTCCAGGTCGCGATGGGCTGCCCAGAGAATGGTCGCGCCAGGGGATTCATAAATGCCCCGGGATTTGATTCCCACAAAACGATTCTCCACCATATCCACCCTGCCAACCCCGTTAATACTGCCAATTTCATTCAGATACATGAACAGTTCCAGCGGATCGTCTTTTTCAATCCCTTCGGTCTGATTGGCAACTCTGATCGGAAAGCCGTCCTTGAATTCAATTTCCAGGATTGTCTCCTGATCGGGTGCAAATTTTGGATGAACGGTTTTACTGAAAATATTCTCATAAGGGCGAAATTCAGGATCTTCGAGGATGCCTGCTTCATGACTGATATGCATCAGGTTATCATCTTCGCTGTAGGATTTCTCTTTAGAGGCTTTAATCGGAATCCCGTATTTTTCCGCATAGGCAATCATGTCACTACGTCCCTTGAATTCCGCCAGAAACTCCGGGTCTTTCCAGGGAGCAATGACCTCGATCTCCGGATTTAATGCATAAAATGCAAATTCAAAGCGTACCTGGTCGTTGCCCTTACCCGTCGAACCGTGGGCTACCAGGTTGGTCTCTTCGAGCGCGGCAATTTCCACATGCCGTTTGGCAATCAAGGGACGGGCAATGGCTGTACCCAGCAGGTACCTGCCTTCATAAATCGCATTTCCGCGCAATGCCGGATAGATGTACTCCATGACAAATTCTTCTTTCAAATCTTCAATATATACCTTGGAAGCGCCGGTTTGGAGGGCTTTCTCGCGTACTTTGTCGAAATCTTCCTTCTGACCCACATCGGCGACATAACAGACGACCTCGTATCCTTTATTGATCAACCACTTTAATATTACCGAAGTATCCAGACCACCACTGTATGCAAGAATGACTTTTTCCTTTTTCATTTTACTCCTTCCAAAATATGTTTTTTAGGGTGTTTGAAGTGAAGGAGCCCGACCTAAATTCGACCTCGCAGCTCTGGCAAGCGATTCACAAGCAATTCCTTGAACTGCTCATGGGAAATTCCTTCACGGATAATGACTAAAACCGTATCATCACCGGCAATCGTTCCAATAATCGCATCCAGATCGAGCCGATCCAGGATCAGACCAATACTGGGCGCAAATGAAGGCATACATCTGATGACCGCCAGATTATTCGAAAAAGCAATCGAATTGCACATGTGCAGGGGCGAGTTATCTTCCAGCACCGAAAACCTGGAAACCGGCTGCTCGGAATTTGTATAAATATACCCTTTTTCCGGATCGGGAATTTTAATCACCTGCAGCGCCGCCAGATCCCTTGAGAGCGTCGCCTGAGTGGTTTCAAAACCCAGCTTTACGAGTTTTTCCCGCAACTCTTCCTGACTGGAAATCTTAGATCCCTCCAGTAAATCATGAATCGCCTGGTGCCGGTTTGCTTTTTCTTTTATCATAATGTATAAATATTCATTAACTACGCATAAATATACAATATAATTTTACCGCTGTCAAGAAAGTTTTTCAACTAATTCCATTTATCACATATTGGTATAATTCAAAATAAAGATTTAACTTTGCATGTCGAAGATATGACTCAGAAATTAATCCATATAAACAAGAAGTGATGACTATGAAATTCGCTGAATTTATCGAGAAATACGCTTCGCATCCAAATTATAAAGCACCCAGAGGCGACGCGTTACATGCCAAATCCTGGCAAACCGAGGCACCGCTCAGAATGCTGCTCAATAATCTTGATGCCGAGGTCGCGGAAGATCCGGCTAACCTGATCGTTTATGGTGGTACCGGTCAGGCAGCCCGTAATGTCAAAGCCGTTCTAGACATCATCCGGATTCTCCTGGAACTGGATAATGATCACAGTCTGCTGATTCAATCGGGGAAAGCGGTTGGCGTCGTTCGTTCACATCCTGAAGCACCCCGTGTCCTGATTGCCAACAGTAATCTGGTTCCCGCCTGGGCGAACTGGGAGCACTTTAATGAACTGAAAGCCCGCGGGCTCATCATGTTCGGACAGATGACCGCCGGCAGCTGGATTTACATCGGCACCCAGGGAATTCTGCAGGGTACTTACGAAACCTTTGTCGAATGCGGCAGAAAATACTTCAATGGCGATCTAAGGCACAAATTACTTGTGACCGGTGGATTGGGTGGCATGGGTGGTGCTCAGCCCCTCGCAGCAACGATGGCTGGAGCGACATTCCTGGGTGTTGATGTCGATCCCGCCCGAATCAAAAAACGTCTCGACACTCGCTATATCGATAAAATGACCTTTGATTACAAAGAGGCAAAATCTCTTGTGCTCTCTGCCAGAGAAAAAGGCAAGGCAATCTCGGTCGGACTGGTTGGCAACATCGGTGATATCCTTAAAAAACTTCTGGCGGATAATATTATCCCGGATATTCTGACCGATCAGACTTCCGCCCACGATCCGATCAACGGATATGTCCCGCACGGATTATCCCTGGCAGAAGCGCTGGAACTCCGGAAAAGCGATCCTGAAGCCCATAAACAACGCGCTCTGAAAAGCATGGCACGCCACGTGGGTTTCATGCTGACAATGCAAAAACGTGGCAGCGTGACTTTTGATTATGGCAATAATCTGCGGGAGTTTGCCCGACAGGGCGGCGAAGTCAACGCATTCAATTACCACGGATTTGTCCCGGAATTTATTCGACCACTGTTCTGCGACGGCAAAGGACCCTTCCGCTGGGCGGCACTTTCCGGTGATCCGGCAGATATTTACACGACCGACCAAGCCCTAATGGAGGCATTTCCCGAAAATGCTCATCTCCTTAATTGGTTAAAAGAAGCTCGGCAGAAAGTCGCCTTTCAGGGACTGCCCTGCCGGATCTGCTGGCTGGGAATGGGCGAGCGCGAAAAAGCCGGCTTAATCTTCAATGACCTGGTAAAAACCGGACGGGTGAAAGCACCGCTTGTCATTGGACGCGATCATCTGGATGGCGGTTCGGTAGCGTCCCCCAATCGTGAGACTGAGGGCATGAAAGACGGAAGTGACGCAGTTTCTGACTGGCCACTGTTGAACCTGATGGCAAACACCGGCGGTGGCGCCAACTGGGTCTCTTTTCATCACGGCGGCGGTGTTGGAATCGGTTTCTCTCAGCACGCCGGGATGGTGGTCATCGCAGATGGCACTCAACAAGCCGCCCGACGACTCAGCCGCGTATTGTACAACGATCCCGCCACCGCTATCTATCGTCATGCCGATGCCGGCTACGAAACGGCTTTGAAAAACATTAAAAAATTCAATCTGAAATTCTGATCGTTATGGCTCAACAGCTAATTGGTCCTTTTAAACAATTAATTACAATGGACAAGCTGCCCGTCAAAGGTGCTTTAAAAGATAAGCAGCTGGACATTATCGAAAACGCCGGAATATTAATCGAACACAACCAGATTAAACAAGTCGGCTCTTTTAATGAACTATTGAAAACTGCTTCTAAATTCAATATTCAGATTGAAGAAATAGATTGTAAACTGATCGCGCTGCCCGGAATCATCGACGCCCATACTCATATTTGCTGGGCAGGCTCCCGGAGCAATGACTACGCTTTACGTCTGGCAGGTAAAACCTATCTCGAAATTGCCGGCGCCGGGGGCGGCATCTGGAGCACTGTTTTGAGCACCCGGGCTGCCAACAAAGATGAATTGGCAAAAATCACTCTCGCTCACGCCAACAGAATGCTCCATGATGGTATCACCACAATCGAGGTAAAAAGCGGTTATGGTCTGACGGTTATAGATGAATTGAAAATGCTGGAAGCAATCCACCAGGCGAATCAAAACACTGAAGCCGATTTAATTCCCACCTGCCTTGCCGCCCACATGTGTCCCCGTGATTACCAGGGCACTAATACAGAATACCTTTCAGTAATGGCAGAGCAGCTGTTACCAATTATTATTGAAAAGGGTCTGTCTGACCGGGCAGATATTTTTATCGAAGATACTGCCTTTACGCCGGAGGAAGCTTTTCCCTACCTGGAAACTGCCCGGCAAATGGATTTCAAACTGGCAATCCACGGCGATCAGTTCAGCACTGGCGGTTCCAATATCGCCATTAAAACCGGCGCTCTCAGCGTTGATCATCTGGAAGCTGCCGGTGATGAAGAGATTCGGATGCTTGCCGAAAATGATATCATTCCCGTGGTGTTACCCGGCTCATCCATCGGGCTTGGAGAAGCCTTTGCACCAGCCCGGAAAATTCTCGATACCGGTGCCAGTCTGGCAATTGCCAGCGACTGGAATCCCGGGTCGGCGCCTATGGGCGACCTGCTGATTCAGGCGGCAATTCTCGGCATTTATGAAAAACTCAGCATTGCCGAAATTCTGGCAGGCATCACATTCCGGGCGGCAGCCGCGCTTGACATCAGAGACCGGGGCATATTAAAAAGTGGTCAGCTCGCCGATATCATCGCTTTTGAAATGGACGATTACCGTGATATTTTTCACAATCAGGGTAAAATCAAACCATCTAAAATCTGGAAAAAAGGAACCATCGTTTTATGAACCAACTGATCGAATGCGTCCCCAACTTCAGTGAGGGCAATGATTTAAACATTATAAAACAAATAACCGACGAAATTGAAGCCGTGGCTGGCGTTCGCTTAATCGATGTGGATCCCGGTAAAGCAACGAATAGAACCGTGGTTACCTTCGTCGGAACACCCGACGAGGTCTGTGAAGCGGCTTTCAGGGCGATAGAAAAAGCCGCTCAGTTAATCGACATGCAAAAACACCACGGCGCCCACCCACGTTTTGGCGCCACCGACGTTTGTCCACTGGTGCCGGTTGCCAATATCAGCATGGATGAAACCATTGAATACGCCCGCAGACTTGCCGCACGAGTCGGCAATGTATTGGGCATCCCGGTCTATTGTTATGAATTCGCCGCTACCGAGACCAAACGGAAAAACCTGGCGAACTGCCGAGCCGGTGAATACGAAGGACTTCGCGAAAAACTATCATCGCCGGACTGGCTGCCGGATTTCGGTCCAACCGAATTCACAGATTCTGTCGCAAAATCCGGCGCAACCGCGATTGGAGCGCGTAATTTTCTGGTCGCCTATAATATCAACCTGAACACAACCTCTGTCCGCCGTGCCAATTCCATCGCATTCGATATTCGGGAAAAGGGGCGCGTCAAGCGCGAGGGCAAATCACTTGCTGGAGAAATTGTTAAAGATCAAAACGGCAATCCAATATATGAACCGGGACTGCTGAAATGTGTCAAGGGCATCGGCTGGTATATTGAAGAGTATGGCATCGCCCAACTCTCCTTCAATCTTACCGACATCACCGTTACCTCGGTACATGAAGTATTTGAGGCGGCTTGCCAGCGGGCAAATGCCCGTGGTTTACGGGTCACCGGCTCGGAACTCGTGGGTGTCATTCCACTGCAAGCCATGCTGGATGCCGGGAAATATTTCCTGAAAAAACAGCAGCGTTCCACCGGTATCGCCGATACTGAAATTATTAAAATAGCCGTAAAATCATTGGGACTCGATGATCTTAAACCTTTCGATCCAAAGAAAAAAATCATCGAGTACCTGCTTGAAGAAGACAATCCAATGCAATTAATCAACATGAATCTACAACAATTTTCCGAAGAGACTGCTTCGGAATCACCGACTCCCGGGGGCGGCTCAATCGCAGCTTACCTGGGTGCGCTGGGGGTCGCTTTGGGAACTATGGTTGCCAACCTTTCCGCTCACAAACGCGGCTGGGATGACCGCTGGGAAGAATTTTCAGACTGGGCTGAAAAAGGCAAAACGATCCATGATCAACTCATCAAACTGGTTGACGAGGATACTAACGCATTCAATGCCATCATGACTGCTCATCAATTGCCGAAAAAATCGGCAACCGACAAAGCCACCCGATCCGAAACAATTCAGCGGGCAACCAGATATGCCATCGAAGTGCCTTTGAGGGTCATGCAGCTAAGCCTGGAATCCATGAACGTTATTAAGGCAATGGCAGAGATTGGCAATCCCAATTCCGTTTCCGATGCCGGTGTCGGTGCGCTGGCAGCCCGCTCAGCAATTCTTGGGGCACACCTGAATGTAAAAATCAACGCTGCCAGCTGCAGCGATAAGATTTTTGTCGAAAGAATCCTTCCAGAAGGCAGAGCCATTGAGCAAAAGGCGGTTTTACTTGAACAGAACATTCTGGAAATTGTCGAAAAGAAAATCGCATCGTAGCAGCTATAGGCAGAACATGGATTCTGTAAAATTGTTCTGTTCCTTTGTTGTTAAAAAAGGATTTCTGTGAAAGCGCCAAAAAACTCACCTATTCTAAAAGATCGCCAGTATTATAAATTTTCCGCCTATGGCTTTCTGAAAAATCTGCAGTTTTTCGATCCTTTCATTCTCTTGTTTTTTCGATCAATTGGATTCAGCTATCTGCAGATCGGCGCCCTCTTTTCCATCCGGGAAATTTCCATCACAATTCTCGAAATTCCTACCGGGATTATCGCCGATTGGATCGGGCGTAAAACGGCGATGATCTGCTGCTTTCTGGCATATATTTTCTCATTCCTGGTATTTTATCTTTGCACCAACTTTGGAATTTTCGCATTCGGGATGATTCTTTTTGGTGTCGGAGAAGCCTTTCGCACCGGCACCCACAAAGCCATGATTCTCGACTATCTGCACCTGAAGGGTATTTCCCATCAGAAAACGGCTTATTACGGTCACACCCGCGGCTGGTCGCAACGGGGTTCTGCGCTGTCATCGCTCATTGCCGGCGCACTGGTTTTTGCCAGCAATAATTATCGAATTATTTTCATAGCATCGACCATTCCCTATGTCATTGAATTGCTGTTGATGCTGTCCTATCCCAAAGAATTAAATGGAATAACTCAATCTCCCAGAGGTACAAAAAAGCAATTCCAGTGGCGGATGTTTTTCCGGATTTTCCGCAATTCCCAATTTCGACGCGGTATTCTGAATTCTTCGGTTTATGACGGTTTGTTCAAATCGGTCAAAGATTACCTGCAACCGGTGCTCAGCAGTTTTGCATTGTCATTGCCCATTTTGATTGCGGTGAATGATGCCCAGAGAACATCGGTCGTTGTCGCCATTATCTATTTTCTCATTTATCTCTTCAGTTCGTATGCCAGTCGTAATGCCGATCGCTTGCGGATCTTCTTTGCCGGAAACGATCGTGCAATTAATTACAGTTTTATCATTGGAATGATTCTGACCGGGCTGACCGGGCTGTTTTTTCATTTCGGAATTACCATCCTGTCAATTGTAATTTTTATTCTGCTTTTTGCCCTGGAGAATGCCCGCCGCCCCATGAACGTCAGCTATATCAGCGAAACAATTCCAGCGGCTTTGATGGCAACGGGTTTATCAGTGGAATCACAACTGAAAACGGCTGTGATTGCCATTCTGGCGCCGATAATCGGTTTTCTGGCGGATCGACTCGGGGTCGGAATCGCATTGTCTTCCGTCACCCTGATAATCCTGGCGATGTTCCCCTTTATCTCCGTGCGAAAAACCACATTGGAAGAAAAATAATGATAAGATTATCGACAGAACTGATCAAATATATTGCTTTTGATGGTGATGACACCCTCTGGGTCAATGAGAGTTTTTATCAGGATACGGAACGGCAATTTTGCGAAATTCTGTCGCATTATCTACCGGCGGCAAAAATTTCAAAAGAATTATTCAGAACCGAGATGCAGAACCTAGCGCCCTATGGCTATGGTGCCAAAGCCTTTACCCTTTCCCTGATTGAAACCGCTGTAAGGATCAGTAACAATAAAATTCCCGCGAAAACAATCGATAAAATTATCCGACTCGGTAAAAATCTCATCAATAGTCCGCTTGAATTGCTGGACGGTGTGCCGGAAGTGCTGGAAATGCTATCCAAACGATTCACACTGATATTAGCCACCAAAGGCGACCTGCTGGACCAGGAACGTAAACTTCAGAAGTCCGGACTTGAACCTTTTTTCCATCATATCGAGATCATGAGTGATAAAAAGGAGAAAAATTATCAGAAACTCCTGGCACATCTCGATACCGACCCGCGTCACTTTATTATGATCGGTAATTCGCTGAAATCCGATATTTTGCCGGTTTTGAAAATTGGCGGTCAGGCGATCCATGTTCCGTTTCACACCACCTGGCAGCATGAACATCTGGATCAGGATTCGCTGGAGGATTATCAATATCTGGAAATCAAAACACTTCGAGAATTAGCTAATATTTTAAAATTCTAAATGATATGACGATTCCATAGAATTCGACTTATTCATTATGTTGATTATAATTACTTTGTATTTATTTTCAGGATTTTTGGCATCCCGATAATGCATCAAAAGAGCTTCAAAATCCAGAGATATTTGCGTATTTTCCCGTATAAATAAAAAGGAGCCAATCATGACATTTAATGCTCTATTCATCGCACACACTCCCGATGCGGATAAGATTATCCATCGCAGCATAATCAAAACCGGTATGTACAAATTGATCACAGTCCTGGTTAAAAATCAGAGCGAAGCACTTGAAATCTGCAACGAACTGGTCGAACCGGAAAAAATTGACTCGATCCTGCTCTGTCCCGGATTCACTCACTTAGACGTCGCAGAAATCATCAAGGCGACCGACAATAAAATAGCCGTAGTTATCGCCAGGGGCGATGGACCCTCGGGACGCATCGCACAGGCTGCCATGCAACGGGCTGGATATAAGCGCTGATCTTCCGTTATCCGATTAATTATACTCATATTCAATTATGAAAAGTATTATTGAAATTATTCAAAATCGCCGATCATACCGAAGCTACAAGCCAATTAAATTACCGGAGGAAATTCTAAAGAAAATCAATCCTATTCTTCAGGAATGTCCACCAGGACCTTATGGGAACGAAGCTATTTTCTTACTGGTACATAAGTCCCATGCACTTGATCAGAAGATCAAACTCGGCACCTACGGTTTTATCAGCAGCGCGCAGCATTTCATTGTTGGTACGATGCAAGCCAGTGCAGCTGGATTTGTGGATTTTGGTTACCGGATGGAGTGGATCATTCTCCAACTTACCGCACTGGGATTGGGAACCTGCTGGTTGGGCGGCAGTCTCAAACGCAGCGAATTTGCCAAACTTATCGGACTTCCGGAAAATGAGGTGATTCCGGCGGTCACACCTGTCGGTTTTCCAACTGAAAAACAGTCTGTTCGGGATCGGCTCATCCGCCTTGGCGCCAGTTCAAAAAAGCGCAAGCCCTGGAAAGAAATATTCTTTGATGAAGACTTCTCTAAGCCACTGACTCCGGAAAATGCCGGAAGATATGCCACCGCCCTGGAGATGGTTCGCCTGGCGCCCTCGGCTTCTAACCGACAGCCCTGGCGGATTGTGAAAAATGGCAAATTTTATCACTTTTACCTGCAGCGAACCGATAGATATTATCGTCTATCCCCTGCCATCGATCTTCAAAAAATCGACATGGGTATTGCAATGTGTCATTTCGATTTGACAGCAGGTGCATTGAATTTACCCGGCAGCTGGCAAACAGCGAACCCACAGATTTCTAAGTCGGAGAACCGGGAATATCTCCTCAGTTGGAAATTGGAATAATATCCAACCTTACGAAGGTCTATAACCTTCGGAAGGTTTTTATACCCTAGCGAATAAATATCATCTTGTTAGTACAAAGGTACTTGCCACTCGCGATTTTTAAGAAATACAATCCCGAAGTCACCAGCTCGCCATTCTGATTTGTACCATCCCAGTTCAACATATAAGAACCGGCAGCCTGATTACTCCGGATCAGGGTAACGACCTTTTCACCCAACATATTATAAATGACTAACTCTACATAGCCATCTTCCGGTAAATCATAGGAAATCGTCGTCACCGGGTTGAATGGATTGGGGTAATTGGGATATAAACGGAATGCTTTGGAAACACCTCTTTCTACAGGCGTCGCGGAAACCGGTCCATTCAATTTCGTGTTTCCGCCAAAATCCACATCCTCCAGCTTGTACCAGTAGGTAATGCCATTTTTAACATCGTTATCCACATACTCGTATTCATGCTTGCTCGATGAATTCCCCGCACCGGGAATCAATTGATCATTGATTTTTGAAAATTGATCATTGGCATTCGTGCTGCGGTAGATGTTAAAGCCGAGATTGTCGAGCTCGGATTCGGTAAACCAATTCAACGTTACTATTCCGTCTCCAGCAATCGCCAGAAAATCCACAAGTTCCACCGGCAGGGAATTATCTCCAGAGGTTGAGGCTAATGTATAGTAATAACCATCCTTAAAGGTATAGGAAGTTTTAATGAAATCTGTCCCATCATAGGAACCTTCGATAATCGTCGCATCGGAGAAGGTCCCGTCCTGGTCTTCCAGTAAGCACAAATCACCACTTGCTCCGATTCCGAGTCCTGAGCAATCAAACACAAAATCGCCCGCTAAACCGGCGTTCTTTTCCACCCGCCAGACACGATTCAAACGGCGATCAATGCCATCCGGTTTATCGGATGTGTTAGCAGACAGACTCCCATTGTTATGCCCAAAGGCGATCCGATTGCTGCCGGAGACATCGGAATCTGTGATTGTCAAGATAGAAGACGAATTGGAATTGTCGGCTGACCAGATGCTGATCAGATCGGTCTTGTCGCTGGTAAAAGTGGTCGCCAATGGCGCAATAGTTGTAACCCAAAATATGCCTGAAAAGTTATTTAATGCTCCGTCATTATCACCTTTGAAATCGGTGGCAGTGGTGCCAGTACCGTCGTTGAATTTCCAGTAGGCAACTAAATTATCATAGTATGGATGTGTATTATCTATTTCTTTGTACATCCATTTCTAAATAATCGACTGGGTTAAATTAGTATCCCATATTCGAATTTCATCCAAAACACCATTAAAGTTTTGAGCCCAGTTTCCTTCAATGTATCTTGCTCCGATGCCTGATTTGGTAGGTAAATTTCCGGTATATTCCTCTGAATCACCTGAATTATCAAGTACTCCGTTAAGATAAAAAATCCAAGAATCCCCATTTTGCACATATGCGATATGAAACCATTTGTTGGTTGTGACAGTAGAGGTTGTGCTGGCTCCATATCCCGGTGGGGTATACTGATCAAATTTTACTTTGTTATCACTGTAATAAATCGATAAATGATTTCTGGCTTGACTGCTTTCATACTCTCCATATATTGCATTAATTGCTGCCATGTCCCGGATATAGAACCAAGCAGAAATGGTAAAACTCAATTTTGTACCGATTAAATCAGTAGCATCTAATTCAACATAATCATCACTACCATCAAAATCCAGCGCGTTGCCGCCAATAGGCGCAGTGGAAGCCGTCCAAGTTGGACCATTGATTAAAGTTCCATCATGATCGTTACTTGTTTCATCATAAGCAATGGTGCCGGTATTTTCATTGAACCATATACTGTTTCTGTTCCAAATAACTTATCGTTCAAATAAAGTGAAACCGATGAAGTGCTATTAATAACCAGTGCTATGTGCACCCACTGATCGTAAAGACCGATAAATGCATCCGTAAAAATTGCATCGCAGGACCAGCCATAGAAATAAATATCATCTGAAATTTCACTGCTACTGTTTACCCTCAGACCTCTGGCTTTTCCCTTTTCACCAACTGTATTTCCCCAAAATGAGTTGTCGGTCTCTCCCGAAGCTGTCCAAACCCAGCCTTCGAATGTCCCACTACTAGTTGGAAGGGCAAAAGTATTGGTCGTAATCACATAATCATTTGTCCCATCGAAACTCAGCGCATAGCCGCCCGCTTGAGCAATTAACCGATTCCACAAAAGAATCGTTAAAACGGCAAGAATGTGGAATAAATCATGTGTCTTCATGCTCACCGCCTTTTTTGAGTTAAGACGACAATTATAATTCTT
>CAZSDW010000013.1:0-77678 GCA_964605705.1 uncultured bacterium
AGAAGAAATAACCTATGATAAAAGTAATTGGCTTATCGATTGTGGTCATGCTGGTTTTTGTAGTAGTCATGACTATTGTATATTTCGGGAAAAAAGACCGGCAGAAAACCGGTGGTTGCTGTGGCGGCGGCTGTTCCGCTCATGAGCATAGCGATTCCGGATGTAACTGCCAGTAAAACTTTCTATTGATATGAGTATTTAATAACTCGTAACTTAATTAGGAGAAATAAGTTAAAATTCTTGCGAGATAGTTAAATTCATTATATATTTCTGTCATAGATGAGTAATAATGAGTAATAGAAGTTTATAATGGCTGATAAACAAGTAGAAGAAGTTACTCCAAATGAAGAGAGAAAACTTTTAAAAAATTTTGATAAAACACTATATGCAGAAGTGACTAAACTTACATGTACAGATGAAGAATTTTACTTTGAATTTTGTACTCGGTTAGGTGGTATTTGGTCTGTCGATTCCCGAATTGTTGTCTCTCACCAACATGCTATGAGAATAAAAGATAAAATTGAAGAATTAATAAATAAGCAAAAATTGAAAGAAAAATAAATGTTCCCACAACTTGTCGATAATAAAGAATCCGATGCTATTTTTTGGAGCATGGGGCATAATAACTCTGAGTGGACTGAAGTGTATCAAAGATGTAGATATGTAAATACAGAAATCATTAAAAATGTTATAGTAGATTCAAGCCAAGATGATTTTAATTTTTTTGATTCTATAATAAGTGGTAATAGTATACAAGCCCAATTCCAAGTGCTAAATAATGAGATTAAAAGACTTAATGATGAGATAGAAACATTAAAAACAGAACTGAATAAACAAGAAGTATTAGAACTTAGAGAAATACCTTTGGACCAAGCTCGTAATGAGATAAAAGAATGGATTAAATGCCAAGAGAATAGCTGGTATTATAGTGATATCGTTGAAGAACTTGGAATTGACCTTGAGTATGTAGTAAAAATTATTGATGATTTAAATAAGGATGGTCTACGAATAATTGAGCAAGAATAAGATTATTTTTGGTATCAGTCAAGGTGACAAATTAATTGGTGAAAGAATTATTGTTCAAGCCCGAGAAATATCAAAACCAAGAGTGATAAATAATAGTGGAACTCATAAAGCACAACAGGTTATTGCACGTAATAACGCTATTGCAATATTGGATCGTCCTAAAAGGTTAATACTCGAAAAGAAAAAATAACTATAGTTCACAAAAATATATTAATCTTTGCGAAAGTTTATAACTTTAGCGAAGTTGTTTATATATCACGGTGTACGAATTTTGGTGAAAAAGCCGGCAGGCAGACTGCAATGTATTCGGCGCCTTGCGGTTCCGGGGAACTGTATTGCACCCATTCTCCAGCGTGCACGATAATTGCCTGACCAACCTTGATTTTGTCGATCTTGCTTGCGGTTTTCACCTGTAGACAGCCTTTCAGAACGACAGTATATTCATCGAATTCCGGTGTCTGTCCCGGTTCAACCCAACCCGCCGGGCTTTGCATTTTGGCAATGCTGATCGCTTTGGTTTGAGAGTTGACCCGACCGATATACTCTTCGATAATTTTGGGTTTATTCCCGGCAGCTTTGATAATAGACGGTTTTTCAATGATTGTCGGCATAATAATTTCCGGTTAATTGTTTATAAACAGCACACGAACCGGTTTCCAGTATTTCCCGGATCGTTTTGGCAATGGTCGGTCCAATCCCTTTCAGATGCCGCAGATTCCATTTTATTATGGACAGTGGTTCGTCGATTTGCGAAATAACATAAGCAGCATAGCCGTAAGGTGAGCGATTGCCGGCGATTTTCAGAAAGTAATCAATATGCTCCAGAATGGCAATTACTTGATCGTTTTCATCGAGGATATCCTGAAATAAGCGGAGTGGCATCCGAATGGGAATTTTAAAACGATCGGCAATGATTTTAAATATCTGCTGGATCGCGTGGTAATATTCGCCAGACGCCTGTCCCCATTTATCCGATTTATAAATTTGCAGATAAGAAGGTAAAAATTCCGGGTATTTGTCCTGAATGATTTCCATAAAGCTGGCTTTCTGGCGTCCCTCTTTCAGAGTCAATCCGCCGAAAATTATGAAGTCTGCGCCGGCATTGACACCTTGTTGAACGGCATTCTGAATCATGATGGGAGTATCGGTAATGAAGGGAATTACGGGCATCAGGACCATGCCACTGGCGATGCCCTCGTTTTTAAAAAACCGGATAATTTCAAGGCGCTCTGCCGGAGCTGGAACGCCCGGCTCGAAAAGCCGGCTCAATTCATCGTCCACCGATGAAAAACTGACACTGACGATCGCCCGGTTTTGAGTATTGATAGCTTTGATGATCTCGATGTCTCGTTTCACCAGTACCGATTTTGTTAAAATATGAACCGGATGCTTGAAGTTATGAATTAATTCCAGAACCTTTCGGGTGATTTCATATTTTTGTTCCACCGGCTGGTAGGCGTCTCCGACCCCACCACCAAGCATAATATAACCCGGTTTCAGCGGTTTGCGTTTGCGGTCGGGATCAAGTTCCCGGCTCAGAATCTCGACGGCATTGACCTTAACCGCCACTTCATGACCGAAATCGCCGTTCACATAATAGCTTTCCGCGCGTCCATCACAATAGCTGCAATTGTGCGTGCAGCCGCGGTAGAGGTTCATACCGTAGCGGGACAGGAACCATGAATCGATCCGTTTCGATTTGCGCAGGATGGATTTGGCGGTGATTTCAGTGATTTTCATTGTGGATTATTTACGACATTCTCCGGTTTGCCATTTAAAAAGGCTCGGACATTATTGATGATAACATCCATCAGGCGCTGCCGGGAAGCCGTTGTCGCCCAGGCAATATGGGGCGTGATACAGCAATTTTTCGCGGAGAGAAGCGGATTCGCCGGATCCGGCGGTTCAGTGGAAAGCACATCCAGCCCGGCGCCAGCGATCCTGTCGCTGTTCAGGGCATCAGCCAGCGCTGCGTCATCGATCACCGGTCCCCGGCTGGTATTGATCAGGAAAGCGGTTGGTTTCATTAAATCCAGTCGCTTGGTATCGACCAGTTTTTCCGTTTCCGGTGTTAACGGGCAGTGCAACGAAATAATGTCACTTTGCCGGAAAAGTGTTTCAAGATCGGCTTGTTGATATTCTACTGGCAGACGCTCCGGTTTGCCGTGGGTATGGAATAAAATTTTCATACCGAATTCACTGCCAATCTTGGCAACTGCCTGCCCGATTTGTCCCATTCCAATAATACCCAGAGTCAGTCCGGCTAATTCGATCAGTGGAAAATTCCAGTAACAGAAATCCGTTGATGCTGCCCAGTCGCCCGACTTCACTGAATCCGAATGTTCACCGACATGGTGACACAGATTCAGAATATGGGCAAAGACCGTCTGAGCAACGGAGCGGGTACTGTAAGCCGGAACATTGGTAACGATAATATTGTGTCGATTGGCGGCTTCAATATCGACAATATTATAGCCGGTGGCGGTGACGCCAATATATTTCAGGCGGGGTAACTTTTCAGTGATTTCAGCCGGAAAAGCAGCTTTATTCGTGATGATGATTTCTGCATTTTGGGAGCGCTCGATAATCTCTTCATCTTTACAGCGCGGATAAATTGTGCAGCTTCCCAGTTTTTCTAACGCCGCCCAGCTCAATTCGCCCGGATTGAGCGTATAACCGTCGAGAACAACAATATTCATTTTTTCCTGCTTAATTTAGAATTAACTGCCAGTAACCCACATCAATCCATTTACTGAATTTATAGCCAACTTCTTTAAAATGTCCAATCTGTTTGAACCCATATTTTTCATGCAGAGCAATACTGGCGTCATTTGGTATGGCAATCCCGCCTATGACAGCATGAATATTTTGGGCACGAAGAAGTCTGAGTAATTCCGGATACAACTTTTTGCCGATACCCTTTCCGGTGATGGTTTTATCGAGGTAAATTGCGCTTTCTACGGAAAACTTATAGGCGCTGCGGGATTTCCACTGACAGGCATATGCAAAACCGGAAACGCAGCTATCTTTGCAATAAACCAGCCAGGGATATTTTGCAGTAACTGTTTTTATTCGATTCTGCATCTCTGATACTGTCAGTGGTTCTTCCTCAAAGGTTATCGTGGTCTTCTCGACATAATAGTTATAAATGGCACAAAGCGCCGGGGCATCTTCAATGCAAACTTTCCTGATCATAATCGCACCTTTTTTGAGTATTCTCCGTTTAAATGTTAATCATTTATAGACTTCAAGGCAATCAGTAAAACATGATGAACAGCAATTATCAGATGAGTTTATTATTCGCAAATATTTTATTTTGACTAAGTTTAAAAAGAATTATTTTGGCAGACAGGAATTGATAATGCAGAGCCAGATGGTAAATTTATATAAGCTTTGAAGATGATTTAAATTGGTATTGAATGACCTAAACGATGAAAATAATAGTTGCTGCAAATCCGATATTGTATAAGCAGAGGAATTAACCGATGAATGAATTAGAGCGCTTGCGGGCAGAAAATAAACAGTTAAAAACGAGTGTTTCCGAACAGGAAAAACTGATAAAGATCCTTCGTCGTTTTGAAGCCAGTTATCGGATTCTTTTCGATGAAGCTCCGGTGGGATATCATGAGATTGATCCCAAAGGAACGGTAATGCTGGTGAATCAAACTGAAGCGGACATGTTTGGTTATACGATTGAAGAAATGCTGGGCAAGTCAATTTTTGATTTTATTATTCCCGAGCACCGCGAGATTGCCCGCAAAGCATTTCAAGAAAAAATAGAACACTGGATGCCTTTAAAAGGATTTGAACGGACCTATGTTCGCAAAGACGGTTCTGAAATTCAGGTGTATATCACCGATCAAATTATTCGGAATGAATGTGCCCAGACAATCGGTGTTCGGTCCACCGTTCAGCCTGTCAATAAAGATAATAGTATATCCGATGTAATTGGTTATCATGAAATAAATTGTGAAGGGATAATAACCAGGGTAAATCATGTTGAAGCCGAATTTTTAGGATATTCCGTGAAGGAAATGGTTGGACGTTCGATATTCGATTTTATGGTAGAGTCACAGCGCAAAGATTCGATCCGGGGATTTAAAAATAAAATCAAACATGGTCAGTCCGAAGGCGGATTTGATCGGAAATATATCTGTAAAAGCGGCAAAGTAATTCGTGTTCGCATTAATGACCGTCCGGTGTTTGATGAGCATGGAAAAATTATCGCAATTCGTTCCACAGTTCAAAATATCAATGATCTGAAACTGATCGAAGATGAACGGGAAAAGTTACTGAATGAGTTAATTTCAGCGAAGGAAAAGATCAAAATCCTGAAAGGTTTAATTCCTATCTGCGCGTCCTGTAAAAAAATCCGGAATGATGATGGCTACTGGAATGAAGTTGAAAAATATATGTCCGAGCATTCAGAGGCTGTTTTCAGTCATGGTATCTGTCCGGATTGTATGGAGGAGTTATATCCCGAATATGTGGAATCAAGAAGAAAGGAACAAAAAGAATAAATTTACCCCTTTCCATAACCATCCCGGAAAGGATGTATTACCCCAAATTTCTGTCATTTTTTCTCCCTTCCGCTTATAATTTACTTGTTTTAAATTCCCTGATTATTTATACTTGGCATACCAGGTATAACCGAATATGTTTAATCGCCATTTTAATTATGCCCAGAAGAAAGTCAACAACATATTAATTTTCAACAAATCTGATTTTAATAAAGGTTTTGGATATGACATAAGTCAGATTCCACATCATGAGATAGATGAGTACGTAAAATGTGCCATAGCAGGGATTGAAGTAAGGTCCAGTGCATTTCTAATTGAGCGTTATGAAATAGCAATGATTACTAAAACTAAAAAATTCACACAAATTGCTTTAAAAACAAGAGATAAAATACTAACAGACTATGCAGATATTCTAGAGCACCCAGCAAGAAGAAAATATATTTCGGTTTTACAGGGGATTTCAAATGAAACATTAAGTGTCACAGATTTTATAGTTCCAGGCTGGAGTTCTACGGATAGATTAGTACAATTAAATGGTTTATTCAGAGAATTAAAAAAAGCAATAAAAGAAATCCAAAAGAGAGATTATCTTTCAATAACTCCGAAAGTTGAAGATATAAAAGTAGTTTTTAAATGGATCGAAACATTTAACGTTCCTCATTTTTATTTTCAAGTTTTCTTTGATAAAATTATCGGCATCTCATTTGAGCAAATTCTAAAAATTATTTCAAATCCCGATAATGATGGAGTAATATTCTCAGTAGAAAAAGATACTAAAAACCAAAATAAGACAACAATTAAAATCAATTCTAAAGTTGGGATTCCAATTGCCTCCAAAGTTGATGAGCCAATGCACAAAAGTATTCGAAAAGAAATGGATAGGGGACGCTTATTATTCTACGTAACTTTCAAAGGTGGAACAGCCTACTTAGATATTAATAATCTTAGGAATATATTAGGTATTCAAAACACTGATTTTTAATGCAGGTATTAGAAGTCAATATTACAGACAATTCAATTGAGCGTGAATACTCAAAATTCACTTCAATAGATCATCGTAAAAAGTTTGCCCAATTTTTTACTCCATACCCTATAGCTGATTTAATGGCTAAATGGATTTTGGGAAATAACAAAATCAAATCAGTTTTAGAACCGGCTTTCGGACTTGGAGTGTTTTCACGTGTTATATTATCGTATAATAAGAATGTGAAAATTAAAGCATTTGAAATTGATAAATATATTTTTAATAAAGCAAAAAAATATTTTAGAGATAGTGATAATGTGAATTTAATCTTACAGGATTATATGTATAATGACTGGGAATATAAATATGATGGAATTATCTGTAATCCCCCATATTTTAAATTTCACGATTATGATAATAAACAAATGCTGAAGGAGATTGAAACAGAACTTAATTGTCGATTAAATGGGTTCACCAATCTTTATTCTCTTTTTCTTCTCAAATCAATATATCAATTAAATCCGAATGGACGTGCCGCTTATATTATCCCCTCTGAATTTCTTAATTCTGACTACGGTAAAACAGTAAAATCTTATCTTATAAAAAGTAATACATTGCGTCATATAATTGTTATTGATTTTAAAGAAAACATATTTGAAGATGCTTTAACGACAGCCTCAATTATTCTTTGTTCTAATGACGGCGAATCTAAAGAAATTCAATTTACCAATGTTAAATCTTTGACTGACTTGAAAAAAATTCAGCATCTGATAGATATTTATCCTACAGTATCAGGAGATAATCAAACAATCCATATTTCACAGCTTGATCCGAAAATTAAATGGCGTACTTATTATCAAGAACAAAACTCATTAAAATATAAAAATCTTGTTCCTTTTGCCAATTTTGGAAAAGTTGTTCGTGGTATCGCTACAGGAGCGAATGATTATTTTTCATTTAACAAATCTAAAGCAGAGGAATTTTCAATTCCTGAAAAATATTTACTGCCTTGCATATGCAAGGCAAATGATGTAAAAAAACCATTCTTTACATATTATGAATTTGAAAGATTAAAAGAAGTCAATAGACCAATCTTTCTTTTAAATGTTATTGACACAAAAAATGATAGTGTTAAAAGATATTTGCATAAAGGTGTTGTTGAAGAAATAGATAAAAAATATTTGACTTCTCATAGGTATCCTTGGTATTCTTTAGAAAACAGACCCCCTGCGCCAATTTGGGTATCTGTATTTAGTAGAAGTGGATTAAAATTTATTCGCAATGAAGCTAACATTTCAAATCTTACGACATTTCATTGTATGTATATAATGAAGTCAGAACTATTTCCTATCGTTAAAATAGACCTTTTATTCGCTTATCTTTTAACTAGTGTCGCTAAACAGTTATTCGAAGATAATAGACGGGAATATGGTAATGGTTTACAGAAGTATGAACCGAATGATATAAATAAAGCTGAAGTGCTTGATTTAGTACAATTAGATAATAAAACAGTGAACAGGATATTAGAACTCTATAAACTTTACAGACAATCGATGATTGATGAGAAACCAGATGAAAAATATATAAATCAAATAAACGAAATATTTATTAAAAAATATACATAAACTGTCATATGTGATCCCATGAATTTTCATATTGGTCAAATATATAAAAATGGATATATTTTTTCACTCATTGTATTTAAAATTAAAGAGATAATGATAAATTCAAACTTTTTATACTTAATAAATTTGTGTTTTACTTGGCAAAAATTATCTCAAAATCGATTACAAATAACGACATTCTAGCTAATTTTTATTCGGCTTTTTGCATGAGACCTGGCAGAGATAATAGAGAATTTTTCAGTAGGAGTGAAACGTGATTGATTTTAACAATCCAATCCCTTTTTATCAGCAGATCGCAAATGATATCAAGTTAAAAATTCAGTCCGGTGAATTGAAGGTTGGTGATCAGATCGGCTCCCAGCAGGAATTGACCAGGGCATACAATGTCAGTCCGATTACCGTGAAAAAAGCCGTGGCGGACCTGATCAGGGACGGGATTCTGTTCAGCCGGGTCGGGAAGGGAATCTATGTTGCAAAACCCCGGGAGGTAGTGGATTATTCCAAAACCCGCACGATTGGATTTGTACTAAGAGATTTGAACAGCCCGTTTTTCTCGCGAATTTTGATGAGCGTCGAACGTACAATATCGGACAACCAGTACAATCTCCTGTTGGCAAATTCCGGGAACCAGCCGGAAATCGAAGATAACCAGATCAAACATTTTCTGAGTATGGGGGTCAGCGGGATTATTATTGCATCCATGAGTCACCAATACACTGCAACTCCACTGATCCGAAAACTGACCAATGAAAATTATCCCTGTGTGGTCGTCTCCTATATCGATGATGAAAATGTATGTTTTATTGGAACTGATCATGAGTTGGGCGGCTATATCGCGACCGAGCACCTGATAAAAAGTGGCTATAAGAGAATTGGCTATATTGATGGTGAAATTGGCAACCGGGTGGGAGAATTGCGACGGAATGGTTTTAAAAAAGCACTAACAGATTACGCTCTGATTTTCCGGCAGGATGATATTTACCGACTTAGTAATCTGGGTGAGAGTTTTGATTATAATTCCGGATATGAAATTGGTGAACGGTTTGCATCTCACACCGATCGGGCGGAAGCATTGTTTGTCTATAATGACCTGGTAGCACTTGGCTTTCAAAGAGCCATTTTGGATCGCGGGCTAAAAGTTCCGGAGGATGTGGCACTGGTCGGATTTGATGATATCAGGCGGGGCATCACAGCACCGGTACCGTTGACAACAGTTCATCAGCCAACCGATGAAATCGGACAGCTGGCGATAGAAACATTAATTGAAAAAATTAACGGGCAATCAGTTAAAATACGTCAGATTCTGAAACCTTCATTGGTTATCCGGGAATCCTGCGGATCGCAATTGAAAAAAATTGAAACTAATTAAACGAGGGTCATAATGAGAACACATTTTTTTCACGGGATGATTATCTTGGTATTGAGTGGATTGATGGCATGTGAGTCTGATACTGAACTGGCGAAATCTTATCCGGGAAAAACGACCATAAAAGTGGAAAATCCAAGCGATTTAGTGCGTAAAGATGCTTTCGTCAAAATCAATTTGTCCAAAATTGCTGGAGAGCATCAGAAAACAATGCTGAAGAGTTGTTCGTTTGTGCTAATAGTTGATGGTCAGGAAGTGCCATCACAACTGCAGGACAAGCAGCTGTATTTTTTGGCAGATTTTACACCGGGCGAAAAGAAAAAGGTAATGATCCGTTATGCACTGGAATCGGTTGAGGCAGTGCAGTATCCACAGCGAGCCCATGCAGAACTCTCCCGGAAAGAGGGCGGTCGCTATGAAGGTGATCGATATGTGGGCGGAAAGTTCACGACGGTGACATTTGATAAAATGCCGCCGAATCACGTGGATCACGATACTTATTACCGCTATGAGGGACCGGGTTGGGAATCCGATCAGGTCGCCTATCGTTTTTATCTCGATCCGCGCAACTGCATCGACATTTTCGGAAAGAATGTCAGTGACATGGTCTTACCGAATGTCGGTCTGGACGGGACAGAAGCCTATCTCCAGATGGCTGACTGGGGCGGCGATATTTTCAAAGTCAGTACGTCGCTGGGAATCGGATCGATTGCAGCATTTTATAATGGTGCCGTTCAAAAAGTCAGTGAAACAGACAGCGTTCTGGTGCGGATTTTGGCTGACGGTCCGGTGCAGGCGGAAATTCAGACGAACTATCACGGCTGGCAAATTGGTGGTAAGAAATATGATCTGCAATCGAATCTGTCTATCTGTGGCGGCAGCCGCCTGACCAGACAGAAACTCCAGGTCACCGGAGGTCTTGAACCATTAGCGACAGGATTGGTGAAACACGACGGGTGTAATTATTTTGAAGGAAGCCCGAACGCGGATTCGAAGTGGAATTATATTGCGCTCTGGGGGAAGCAGAGCCTGGCGGGAGATAATCTTGGAACGGCGCTTTTTTTCAAAAGTGCGAATCTGATCGAAATTACCGAAGATGAGTTAAATCATCTGGTCATCCTGAATCCTCAGGATGGAAATCTGAAATACTATTTCGCGGCTGCCTGGGAAGGAGAGCCCGGCGGAATCAAAACCCAGACTGAATTTGTTAATTATCTCGATCAGACAGTTCAGGAATTAAATGGTCCGATTAAGGTGATTTATTAATTAAGTGATAAAAGAGGTGTTGGCATGGAAATTCGATATTTAGCCGATCCGGAACGATTTGTCCGGATGACGACGAAAGAATTGCGGGAGACGTTTCTCGTCGAATATTTATTTAAACCCGGAAAATTGAAAATGCTTTACAGCGATACGGAGCGGGCAGTCGTCGCCAGTGCAGTCCCCATGAAAGAGACCCTTGAATTAAAGGGTGGCAAGGAACTGGCGAGTGATTATTTTGCCCAGCGCCGGGAACTTGGAGTGATCAATATCGGTGCCACAGGTTCCATTTCGATCGCTGGACAGAAGTACCAGCTGGATAAACTGGATGCGCTTTACATAGGTCGGGGTGCCAGAGAAATTCTGTTTGCCAGTGCTGATCCGGAAAAACCGGCGGAATTCTACATTCTCAGCTATCCGGCGCATAAGGAATACCCGACAAAATTGATCTATAAGGCTGATGCAAACAAAGTGGAATTAGGCACTGTAGAGGCATCCAACAAGCGGACGATTTATCAATATATTCGACCCGGAGTGGCTGAGAGTTGTCAATTGGTCATGGGCTTGACGATTCTGGCGCCAGGCTGTATCTGGAATACCTTTCCGCCACATACTCATGCCCGCCGGACAGAAATCTATTTTTATTTTGATCTGGCTGAGGAAGCCCGGGTTTTTCACTTGATGGGACCCGCCGCAGAGACCCGCCATCTGGTGATGAAAAACAAGGAAGCGGTGCTATCGCCGAGTTGGTCAATACATGCCGGTGCTGGTTCCAGTAGCTATACTTTTATCTGGGGTATGGGCGGCGAGAACCAGGAATTTGATGATATGGACTTTATTAAAATTGATGATATACGTTAAGGAGTAGAAATGTTAAATCCCGATCGCTTTTTTGATCCCGATCCGACAACCCGAAAGCTTGCCCGCGAGCTGTACTCCGAGGTTAAAGATTTACCGCTGATCAGTCCCCACGGTCATGTGGACTCACGCCTTTTCGCCGAGAATAAGCCCTTTCCTGACCCCGCGGAATTGTTCATTATTCCCGATCATTATGTCTTCAGGATGCTCTATTCGCAGGGGATTTCAATGGAATCGCTGGGAATTCCAACAGTGGATGGCACTGTCGAAGAAACCGACCGACGGAAAATCTGGCGAATTTTTGCGGAGAATTTTTACCTGTTTGATGGGACTCCCAGTGGTATTTGGCTCAACTATGAGTTGTCTGAACTTTTTGATGTGCAAAAAAAATTGTCTATCGAAACAGCTGATGAAATCTACGATCACATTCTGGAGAAACTCAGCACCCCGGAATTTTTACCAAGAGCGATGTTTGACGGTTTCAACCTGGAAATGCTGACCACAACCGACAATCCCTGGGATTCACTGAAACATCACCAGCAGATCAAGGAATCGGATTGGAACGGTCATATTGTCCCCTGTCTGCGCCCCGATGGCGTGACCGATATTGCCCGGGCTGACTGGCGAGAAAATATCGATAAGTTGTCCGATGCCAGTGGTATCTGGATTAACAATTGTAAGCAGCTGATTCGTGCGCTGGAAAATCAACGGGTATTCTTCAAATCCATGGGTGCGATTTCGACGGACCATGGAGTTCAGGAAGCGTTGACTAATCGTTTATCTGATAATGAAGCAGACCAATTATTTCAGAAAGCCCTGACTGGAAATACGACTCCGCAAGATGCGCGTCTGTTCACAGCGCATATGCTGATGGAGCTGGCACGCATGAGTTGTGATGATGGGATGATTATGCATTTGCACGCTGGTGTCCTGCGGAATCACAATGAGCGGATTTTTCAGAAATATGGCGCCGATAAAGGCGCCGATATTCCGATTGTATCGGAATTCACTTATAATCTGAAACCGCTGCTGAATGCCTATGGCAATCACCCGAATTTTACTCTGATTGTATTTACGCTGGATGAATCAACTTATTCCCGGGAATTGGCACCACTGGCAGGGCATTACCCGGCAATGAAGCTGGGACCCGCCTGGTGGTTTAATGACAGTATTCAGGGAATGATCAGGTTCCGGCAGCGTGCCATCGAGACAGCCGGTGTGTATAACTTAATTGGGTTTATCGATGATACGCGGGCTTTTCCTTCAATTCCAGCCCGGCATGATCTGGCGCGCAGAATTGATAGTAATTTCCTCGCCGGACTGGTTGCCAGGCATATTATCAATATGGATGAAGCCCGCACGATGAACAATGCGCTAGCCTACGGACTGTCAAAAAAAACCTATCGAATGTCCGCGCAAAACCAGAAACAGATGGGATAATTTATGACCAAATACGTCAAGATATTCATTATTCTCGGGCTTGCAATATTCCTTTTATCGGCATGTGGTCCGAAGAGCCGGGTGCGGGTGATTAAACTCGGGCACGCCCTGAATGCCGACCATCCGGTTCACAAAGCGATGGTCTATATGGCTGAGCGAGTCAGCGAAAAATCCGATGGCAGATTACGAATTGATATTTATCCCAGCCAGCAATTGGGAACCGAGCGGGAACTGGTGGAACTGCTGCAGATCGGCAGCCTGGGAATTACAAAAGTATCCTCCGGTGCGATTGAGGGATTTGTGCCGGTTTACAAAGTTTTTGGCTTGCCCTATATTTTTCGCAGTGAAGAGCAGCGGTTCAAAGTGTTAGAAGGGGAAATCGGCAGAGAAATCCTGTTGAGCAGTGAAAAGTACTGGTTGCGGGGGCTCTGCTATTACGATGCCGGCAGCCGCAGTTTTTACTCAAAAGCCAAACCGATTCTGAGTCCCGATGATTTGACCGGGATGAAAGTCCGAACGATGAACAGT
Organism: uncultured bacterium; assembly: GCA_964605705.1. Taxonomy (GTDB): domain Bacteria; phylum Fidelibacterota; class UBA2242; order UBA2242; family UBA2242; genus CAZSDW01. The sequence continues at coordinate 13,588 of CAZSDW010000013.1, forward strand.
CCGACTGCCGTGCGAATGATTCAGCAGATGGGCGGATCGGCGACACCAATCGCCTGGGGCGAACTCTATACTGCTCTGCAACAGGGAGTCGTGGATGCCGCAGAGAACAATCCACCATCATACCATCTTTCCCGGCATTATGAAGTTTGTAAGTACTATTCGCTGGACGAGCATACATCGGTTCCGGATGTCCTTCTGATCAGCACGGTGATTTGGAACAGCCTCACAACCCAGGAACAGCAGTGGCTTCAGGAAGCCGCGGATGAATCCGCCCAGTATCAGAAACAGCTCTGGAAAGAGGCTTGTGAATTTGCTCTGCAGGAAGTTCAAAAAAGCGGTGTCCAGGTGTATTATCCTGATAAAGCGCCCTTTTCAAAAAAGGTTGAAGCAATCTACGAAGATTACCGGAATCAACCGGAAATCTATAATCTCATCCAAAAAATAAAGGCGGTGCAATGATGTTAAAACGGATTCGAGGATTCGTCAACCGTTGGTTGAGCAGAATACTGATGGTGCTGATGGCAGTCAGTGTTTTTAATGTCCTCTGGCAGGTATTTACCCGATTCATTATGAAACATCCCAGCTCCTATACCGAGGAATTAGCCCGCTTCTTATTGATCTGGGTCGGTATGCTCGGTGCCGGATGGGCGTCCGGACAGAAAATGCACCTGGCGATTGATTATTTTACAATGAAATTGAAACCTCATGTCCAGCGGTATGTTGGGCTTTTCATCCAGAGTATGGTTTTTCTATTTGCATTTTCGGTAATGGTAGTGGGGGGGATTCGGCTGGTGATGATTACTCTGGAGCTAAATCAGACCTCCGCCGCACTTCAGGTAAAATTGGGTTACGTCTATACGGTCCTGCCGATCAGTGGAATTATCATAATGTTTTATGCGGTGCTGGCGTTTATCGAATATTTAGCTAATGAGCAGCAGCCGGCAATCGAGATGGGAGAATAAAATGGCGGTTATTGACATTATTGTATTGGCGGGTGTTTTTATTGTTCTCCTGGTTTTAGGCGCGCCCATTTCTTTCAGTATCGGATTAGCGACAATCTCTACAATGTTGCTGAGTATTCATACGATGCCGGCGTTGACCACGGTTGCCCAGCGAATGGCAACGGGACTGGATAGTTTTGCCTTGCTGGCAATCCCTTTCTTTGTGCTATCGGGGCAATTTATGAACCGGGGCGGGATTGCCCGACGGCTGATCAACTTTGCCAAAGTTCTGGTGGGGCGTTTTCCCGGCGGGCTGGCGTTTGTAAATATTTTTGCGGCAATGCTATTTGGCGCAATTTCGGGATCGGCAGCAGCAGCAGCGGCGGCAATTGGTGGCTTTATGGTGCCGATGATGAAAGATGAAGGTTATGATGTTCACTTCAGCGCAGCGGTGAATATTACCAGTTCAACGACCGGTTTGATAATTCCGCCAAGTAATATCCTGATTGTCTATTCCCTGGCAAGTGGTGGTGCGTCCATCGCGGCTCTCTTTCTGGCGGGTTATCTGCCCGGTATTCTGGTGGGTATCATGTTAATGCTGGTTTCCGGTATTATTGCGAAAAAACGAAATTACCCGGTCATACCGAAAATCAGATTCATTCAGGCAATCAAATATTTTCTCGATGCAATCCCGAGTTTACTCCTCATTATTATTGTTATTGGCGGAATTATCGCTGGATATTTTACCGCTACCGAAGCCTCGGCGATTGCCGTACTGTACACGTTTGTATTATCGGTGCTGATTTACAAAGAGGTCAAATGGAGTGAGATACCATCAATTTTATTATCGACGGTTGGGACCACGGCGATCGTCATGCTGCTGATCGGTACATCAATGAGTATGTCCTGGATCATGTCCTATGAAAATATCCCGCAAAATATCAGTGCTGCATTGATTTCATTGACAAGCAGCAAGATTGTGATTTTATTAATCATTAACCTGATTCTGCTGATTGTGGGGACATTTATGGATATGACTCCAGCAGTTTTAATATTTACGCCGATATTCCTGCCGGTCGTCACTCAACTGGGAATCAATCCGATTCATTTTGGAATCATGATGGTATTGAATCTCTGTGTTGGTCTGTGTACGCCGCCGGTTGGCTCGGTTTTGTTCATTGGCTGCGGAATTGCCAATTGTCGAATTGATAAAGTCATTAAACCATTGTTACCACTGTTTGTGGCAATGTTCATTGCCCTGATGCTGGTGACCTATATCCCGGAAATTTCCATGCTCATCCCGCGGGCGTTCGGGTTCTAACGATAGAGAGAAGAAATATGACTGACAGCTTATTGCGAAAATATGATTTTATGGGGAAAACGGCGATAGTGACCGGGGGCGCCGGTGTGCTGGGAACCGAATTCACCCGTGCGCTGCTGGAAAGCGGTGCCAGTGTTGCCGTCCTGGATCTGAATGTTGATAAAATCGATGTATTTGCCAAATTCGGAGACCGCTTTCTGGCTATCAAGACCGATGTACTGGACAAATCATCCATACAGGATGCTGCCGATTTAGTATTGGAGAAATTTCATAAGATCGATTTTCTAATTAATGGAGCAGGCGGGAACAGCCCCCAAGCGAGCACAAATTCGGAAATGTCATTTTTTGATATTCCGACCGAAGCGATGCGCTTTGTAAGTGATTTGAATTTTCTGGGAACAATCCTGCCGAGTCAGGTATTTGGCAAAATCATGGCCAAACAACAGACGGGAAATATTCTGAACATTTCTTCGATGAATGCCTTTAGACCACTGACCCGTATCCCGGCGTATTCAGCCGCAAAAGCGGCAGTCAGTAATTTTACCCAATGGCTGGCGGTCCACATGGCGCAGGAATATTCACCGAATATTCGGGTCAATGCCATCGCACCGGGATTTTTTCTGACAAAGCAGAACGAGTTTTTACTTATTGATGAAAAAACCGGCGAGTTAACCGAAAGAGGTGATCAGATCATCAGCCATACACCAATGGGAAAATTCGGCAAACCTGTGGATTTGCTGGGAGCCGTTCTCTGGCTGTTATCGGATGATTCAGGTTTTGTGACCGGGATTGTTCTGCCGATTGATGGGGGCTTTTCTGCGTATAGTGGTGTGTAAATTTTAAGGAGAAGTGACGTGAGCAAATATGATATTGGCTTAATTGGTTTGGCAGTCATGGGTGAGAATCTTGTCCTGAATATGGAACGCAATGGCTTCTCGGTTGCGGTTTTCAATCGTACGACGAGTAAGGTCGATAATTTCATGGCAGGCAGGGCAAAGGGAAAAAATATCCTGGGCTGTCACAGCATCGAAGAACTGGTGGCGAATCTGAAGCGTCCCCGCAAGGTCATGCTTCTTGTGAAAGCCGGCAAACCGGTGGATGATTTTATCGAATTACTGGTTCCAAATTTAGAAGACGGAGATATAATCATCGATGGCGGCAACAGCCACTTCCCGGATACGATTCGGCGGACACAATATGTGGAAAGCAAAGGCATGCTGTATATCGGCACTGGTGTTTCCGGCGGTGAAGAGGGCGCCCTGAACGGACCTTCAATTATGCCCGGCGGATCATCCGAAGCGTGGCAGCATGTCAAACCGGTATTTCAGAAAATCGCGGCAAAGGTCGATGATGGTTCGCCCTGCTGTGAATGGGTCGGCGAAAACGGCGCCGGACATTTTGTGAAAATGGTGCACAACGGCATTGAGTACGGTGATATGCAGATGATCAGTGAAGCCTACTGGATCATGAAAAATGCTCTGGGAATGACGCCGGATGATATGCAGCCTGTATTTCAGGAATGGAATAAGAGTGAACTCGACAGTTATTTAATCGAGATCACTTCTGAGATTATGGGGAAAAAAGATGATGAAACCGGCAAGCCTATGCTGGATGTGATTATGGATCGCGCCGGTCAGAAAGGCACCGGTCGCTGGACCAGCCAGGAAGCCCTGAATCTGGGTGTCCCGGCACCGACGGTCGTGGAAGCGGTCCTTGCGCGGGCAATGAGCGCCATCAAAGACGAACGTATCGAAGCAGCGAAAATATTAGCCGGTCCGGTTGCTAAATTTGATGGTAACAGAGCCGAATTCATCGAGATGATCCGGCAAGCCTTATACGCTTCGAAAATCTGTTCCTATGCTCAGGGCTATCAATTGATGAAAGCCGCGGCGGAAGAGTACAAATGGAAGCTGCATTATGGTGACATTGCCCTGATGTGGCGGGGTGGCTGTATCATCCGGGCACAGTTTCTCGGGCGGATCAAGGAAGCATTTGATAAAAATCCTAATCTGCAGAACCTGCTGATGGACAATTATTTTAAAGCCGCTATCGAGCAAAACCAAATTGCCTGGCGCAAGGTTGTCGCCAAGGCTATCGAGATGGGCATCCCGGTGCCGGCTTTCAGCAGCGCCCTTGCCTATTATGACGGTTATCGCAGTGCACGGTTATCGGCGAATCTGTTGCAAGCCCAGCGGGATTATTTTGGAGCACACACTTATGAGCGGCTGGATAAACCACGGGGTGAATTTTTTCACACCGACTGGACCGGGCATGGCAGCAAAACCGCCTCGACAACCTATAATGTATAAACCTTTATCGGGGAGAAAATATGTCTGGAATATTGGATAAATTCAAATTAAATGGCAAGGTGGCAATTGTCACCGGCGCTAGCCGTGGATTGGGACAGGCGATTGCGATCGGTTTAGCAGAAGCCGGGGCTGACCTGGCGCTGGTTGATATACTCGGGATGGATGATACTCACCGGGAAATTGAAAAACTCAATCGGCAAGCCATTACAATTAGCGCAGATTTATCTTCAATAAAAAGTGTTGGTTCGATTGTAAAAACCACTGTGGATGAATACGGCAAAATTGATATTCTGGTGAATAATGCCGGAATCATCCGACGGGCGCCAATCACTGAATTTTCGGAAAAAGATTGGGATGATGTTATTAATATCAATCAGAAAACGCTGTTTTTCCTGACCCAGGCAGTAGCGAAAGTGATGATTGCAAAAGGTGTCGGCGGAAAAGTCATCAACACCGCGTCGATGTTGTCCTTTCAGGGCGGGATTCTGGTGCCATCCTATACTGCTTCAAAAAGTGCGGTAATGGGATTGACGCGCCTTATGGCGAATGAGTTAGCGCCATACAACATTAATGTGAATGCTATTGCGCCGGGCTATATGGCGACGGAAAATACCGCTCCGCTCCGCGCTGACGAAAAGCGAAATATTGCTATTCTGGAACGGATTCCGGCGGGACGTTGGGGCAAACCGGAAGATCTGAAAGGTATTGCTGTTTTTCTGGCGTCGGAAGCCTCGAGTTATATGCAGGGCTATACCATCGCAGTGGATGGCGGCTGGCTGGCGAGATAAATTATGGTCACTGATCGGCAGATTGAAACAATCATTACTTCGGCGTTTGACGATTGGCAGATTTACGGTAAGCGAATTCTGTTTATTATTCCCGATAATTCCCGGACGGCGCCGGTTGATCGGATTTTCCGAATTGTGTATCAATTGTTAAAAGACCGGACTGCCACAATCGATTTCCTGGTAGCGCTGGGGACGCATCCGCCGCTCAGCGATGAGGCGATTTTCCAGCGGGTTGATATATCGGAGGAAGAACGCTACCGGGATTTCCCGAAAGCCCGGTTTTATAACCATCACTGGAAAGAACCGGAGCATCTTACGACGATTGGGTCACTCAGTAAAACCGATGTGGAGAAGTTATCGGAAGGTCGTTTATCACAGGCGGTTCCTGTGACGATCAATCGTCTGATAGAGCATTATGAAATGCTGGTAGTGATCGGACCGGTCTTTCCCCATGAAGTGGTTGGATTTTCCGGCGGCAACAAGTATTTCTTTCCCGGAATTGCAGGACCGGAAATCATTGACCTGTTCCATTGGCTGGGGGCGCTGATCACCAACCAGCGGATTATTGGTCAGAAGAATACACCCGTCCGGGCGGTTATTGATGCGGCGGCACGATTGATTCCGGCAGAGCGTCGTTGCCTGGCGCTGGTTGTGAAGAAGGATAAACTGGTAGGAATGTTCGCCGGGACACCGGAGGACGCCTGGTCACAAGCCGCTGATTTATCGGCAGAGGAAAATGTTATTTATGTGGATACGCCATTCCGGAAAGTGCTTGCCAAAGCGCCGGAAATGTACGAGGACCTCTGGACCGGCGGCAAATGTATGTATAAACTCGAGCCGGTCGTGGTGGCTGGCGGAGAACTGATCATCTATGCGCCGCATATTACCGAAGTTTCTGTTACGCACGGTAAAATAATCGAGCAGATCGGTTACCATGTGCGTGATTTTTTTACTAAGCAATGGGATGAATATAAAAACTATCCCGGCGGGGTTCTGGCACATTCCACTCATGTCAAAGGTACTGGTGAATTCATCGATGGCATGGAAAAACCGCGCATTACTGTCACGCTGGCGACGGGCATTCCGGAAGAAACCTGCCGGAAAATTAATCTCGGTTATTTGAATCCCGATTTGATTGATGTGAATGATTATAAAAATCGTGAAGCTGAAGGCATTTTGTATGTGCCAAAAGCGGGTGAAACGCTGTTTAGAATTAAAAAGTTAAAAGGTAAAATCAAAAATATAATTACAGGATGAAATATGAGTGAATTGAAGATCAGGAAAGATGAATGTGAACTGGATTTTCTGTCCCTCGGATCGCTGATCCACAGACTTGATCCCGGTGTCATTCCGTTTCGGAAAGCCACATCGGTGAACATTCATGTCTCCGGCGGTGAATACAATGTGGCGGCGGGATTGTCCGACTGTTTTGGTTTAAAAACCGGTATCGCGACGGCGATGGTGAACTACGGAATTGGCGAGCTGGTTCAGAACAGGGTGCGGGCAATGGGAGTACGACCTTATTATAAATGGTTTGAGCATGATGGTGTCCGGGGACCGAACATTGCCACTGTCTATAGCGATCGCGGCTATGGTGTTCGCCCACCGGTGGTTTTTTATAATCGCGCCAATGAAGCCGGAGCGTTACTGAAACCGGGGGATTTTGACTGGCAGACAATTTTCAAAAAAGGTGTGCGCTGGTTTCATTCCGGCGGAATATTTGCGGCATTATCGGAAACGACATCGGCATTGATTATTGAAGCCATGCAGAAGGCTAGGAAAATGGGAACGGTGACATCCTTTGATTTAAACTACCGTGCCAAATTGTGGACTTCTATGGGCGGGTTGAAGAAAGCCCAGAATGTATTGCGCAGAATTGTCGAAAACGTGGATGTCCTTATCGGAAACGAAGAAGATCTTCAGATGGGACTGGGCATTCAGGGACCCGAGGTCGCCTCAAAATCCAAACTCGAAACGAAGACTTTTTTTGATATGATCGGGCGTGTGACAGAACAGTTCCCGAATGTAAAACTGGTTGCAACAACGCTGCGCGAAGTAAAATCCAGCAACCGGCATAACTGGGGCGGTGTGCTCTGGTACAACGGTCAGGAATATGTCAGTCCGACCTGTGAACTGGATGTCCTGGATCGCATCGGTGGCGGTGATGGTTTTGCAACGGGGCTCATTTATGGTTTTCTGACCGGGAAAGCGCCGGAGCAAGCCTTGCGGTTGGGATGGGCACATGGCGCCTTATTGACGACCTTTCCCGGTGATGTGACCATGGCGAAACTTCCTGAAGTGGAAGCCTTTGCCAAAGGTGGATCAGCCAGGGTACAGCGCTAGAATATTTGTCAACAATATGGGAAAAATTATGACCGATCCACAGGCGAAATTAAAAATCCTGGAACCGAAGCATGACTTTCTAATTGCCATCGATTCCGATGGCTGTGCTTTTGATACGATGGAAATTAAACATAAAGAGTGCTTCATTCCGAATATTATTAAATACTGGCATCTGCAACCGGTCTCGAAATATGCCCGTGCAGCGGCGGAATTTGTCAATCTTTATTCGAAATGGCGCGGAATCAACCGGTTTCCAGCGCTGACACTGACACTTGATCTGTTGAATGATTGGAATGAGGTGCACCAGCGCGGTTTTCTGATTCCCGAAGCGCGGGCAGTTCGGGACTGGATCAAGCGTGAGACCAGGCTGGGCAACCCGGCATTGAAAGCCGAGATCGAGCGCAGCAACGATCCTGGCTTGAAGCAAGCTCTTGAATGGAGTGAAGCGGTGAACGCTTCGATAGCCGATATGGTTCATGATGTGCCGCCATTTCCGTTTGTGGGGGAATCCCTGCAGAAGGTTTCCCAATGGGCGGATATCATTGTCTGTTCCGCAACACCAAATGAAGCACTTGAGAGGGAATGGGAAGAGCACGATATCGCTCAATATGCCCGGATCATTGCCGGTCAGGAAATGGGTTCGAAAAAGGAGCACCTGGCATTGGTAAAATCCAAATATCCGGCAGGCAATATTATCATGATTGGTGATGCGCCGGGTGATATGCAATCAGCCCATGTGAATGGATTGTTGTTTTTTCCGATAAATCCCGGTCAAGAAGCTAAGTCCTGGGAGAAATTTTATCAAGAATATGCCGATCTGTTCGGGAAAAGTTTCTATAATAAAGCAATCGAAGGCGAGCTGATCGCAGAGTTTGATTCTTATTTACCCGATACTCCGCCATGGAAATAGGTTTATCTTCAATGTATTTATAATCAGGAGCAATGATGAAACTCAATAAATATTCAATTGGTGTGGGTGATCGCTTTGGTTGTCAGGGCAAAGCCCAGCTGGATGCCTTATTGAAAGCGGTCGAACGGGGTGTTAATATTACACCTGTCTGGAATAAATCTTTTCGGGAGCACAAAACTATCGGCAGTTCGCCAGCCGATACCCGAAAAGCCGCCGATGCTGCGGTTCAGGCAAAGAGTTGGAACCAGCCCTATTTTGTAGATGCTGACCATATCGGTTTAAAAACGGTGGATGGATTTCTGCAATCCAGTGATTTCTTTACAATGGATGTCGCGGATGAGATTGGAAAACCGGTCGAAGAGGAGAAGGTTCAGGAATTTATTCATTTTTGCGAGCGATTCACGCAACCGTTTACAATTGCCGGAATTGAGCAGGAAATTGCGGTTGACTATTCGATTGTCAGAAAAATAGCGAATCAGTACCTGGCAGGAATTCTCGAAGCGGAGAAAATTTATCACCACATCTCGGCGCAAAAGTCCAGCCCGTTTGTACTGGAATTGTCGATTGATGAAACCGAATATCCGCAGCAGCCAATAGACCTGTTTTTCATTCTGGCAGCGGCTGCCTGGCGTGGTTTGCCCCTGGATACGATTGCCCCGAAGTTTACCGGTCGCTTCAATAAAGGTATTGATTATAGGGGTGATATCGGACAATTCGCCCGTGAATTTGAACAGGATGTGCTGGTTGTAAATTTTGCGATTCAAGAATTTAGTCTGCCTGCCAATCTGAAACTGAGTGTGCATTCGGGCAGTGATAAATTCTCGATTTACCCAATTATCCGGAATATTCTCAGAAAGTACGATGCAGGTGTTCATCTTAAAACCGCCGGTACGACCTGGCTTGAGGAGCTTATTGGCATCGCTTCAGCCGATGGAGACGGTCTTGAATTGGCGAAGGAGATTTATGCCCGATCCTTGGCACGAATGGATGAACTGACCAAACCCTATGCCACGGTTCTGGATATTGATGTCGAAAAACTGCCTTTATCTCAGGAAGTCCAGCAATGGACATCCGCACGATTTGTGAATTCGTTACGACATATTCAGGCTGAAAAACATTACAATCTCAACTTTCGCCAATTACTGCATGTGGGCTATAAGATTGCCGCAGAAATGGGTGTGGTATATCAGGATGCGTTAATTCGGTTTGAAGAGTCTATTGCTCCGAATGTGACAGAAAACCTGTACACCCGGCACATTGTGCCCCTGTTTTTGGACTAAACTTCGGATATGCTTTTATGACGTTTTATCAGCGACGATTGGGACTTACGGTCATTGGATTATTACTTTCCACTGGACTGATTATTTCACCACTTTCGGCGCGGGACAGTAAAATCGTCTTTGATCATATCACGATTAAAAACGGTTTGTCGGATGGCAGGATTGATTGTATTACTCAGGACAGCTTCGGATTTTTATGGTTTGGAACCCAGGATGGGCTCAATCGCTTCGATGGGTATAATTTTACGGTTTTTGATCATGATATCTTTGATTCGACATCCATTTCTTCCAACTGGATCCGCTGTATCACCGAGGACAAGCAGGGAAATTTATGGATTGGTACCGAGGGTGGCGGACTCAATCAGTTCAATTTCAAAACCGAACAGTTTACCCGTTGGGTCAATGAAGCTGGAAATCCAAAAAGTCTGAATGATAATTTTGTCAGGGCGATTATAGAAGACAGTTACGGAATTCTCTGGATTGGAACCCGGACCGGATTGGTTCAATTTGACCGGGAAAAAGAGATCTTCTCGCCCTTTCATTATGAGCCGTTTAACGAGAGCAGTCCCGCCTTCAATGAAAACGTGACGGAGCTATTGGAAGCCAGTGATCGGAATCTGTGGGTAGGAACGCAGGATGGCATCTATCTTTATGATCGTATCAATCAGGCGATTGAGCATTTGACATTTTCAAGTGACGCTGATCGCATAGCGACCATTTTTGAAGATAGTTACGGCGATGTCTGGATTGGCAGCCGCTATAATGGTATCCGGATTTTTGATCGTAAAAGCCAGACCTTCATTCAGTGTCAGAATCAGGCGGATGACATGACGAGTTTAAGCAGCAATGAGATTAAAGATATTTTTGAGGATTATGATAAAAATCTCTGGATCGCAACGATCCAGGGGGGTCTGAATCTTTTCGATCGAAAGACCGGGAAATTCCGGCATTATAACTATGATCCCAATGATCCGTCCAGTTTGAGCAGTAACAGTGTTCGGTCAATTTACCAGGATCGCACCGGCGTCATCTGGATCGGAATGGACGGGAGCGGGATTGACAGGTTTGTGAAGAACCGCCAAAAGTTCCAGCTTTATAATAACCGGCTTGGAAATCCTTTCGATCTCAGCAATAATACAATTCTTTCCATTTACGAGGATGCGGAAGGAATTTTATGGTTGGGCACCGAAGGCGGTGGACTGAATCGCTTTGATCGCCGGAGAGATCGCTGCATCCATTATATCAATGACAAAGATAAGCCCTTCAGTATCAGCAGCGACCAGGTGACCTGTCTCCTTGAAGACAGCAAGGGGGTTCTGTGGGTCGGGACCAAAGAGGGGCTTAACAAATTTGATAAGCAACACCAATCCTTCGAACGTTTTTACAACAAAGATACACCGATTACTTCCAATAATTTTATCAACGTCATTTTTGAGAATCGGGATCCAAATCTGATTCTGGGTACGAACAACGGGATCGTCAAATTCAATCGAGGGACCGCAGAGTTCAGCTATATTAATTACGATGACAGCGGGATATTGTCCGATGAGGTTGTGCTGACACTTTTGGAAGACAGGTCCGGATTGTTGTGGATTGGTTATCTTCGATCCGGACTGGTAGTTTATAATTCCAAAACCGAGGAGTATGTTCACTACCGCTCCGATCCTGAAATAACCAATAGCCTCAGTACTAATTTTGTCCAGTATATTTATCAGGATCAGCATGGCAATATCTGGGTGGCAACCCGGAAAGGGCTCAATAAATTTGATCCCGTATCCGGTGGTTTCAGGAAATATACGAAAACTGAGGGGCTGCCAAGTAATGTTATCGTTGGTATCCTGGAAGATCAAGATGGAAATTTGTGGCTTAGTACCAGCAATGGGTTATCAAAATTTAATCCCGTCCAGGAAACTTTTACCAATTACAATATTGATGACGGTCTGCAGGGCAATCAGTTCTGGATAAAATCCTGTTATAAAAGTAGTTCCGAGGAACTATTTTTTGGTGGCAATAATGGTTTTAATTCCTTTTATCCCGAAAGGTTGGCAGAATTATCAAATCCGCATATTCCCCCGATTGTCATTACCAACGTCACAGTTCTGGAAAAACCCTATCTGCGGAGCGTTTATGCCAAAGTGTCCGGCTATGATACGCTGCGACTTGCCTATAACGAAAACCGCATATCTTTTGAATTTGCAGCTCTGGATTTTACCAGTCCGGCTAAAAACCAGTTTGCCTATATGCTGGAAGGATTTGATGATAACTGGATCAATGCCGGGACTCGGCGCTATGCAAATTATACTAACCTCAATCCCGGTAATTATATTTTCCGGGTAAAAGGCGCGAATAATGATGGCGTCTGGAACGAAGCGGGAACCTTATTAAGTATTCATATCAGTACGCCTTTTTGGAAAACCGGCTGGGCGTACCTGCTCTACATTGTATCCGCTATCGGGCTTTTCTATGGCATTAATGTTTACCTATTAAGTCTTGTCCGTGCCCGGCACGATCTGAAAATTGAGCGGATGGAAAAGGAAAAAGTTCAGGAAATCAACCGGTTCAAGCTCCAGTTTTTCACCGATGTCGCGCATGAATTCAAGACGCCACTGACCTTAATCCAGGCGCCCCTGGAGGAAATTCTTAATACTGTCAAAAAAGGGATACCTTTTGAGGATGAGTTTCGTCTGATGCATCGGAATGTCAAATATCTGTTGCGGCTTGTCCATCAACTCCTATCTTTCCGTCGGGTCGAACAGAAGCGCATCGGCTTGAAAGTGTCCCGTGGAGACCTGGCTCAGTTTGCCCGCGAAATCTTTGGATTGTTTAAGGAGATTGCCCGGAAACATCTGATTGATTATCAATTCAACAGCAGCCCGGAATTGATTGAGGGCTGGATTGACTGGGGGAAAATGGAAGAAATTCTGGTCAATCTTATTGATAATGCCTTTAAATATACTCCTGACGGCGGTAAAATTTCTGTGAATCTGGAATATAAGTCCGCTGCTCAGAATGAGGATTCCAGCGTGTCGATTTGTATCAGTGATACCGGGACCGGGATCAGCAAGGAAAATCTGACGCACATCTTTGAGCGGTTCTATATTGCCCGGAATGGTCACTATTCCAAACAGGTGAGTTCGGGTTTGGGACTGGCATTGACCAAACGATTGGTTGAACTGCATCATGGCAACATTGAAGTTGAGAGTGATGTTGATAAAGGCAGCCGGATAACCGTATCACTTCCACTTGGTAAAGATCATCTGCGGGCGGACGAAATTATTAGCGATATTTCGGAGACGGTTCACTATCAGCAACTGATGGAATCTCCGGTCGAAGATTATTTCTTTGAAAAGCCGCGCGCTGAGCAGTTGACCGAAAAACTGGGTAATAACGAAAGTGCAACGATTTTAATCGTGGAAGATAACGATGAGTTGCGCGCATACATGCATAAATCATTAGTCCGAAAATATAATGTCACTGAAGCGCGGGATGGGCAGGAAGGACTGGAAAAGGCAAGGAAACTGATGCCCAATATTGTCATCAGTGATGTCATCATGCCGAATATTGATGGCATTGAAATGTGCCGGATTTTAAAAAATGATATCAATACCAGCCATATTCCGATTATTCTGTTGACTGCCAAATCGACGATCGAATCAAAAATCGAGGGAATTGAAACCGGTGCTGATGACTATATCGAAAAACCATTTCACTTCCGTTTTCTGGATGCGCGGATAAAAAATATTCTGAGCTCCAGGGAAAAACTTCGCGAACGGTACCGGCAGGAACTGATTATGGAACCGGAGGAAGTCACGGCGTATTCGACCGATGAAATATTTTTGACGAAGATCAGAAATGTCGTTGAAAATCGGTTAGCCGATCCGGATCTGGAAGTCCGGCATTTGTCCAGCGAGGCGGGCTTGAGTCGCACCAATCTGTTTATAAAACTGAAAGCACTGACGGGGTATTCGCCCAATGAGTTTATCAAAACGATTCGCCTGGAAAAAGCCGCCCAGTTTTTACGCAAGACTGATATGAATGTGAGCGAAATCGCGTATCAGGTGGGCTTTAAATATCCGAAATATTTCAGTACCTGTTACAGTCAGCGGTTCGGGATTACACCATCAGAGTTCCGCCAGCAGAACCGACCTTCCGCCTGAGTCATGCAATTTTAGGCACAATCGCGCGTTTGAGTCAATCAAAACAATTATAATAACATGCCCGAAAAGTCCGGGCTTTTATATTATAATCGGGACAGAATTGAACCATTTCTGAACGCGAGCGGATTGACAAGAATACAGACCCCGTGTAAATTTTTAGAGAACAATGACATTAAAATATTATAAAGAGTATAAAAGGAGGAGTTATAGCATGAAGAAAATGTTACTGTTTTTGGGTGTGTTTGTAATGATGAGCAGTATGTTGTTTTCTCAAACATATGTTGCTCCGGGCGACGGAACCCTGCACGCAGCGATTGAGGCTGCCGTGGATGGTGAAGTGCTGCAGCTGGTGCCGGGTGCCGAATACAGCGAATCCGGCTGGGGTGAGTTTGGCACGATTACCGGAAAAAGCATTACGATTGAAGTCGAAGGCGATGGTTCGGAAAAGGCGATTGTCAAGATGCAGACTGAACGTGAGGAAGATGAAACCATCGTTTTCTTTTATCTTGGGGAACAGGGTTCCTTGACATTGCGAGGACTTGAATTTGATGGCGCACTTGATGGAATTCCTACGCCGAACTATTTAATCACTTTTGATATGGGTGAATTCCCGGTCCCGACTTTGGTGAAGAAAGTTCGGATTGAAAACTGTTTCATTCACAACCTGATGGAGGATGTCATTGCTGCCGGTAATGCTGACATGATGTATAATATGGTGGTCGATTCGGTTTTTGTCGATAACACGATTATTACGAATACGGCAACGACGCTTTACTTTAAATATGCCGGTATTAACTATATTGCGCTGACCAATTCTACAATCTATAATATCAACAGTTATGGTCTCCGGATCGCCGGTCCCGTGGAGAGTGGTCTGCCGGATAATACACCGACGGTGCTGATCGATCATACTACCTGGTTTAAAATCGGTGTCGGGGATGATCAGCGTGAAACGATCCAGGGCGAAAAAGGACCATTGCTGAATCCCTGGACAGTATCGAACTCTATTTTCGTAAATCAGATTAATAAAACCAGGACCTTTATCAATATCAAGGATACACCGAATGATGGAAATGCAACCATCGCCAGTATCTGTTTCTGGGATATAGGACAGGTAAATTTTCGCGAACATACCGTTTCCGACACAATCCGGATGTATCCGGGCTTTGCCGATACGACTAATGGTGATTTTACGCTGCCGGCGGGTTCTCCGCTGTTTACCTTTGGTACTGATGGTTATCCAATCGGTGATCCGCGTTGGTATATTGGGGTATATGGCATAGATGAAGAAGATAGTCCGGTCATCAAATCCTTTTCACTGAAACAGAACTACCCGAATCCGTTTAATCCGACGACAACGATTTCGTTTAATCTCGAAAAGTCCGGTTTAACGACCCTGTCAATTTATGATCTCATGGGAAAAGAAATCGCCGTGCTTGTCGAAGAGGATCTGAAAGTCGGCAACTATCAGTACGATTTTGATGCGACTGACTTGAGTTCGGGTATCTATTTTTATCGTCTGACATCTTCCGGACAAACGCTGACAAAGAAAATGATGTTTATAGAATAGATCTCCGGTAGGTCTGTCCGGTTTTGCCGGATGGCTGCTGTAATTTGAGAGCGCTCTGATTTTTGAAAGATTTTATAAAAATGGATATAGGGCGCTCCATATCTCTTCTGGCAGAAAACTAACCGGACTTCTGATCAACTGCCTTTGATATCACAACTGTTTATTGAGAGAAAATTATTAATGATTCGAAAATCATCTGCGATTATTTTGGGAATACTGATAAGTATATTGACGAGTAACCATTTTTCATATGCACAACCACTGGCGTTTCCCAGCGCCGAGGGCAGTGGCATGAATGCCCTTGGCGGACGTGGCGGTGAAGTCTATGAAGTAACCAATCTTAATAACAGCGGTGTGGGATCAGTTGTTGATGCCGTCAGCAAATCCAAGCGCACAGTCGTTTTCCGGGTTTCCGGGACAATCGAGCTGGGTAGTGTCATTCTCCAGCCCAAATCCAATATTACCATCGCCGGTCAGACTGCTCCCGGCGATGGCATTTGCATCAAGGGACGGATCAAGATTGGCAATAGCAATATCATTATCCGCTATCTCCGGGTGCGAGTGGATGCCGGCGCAGCCAATTCTTCCGGCGACGCAATTGATATCTCCTCAGGGAAGAATATCATCATTGACCATGTCAGCGCTTCATATGCCCGTGACGAAACCATCTCTTGTCAGCCGAATTCGGATAGTGTCACCGTGCAATGGTGCCTGATGAGTGAAGCCCTGACCTTTGAAGGACATAGTTATGGCTCACTGGTGCGTGGCGATAGGGGCGACCAGAAGACCTATCATCATAATTTATATGCACATTGTAACGGGCGTCTGCCGAGACCGGGAAATTACACTTCCGCGACTTACGATACACTTGGTATTTTTTTCGATTTCCGCAATAATGTGGTTTACAATTGGGCGGGTTCATCACCGGGATATAATGCTGACTCTGATATGATCAGCCGTTATAATTTTATCGGGAATGTTTACATTTTAGGTCCAGAATCCAGCAGCAGCAGCAAACTTTTTAAGGAAGACGCCTATAATTCATACGCCTTCTTTGCCGACAATATGTTCGACGGTACCGTCCCGGATGATCAGTGGAGTCTGGTTAAATTTAATGGTTTTAGCACTGACCAAATAAATGCCTACAAACAGCGCTCCTATCTTGTACCGATGAAGCCGGTCACGACGACTTCACCGGAACAAGCCTACATTGACGATCTGGCTTCGGCGGGGTGTAGTTTTCCGAAACGGGACACAATCGATCGACGTATAATTCAGGATGTGATCAATCAAACTGGTCATTCGATTGTAAGTACCAGCAATCAGCCTGAAGGTGGCTGGCCTCTATTAAGCAGTTTACCGGCACCGGCTGATACCGATCATGATGGTATGCCTGACGATTGGGAACTGTCTCAGGGACTCAATCCCAATGATGACAGTGACCGGAATATTGTGAATGAAGATGGATACACCAAACTGGAAAATTATCTAAACAGCCTGGTGGGTGAGTATGTCAATGATATTGACATAGATGCACCGCTGGTATCCAGATTCAGAGTCAGCCAAAACTATCCCAATCCCTTTAATCCGAACACAACTCTCAAATTTTCAGTTTCAGAAATCGGCAGGCTGGACATCACTATTTATGATATAACCGGCAGGCAAGTCCGGCAATTGTTCAGCCGGAGCTGCCCGGCAGGTATGTATGAGATTGACTGGAATGGAAAAGACAGCCAGGGACATGACGTCTCGACCGGTATTTATTTCTGCGAGTTCCGGTTTGGCGACAGCCAGGAAATCGTTAAAATGCAACTGATCAGGTAAGTGAATTTACTGAAATGATAAATTTTATAATTCATAAAATAACAGCATTGAGACCATAGAGGAGCGGTTATGCAGCATCGAAAACCATTCAAATCCCGGATATTATTGGTTGTCTTATTGCTATGGCTAATGAATATCACGGGGATCCTTGCTCAAAGCAGAAGTCGAATCGCCGGAAACATTACGGATGCCAGTACGGGAAAACCGCTGCTGGGAGTCAATGTCATGGTTGAAGGTACGGAGCAGGGAGCAGCCTCGGATAGAAACGGGCAGTATATCATCATCAATGTGCCGGTCGGTACTTACAGTATCCGGGCATCCATGATCGGTTATGCTGAGCAGGTTGTGACCAATGTTATGGTCTCTGCTGATCGGGTATCCAATGTGAATTTCAAGATGGTTCAGACCGTGATTGAGGGCAGTGTTGTCGAAGTGACTGCTGTGGTCAGTGTCCTGCACAAAGAGGTGTCCAATACCCAGATGGTGGTCAGTGATATGCAATTACAGGACGCTTCCGGAATTCGTGAAATCAATTCTTTTTTGACCAAGTTACCGGGAGTTTCCGAGGATAATGGATATCTGACTATCCGGGGTGGTTCCGCGGATCAGACCGGCATGATGCTGAACGGATTATCCTATATGAATGCTGCCGTCGGGAATGCTGAAACTGATATTCCCCTAAGTGCCATAGAGCAGGTGTCGCTGCTGTCCGGTGGTTATAATGCGGAATACGGGAATTTCCGTTCAGGACTGATTAATGTTACGACAAAATCCGGCTCAAAGTCGGGGTATCACGGAACCTTTACCTATTCCAGGGATCAAGCCCATATCCGACGCTTTGGAAAATCTTTTTATGATCCTAATGTGGAATCGCTGCGACCGTTTCTCGATCCAGATGTAGCCTTTGTCGGGACGATGGAAGCCTGGGCAGATGATCCCTATATAACGCAGCAATATCCGCGTTTCGATGGCTGGATTAAAGCCGCCGATAATTTCAATATCGGCAAGGAGCCGGAAAATTACGCAACGGCGATGGATTATTACCTGCTTGCCAACTGGATGCATATGACAGTGCCGGATTATGCTGGACTGGCAAACCTGTCCGATGATCTGAAAGAGCAAATCGGTTATTATGAAGTGGGTACGGAACAGAAAAAGTTATTTGAGGACCATCACAATACGGAAAAGTATCCGGATTGGAATTTCGATGGTGGTTTCGGCGGACCATTACCTTTTGTCAGTCAGATGCTGGGTGATGCAACGTTTTACATTTCCCATAATGCCAAAAAGCAGCATTATGTGATGCCCGTTTCCCGCAGCAATGAAGAGAAATATATCACTCTGGCTACGATAAAAATGCAGCCGCTGGACAATTTGACTGTGAGCTTTAACGGCTTACATAAAAAGCAGATGGGAGTCAGTCCGATCCGACCACCCTGGGGCGATTTTCCGGATGCCAGCCGGGAAGGTGGTTTCATGCCAATAAATAATATCAAGTATATTGCGAATAATCCGGAGTACTGGTACGATCAACCCTTCTTTCCGATTATGGAACAGAGAACCCTGATGGGCGGCGTCACGATCAATCACGTTTTAAGCAAATCCACTTTCTGGGAACTCAGTCTCAGTGCATTGGATATTCAGGATTCTGCGCCGACGGGCGACACACGGGACTCGACGGTCATTACCCATTTTGGTCCCTTTCCGGTCACTGAAATGCCTTATGGTAAACTGTTATATGGCGGGAATCGCGTAATCGGTATATTCGATGGTGATACGATTAATTATGATTACCCTTCGTATGATGCCCTGCCGGGAATTGCCCGTCGATTTCGTCGTAAAGAAGGCGATATGTACACTGATGTCAATACCAGACAATACCGGGCGAAATTTGATATTACATCCCAGATCGGTTTTCACCATTATGTAAAGGGTGGATTTGAATATAATTATATTGATCTGAATCATGAGCTCTGGTTAAAATGGAATGAAAATTATTATAATGTCTATGAATTCAACTATCACCGGACCCCCAGCCAGACCGGTTTGTACGTCCAGGACCAGATTTCCTTTGAGGGAATCGTCGCGAATCTGGGATTGAGATTCGATTATTATTACGGTGGCGGTGGTGAATGGCCTTCCGGCGATCCCTTTGCGATCAGCATGTTTACTCCTCAAAAAGTCGCCGAAGATTCGATTCTGTTCAATTATCTTGAAGCCGGGCGTTCCTATATCTGGGACACCTGGGAAGCCTATGATGATTCCGTGGATCCGGGTTTCCTGCAACCGATTAAGAACCATGCGACCGTCAGCCCGCGAATTGGTATCTCCTTCCCGATTACTGATCGATCAAAATTCTATTTTAATTACGGACATTTTCGATCCAATCCGCCCTATTATTCAATGTATCTCTACCGCTATCGGTATGATAAAAACGGGCTTTATGATATGTCCAATCCCAACCTTGATCCGCCCCGGACAGTTTCCTATGAACTGGGAGTGCGCTATAATTTTATCAATGGGTATCTGCTTGGCTTGTCCGGGTATTCCAAAGATGTGACCGGTCAGCATGGTGAGGTGACTTATAAAAGTGCTACCGGAAGCCTTGACTACGATATGTGGACTAATAATGAGTATGAGGATATCCAGGGTGTTGAGCTGACCTTGTCAAAAACGGATAATAGCTGGATCGTTGGTTGGGTGAACTTTAATTATATGCTGAAGAAGGATGGCAAGACCGGGCGTGAAGAAATCACCGAGGTGACAGCGAGTGACGATCGGGAAGGTCTCTATGCCGGGCAGGAAACCCGTTCTCTGCCGCGTCCCAGGATAAATGGTAATGTCACTATCCGTAGTCCGCAGACCTGGGGACCGAAAATTGCCGGAATACGTCCCCTGGCAAACTGGAATGTTACTTTTTTCGGTGAATGGGAAGCCGGACGGTATTTCACCTGGAATCCGTTGAACGAGCTCCATGTGAGTGATAACATGCGCTGGCCTCAGTATTATATGGTCGATCTGAAGATAACCAAAAAGTTCAAGTTTTTGGGTGTTGAACCGACTTTCTTCATCGATATTGATAATGTTTTTAATTTTAAAGTCAGTCTGTTGTATCGGGACTATGCATTTCAGCGGGAAAGCGGCAATCTGGAAGATTGGCGGGATTATTTTAATTATATGGGCAGCCTGCGCTTGCCGATGTACGATTCCGATGAATACGCTACGTTGCGGGAGCAGTACCCCGGCTACTTTATTCCGGGGGATGATAATGTTGGCGATCTTAGATCAGCTGAGCAACCCTATATCAATGATCCGAATAATGCCTTCTGGCTTTTTGAACAGCCCAGGGATATCTGGTTCGGTATCAGGTTTAATTTTTAATATCGAACGATCACCTGACGATGAAAATATATGGAGTATTCAATGAAACATAGAAAAAACCATTGGCACCTTCCGCGATCATCACGACTCACTCTCCTGACGATTGTTTTTATCGTTCAGCTGTTGTTGGTGATGGGTGCAGCTCAGACCCAACCGGAGCTGGAAACAGCGGTGATTAAGATGGGGCATGTCTGGTGCGGAGTGACTGCGAATGGTGATAAGGGTAATTTTGACTATCGTGCCGGATTCTTTCCCAATGATTATGATATTCTGGGTATTCGAGGTCAATATCGGGATGCCTGGGCGGGTGCTGGTTTTCGCCTGGTTACGACGAACTGGATTGATCCGATTGACACCCTGCATAGTGTCGCGATCTACGGACCTGTCAATGAATTTATGCCTCAGGGCAAGGTCGTGGAGAACCTGACTAATTATACCCGTTTTGGTTATCCCGAACAGGTGATCGATTTTACTCCGGTGGAGCTGGAAGATTTTGGAGCGGTTGAACCAACCCAGTTCGCTGACTATACATATGACCAGAAAGTCGAGGTGACAACTGAGAATATTTTAGGTGTTCAATTGCATCGGAAAATATTAGCCTGGAGTCAGAATTTTAATGACGATTACATTATTGTCGATGTGGAATTCACGAATGTCAGCGGCGATACCTTAAAAGATTTCTACATCAATATGGAATCCAATGGACAGAATACTTTCCGCTCGAATGGATCCAATCCAAATCCCGGAGCGGGTGAGCGCTTCGATCCGGCAACGACCTGGCAGCATTATTATGGGGGCAGAGTCGGAGATACATTGCGTGTGTTTTATGAATATGGCGCCGATGATCCGAATGTTCCCGGGGACAATATGGGAGCACCGGTAACCTCTCAGGGCGGTCGTCTGATTAATGCCAAATTTATCTGGTACTCTATTCTGCATGCTTCCGGGGAACCTTATACCAATTCAGCCGATGATGTTGATGATTTTTTACAACCAAAAATTACCTATATCGGAAAGGACAACCTGATTCCTTACAATAGTGAAGGTGACGAATTCGGCAGTTCGAATTTCTGGGCAATCCGGGGCGCTTATTCCGAATATTTTCCCATGAGCGGCGACACGATTCCCGGGACTTTGCATGGTGGGAATAGCGATGAACAGGGCAGCTCCGATTATGCCGATCATCCCGCCGGCACTCATGAGAATAATAACTCCAAAATGTGGAGTAGTTTCGGACCCTATACTTTTCTGAACGGACAGAAAATTCATATTGTTTATGCAAGCGGTTACTCCGGGCTTGATATAGAAGTAGCCCAATCGATTGGTAAAGAGTGGCTGGCTGGAACATTAGCGGACCCACCGATGATCCCGGATGCCGAAACCGGTTATTTTCCAACGAATTTTGCCTTCCCCAGCGGCGCTACAGAGCTGGATAAACGCAAAGACCGCTGGATCAGTACGGGGATCGATTCGGTGATGCAGAGTGCTTATCGGGCGAAATGGAATTATGATAATGGTTATAAAATCCCGCAGGCACCGCCGCCACCAAGCAGCTTCGAAGTGACTGGTCTGGGAACCGGCGTCGAAATCCGCTGGTCAGACATCGAAGCCGAAAATATGCCGAATTTTGATGGCTATCGGATTATGAGCCGAATCTCAAACCTGGATACCGTTTTTTACGAGGTGGCTTATTCATCCGGTCCCGAAGATAAAGCCATTGATCACCTGTTTGTCGATACCGACGTCTTGATCGGTGCCCAATACTATTATTATATCCAGGCAAAAGCCAAAATCGGGGAAAATGACCTGACTGCCGATCCATCGACCCGCGGCAAAACCATTTACAGTCAACGGGTGCTGATCCCGAATATATCCTGGATCAATCCACCTCATTTTTCGCAGGATGAATTATCGAAAATTGCGATCGTTCCGAATCCTTACAATATCAATGATCCATTGCTTGATGTTCAGGGGTGGACCGACGGTAGAGGGATTCAATTTTTCAATCTTCCTGCCCGGGTGGATATCAAGATATATACCGAAAATGGCGACCTGATTCAGACTATTAATCATGATAGTCCGGTAAGCTCCGGATATGAGTTTTGGGATATGATTACCCGCAATCAGCAGGTGATTAGCAGTGGTGTTTACATTGCTGTTTTCCAGAAGCCGAGCGGGGAAAGTACTTATCAAAAATTTCTGGTAGTTCGCTAATTCCAAAAAGGAGATTCTTGATGAATCGAATAAAATATTTTCTGCCGGTTTTAAGTATTACCATTCTGATTAGTTCAGCTGCTTTTGCTCAGGTTGGGCTGAAGAAAGTGGGTCAAAGTACGATGAATTTTCAACTGGTTAGTGTCTCAGCCAGAGCCAGTGCCATGGGGGAAGCATTTAATGTCATCGGACATGGCGCTGAGAGTGTTTTTTTTAATCCCGCCGGTGTGGCTGAATCGGACAATCGATTTGACCTGAAATTATACAGCACGCAATGGATTGCCGATATCGATTATATGGCAGCTGCGATTGCCTGGAATCTGGGAAGTGCCGGCGCCCTGGGACTGAGTGTATTGTCGGTTGATTACGGAACCATTCGCGGAACGAGCCTGCTGGCAGCCTCAGAGACCACCTTGTATCCATTGGGCTATAAAGAGACCGGGAATATCAGTAATGTGGGTGCATATTCCGTGGGACTCAGTTATGGCAGAGCCATCAGTACCCAGTTTCTGATTGGCGGTAATATGCGTGTGGCGGGACAAAATCTCGGTCAAAATCAGTTTGGCAATGATACGAGGAACAATAATGCTTCAAAACTGGTCTTTGATATGGGCGTAAAATATTTTACTAATGTCAAGGATTTTCGCTTCGGGATGGCAATTCGCAATTTTTCATCAAACCTGAAACGGGAAGAAATTTCCGAACAGTTGCCGCTGCTTTTCACAATGGGGATGGCAATCGATCTGCTCGATTTTGTTGCTCCTCACCGGACAAATGATAATGCAATGACCCTGGCAATGGATTTTTTGCATCCCAATAATTATTCCGAGCGGGTGAATTTTGGTCTGGAATATTTACTGCTGGGGAAGCTGGCGCTGCGGGGCGGCTATCAGACAAATCAGGATATTGCGTCCTGGTCTGTTGGATTTGGAATCAATCAAAAACTTGGCAATAATGTCATCGTATTCGATTACTCCTATTCCAATTTTGATATTTTTGACGGTGTCAACCGGCTGTCGGTTGGATTTGCATTTTAGAGATTTTGATAAGCCAAAGAAAAAGGTGTCTTAGAGTCAATGAAAGTCATGCGATTTAATCCACACAAATTTACTGCTCGGAAAACGGGTCGAGCGGGGTTCATGATGGTTCTGATGATTACCCTTTTGGGGCGGTTATCGGCTGAATTTCCGGCAAACTATCTTGAATGGGCAATCAAAGCGGCTGATTCATTTATCAGTCGCAATCCCGATTTTCGGATTACTTATGAAAAAGATCGCGACCGGCAAAAATGGCACTATGAACAGGGCTTGATGGCGAATGCCCTGTACCAGCTGTATCTCCAAACCGGAGATCAAAAATATTATGATTTCATCGTCAATAATATCGATCAGTTTGTGGATGATGAGGGCAATATCAGATCCTATAAACAAAAATCCTACAAATTGGATGACATTGGACCGGGTCTGACATTATTGAGATTATATCAAGAAACTGAGAATCCGAAATACAAAAAGGCAGCGGATCAGTTAAGGCAGCAGCTGGAAAAACAGCCCCGGACAAGTGACGGCGGTTTCTGGCATAAACAGATTTATCCCTACCAGATGTGGCTGGATGGTCTGTACATGGCGGCACCATTTTATACGGAATATGCGTTGATGTTCAACCAACCGGAGGATTTGGATGATGTGCTGAAGCAGTTTCGCCTGATCCAGAAACACAATTATGATGCAGGGACTGGATTATATTATCACGGCTGGGATGAAAAAAAAGTGCAAATCTGGGCGAATCCAGAAACCGGTCTGTCACCAAATTACTGGGGCAGAAGCCTGGGCTGGTACGAAATGGCGTTGGTGGATGTGCTTGAACTTTTACCGAAAGGTCATCCCGGTCGAGCTGAGTTAGGTCATCAGCTGCAAGAATTATCTATCGTGCTGCTGAAATACCGTGATTCGCAAACAAAAGTCTGGTACCAGGTTCTGGACCAGGGCGACAGGGCAGGCAATTACCTGGAAGCTTCTGCGTCAATCATGTCCGTTTATGCTTTCGCGAAAGGTACTAACCTGGGATTTCTCGATTCCGACTTTTATCAACAGGCAAAACAATCATTTAACGGCGTTTTACGAGAGTTTGTAAAGATAAATGATGACGGACTGCTGGATATTCAGCATGTCTGTTCGGTTGCGGGTTTGGGCGGGAAAACCAACCGTGACGGCAGTTTCGAATATTACATCAGCGAACCGCAGCGGACCAATGACTATAAAGCCGTCGGACCGTTTATTCTGGCGGCGGTTGAATTGGAGAAAGGGTGTCAGCAACCATCTGAATAAAATATGACGAACTATCGAAAATATTATATCGTTCCATTTTGTCTGTTGATTATGGCTGTGATTGTCAGCGTCATTGCCGCGGCGCCGCGCGTAACAATTCATCTGATTGGTGATTCGACGATGGCGGATAAACCGCTGGACGATAACCCGGAACGGGGCTGGGGACAGCTGTTTCCGTTGTTCTTTGACCAGGATATCGAGATTGTCAATTATGCTCGTAACGGACGCAGCACCAAGAGTTTTATTGCTCAGGGGCTTTGGGAAGAAGTGTACAATAACCTGCAACCCGGCGATTATCTGTTCATTCAATTCGGGCATAATGACGCCAAGAAATCCGATACGACCCGCTATGCCGAAGCGCACACAAGCTATCGGAGCAATCTCATTAAATATATTACGGAAGCTCGTCAAAAAGGCGCGACACCAGTTCTGATTACTCCGGTCAATCGCCGAAAATTTTCCGACACCGGCGAGTTTATCGATCAGCATGGCGACTATCCGGGAGTTGTGCGGGAACTGGCGGAAACGTTCGAAGTACCACTGATTGACCTGCATGCCAGCAGCATGAACTATTTTGCAGAGCTGGGTCCGGAAAAATCCGAAGCACTGTTTCTGCGCGCACCGGCAGGTATCTATAAAGCATTTCCCGACGGCAAATCCGATAATACCCATTTCAACCGTGACGGCGCTATTCAGATTGCGAAGCTGGTCATTGATGAAATGCGCCAGATCAATTCACCGTTGCTGAAGTACCTGAAAGAGGAACCCGAATTATCCAACGAAGCCATCGGCAAAGTCGTTGGTCTCGATTATTTTTACAATCACGAATTTCGGAAAACTAAAGCCGGTAAGGCGGAGCAATTTCACTATATCTGGGAAGACCGCAGCAATTCCGGATTTTATGAACTGGGCAATCTGTTTGAAAATCACGGCGCATTTATTTCCGAAGTCAAAGAAGCGCCAACGGCGGCAGTTCTGGAAAAATTGAGTGTCTATATTATTGTCGATCCCGATACACCGAAAGAGACTGCCGAGCCGGAGTATATTTTCCCGGAAGCGATTACTGCCATTGCAAATTGGGTTCATTCAGGAGGTGTACTGGTGCTGATGGCAAATGATGCCGGTAATGCGGAATTTGAACATTTCAATCAACTGGCGGAAACGTTTGGTGTTCATTTTAATGAAGTCAGCCTAAACCGGGTGGAGAAAAAAAATTACGATATGGGAAAGTTTATCAATTTGCCGAATCATCCGTTGTTTAAAGATATTAAAAAGATTTATATGAAGGAAATCGCGACACTCTCTTTGAAAAAGCCGGCAGAGCCGATTTTAATGACCGCGAATGGCGAGGTGGTGATTGCAAGTTCAGCTTATGGCAGGGGCTGGGTCTGTGCCGTCGGTGATCCCTGGCTGTATAATGAATATATTGACAACAGACGATTGCCCGGGGATTTTGAGAATTTCGGTGCTGCCCAAAATTTCACTAAATGGCTTTTAGATAATGCCACACAGGTTCGATAAAACAGGGAATCAAACTATATAATCGTAATAAATTGAATTATATGATGACCATGAAACAAAAGATACCTTCGATTTTGCTGATGCTTGGATTTTTATCAATCGTCAGCATTCAGACACAGACACGGGCGGAAAGCTACCCGGCTTCGGCAGTCTGGGAATTGACGGATCCCGGCGCAGGCGGAACGGGCGGATCAGCGTCAACCGCCGGGCATGTCATCGCAAGTGATGAACTGCTGAATAATACCGAAGTTAATCACTATACCGGACCGGGCGCAAGTCAGCGGGTGCGAATTCTCGGTAACGCCTGGCCCGCCAACCAGACGACCCAGATCGATTCGGTCTTTGTACAATTTGCGATTTCGTCCAAAAATGATCTTGAACTGACCGTTAATGCTCTTTCACTGGAAATTGCAGCGGCGAGTCTCGACAAGATGAAAGCCAATATTTACTATTCGATAGATCCTGAATTCGGAACTGCGTCATTGGTGGATTATACCGTGCCTGATGAAAATCCGGATAATTATCTGCCACTGGATACGCTTGCCCATGTATCCGCCGAACTGGAATTGCTTGTGAATCCAGGCGGGACTTTCTACCTAAGAGTATATCCCTGGGTGGACAATGATCCCACGGTTAGAACAGGCAAATATGTCTGCCTGAAAAATGTCAGGATAGAAGGAGTAATCGAAGGTACGATAATTATTGATCCACCGGAAGTTGTCACAACTCAGGTAACCGATATCTCGACGACTTTTGTTACCTGCGGTGGAAATATTCCAGCCGATGGCGGCGCTCCGGTTACGGCTCGCGGAGTCTGCTGGAATACCAGTGGCAGCCCGACGATTGCCGATGATAAGACAAGTGACGGCGAAGGTTCAGGTTCTTTTAGCAGCAATGTTACGGGTCTGACACCGGGAACCAGCTATTATCTACGGGCGTATGCGACCAACGAAGCAGCGACCGCGTACGGTGAAGAGATGACGTTTACGACACTTGCAACGATTGTTGTACCCACCGTCATTACCGGCTCCGTATCGAACATCATGATCACCACGGCAGAGTGTGGTGGAGACATCATTGACTGGGGTGGCGATTATGTAACGGCTCGGGGTGTTTGCTGGAATACTGGTGGTTCTCCAACGGTGGCGGATAATAAATCAGAAGATGGGGATGGGAAAGGCTCCTACAAAAGCGGTCTTTATGATCTTAGTGAAAACACAAAATACTATGTCAGGGCTTATGCCGGTAACAGTGCCGGAACGGGGTATGGTGCTGAAAAATCTTTTACTACCCAATCGCCGGCGCCGGCGGTTCTAAAAGTGGTGGCAAAAGATGGCAGCGGCGATTATGAAACCGTCCAGGCGGCATTCGATGCGGTTCCGGATTTTTACACCGGATCCTATACAATTTATATCAAGGCTGGTGTGTATTATGAAAAACTCATGCTGGACCGTAACAAGACTAATGTTATTCTGCGAGGTGAAAATCCTGATTCGACTATCTTGACTTATGATGATTATGCGGGTATTGCCGGCGGTACATCAATGTCCTACAGTGTGGCGATTGACGCTGATGACTTTCTCGCCCAGGATATCACGTTTCAGAATACAGTGGTCAATGACGGTTCAGTTCCCGACCAGCAGGGCGTCGCGCTTCGCGTAAATGGCGACCGGCAAACCTATCATAATTGCCGGCTGTTGGGCTATCAGGACACCTATTACACCTGGGGCGGTCGCGGCACCGGACGGATTTATATGGAAAACTGTTATATCGAAGGATCAGTGGATTTCATTTTCGGACGGGATATTGTGGTATTTGACAGTTGTGAAATTCACATCAACCGTAATAGCGGCACTCTGACCGCTGCTGCGACAGAGCCGGAATCGAAGTTTGGCTACGTGTTTCGTGATTGTCAAATCACGTCGGATTCCATCGGCTGGAATGGTCAGGCAATCACCAGCTTTGTGCTTGGAAGACCCTGGCAGGCGGCGCCGCGGACGGTATTTATTCGTTGTAAAGAACCGGCAAGTTTGAATCCGGCAGGCTGGCTCAGCTGGAATGTGACTCCCGGACTTTATGCTGAATATCAGTGTATCGGTCCCGGGTCCGGCGTTGCCAATCGTCATTCATTTTCCCGACAACTAAGCAATGAAGAAGCGGCGGAGTACACACTGGAAAATATTTTTTCAAAGGATTCCAATCCGCTGCTGGCATACAATTGGGTGCCGGCGGAGTTGGTCGTTACATCAATTGATCCGGGGATGAGAACGAGCGCAATTCCTGAAGAATATGCGTTATCCCGGAATTATCCGAATCCCTTTAATCCAGTGACGACGATTAATTATGATTTGCCAAAACCGGGTCGGGTCCTAATCCGGATTTATGATATGATTGGCAGACAGGTTATGACCATTGTTGACAAAGACCAGGCACCCGGGCACTATTCGATTACGATTAATGCCACTTATCTCTCAAGTAGTATCTATTTTTTCCGGATGGAAGCGGGCAATTTTATTCAAACCAGAAAAATGGTTCTTTTAAAATGATTCGAAATATAAATGTGAGTTTTTTAATTAAAGAAAGTTTTGAGTTTTTAAATGAAACCTAAGAGGAGGTAAAGATGAGAAAGAAAGTAACAGTTGGTGCTATCAGCATCATGTTCATGCTGCTTGCCTTTGTGCCGTTGAATGCACAGGGGTGGCAAATTTATGACGGTGGTGTCCTGCCGACTGAAACCGGCAGTGGCGGTGACAGTCTGGAAATTACGATTGTGGGCGATGACGCGCCGGGGACTGGGATGATCCTTGAGATCATTGACGATCCGGTTATTTCCGGAAACAAGATTTTCAAGTATCTGCATCCCGATGGAAAACGCACGTTTCGTCACAATTTCGATGCTGCTTATACGGATTCAAATTTCACTATCGTGACGAGGCTTAAAGGTGAAGATGACCCAGCTTACGATCGGGTTTTTGACATTCGCTGGGACAACAAAAACGCCGGTACCCGGGATGAACTTCGGATATGGACGCAGTCGGATACTCTGGAATTGGAAAAAGCCGATTTAATGGCTCCCGCAGGTGTGGTTGTAACGGATTGGCACACCTATCGGATTGCAGTAAGCGGTGATCTGGCGACAGTTTATGTTGATGAAGATCCGGTTCCGGTTGTTAGTGGTATTACAACAGCAACGACCACAAGCCAATATCTGAAAATCGGAGATGGTTCAGGAGATGCCATTGGTGGCTATATGGATTGGTGTGTCCTGGATACTTCCGGCGCCTATGCACCGGGAGATGGAACCCCGATTCCGGCTGAACTTTTTGTTGATGGTGGTCCGGTAATGCCGGAGTGGCTGGTGTACGATGGCAGTATTTTACCTTCGGCGACGGTCGAAGGGCCCGGTCTGCTGGATATTTCGAATGTCAGCGATGATTCACCCGGAGAGGATATGGTACAGGAAATCATTGATGACCCGGTTATTTCAGGCAATAAGATTTTCAAGTATCTGCAACCCAACGGTAAAACGAACTTCAGACATTATTTTGATGATGCTTATACGGACTCAGCCTTTACGATTGTCGCCAGAGTGAAGGGCGATACGAGTTCGGTGTTTGACCGTGCCTTTGATTTTGAATGGCGGAACGGCAACGCCGGTAGCCGGGATAAGCTGCTGCTCTGGACCCAGGACAATCTATTGGAACTGGACAATGATGGCGCCCAGGTAGATCCGGGAGTTACAATTTCCGACTGGCACACCTATCGAATTGTTGTGAATGGTGATATGGCAACGGTATATATTGACGAGAATCCGGTTGCGGTTCATTCAGCAGCAACAACCAATACCACATCGGACAAATATTTGAAAATCGGAGATGGTTCCGGTGATGCGATTGGTGGCTATATGGATTGGTGCATTCTGGACATGTCAGGTGCCTATGCTCCAGGTGAAGGTCTGCCGATTCCGGCGGAACTCTATGTTGATGGAACACCATTACCACCATCATGGAAGGTTTATGACGGAAGTGTCCTGCCCGGCGCAACGACCGGAGAGGGCGATCATCTGGATATTTCAAGTGTCAGCGATGATTCACCCGGTGAGGATATGGTACAGGAAATCATTGATGACCCGGTTATTTCAGGCAATAAGATTTTCAAGTATCTGCAACCCAACGGTAAAACGAACTTCAGACATTATTTTGATGATGCTTATACGGACTCAGCCTTTACGATTGTCGCCAGAGTGAAGGGCGATACGAGTTCGGTGTTTGACCGTGCCTTTGATTTTGAATGGCGGAACGGTAATGCCGGAACCCGGGATAAGCTGCTGCTTTGGACCCAGGACAATCTATTGGAACTGGACAATGATGGCGCCCAGGTGGATCCGGGAGTTGCAATTTCCGACTGGCACACCTATCGAATTGCTGTGAATGGTGATATGGCAACGATATATATTGACGAGAATCCGGTTGCGGTTCATTCAGCAGCGACAGCTAATACAACATCGGACAAATATTTGAAAATCGGTGATGGTTCCGGTGATGCGATTGGTGGCTATATGGATTGGTGCATTCTGGACATGACTGGTGCTTATGCGCCCGGAGAAGGTGCTCTAATTCCACCATATCTCTATGTTGATGGCGGACCCGAGCCGGCAAAATGGCTAGTCTATGATGGCAGTGTTCCGCCTTTAGAAGTCGGCAGCGGTGGCGATAGCCTCTGGATAAGTGGCGAGTCTGATGTTGCTAAGGGTGATAATTTTATCTCTGAAATCATTGACGACCCGGATATTTCTGGAAACAAGTTGCTGAAATACTTGCAGCCCGATGAATCCGGTAAAGTCACCTATCGTCATGATTTTGAAGAATCGTACACAGATTCAAATTTCACTCTCATCGCCCGTATTAGAGGTGATACCAGTTCCGTTTATGCCCGTGCACTTGACATTCGCTGGGATAATGGGAATGCCGGTAGCCGTGATGAGTTACGTATCTGGTCGTCAGACAGTTCTCTGGAAATTGAAAAGGCAGATATTACGATTCCACTGGATGTTAGTTTTCATGAATGGCATACTTTTCGGATTATTGTAGAAGGCGATTATTCGGAGGTATACCTGGATGAAAATCCTACGCCGGTTATCAGTGGAATAACCACATCGACCACTACCAGTAAATCCATCAGATTTGGTGATGGATCTGGATCAGATGAAATTGGCGGTTATCTTGACTGGATGATTCTGGACATGTCCGGAGCCTATATGCCAGGTCAAGGTTTACCGATCCCGGAAGGTCTCTTTGTCGATCACGGTCCCGAGCCGATCGTGCCGATGTGGATGGTTTACAATGCCAGTATGCTGCCGGCTGAAACGGCTGGTTTTGGTGGAGATTCTCTCGATATTTCCGATATCAGTGATGGTTCACCAGGTACCGGATTTGTACAGGAAGTCATTCCTGACCCGGATATCGCCGACAACAGCCTGTTGAAATACCTGCAACCGGAAGCTGACGGAAAGACCATGTATCGGCATTATTTCGATGAACGGTTTGTGGATTCGTCGTTTACCATGATTGCCCGTGTCAGGGGCGAGGATGCCACTTATGAACGCGCTTTTGACCTGCAGTGGCGACATGGTAATGCGAATTGCCGGGATGAATTGCGGATCTGGCCTGCTGACAGTACCCTGGAACTGGAAAAAGCCGGTGTGGAAGTAAAAGTTGATATGAACCTGTATGACTGGCACACCTACCGGATTGTCGTCAATGGCGCTCTATCCGAAGTCTATGTTGATGAATATGAAGATCCCTACATCAGTGGTGTGTCGACCGAAGGTTCTTCGGATAAATATATCAAAGTCGGCGATGGATCAAGCGATGTCGTGGGCGGTTATCTTGACTGGCTGATTCTGGATATATCCGGCGGCTATGCACCTGGAGACGGTCTGCCGATTCCCGCCGAGCTGCATGTTGATGAATTTGAATTCATTGCTCAACCCGGCTGGAAGATCTATGACGGCAGCCTGTTGCCAATGGAGACCGGCAGCGGCGGTGATTCATTGAGTCTTGCCAGTCTGAGTGAAGATTCACCCGGACCGGATATGGTCGAACTGATTATTGATGATCCGGATATTTCCGGCAATAAACTGTTTCAGTATGAGCAGCCTACATCTCCGTATAAACGGATGTATCGCACCTATTTAAATGATTACTGGCGCGGCACTGAGTTTACGCTGATTGCGCGGACAAAAGGTCTGCCTGATTATGATCAGAACTTCACGTTTCAATGGCGTTTTGCCAATGCCAGTGCCCGTGAAGATGTGCGATTGTATCCAGGTGAAGGACGCATGAAGCTTGAAAAAGCCAATGTGGAAATAGTCCCCGAATTCAGTCTTACCGATTGGCACACGATTCGGATTGCAGTATATGGTGATTCCACAGCAGTCTTTATTGATGAAAATCCAACGCCAATTCTTACTGGCAAAACTCCCGAAGGCACTTCTGAAAATTACATTAAAATCGGTGATCGTGGTGATGGTACGCTCGGTGGATTGTTGGATTGGATGATTCTGGATATATCCGGTGCCTATGCCCCCGGTGAAGGTGTAGAGATTCCTGAGGCACTATTTGTGGATTACTATAATGTTAATGCGCTTGGTGAAGTAACCTCGCTTCCGAAACAGTTCAAGCTGGCTCAGAACTACCCGAATCCCTTCAATCCGACCACAACGATCAACTACGAATTGCCGAAATCCAGCAAGGTAACCATCAAATTGTTTGACATGCTGGGCAAAGAGGTAATGACCATCGTGAACAAAGAACAACCAGCCGGATATTATTCGTTAAATGTCGAAGCCACCCGCTTAGCCAGTGGTATTTATTTTTATCATATGGTGGCTGGGGACTTTGTTCAGACCAAGAAGATGATGCTATTGAAATAGCAGAAAAAGGAATCTGTTTATATTGAATAGGATAACTGAATTATGACCCAATTTGAAACCAGTCGCTGCTTGATGAAAAGAACCGGTTTTATGATAATCCTGCTGAATCTGTTTGGAAGTCTTCTTTTTGCACAAAACATGAAGACCTACCAGGCGGAAGATGCAAGCTTCTATCACGCAAAAACCGAAGACGAGCATTCCGGTTATACCGGCGATGCCTATGTGAATTTTGATAATGAAGCCGGCAGTTATATTGAGTTTGTAGTGTTCATGGCTGAAAGTGATACACAGATGATATATATCCGCTATGCGAATGGTGCCGATAGCGCCCGTCCAATGGTCGTTACGGTGAATACCAGTGAAGCAGACGGTATGCCGGCATTTGAATCAAGCGGCGCCTGGACAAATTGGGTAACAGATTCCATTGAAGTATTTTTAGCCGGGGGTGAAAACAGAGTGAGGTTTACCAGTGCGACCAGTGACGGTGGTCCGAATATCGATCTGATCGATGTCACCGGAACACCAGGCATTGCTCGTTATGAACTGGTTATCAGTGTAATTGGCGAAGGCAGAATTGATGTAACGCCCCCCGGCACTGCCTTCGATGAAGGATCGGAACTGCAATTGACTGCCGTCCCGGATTCCGGGTGGGAATTTCGGGAATGGCAGGGTGATACCAGCGGAATTAGTAATCCTCTGTCTCTGACGATGAATTCCGCGAAATCGATTACAGCGGTATTTATGACTGAATTTGATACCACCTTTGAATTTGAAGACAGTCCAATCGGTTTTGCGTCGGTGGATGCGCTGGGTCAAAATAGTACCTATGGTGGGATTGGTGGCGATACGACCATTGTCGAAACCGGTGAGGAATTGTTTCAAATATTGGATGCCCGGCGTGATCCCCACTTCGATCAGAACTACCCACCTCGGGTACTGTTAATTGTTGGGGTACTGACCTGGACTGACGAAGAGATGATGGACCTGAAGGAGAATTACGATTTGACGCTTATTGGGGATGATAATTATGCGATTATTGAGGGCTTTGGTCTGAATCTTTTCCGCAGTCACAATATTATTATCCGGAATATTGAATTCCGGAACGCACCCGATGATTGTATCAATGTGACCGATCCATTGTCCCATCATATCTGGATTGATCACTGTACCTTTTCAGATACTCCCGATGATGATCCGAATGGTAGCCGTCATGACGGATTACTTGATATTAAGCATGGGGCAAGTTTTGTGACGGTTTCCTGGAATCATTTTTACAATCATGCCAAAACGGCTCTGCTGGGACATTCCGATAGTAATGGTGAAGAAGATATCGGCAGATTGAAAGTATCCTATCATCACAACTGGTGGGAAAATACCGGTTCCCGGCATCCTCGCACCCGATTCGGCGAAGTCCATGTGTTCAATAATTTTTATGACAATTCCGAAGGGAAAATGCTGTATGGTATTGGTGTTACCTGCTATGCGCAAGTGTTTGTCGAGGCGAATTACTTTGAAAACGTAGCAACTCCGGTTCTGATCTCCCAGGTTAATGATGACGAAGAAGTGCTCAGCGGTAATCCCGAGGGATATATTATGGCATTGGATAATTACACAGTCAATTCTGGAACAATTGTTGAAAACCTTGAGAGTTACGCTTTCAATCCCAGTGATTATTATACCTATCAGCCTGACAATCCGGCAATTTTACCCTCCTTGTTGATGAATTTCAGTGGAGCAGGAAAAATGAGTGAGCCGATAACAACTTTTGCGAATAAATCTCCAAAATCTCGTCCTATTGATTATATTTTGAATCAGAACTACCCGAATCCTTTTAATCCAACGACATCGATTTCTTTCCAGATTCCGAAATCCGGTTGGATTTGTTTGAATGTCTATGATATGGCAGGAAGGAATGTGGCTCAACTCCTGAATGAGTTCAAAGCCGCCGGTGAATATTCCCTGAAGTTTGATGCATCGTATCTGCCGAGTGGAATATATATTTACCGGTTAGAATCTGAACAACAGTCACTGGCGCGAAAAATGATTTTAATGAAATAAAATGCTTATTCGTATAAATAAATATTATCTGATCAGTTTAATTTTTGTGGTTTTTAGCATCAATATCCTTATTGCTCAACCACATCAGGTACCTGCAAATACCGATTATCAGACGGTTGGTGTGAAAGAAAATTTACCAATATTTTATCAATCAGCGAAAGATCGATTGACATTTCCACTATCCTGGTTAGCGGGTTCATATACTGATTTTAATCAATGGAAAGAAGATGCCAGGAAGAGGGTTTGGGAATCCTTTTTGACGTCAGCACCGGAAGTTCCATTTGATCCGCTTGTCATCGATAGCCAGGATCGTGACACTTATGTTGCCGAAAAAGTGGTTTTCAATATATCCGGAGACAGTCGGGTACTGGGATATTTGCTGAAACCCAAGGGACCGGGACCTTTTCCGGCAGTCCTGCTTCTGCATGACCACGGTGCCCGCTTTGATATTGGCAAGGAAAAAGTGGTGCGACCATTTGGTGATACTGCTGAACGGATTGCATCAGCGCAAGCTTATGCCGATAAATTGTATGGCGGCAAATTCATCGGCGACGAACTGGCAGTGCGTGGGTATATCTGTTTTGTTACGGATGCCTTGAATTGGGGTGATCGTGGTGGTGCCGGTTATGAGGGACAGCAAGCCCTGGCGTCAAACCTGGCGAACCTGGGAATGTCCTATGCCGGAGTAATTGCCCGTGAGGATATGAATGCCGCACATTTTTTGGCAACCCTTCCCGAGGTCGATCCGAAACGAATTACTGCCGTTGGAATTTCCATGGGCGCATTCCGTGCCTGGCAGGTGGCGGCTGTGACTGATGATATTCAGGCAGCGCTGTGTATTTGCCGGATGGCATCCACAAAAGAATTAATGGTTCCGGGAAATAACCTGACACGAGGACAATCGGCATATCCTACCACTCATCCCGGATTGATGAATTACCTGGACACTCCCGATCTTGCCAGTTTAGCCTGTCCCAAACCGATGCTGTTTTATAATGGAAAGGATGATCATCTATTTCCTGTATCGGCGGTTGAAATTGCCTATAGTAAGTTGCGCGAGGTCTGGAAATCGCAAAATGCTGAGGATAAACTGGTTACTAAATTCTGGCCGGTGAAGCATGAATTTTCACTGGCAATGCAGGACGAAGCGTTTCAATGGCTCGATCGTTTTATGCAGCCGCAGAGTGAGCAGAAAAAATGATTAAAAATGCTGCATTATCTAAAGAACGATTGATTATTATCAGCATTATGATGCTGATGAGTTGTCAGCAGCTGATTGCCCAGCATAAGGCGTTCATCATCGTTGATCAGACCGGAAACGGTGATTTTACAAGCCTGACAGCCGCCATTAATTCGCTGCCGATGTTCAATTATGAGCGCAAAACAATCTTCGTTAAAAATGGCGTTTATGAAGAGAAAATTCGATTGGATCAGGACAATATTACTCTCCAAGGAGAAGATCGGATCAAGACCATTATTCAATTTAATCAGTTACGATCGGATTGGGATCGGGCGAAAGATTCCATCGGTCCGGCAGTGATCAACCTGCATGCAGATGATATTATTATCAGGAATTTAACGATACAAAATACGCAGCCGGAAATCGGTCCGCATGCCTTTGCGATTTATGGTACCGGAACCCGGACGATTATTTTAAACTGTAATGTTTTCAGTAAGGGTGGAGATACGGTCTCACTCTGGAATTATAAAACCGGTATGTACTATCATGCTGATTGCCATTTTCAGGGGGCTGTGGATTTTGTCTGTCCCCGCGGCTGGTGTTTTATAAAGAATTCCGAATTTTATGAATATAAAGAAACCGCCGCAATCTGGCACGCCGGCGGATTTCAACAGGACCAGAAATTTGTCATTGTGAATTCAAGATTCGATGGCGTTCCGGGTTTCAAACTGGGACGGCATCACTACGAAGCCCAATTTTACCTGTTGAATTGTCAATTTTCCGAGACTATGAGCGATGAGCCAATCTATCGCGTAACTTATCCTGATGATCCAAGCCGTAATCGTCCGTTTAATTGGGGGGAACGTTATTATTTTCATAATTGTCACCGCGAAGCTGCTGATTTTGGTTGGTTCAAAGATAACCTGAGTACGGCGGAAGGACTAGCATCTGTTGAAGATATCACGGCAGCCTGGACTTTTAATGGCAGCTGGGACCCGGAAACCAACATAGGACCCCGGATTGTCGAATATCATATTATAGACAATGAAGTTCTGTTTCGGTTCGATGAACAAATTAGTGTGATTGGTACGCCGCTGTTGGAATCTGAATCCGGTAGCCAATTCCGGTATAAATCCGGGGGAGGCTCGGACACGATCGGATTTACTGCCCGGAACAGTGTTGAAAAAAAAGACCTGGCGGGATTGAAAATCAGGAGCGGTGGTAAATTGTCCGGTACTATTGCTACGGTCAGGGAACGTCCTGCTGACCTTAATATCAATATCCAATGAAAAATGATTGAGAAAATGTTTAATAAAATCATTATTCGAAAAATATCCTTTTTATTCTCAGTGATCCTTATTTTTATGTCGTCAGTAAAAACACTCCATGCCCAGAACGGGCAGCTGGCGGCTCTCGACTATACAGTCAGGATACCGGAAAAGACGTCTCAATCGGCTCTCTGGGAAGATTTGCTGTTTCACCCCGCCAAATGGTACGGATCAAAAGATGCTGTGCAAATGGCTGAGCATATCCTGATTTATCAGCGAGGATCAGGGGGCTGGCCTAAAAATATTGATTTTAAAAATGCGGTCAGTCCTGCGATGGAAAAGGAATTGGCGGAATATGTCAATGAACCACTAGCGACTATTGATAATGGGGCAACATATTCCCAGATGTGGTTTTTAGCCCTGGTTTATCAGCAGATCCATGACCAGCGCTATGTGCTGGCGTTTTTAAAAGGACTTGATTATCTGTTGAAAGCTCAATATGAAAACGGTGGCTGGCCGCAGTTTTACCCGCTTCGCAAAGGCTACTATTCTCATATTACCTATAACGATGATGCCATGATCGGTGTGATGAGGCTCCTGCGGGAGGTTGCGGGTAATACTCCGCTGTTCGGTTTCGTCGATCAAAAGCGCCGGGAGCAGGCAAGAATCGCTGTGGAAAAGGGAATTGATTGCGTATTAAAAACCCAGATTGTCGTGAATGGACAGTTGACTGCCTGGTGCGCCCAGTACCATGAAAAAACCCTGAAACCGGCAAAAGCCCGTGCCTATGAATTGGTATCATTAAGTGGAAAGGAATCGGTCGGTATCACCTGGTTTTTAATGGAAATCAAGGAGCCGTCACCGGAAATCATTGCTGCAATTCAGGGTGCAATTGCCTGGCTCGATCAGGTGCGGATTGAAGGGATCCGTCAAATCAGTGTGCCAGATTCGAGCAGTCCGACCGGAAGGAACAAGATTGTAATTTCCGATCCGGGAGCCCCGTCTATCTGGGCGCGTTTTTACCTGATTGGCTCAAATAAACCCTTTTTTAGCGATCGGGATGGTAAAATTTATGAAAATATGTCGGATATATCATCGGAACGGAGGAATGAATACGGTTGGCTGGGAAACTGGCCAAGTGAAATTCTGGACAGTTACTATCCGCAGTGGCAGCAACAATGGGCGCCCGAAAGGAATGTACTGCTTCAGTAAAATTTGGGAAATAAGCATTGTTTGAATTAAGCCAAAAAATATTTGAAATGGGACGTCAAAATATATCAATTGGAGACCTCTCCGGGCGTTCCGCGAACAGGAGAAGTACGATGAAGAGAATCAGTTTTAAGCAATTCGGAACCATCCTTGTCACCGGTATTCTGTCAATCATAATCACCAATGCAGAACCTGCCCGACAATACTTTAATGTCCTGGATTATGGTGCTATTGCAGATGGCAATACCAGGAATACTGAAGCAATCGGTAAGGCAATCGATGCCGCGGTTACTGTGGGTGGCGGAACGATTTATTTCCCGGCAGGTGTTTACCTTACCGGACCGATTCATTTCAAAAGTAATATTCGCCTGTATGTCGATGCCGGTGCTGTCCTGAAATTTAGCAGTGATTTTGATGATTACCTGCCCATGGTTTTATCACGCTGGGAAGGGACGACGGGTATGAATTTCTCACCGCTGCTTTATGGCTATCAAATCGAAAATGTTACCGTCGAAGGACGTGGTACTCTGGATGGACAGGGACAAGCCTGGTGGGAATTCTATGGTAAATTGAGAGAGGAAAACCGTAAATACGGTGAGGTCCGCACTCAATCAAAATGGCAGAAAATACACCGTGAGTTGAATAAAGATACCGCCATTCCGAATACCTGGATGTGGGATAATAATAATTTTTTGCGTCCATCTTTTATCCAATTTTACGATTGCAAAAATATTCTGGTCAAAGATGTTACCATTATCAACTCACCCTTCTGGACTATCAACCCTGAACTTTGCGATAATGTGACCGTCACCGGTGTGACCATCAGCAGTCCACCGGAATCTTACAACACCGATGGCATCAATCCGAGCTCCTGTACTAATGTCCACATATCCAATTGTCATATCAGTGTTGGTGATGATTGCATTACATTAAAATCAGGTCGGGATGAGGATGGTCGCCGAATTGCCAGACCAGCCGAAAATATTACTATTACAAACTGTACCATGCTGAATGGTCATGGCGGAGTGGTTATCGGCAGTGAGATGTCCGGTGATGTCCGTAAAGTTACCATTTCAAATTGTATCTTTGATGGTACCGACCGGGGAATTCGCCTGAAATCCATGCGTGGTCGTGGCGGTGTTGTCGAGGAGATCAGGGTTGACAATATCGTTATGAAAAATATCCAGATGGAAGCGATTAAACTGAATATGGAATATCAGGAAACACCGGATGAACCGGTATCCGAGCGGACCCCCCGGTTTCGGAATATTCATATCAGTAACGTGACCGCCAATGAAGTAAAACAGGCTGGATTCCTGTTGGGACTGGATGAAATGTCAATTGAGAATGTGACGTTCAATAATATAAATATCGATGCAAAAAAAGGATTTGAATGTATCAATGTTAATAATCTTGAATTTCATAATCTTACGATCAATGCTGAAAATGGTCCGGTTCTGCAGGCTGAGAATATCAGAAATCTGGAAATTGAAGGAGTAAAAACCCTGGCGCCGAGTCATAAAACTCCGACTATTCTGCTGAAAAATGTATCGAATGTTTTTGTACATAATGCCAATCCACTGCCGGGTACCGGAAATTATCTGAATATCAGTGGGAAGCAGTCTGAAAATATTGTGGTTTCCGGGAATAATTTTCATAATGTCAAAACAGCTGTAACAACGAGCAGTGATGTGCCCAAAGGCGCCGTGCTTGAAGATTAACGCGGTCAGTTTCGCCTATGATTCTGGCTCCTGTCAACAGCCCTGATCTGGTCCGGCTGTTACAAATTTTGTCTCATCATTAAAAAGAATAAATACCTGTCTATAGGGGTAATATCTTTTATTTGACAACAGAGATTCAATTGGTTAATATTGAAACGGTTCAAGCTAGTTTAATTTATGAAGAATGGAAATTAAAGTGTCAGTGAGAATTTATGATGAATACAGCCAGCGACGGAAAAGATCACAATTTTCCAGCTACGGGAATTAGCGTGAACCGAATTATTAGCAATGTTTTAAATTAATAAAACGAATTTCAGGTAAAGTAAAATCTATCAGAACGGGATTTTAGGATTAGTATATTCGATTACGGGGATTTGAAGTATGACACATAAACGAAACTTGTATTTTCCAAAACGAAGCAGCCTTGTCAATGGTATAATAATAGCTCTTCTGGGGCTTATGTTTGTGCCGCTATTCGTAAGTGCCCAATCAGTTTATGTGAATGAATTTATGGCATTAAACAATGCCACGATTACCGATGTTGACGGCGACTATTCGGACTGGATCGAAATTTACAATCCGGGTTCTGCCACAGTAAATTTGAACGGCTGGTCTTTGACCGATAACCGTGAAGAACCGCAAAAATGGTTGCTTCCTGAGATTGAAATCGAGGCGAATGGCTATCTGGTAGTTTTTGCTTCAGGGAAAAATCGCTCAAATCCGGATCAGGAGCTGCACTGCAATTTCAAATTAAGCGGCTCCGGTGAGTATTTTGCCTTTGCCGATTCAGCCGGCAATCCGGTGACCGAATTTGATCCGGCTTTTCCTGAGCAACAGAGCGATGTTTCCTACGGCTATTTCGATGGTGATTATATAGCCACGACTCATCCGACACCGGGCGCGGAAAATCAATTAGGCGAGGGACAAATCCTAGGGGCACCGGTGTTCAATCATCAGCATGGATTTTATTCCGAGCCTTTCGAAGTGACGATCACGACTGATCTCGGGAGTGCGCAAATTTACTATACCCTGGATGGGAGTGAACCGACGGAATCAAATGGTACCCTTTATTCTGCTCCGATTTTGGTCAATTCGACGACAATATTACGGGCAGTCATTATAAAATCGGCAAACCTGACCAGCCGAATTAATACGGTCACATACCTTTTTCTGAATGATGTGATCAACCAGCCCAATAATCCACCCGGGTATCCAGCGGAATGGGGACCCTATTTCGAAATCTCAGGGACTGCGATTGGCGACTACGAAATGGATCCGGAAATTACTCAAAATCCCGACTATGCCGATTTAATGGATGATGCTTTGCTGGCGCTGCCGACAATGTCCATTGTGACGGATATTGATAATCTGTTTTCGCACAATACCGATCCGGAAACCGGTGGCATCTATATTTATACGGGACCTGCCGACGAAGGGGGGACAGAACTCGGTGAGGGCTGGGAGCGTGCCGCCTCGGTTGAATATTTTGACAGCGCTGGCACGGAAAATTTCCAGATAGACTGCGGGCTGAGAATTCATGGCGGACACAGTCGCCGTCCTGAAAAGACGCCCAAACATTCCTTCAGGATCGTATTCAGAAGTGAATACGGAGCTTCAAAATTAAATTATCCCTTCTTTAAAACGAATGAAGTTTCTTCCTATAATACCCTTGTATTACGGGCTGGCTATGGCAATAACTGGCTAAACCGAATAAGTAGCCGGCGGGATCGCGCCCAGTATCTCAGGGATACCTGGGCTAAAGATACTCAATTGGACATGGGCTATCATTCCGCGCATGGGACTTTTGTGCATTTATATCTTAATGGAATTTACTGGGGTATTTATAATCCGACCGAACGTATTGATAAGGATTATGCCGTCAGCTATCTTGGTGGAAATGAAGAAGATTATGACATTGTCAAAGATTATAACCAGATCGCTGAGGGCAATGCCGAGACCTGGAATGCAATGATGAGTATTGCCAATGGCGGATTGGAAAATAATACTAACTATCAGCTTATTCAGGGTAAAAATCCCGATGGAAGCTATAATCCGAACTATATACCTTATCTGGATATTATTAATTTTATCGATTATATGATCATTAATTTTTACAGTGGCAATTGGGACTGGGATGCCCATAATTGGATCGCTGTCAGAAATCGGGTCAATCCGGGTAAAGGATTCAGATTCTTCAGCTGGGATTCAGAGCAAATCCTCGAGCAATTAAATGAAAACAGACTCAATACAAATAACAACA
This sequence comes from uncultured bacterium, assembly GCA_964605705.1. GTDB lineage: Bacteria > Fidelibacterota > UBA2242 > UBA2242 > UBA2242 > CAZSDW01. The sequence goes on from CAZSDW010000013.1 coordinate 57,104, forward strand.
ATCGACCGACTCAACTTTTTCAAAGACTTCGTGAAAATCCGGACTTCGTTCGCTTGTTTGCCGATCGGGTCAATCTGCATCTTTTCAATGGGGGTGCCTTAACGCCGGAAGTCGCCGCGGATCGTTGGGCGCAGAGAGCCAATGAGATTGATTTAGCCATCATTGCGGAATCCGCCCGCTGGGGAGATTATCGCCGGGATGTCCACCAATGGTATGAAGAAGGTCCCTTTGATTTGTACGATAAGAGCGATTGGCTGGCTGAGCAGGACTACTTATTGACTCAATATTTTCCGCAACGCAGCGATATTTTTGTGGACCAGCTCCGCCAGGCGGGACTTTTTCCAAATGCGGAAGCACCCCGGTTTTTTATTAACGGAAATCCGACAAATCGGAACGTGATCAATCCGGGTGATCAGTTGACGATGACGGTGCCCTCGGGTACGATTTATTACACGACCGACGGATCGGATCCGTTTGTTTCAGAGCAGGATAAAGAAGCTAGTGAGATTGTTCTATTGGCGGAAGATACTGATAAGAACGTGCTGGTACCTGTGTCGGATATCGGTACCGGCTGGCGAACAAACCTGGACTTTGATGATTCCGGGTGGACACTTTGCAGCGGGGCGCCGGGCGGGATTGGTTATGAAATCTCCCGCGGATACGAGAATTTTATTACCCTGGATGTTTTGCAGGAGATGAGAGACGGTGCCAATCCGAACACATCCTGTTATGTTCGGAGTATATTTGATATTAACAGCGCGGATTTGCAGAAAGTCAAAAGTTTAAGCCTGAATGTGCGCTATGATGATGGCTTTGTCGCTTATCTGAATAATGTCAAAATTGCAGAGGTTTTGGCACCACCAAACCCGACATGGAATTCCGCTTCGACTTCGACTCACGAATCTACCGGATTGGAACCGTTTGATATTTCCCAATACATCAATCAATTAAAAGAACAGGATAATCTACTGGCAGTCCATGCCTTGAATGCTGATTCGATCAGCACTGATTTCATCATTAGTTTTGAACTAAGCGGAAGCGACGAGAGTATATCCGGCGGTGAAATTTCACCCGGGGCGCTAGAGTACGCCGGACCTGTCACATTGAACCAGAGCAGCTATATCAAAGCCCGCAATTTTCAGGGAGGCAGCTGGAGCGCATTGATTGGAATGATTTTTACCGTTCCTTCCGAAATCTATCATCTTAAACTGAATGAGATTCACTATCATCCTCTGGCAGAAGAGTTGATCGATGACAGATCCTTTGAATTTGTCGAGTTGATGAATATTGGTGCTTCGCCTCTGGATCTGAGCGAGGTTCAATTTGTGGATGGGATTTCCTATACATTTCCCAATGGTACCGTTATTATGCCGGGTGAACTGCTGGTGCTTGCGGCGGATCAGGTCAATTTCACCAGGCGCTACGGCTTCTTTGCCTTTGATGAATACACGGGTAATCTTGCCAATTCAGGCGAGCGAATTTCAGTAACGAGTGCCGGCGGCGATACGATTATTTCGGTAACTTATGATGATGCCCTGCCGTGGTCGGAGTTAGCTGATGGAAATGGATACTCGCTGGTAGCGATTAATCCGGCTGCCGAACAAGACGATCCATTGAACTGGCAGGCATCTCAGGCGATAAATGGTTCACCGGGTAGCGATGAAAAATTGGATATAAAGCTCGGACAGCAGGACAGCGAAATTCCAACTGCGTTCAGACTCTCTCAAAACTATCCGAATCCCTTTAATCCCACGACGAATATTGCCTATAGTATTCCAAGGAATGTCCATGTCAATATAAAAATTTATAATATGCTCGGACAGGAAGTTGCGTCCTTAATACATCAGAAGATGAGTCCCGGGAATTATATCTGCAGATGGAACGCTCAAGAGATCTCATCCGGGATTTATTTTTATGTCATGACGGCGGGTAATTTCAGACAGATTAAGAAAATGGTTCTGGTGAGATAAAGCTGTCGAGATATGAATTTGAAAAGTATGGAAACATGTTATATTAGTACAAAGAGATGTTAACAATCGTGGAGTCATCAGAGTGATCAATCATCCGAAAAAGACACTGTCACGGCGGAAATTTCTCAATATACTGGGCAAAACTACCGGCGGTCTGGTTCTGACACCGTTTATTAAATCAGCGAATGTTGCCGCCTATGGTCACGAAAAGGAGTCGTCATTTCTGGCGCAGGTAGGCGTCACTCAGGCGGATAATTATGATCGGGCTTTGATAAAATCAAAGGTTCAGCACCTGTTTGAATCCATTGGTGGGATCGGTGATGTGATCAAAAGCGGCGATAAAGTCGCCATTAAAATCAATCTCACGGGTGGTTCCGGCAGCGTTGGTCAGAATGACTGGGAAAATACCTGGACCCATCCTGAAGTACTTCGGGCGGTTGGCGAACTGATCATTGACAGTGGTGTCAGTGGAAATGATCTTTATATTGTCGAGGCGCTCTGGGATGAGGCATCGTATCACGATTATGGATTCAAGGAGGTCCAGGATAGCCTGGGTGCGCAATTCTTTGATCTCAATTCACCGGCACCTTATGGCGATTTTATGGACGTACCTGTGGGTGATGATAAATTCTATTACAATTCATTCAAGATGAATCAGAAATTACAGGATGTCGATGTCTATGTTTCGATTCCGAAAATGAAACAGCATTACAACGCCGGTGTGACCCATTCGATTAAAAACCAGGTCGGCATCGTTCCACTGCAACATTATATCAAGCCGGGAATGAACGGCTATCGCTCGGCGCTGCACTACGATGGCGGTAATATTGACACTCATCTGCCGCGTTCGATCTGTGATTTGTTTCTCGCCCGTCCAGTCGACTTGGCAGTGATCGACGGTGTCAAGAATGCCGATGGTGGGGAGGGTAACTGGAATTCGACATTTCAGACGGCGGAATATCATATGCTGCTGGCGGGCAAGGATCCAATCGCCACGGACAGTGTCGCTTCTTACCTGATGGGCAATGACCCGGAAGCCGATAAACTGAGACGACCCGATCCAAGTCCGGCAGATGAAGATTTTCCGCAATGTGATAATTACCTCGAAATGCTGCACCAGAAAGGGCTGGGCACCAACCAGATGGCGGAGATTGAAATTGTCGGCGACGGTGCCGGATTGGTGAATTCTGTAATTCCTGAATACAAACGCATCGTGCCTGAAAATTTCATGCTGTTTCAGAATTTCCCGAATCCGTTTAATCCAACCACAGCGATCAAATTTTACCTGCCGCATCAAGCGCATGTAACCATGAAAATTTTCAGCATTACAGGCAAAGAGGTCGAAACTTTAGTGGATGGATTCGTCCCCTCCGGTCAGCATAAAATCTATTGGACGCCCAAAAATCTGGCAAGCGGCGTCTATCTGTACCGATTCCAGGCGGGGAATTTTTCAGATACAAAGAAATTGATTTTCGATAAATAAATTATTATCTGAAATAGTTTTGGAATAATGACCAGACGAATATTCCATCATTCAATCCCCGGGCTGCTGTTTTTAATAATGTTGCCGCTTTGGCAGTATTGCAGTAACTCGGGTATCGATCGCCAAGCCCTGGTTCAGCGCCACATTCCTGTATCGTATAATGCCGATCCGCTGTCGCCTTTTACGGTCGGCAATGGTGAATTTGCCTTTACGGTGGATATTACTGGTTTGCAGACGTTTCCCGAATATTATGAAAGCGGGATTCCGTTGGGAACACAGTCCCAATGGGGCTGGCACAGTGTCCCGAATCCTGAAAATTTTACACTGGATCAGACGTTCGAATATCATGCTACTTATGGACGAATGGTAGCCTATGCCGGAAACCAACACTCTCCAGCCGGTCAGTGGCTGCGGGCGAATCCCCATCGATTGCATCTCGGGAAAATTGGTCTGAAAATTATCAAAGCCGATGGTACGGATGCGCAGTTGTCGGACATTTCCAATATCCACCAGAAAGCGGATATCTGGGAAGGTATTATCAAAAGTTCCTTTCAGATTGATGATGAATCGGTATCTGTGGAAACTGCCTGCCACCCGGATTTTGACCAGATTGCGGCTCGGATCCAATCGGAATTATTAAAATCCGACAGAATCCAAATTACCGTTGATTTTCCCTATGGTTCCTTAGCCTGGGGGAAACAGTCAGCAGACTGGAACAGTCCTGAAAAACACAGCTCGGAAATCATTTTCCGGGATAAACATTCGGTATTGATCCGGCGGATTCTCGATGAAACTCACTATTTTGTTCAAATACAATGGAATAGCCCGGCAATCCTGAGACAGGCAGCGGAACATACATTTGTTCTCTCAGCGAACGGCGCTGATCACTTGGAATTCGATTGTCAATTTTCCAAAGAACAACCGACGAATCCAATCCCGACGGTGGCACAGACTTTTCAAAAATCCTGCGAACACTGGCAACATTTCTGGAAAAATGGTGGTGCTATCGATTTATCACAAAGCAAAGACCCACGGGCGCACGAGCTGGAAAGAAGAATTGTATTGTCCAGATACTTGACCGCCATTCAATGTGCCGGATCATTGCCGCCACAGGAGACCGGCTTGACATTCAACAGCTGGTACGGAAAATTCCATCTGGAGATGCACTGGTGGCACGCGGTTCAATTCGCGTTGTGGGGCTATCCGGAACTGTTGGAAAAGAGCCTGGGCTGGTACGCACGTGTTTTACCGGAAGCCCGACAGATGGCAGAATTGCAGGGCTACAGCGGTGCCCGCTGGCAGAAAATGGTAGGCTGCGACAGCAGAGAAAGTCCTTCCACGATCGGCGTCTATCTGATCTGGCAGCAGCCCCATCCGATTTACTATGCCGAACTGATGTATAGAAATAAAAAGGATCAGGAAACTCTTGAAAAGTATCAGAATCTGGTTTTTAAAACGGCAGAATTTATGGCATCCTATGCCCATTGGGACGCTGAAAATGAGCGCTATGTATTGGGACCGCCATTGATTCCGGCTCAGGAAATTTATTCCCCGGACTCCACCTGGAACCCGACCTTCGAATTGTCCTACTGGGCATTTGGTTTGAAAACAGCCCAGAAATGGCGTGAGCAGCTCGGTTTGGAACGTGTCGAAAAATGGGATCACGTTCTTGAACATCTTTCAAAGTTTCCCATCAGTAACGGATTGTATCAAAATGCCGAAATAGTGCTGAATACCTTTGAAGACAGTTGCCAGCGGAACGACCATCCGACACTGCTGGGTGCTTTCGGAATGCTGCCCAATGATTCCATCGATGTTGAGATAATGACCCATACACTGGAAAAGGTCATGGAATCCTGGAACTGGGAAAATACCTGGGGCTGGGATTATCCGCTGATCGCCATGACGGCGGCACGGGTCGGGAAACCGGAAATTGCAATCGAAGCTCTAATGCTGGATGTTCAGAAAAATACTTACCTGCTGAACGGTCATAATTATCAAAATGAAACATTGCCGATATATCTTCCCGGTAATGGTGGAATACTAACCGCGGTGGCGATGATGGCAGCCGGTTGGGATGGCGCACCCGATATCAAAGCACCCGGTTTCCCGAAAGACGGCAACTGGGTCGTGAAATATGAAGGCTTGACACCTTTATTTTAAATTTAAAAATCAGGAGAATTCCGAAATGCGTAAAATATTTCATGTTCAAATATTATTATTGTCCATCTTGTTGATTTCTGCCTGTTCATCCAGAATGACTCCGGACTGGGAGAACAGCAATTTTAAAGTTACTCTGGAGAATAACCGCCTGGATCTCTTTTGGGGGCAATTGAAAATCCTGGATGATGTGGAATTTGCATTCAATTTCATCAAACCGGCAACCGTCACGATCAAAGAAACAACGGCAAACTCACTGGTTTTAACGTTGCAGTTTGACGAAAAAGACGGTTTTTATGATGATTTTCCGAAAGCAGTGCTCCTGACAATTTCCTGTGTGAATAACCGGATTCATTTCTTTGCCGGGCACGAGCGATTTCGTCATATTACGGTGACGATGAAAGACCAGGATGAGCACTATTTCGGCTTGATTGAAAAACTCTATCCGAACAATGACAAAAATCCTGATCTGCGCGGCAACACCATCGATGTTGAGGTCTATGCCTACGGCAATCGCAATTACTCTGAAAATTATGCTTCTGCTTACTCGGCATTCTACATGAGCAGCCGGGGCTACGGCAGTTTTTTTGATACCTTTGCCAAGGGGCGCTACCAGCTGGGCGTGGAAGGTAAAACCGAATTGTATCACCAGACCGATAAACTGGATTGGTATATTTTTTATGGTCCTACCGGCGATAAAATTCACAAAGAATACTACGAGGTCATCGGTAAACCGAAGACGATTCCGCTCTGGGCGTGCGGTCCGATTTTCTGGCGGGATATGAATTTTGGCGGCAAAGATGAAATCCTGGATGACATTCAAAAATTCACCGAGCTGGAAATCCCGCTGACCGCCTGCTGGGTGGATCGTCCCTACAGCCACGGCGGGCACGAGTGGTCGAAGATGGATTTCAACGAAAATTTTGCCGTACCGGAGACATGGATCCGGACCATCAATGATAAATACGGATTGGAATTTATGACCTGGGTCGGTTCGCTGACCTTCTCAGATATGGATTTTCCGGGATTGTTGCCAAATTATATGACCTATATCGACCTGACTGATCCCGAGGCGCTGGCGGAATTTGAAAAGCAGTTGGTTCAGCATCAGTATTCGGTAGGTGTGAGAGGGCACAAAATGGATCGCGCCGATGAATATTTTCCCGTGACTGCTCAGTGGCACGATCCAATCAGCGAATCGGAATCCCGCAATAAGTATGTCTATCTTTATTCAAAAGTAATCCATGAATTTCTAAAAAAGGCATGGGGCGCGGATCAGTTTAATTTTGCCCGAGCCGCCTATCACCGGACACAGCCTTATCTCAGCGCTGTCTGGGGTGGCGACAGCCGCTCCAACTGGACCGGTATGGCGGGCAGTCAGGCAAATGCCATGCGTTGCGGATACCAGGGTTTTCCAGTCTGGGGTAACGATACCGGTGGTTATCTGGGGGAAGGTCGGATCGACGAAAAACTCTATATTCGCTGGCTGCAGTGGAGCGCCTGGAATGGCATGTTCGAGGTGAAGATTGATGGCTCCGGCGGCAGCGGCGAGGATCGTCCGCCATGGAAATATTCCGAAACATTGCAAAAAGTGTATAAAGAACTGGCTGATCAACGAATGAAACTGTTGCCCTATATTTATTCGGTGGTAAACTCCTCCTATAAAAATGGTGTGGCGATGAAACCACTGAGTTATTGCTATCCCGGCGATCCCCAGACTTACAGCATCTGGGATGAATACATTTTTGGCACGGCTTTTTTAGTGGCGCCGGTGTTTACGGAAAACGACCGCCGTGAGATTTATCTGCCTGCAGGCAGGTGGATCGAGTATTATCATCAAAATAATTTCTATTGCGGTCCGACGACCATAACCATGGATGTTCCGGTGACGGAGGTTCCGGTGTTTTTACGGTTGAATTCTATCTATGTCACCGGTGATATTTTCCGTGGAAATTCGAAAATCTGGAAGAATGAGCTGGATGGAAATGAAATTGTGAAAATTCACCTGGTGCCCGGCGACACTGGCGAACAGACCTGCTTCGATTATGTGGATTATTTTGCAGACAACCGTGAAAAGACGATGATCTTGAAAAGCGAATCGTCAAAACTGGTTTTCGATTCCGATGCTATTGCCACTGCGGCGGAGCTTATCCTGGAAAATCATAAGCAGCCGGAAAAGGTGCTCCTGAATGGCAAACAGGTGACAATTGACTATAATCAGCAAACGCGCTGTGCCACGATACAGGTCGAAGCAAATACTGATATTCACTTGGAGATTTATTAGAATGCCCAGACAATTCACACATAATGTATTGATAGCATTTCTTTTAATGATAAACATTTATGCCGGGGACTGGGTGGCAGATTTGGGAAATGGTCGTTATCAGAATCCGATCCTGTTCGCCGATTATTCCGATCCCGATGTGATCCGGGTTGCTGATGATTATTATATGGTGGCGTCGAGTTTCAATTGCATGCCGGGCATTCCGGTGCTGCATTCCAAGGATCTGGTGAACTGGACGATTATCGGGCATGTTTATAATAAATTGCCGTTCGAGAAATATGATAAGCCGGTGCATGGACAGGGTTCCTGGGCACCATCGATCCGTTTTCATGATGGACTGTTTTATGTTTATTTCTGCACACCTCACGAAGGACTTTTTGTGGCGACGACTGATAATCCCGCCGGTCAATGGAAACTTGAGCATATCGTGGCAGTGGAGATGTGGGAAGATCCCTGCCCGTTCTGGGACGATGATGGTAATGCCTACCTGGTGCGGAGTAAGTTGCGGGCGGATATACTCTACCTGCATCGCATGAGTAGAGATGGCAAAAAACTGCTGGATAACGGGAAAATTATTTATCACAATGTCACTAAACATCCAACGATCGAGGGACCGAAACTCCTCAAGAAGGACAGCTATTACTACATTCTGGCGCCAGCCGGCGGTGTGCCCGTGGGCTGGCAGACTGTATTGCGCTCGAAAACTATTTACGGACCTTATGAGGATAAAATCGTCCTGCACAGAGGGAATACTGAAATCAATGGACCACACCAGGGCGGTTTGGTCGAGACCCAGACCGGCGAGTGGTGGTTTGCACATTTCCAGGATCGGGGCGCCTACGGACGGATTGTCCATCTCCAGCCGGTGCACTGGCAGGACAACTGGCTCCAGATGGGTGTTGATATCAATAATGATGGCATCGGCGAACCGGTCATGGAATTTCAAAAACCGAATGTCTGTAAAGAATACCCGATTACTATTCCACAGACTTCCGACGATTTTGATTCAGAAGAACCGGGCTTGCAGTGGCAGTGGCATGCCAATCCGCAGGATGATTGGTTTTCACTGACTGCGAATCCCGGGCAGTTGCGACTTTATAGTATTCAAAACCTGACTCAGAATGGCAATCTTTGGTTTGTGCCCAATCTGCTGTTACAAAAGTTTCCCGCCCCGGCTTTTGCAGCAAAGACCGAAGTTACCATGAATGCCGATCAGATCAACGAAAAAGCGGGTTTGGTAGTCATGGGTGAGAAATGGGCGTTTGTGGCATTGACGAAGACCGAACAGGGGCTGATGCTCGGCATGTACACCGGGACTTATGACCGTGAAAATGATGCGACGGAATTGATTGAAGCGGTTCCGTTGAAATCAACTAGTTGCCTGTTGAAAGTGATCGTCGCTGATACCGCACAATGCCAGTTTTATTATAGCCTGAATGGTCGTAAATTTATTCCGATTGGTCAGCCATTTACTGCAACGAAAGGGCGCTGGGTCGGTGCCAAAGTTGGATTGTTCAATGTGAATCCCAATATGGCAGAGAGTAATGGCTATGCGGATTTTGACTGGTTCAGAGTCGAATAAATATCCAGGGAGCGAATGAAAAAAAGAACAACATATTTCATTCTTTTTATGGTACTATTAAATATGCTGGCGTATGCCGATGACGGCTATCGGCTCTGGCTGAAATACGATCAGGTCTCCAATCCGCAGCTGCTGAAAAATTATCAGAAATCAATTCATGGCTGGATGGTCACCGATACATCTCCGACAATCACGGCTGCGAAGTCTGAATTAAAAAACGGATTGAATGGATTATTTGGAAAGTCGGTTCCTGAAATGGATCAGTTGAAAAAAAGTACAGTGCTTGCGGGAACTTATAAAAATACATCAATAATAGCTGAATTGAAGTTGGAGAGTGAACTGGCGAAATTAGGTGACGAAGGATTTCTGATCCGCAGTGTAATCCTCGATAAGAAAAATACGATTGTCATTACAGCCAATGAAGATATCGGTGTGCTCTACGGCGTATTCCATTTTTTGAAACTGCTGCAGACACAACAATCCATCGATAATCTGAATATTATCCAATCACCCAAAATTCAACTACGGGTGCTGAATCACTGGGACAATCTCGACCGCACAGTGGAACGGGGTTATGCTGGATTTTCACTCTGGGACTGGCAGAAGCTGCCGGATTATATTCATAAATATTATATCGATTATGCCCGGGCGAATGCCTCGATCGGGATTAATGGGACAGTCTTGAATAATGTCAATGCCAATCCGCTGATCCTGACCCCGCTTTATCTGGAAAAAGTCGCTGCGCTGGCGGATGCATTCCGACCCTATGGTCTGAAAGTGTATTTATCGATAAAATTCAGTGCGCCGATTGACATTGGCGGTCTTGAAGTTTCAGATCCGTTTGACACGCAGGTGCAGGAATGGTGGGAAGCAAAGACTCAGGAAATTTATGCTCTGATTCCCGATTTCGGCGGATTCCTGGTGAAAGCCAATTCCGAGGGACAGCCGGGTCCGCAGCGCTATGGACACACGCATGCCGATGGCGCGAATATGCTGGCGGATGCGCTGAAACCGTATGGCGGCGTTGTGATGTGGCGAGCCTTTGTCTATGATGCGGACAACAAAGAAGACCGGGCAAAACAAGCGTATAATGAATTTAAACCGCTGGATGGCAAATTCCGGGATAATGTGCTGGTTCAGGTGAAAAACGGTCCGATCGATTTTCAGCCCCGGGAGCCGTTTCATCCGATGTTCGGCGGGATGCCGCAGACTCCGTTGATGATGGAATTCCAGATTACCCAGGAATATCTCGGTTTCAGCACGCATCTGGTTTATCTCGGGACACTCTATGAAGAAGTGCTGGATGCGGATACCTACGCGAACGGTAAAGGTTCAACAGTGGGAAAAGTAATCGACGGATCACTGGACAATCGCAGCATTTCCGGTATCGCGGGAGTGGCAAATACCGGTACTGATCGCAACTGGACAGGGCATCTTTTCGGGCAGGCGAACTGGTATGCCTTTGGGCGCTTAGCCTGGGACTACGAGCTATCAGCGGGAGATATTGCCGCAGAGTGGATCCGAATGACACTGACCAACAATCCGGAAATTGTACAAAAAATCCAGACAATGATGATGGTGTCCCGGGAGAATACGGTGAATTACATGACTCCGCTGGGATTGCATCATATCATGGGCTGGAGTCATCACTACGGACCGGCGCCGTGGATCAAAGACAAGCATCGTGATGACTGGACGTCGGTTTACTATCACAAAGCCGATAGCATGGGCATTGGATTTGACAGGACGGCAACTGGCAGCAACGCCGTAAGTCAGTATCATTCGCCGGTGGCTGAAAAATTTGCCTCTATGGAAACCTGCCCCGATGAGTACCTGCTCTGGTTTCATCACCTGGACTGGGATTATAAGATGAAGTCCGGCAAAACGCTATGGGAAGAACTGTGTTATCATTATTACGATGGTGCCGATGCAGTCCGAAAAATGGTGGAGGACTGGGATGGACTTCAGGGAAAAATTGACAGTAAGAGTTTTTGCCATGTCCAGAAAATGCTTAAAATCCAGGTTAAAGAGGCAAAATGGTGGCGGAATGCCTGTGTGCTCTTTTTTCAAACCTTTTCACAACGCCCAATTCCGGATGGTCTGGAAAAACCGGATAGAACGCTGGCGTATTACCAGAATTTGTCATTTCCCTATGCACCAAAGTAATTATCAGAAACAGGAGAATCAATGCAATATCGATCCGGACTTTTAAATATCTGTAAACCGATTATACTAAGTTTAATGCTGATATTTACTTCGCTTGGGCAGGAGGATCAGCCGACGCTGAAAGCCGCATTCGAGGGTAAATATTATATCGGTGTGGCTGTCAATGGCTATCAGATACTGGGGAATGACAGCAAGTCCATGGAAATTATCAAAACCCAGTTTAACAGCCTGACGCCGGAGAACTTCACCAAGTGGGAGCGCATTCATCCGGAACCGGATGAGTATAATTTTGCAGTGGTTGACAGCTTTGTAAAATTTGGAGAACAGCAGAATATGTTTATGGTCGGGCATTGCCTTGTTTGGCAATTTCAGACACCAAGCTGGGTTTTTAAGAATGATTCTAAAAACCTGTCTGATCGGGATGTGCTTTTGGCGGTCTTGAAAGATCATATATTCACAGTTGTCGGACGCTATAAGGGAAAAATTGGTGGCTGGGATGTGGTAAACGAGGCGTTCAGTGATGACGGCAAACTCAAAAAAACGAGATGGCTCGGGATCATCGGGGAAGATTATATTGAGAAAGCATTTGTATGGGCGCATGAAGCCGATCCCGGGGCGGAACTCTATTATAACGATTATAATATGTATGTGCCGGAGAAACGGGATGCCGTTGTGAAATTTGTCAGGGAACTTCAGTCCAAAGGCGTACCGATTCACGGCATCGGGATGCAGGGTCACTGGGGACTGAATTATCCGTCGCTTGAGGATCTGGAAGCCGCCATTGTGGCTTATGGCGAACTGGGATTGTCGGTTCACATTACTGAATTGGATATTAATGTGCTGCCGGACCCTTTCGAAAACCAGGGTGCTGATATAACGTTCAGATTTAAACGTCGCAAAGCGATGAATCCCTATCCCGATGCATTACCCGATTCCATGCAGATGGTTCAAAGTGAGCGGTATGCTGAAATTTTTAAGGTTTTCAATAAGCATAGCGATATCGTCGAAAGAGTGACATTATGGGGAGTCCATGACGGGCTATCCTGGCGCAATTACTGGCCGATCCGTGGGCGCACGGCGTATCCGCTGTTATTTGACCGGAATTATCAACCGAAACCGGCATTTTATGCCGTAATTAAAACGGTCAAGGAAGAGTGAGATTTATCATGACAAAGCGATTATTCACTGTATTTTTCACGATTCTATTAATTCTTAATTCATGTGGAAAACCGGAGACAGATTCGGAAATATCAATTACTGAGCAGAAATTGCGATTGGTTGCGGATGCTGTTCTTGCCGATGCTACTTTTCGGTTTATCGATCAAAACGGCAGAATTTATATTAGACCGGAGGCGGCTCCTGAGGATGCTCAGTTACGTCCCCAAAGCGCCTACAATGATTGGCGTTACTGGAACGGTGTCCTGAATCTGGCAATGTTGAAATTGGGTGATCGGCTGAATGAAGCGGCTTACCGGGAATTCGTACCGAGAAACGTTGCGTTTTGCTTTGACCATTATCAGTATTTTGAAAAAAGATGGAATGGCGAAAACAAGTGGGTTTATCCTTTCGGTCAACGCTTTATTCTGGAAGAGCTGGATGATGGCGGCGCAATGGGTGCCAGCGTCATTGAAATTTTCCCCGACAATCAGCAGGATCGCTACCGGGAATATATCAATCAAGTCGCTGACCATATTTTATCAAAACAGGGGCGCCTGGAGGACGGTACACTGGTTAGGGCATTCCCGCATCGCTGGACGCTCTGGGCGGATGATCTCTTTATGGGTATTTCGTTTCTGGCTCGCATGGGTGAACTGACCGGTGACAATCGCTATTTTGATGATGCGGCGAAACAGGTAATCAATTTTCACAAGTATCTATTTAATGAAGAGAAGGGATTGATGGCTCACTGCTGGTATTCCGATATTCAGCAGACCGGCGTCGCTTTCTGGGGGAGAGCCAACGGGTGGGCATTGCTGGCGCAGGTGGATCTGCTGGATCGTCTGCCGGAAAACTTCCCGCAACGTGCACAGCTTTTATCATTGCTTCAAAAACAGATCCTCGGAATTGCCCGCTATCAGGGTGCCGAAGGATTGTGGCATCAATTACTTGACAAAGAGGATTCCTACCTGGAAACGTCCTGCAGTGCGATTTTTACGTATGTGATTGCCCGGGCGGTTAACCGGGATTACATCGAATCGCGATATGCGTCGATTGCGCAGCGAGGCTGGGAAGGTGTTATGACCAGGATTCGTCCGGATGGACAGGTCGAAGGCGTTTGTACCGGAACGGGTGTCGGCAACGACCTGGTATTTTATTATCAGCGACCGGCGCCCTTGAATGATGTTCATGGGGTTGGTTTTGTACTGCTCGCGGGTGCGGAAGTAATGCTGGTAGATTCTGAAAAATAATCCGTATCGAAAAAAAAAGATATTTTATTAAATCACGAGGTGGATAAATTTGGATATTGAATTAGGGTTTAAAATCAAGAAGAGGAACTATATGAAACGCGAACATTTAATCAGGACTTTGCTCGGTAAATTGCTGTTTGGACTATTTTTATTTTATTCACAGATAACTTTTGCAGCGGATGCGACTGTAAGAGCTGCGGAAACCCACCAGACCATGCTGGGTGTGGGAGCTTCTATCGCCTGGTATGAAGGAACGCTCGCGAATCATCCGCAGAAAAGTGGACTCTATGATCTGTTATTCAATGAACTGGGATTGGATATTCTGCGGATCAGAAATACCTATCGCAGCGGCGTTCTTCAATCAGATGTCAATTTTGCAGACATCGTCAACGGTTTTTATCAGGCAGTTGACTGGATACCGCAAATTATGATTTCTTCCTGGTCACCGCCGGCAGATCTAAAAAGCAATAACAGTCTCAACGGCGGCGGCAACGCAACCCTGACAAGGGAAAATGATGAATATGTATATGGCGGGTTTGCCGAGTACTGGGTGGATGCCGTAAATGCTTACAATGATGTAGGCATTTTCCCCGATTACATCAGCCTTCAAAATGAACTTTCCTTCGATGCGGAATGGGAATCCTGCCGTTTCGATCCTGCTGAAACAGCCACCATTGCGGGATACGATCGGGCGCTTGATTCGGTCTATGCGGCTTTGCAGACGCTGCAATCACCGCCGAAAATTATCGGACCGGAAGTCCATGGCATTGGCTTTAATACTTTTCAAAATTACGCTGCCCGATATAATCACGACTTGCTGGAAGGATATGCATATCATCTGTATCATGGTGGCTCTGCCGATAATCCCGATCTCTTTAATACGAATCTCTCAAGGATTGCCGAAAATTATCCGGACAAACCCATTTTTCAGGCGGAGTATGATCAGGGTGACTGGCTAAATACTGTCTGGCTGATGAACAACTGTTTTGTTCACGGTAATGTCTCGGCATATCTGTGGTGGGAACTGATCTGGGGGTCGGGTGGGAAACCGCTGGTTACATTGGAATCAAGCAGTTATGAAATTACCAAATTTTACTGGGCTGTCCGGCAATTCTCCAAATATCTGTATAAGGATTGGAAACGGGTCACTGCGGAAACCGCAGCGGAGAATATTCGAATGTCGGCATTCATCAGCCCGGAAGGCGATAAATTGACCGTTGTCGTCATTAATGTCGGCAGCGCCGAGGAGTCGCTGACGTTTGATTTGCGAAATTTTGATGTAAGCAGCGGGTATATAACGCGCACTTCTGAAGATGAGGATGGCGAGGAAATAAGCAGTAGTTATACTGGCAGCACGGCAATGTCCTTTCCATCCCGCTCGATCACGACACTGGACTTCACCGGAACGTTTGTCCCGTCGGGTATTGAGGAACGTGCAATGCCACAGGATTTTACTCTCCGGCAAAATTACCCCAATCCCTTCAACCCGACGACCACTATTCATTATTCAATTGAAGCGGAAAGCGCCGTTCAGTTGAAAATATTCGACATGCTGGGACACGAGATTGAAACACTGGTGGATGCAAAGAAAGCCGCGGGCAATTACCGGGTCCGATACGATGCCAGTGAGCTGGAGGCCGGACTTTATTTTTATCAATTGACAGTTGGAACCCGCAGCCAGTCGCGGAAGATGTTGCTGATTAAGTAAGTCTAGTTCATTAGATCTCGAATCAATCGTTTCAATCCTTGTTAATTTCCTTTCTCTGTAAAGAAGGTTACTCAGGATTTCTCTGGGGTGACAATAGGGAGGTTGAGTTTAATATATTTATCTGAGATTGTTAGATATCATTTAAATTATCTATTGACAAGTAGGAATATAACTTATAGATTTAAGAAAAAATGGAGGAATCCATGAATAAAGTGTTTGTTGTTGGGATAATCACTATGATAATGTTTTTATCTATAAACGCAGAAACGTTAAACACGATTGAATTGGGATCGGGTGTGAATATAGTATTGATTAAAATTCAAAATAAGACTGATTTGGATCTTGAATCGATTTTCTTAGAATTTAATGGGAACAATCTACCTGAAGGAATTACTCTATCCAAACGCCCCCAAAGGATTGATGTCTCTTCGAGTAAAACAAGCGATGAAAGTATTGAGATTCAAATTGAGGTAAATGAAAGGATAAGTGAAGGAATATATGATTTACTTTTTACTTTGAAAGATATATTAGGTCATTCCTGGGACTATAAAATTACATCTCATATTAACGTGGCATGTCCCGAAAAATATGAACTTATACAAAATTACCCCAATCCGTTTAATACCGGCACTCAAATAAAATATTCACTTGCTGCTGAACAGGATCATGAAACACGATTAATTATTTATGATTTGCTTGGTAAACATATATATACATTAATTAATAAAAAACAGTCTTCAGGAACATATATGATTAAATGGGACGGGAGAGATGAGACTGGAAATAAGGTAGCAAGCGGTATATATTTTTATAAATTAACATCCGGTCCATTCGTGAAAACAAATAAAATGGTACTGTTATACTAAAAGAAAGGGAAATTAAAATATGATGCAAAAAGATAATCGGATATTACTAAAAATCGTGTTAATGATTATAATAAATAAATTCCTTATCGCACAAAATTTTCAGGAAATTATAGTTACAATTGAAAAAATTCCTTCTGAGGAGAAATTATTACATTTTAACAATGGCGAAAAATATAGAGAACAGATGCGATTTAGAGAGGCTATCAGTGAGTACAAAAAGGTAATCGATAAGGGATCTTCATGCACTAAAGAATCAGAAGCGCATTACAATATTGGTTTATGCCATACGTGGCTTGGCAATCTTGACAGTGCTGAGGCAGTTTTCAATACCATTATCAGCGCTTACCAGTCGGATGGATTAGCGATAGGATTTACTCAATTTGGATTAGCTTGGATAGATGTTCAAAGAGAGGAATTTGATAGAGCAATTCAACGGCTACAGCAAACACTTGATAGTAAAGTATGTCCAAATCGAGAACATAACGCGATGATTCAATTTCAAATAGGACGAATATACATGAATTACCTGAATGATATGGAAAAAGCAAGAGAGGTATTTAAACTAGTCTTAGAGAAATATCCCAATACGGAAATTACAAACCATCCGTATTTAGATGGATTAAAACAATAAATTAAAGGAATTATCAATGAAACATTTTTTCTCCTTTTTATTAGTGTGATTATTAATCCAGATAATTTTTATTAACAAAGCTCTAGGCAGCTGGAGTTATCCATTGGTAGTTGATTTAATTTCTATCTCTTTTGATTATGCATCTGGATATGCAAATGATGCTGTCGACATTCGTTTTGATGCTGATACAGATATTATACCACCGGAATATTATCCACAATATGGGAAAAATTATCCCTTTGCCTATATTGCGGGTCAAACCAACCGCAAAATAAAAGTATATTTCTGGCATAACCAAGGTTTGGGCGTTATATGTAATATCCATGTCAAGACAACTGGGAGTGGATTCTATCCTGGTTTGGTTCAAGAATCAATTGTTGATTTTTTTGATCCGACTATTTGGCGTTGCGGTAGTTATTCCAGACCAGCCATTCTAACATTAACCGGTGGTTCAGTATCCAACTCTATCCAGCACTGGGGTTTTTGTTTGAACTGGTATGTCACCAAAGTTAACGGAGAGACCCTTCTCACTCAAAAATATATTGGCACGACCGGCGATCATAGACATTATATCTTACTTGCCGAACCACAATCACCGATGACAGTACCGTGGACGGATGTTTTGGATTATTCATGTTCATGGGCGGTGAGTAGAACATCGACTACCGCAGCAGCATCTGCTATAACGAATTCTTTGTTCAATAGTGGATTTAAATATGATGTAGACGGAGGAGGAGGATCACACTATAGTAATGGTTGGACACAATTTGATCTTACATCATTTACTTCAGATTTGGGCAGCTCCAAACTTGTAAATTGTCTTGATATGGGAAAAGCGGTGACAACTTTTTCAAATGCAGTAGGATGTGGTTTGGGTCTATGTACATATGGTTGGACAACATATGGAGAGTATCAGATTGACGGACCATTAAACTGTATTGATCCAATTGGAACACCCAGTCCAACAAATAATCCATTCGGTTATCCAATAATTGATGATGATTGTAGAATTTCAGGTTTTAGTTACCATGCGTTTTCAGAAAAGATTTCAAACTTTAATGTATGGGATGCTACTCTTCGATATGATATTGATACTAATCCAGATAACGTATCTGGATCAAATCCTGGTTGTGGTTTTACCACTACTGGGTATTCTTGGAAATTACCGGCCGATGAGATTGAATCAACTTATATTTCACGTCTTATTGATTCCTGGCCGGAATTCTATTATTCTACACCGACATTAAGACGAAATCGCAGTCTTTCTGTATATTAATTTTATATAGAACCTTATGAAATGAAGGAGTAAAAAATGGTATCCATGAATAAAAAAATATTTATTTTTATTATATTGTATTGCTCAGCCATTATCGCACAAATAAACGATAACGATTTTGGATATAAGAATTGGCCTAGTAAAAGAGGAGTGGTCAAACATCGGATCGAAATACCGGTCACTCCTTTCTTAGGATATGGTTTGCAACTTACTCCAACATTTAATGACAGTATAGTTAGGTTTAAAATACCAATGTCAGAAAATGACACTGTTAAATTGGGAAGATTATTAATGCAAATATATCCAACAATAGAAAAGGCCCAACTCGCTTTACGAGATTACCTGTACACTTTTCAGTCGACTATTAAACCCCCACGTTTAGAATCTGAGAATTTTTCTTATGGTGATGTCGCATTTGGGTGGGAAATAAACGGGACGTATCGCGTGTATTTTTGTGATAATAACATTATGTTGATAATTGAAGCCGTAATGGATATTACGCCGGAACTTGCCGCAAAAACCGAGAGTGTCATCCAATCAGCGCCTAACTGGTCACCTGGTGATGTCAAACCAGCGTTTATTCTTTCTGAGCAGTTAATTCATACTTTTTTTGTAGAGAATCCATAATCTATCATATGAAAATGTGATTATTGAAATATAACTAGATTATTTGCTTGAGCAAATGACATTGATTTCTTCAATGTATCATCTATAATTAAAGATAAATTATAGGAGACGATACGATGTTAAAAACAAGATTCATTTTTTTTGTTTTAATATTTTGTCTGGGATGCAATAAAAATTCAACCCAGAATAACCAGGACGATGACGACTTTGGATATAATGATTGGCCAGGCAAAAGTGGAGTGGTTAAACATCGGATCGATATGCCGGTCGCTCCTTTCTTAGGATATGGTTTGCAACTTACTCCAACATTTAATGACAGTATAGTTAGGTTTAAAATACCAATGTCAGAAAATGACACTGTTAAATTGGGAAGATTATTAATGCAAATATATCCAACAATAGAAAAGGCCCAACTCGCTTTACGAGATTACCTGTACACTTTTCAGTCGACTATTAAACCCCCACGTTTAGAATCTGAGAATTTTTCTTATGGTGATGTCGCATTTGGGTGGGAAATAAACGGGACGTATCGCGTGTATTTTTGTGATAATAACATTATGTTGATAATTGAAGCCGTAATGGATATTACGCCGGAACTTGCCGCAAAAACCGAGAGTGTCATCCAATCAGCGCCTAACTGGTCACCTGGTGATGTCAAACCAGCGTTTATTCTTTCTGAGCAGTTTGTCCATACTTTTTCCGTAGAGAATCCATAGTATTAAATAAATCGACTTTTTCTGTGGAATCAATATTAGAATAGAACTTATACAAAATAACTACTATTTTGTGAAAGAGCTGAAAGTATGATTAATAACAAATCTTGTATTACCATTTTTATTTTGTGTCTATTATTGCTCTATGGATGTGATGAGGATAAGCTTTTAAATCATGATGACGATGATAAATTAATTCGTGCAACCGGAACGTATTTAATAGATAATATAGACAAAGAAAAATGGGGTGATTTTTTGTTAATGTTGGAGTTAGACCAATCTACATTTTATAAAACCACCTCTTTTCCATATAAACTATGTTTTCAAAATACAGGAACCAAAACGATAGCTTTAGATGGCATTCTGCCATATCGACAATCTGCTAATCCTCCATATATTTGTATATGGTCGAATGATAGTATCTATTATCAAATAAACAATGTTTTAGATGATAAAAATTCAATGCGTTCAATTATTGAAAATTGGAAAAAATACGGATATAATTTTAACAAACAATTATTTTCAGTTATAGGCTATAAGGGTAGAACAGCAATTCATATATTTTTATATAATCCAATAGAAATAGATACCGACCTATTCTACTCTATTATATTAGAAATTGGGAAGAATGTGAATGTTTTTTAAAATATTTTAGTAATTAGTGTGGAGTTAATTATGAAGAATTACTTTACTATAATAGT
>CAZSDW010000014.1:0-74217 GCA_964605705.1 uncultured bacterium
GACTTCGACTATAAATTTTGGTTGCAGAAATAGTTGGCATATAAAAAAGATTGATGTCTACACTTTCTGACATTTCGGGCAGAGGTGGGTACTTCGTTGCCCGACAATTATTCGTTTGATTTTTGTCTGGCAGCGTGAACAAGCCTGGTCGGTACGATGAAAAACCTTTAGACTTTTCGCATTATTGCCCTGCTGTCGTTCAGTGGAGACAAAGTTTGATTTGCCACTGCCCAGGGAAGTGCCTTGGTTATCGATGCCCTGCTGCAGGACTTTCCGTATTGCGGAATGTAAATCTGACACCTTTTTCAATGATAATGTTGCTGCGATTTTCAGCGGATGTAGCCGGGCTTCCCACAGGGCTTCATCGACATAAATATTGCCCAGTCCAGCGAGAAAACTTTGATCGAGTAGTAGTGGTTTCAACTGGCGATTTTTCGTTTTCAGCGTTTTTTGAAATTGGGTGATGGTAAAGTCATCACTCAGCGGCTCCGGTCCCAGTTTTCCGAGGATTGAATCGGGATTATCGGTCAGGATCATGCGTCCGAATTTGCGGGTATCATGGAATCGTAAATCCCGGTCGTCATTCAGATGCAGAATAACATGCTCGTGCTTACTCCGATTAGTTGCTGTTGATGTAAGATATAGTCGTCCGCTCATGCGCAGGTGAATCAAGAGATGAAGACCACTTTGAAAATCGATGATAATATACTTTGCCCGGCGCCGGATTTTAGTGATGACTTGTCCGGTAATTGCGGGGATAAAATCACCGGGTTTTAAGACACCGATCGTCTTTTCCCAGAATATCTCAGCTCCGGTAATTTGTTTACCGATCAGTCCGATGCTGATGAGAGTATTGACGATGGTTTGAACTTCAGGCAGCTCGGGCATTATGTTTTAGATACCGGTCGGAATTTCAGATTTACTAGCCAGCCTTTGATTTTTTTCAGTGGATAGAGCCCGAAGCCGTCCCAGACCAGGGAAGGACGTACCAGCGGAGCCAGCAGGAAAAACTTGACCATCATATCCCATACGATGCGTTTGTGGGTCGGCGGACAGCCTTTGATGCGGACAATCCGTTTAGCCTGAATATTGGTTGATGCCTGGGCGCAATCTCCGATCAGGAGAACGGTTTTATCTTCCACTTTTTCAGAAACTTTCCCAATTACCGCGGTCAGTTTTGGAAACCGTTTTAAGGTCTTAGGCTTGCGGTCTTTGACCATATGCAGCCAATCCAGTGAAATTCCTTGGCAACCACCGATGCAGTAGGGTGTTCCGCTGATGATCCTGAAGTTGCATTTGAACTGGTCAACGGGATAAAAGCCATAATCCAGATCTTTGGTTTTTGCCTGAATTTCTTCGATGGGCAGGTTTCCGGCAATTTCGATTTCGTCAAAGGATTTGGGACCGTAACCACGGTTTATCGCTTCCCGGATATGGTCGATTTTATGAGGATCGAGATTCAGCATTTTGGCGCAGACCATATCATGAGCGACGGCATTGGTCGAAATAACCAACACCCCCAGATCGATGCCATGCTGGGTCATCTGGTTGCCGCCGAAAGCGAAGCGGATTCCGTCAGTGACAATCAGGTCGGGATTGGCAACTTCCAGGACATCAATCATTTTCTTATGAAGGTCCATATTGTGATGATACATGCGCTCTTTGCTGTCGATGGAACCGATATTCAGTTTTAAAGCGCCGGAATAGGCTTGTGACAAAACATTGGTTTTTAACTTGGGAGCAAATATCAGGAAATCCCGCTCGGCAATTTCACGGTTAATGCGGATACTTTTATGGATTTTGCCGTTATCCAGACCGACCCGGACCTGCTGGCTTTCTTCCATTGCTTTCAAGCCGACTTTGTATTTTCGGTGCAATTTGCGATAACCGGCGTGCCGAAAAGCCGTGGATGTGGTGATACCGAGTCCGGATTTTTCTACGATATTGATCTTTTTAATTCCCTGACCTTTTTGAAGAATCGTCCGAATTATTCCTTCGATAACTTCGCTGTGGGTATAGGATTCGGTAGCTACTTTCGGGTGTGCCATGACCAGGTTCGGTTTGATGACTACGTTACCGATAATTGGTTTATTAAGCGGTAATGTTTCGATAGCCCGACTCAGGATGCCCGTGATGACGTCCGGATTATAGTCGGGGCAGGCAGTAATCAATACTTTATAAGCGCTCATTGGGACTCCTGTATTTTTTGGATAATGGCAAATATACATAATTTTGGGATAGATGAAAATGCCGGAAATCTTTCTTTTCGGCTTTAATGCCAAAAAGCGTATATTTACGAAAATCATGGCAACCGGAATTATATATCAACGTGTTCAATTTTATGTGTCCAGTGGCACGGGTAATTCGCTGCGAGTTGCAAAATGGATGCAGACAGTCGCGGATGTCCATGGAGCAGTAACAGACTGCGAGCTTATTGATAAAAAATCTAAGAATACTGACTCAAATGCAGACCTTTTCTGTATAGTAACGCCGACCCATGGATTCACGGCGCCCTGGAGTGTGATTAAGTTTGCAATTCGATTGCCCAGGGGCAGGATGTCCCATGCGGTAGTCGTCGCGACGCAGGGGCGCTTACAGTTCAAGCATTTTTTCATTCCCGGGCTGAGTGCTTCCGCAACATTTTTAATCGCCTTGATTCTGGTGATAAAAGGTTACCAGGTTTGTGGTGTGCAGAGTATCAATATGCCTTCCAACTGGATAGCGCTGCATTCCGGACAGAAGCCGGCGAATATTCTGAAAATAATAGACCAAGCTCAAAAACCGAGTGAATTATTTATCGGGAAAATTCTCTCCGGCAGACGCAGCTGGTTTACGGTACTAAACGCTGTTGAATTTATATTAGGGATTCCGTTGATACCGATCAGCATTGGATACATGATTTATGGCAAAGCAGGACTGGCGAAGCTGTTTTTTACGAATCGGCGATGTAATAGTTGCGGCATTTGCGCGGAATATTGCCCGAATGGGGCGATAAAAATGAAAGGCAATCGCCATCAATATCCTTTCTGGACGTTTCATTGTGAGAGCTGTATGCGCTGTATGGCATTCTGTCCGGAGAAAGCGATTGAAGTTCACCAGCCTCTGGCATACGTAATGTTTCGATTGACATTGCTGACTTCGTTTTTCTTTCTAATCAGAACAATAAATTCACATCTGGGACTCGAGTTTACTATTAAAGATTCTTTTGGACTTAGGATTGTCCATTACGGGTATTATTTAACTGCCTGGTTTTTATTCTCGGAAATTCTCTATTGGCTCACCCGAATCCCGGTTGTCAATCGGTTATTGCATTATACAACGTTGACTGCTCTGTACCGCAGATACCGGGAACCAAAGATCCAGTTAAAAGATTTTAAAATTAACAGTATAAGGAAGTGATACATGCTGGCTAAAATCAACCCAACAACGACAAAAGCCTGGAAACTGCTGAGGCGGCATCAGCATCGGATGCAAAAAGTTCAAATCAAGGACTTGTTCATCGAAGATAAAAACCGGTTTGATCATTGTTCAATACAATTTGAGGATATTCTGGTCGATTACTCAAAGCATATCATTACCGATGAAACTATTGCTCTTCTCACTCAGCTTGCGGAAGAAACCAGACTGAAAGATGCGATTAATCAAATGTTTTCCGGCGCGCATATTAATGCGACTGAAAATCGCGCGGTTTTGCATACAGCCCTTCGCAATCAATCAGAGTTTCCGGTATATGTCGATGGGAAAAACATCATGCCCGAAGTGAAAAAGGTACTTGCACAAATGGAGACCTTTTCAAATAAGGTCATATCCGGAGACTGGAAGGGATATACCAATAAGCGAATCACTGATATTGTCAATATCGGGATTGGCGGCTCAGATCTCGGTCCGGTTATGGTAACCGAAGCATTGAAACCGTACGCTGATAAAAATATTACACCACATTTTATTTCCAATGTCGATGGTTCCCATTTGGCAGAAACATTAAAAAAAGTCAATCCGGAAACAACGCTGTTTATCATTGTGTCAAAAACCTTCACGACCCAGGAGACCATGACCAACGCTAACAGCGCCAAAGAATGGTTAATCAAACATAGTAAAGATGAAGCGGCTATTAAAAAGCATTTCGTGGCAGTATCTACCAACAGTTTTGCAGTGATCCGATTCGGCATTGACGAACAAAATATGTTTCGGTTTTGGGATTGGGTTGGTGGGCGCTATTCACTCTGGTCAGCCGTCGGGTTGTCGATTGCATGTTCGATTGGCTATGGTAATTTTCACGCTTTACTGGAAGGCGCCCATGCCATGGACCGGCATTTTGCCCAGGCTGATTTAAACAAAAACATACCAGTAATTCTAGCCTTGCTGGGAATCTGGTACCGGAATTTTTTGGGGGCATCGTCGCAGGCAATTTTGCCATATGATCAGTATCTCCACCGTTTTCCGGCGTATTTGCAACAGGCGGACATGGAAAGCAATGGAAAATATATCGATCGAAATGGAAAACCGGTTGACTATCAAACGGGACCGATTATCTGGGGTGAACCCGGCACAAATGGTCAACATGCGTTTTACCAATTGATTCATCAGGGGACGCAACTGATTCCCTGTGATTTTCTGGCGGCGGCTCAATCCCATAATGATATTGGCGATCACCACTGGAAACTGCTGGCAAATTTCTTTGCCCAGACCGAAGCGCTGATGAACGGTAAAAACGAGGAGGAAGTCAGCAAGGAATTAACAGCTGAGGGACTTTCTGAAGAAGAAATTAAACAATTACTGCCATTCAAGGTTTTTTCTGGTAACAAACCAAGCACTTCAATACTCTATAAGAAATTGACACCACGGGTATTGGGATCTTTGATTGTGATGTATGAACATAAAATTTTTATCCAGGGTGTTATCTGGAATATATTCAGTTTTGATCAATGGGGAGTTGAATTGGGGAAACAGTTAGCGAAAAAGATTTTGCAGGAACTCGAATCTGATGCCGATATAAATTCCCATGATTCGTCAACAAATGGGCTGATTAATAAATATAGAGACATGCGAAAATAACGAGAGGGAAAAGATGGTCGAATGGTTTAAAACGTTAAATCCTGTCATACAGGCGTTACTGGCGACCTGTTTTACCTGGGGTGTAACCGCAGCGGGCGCGGCAGTAGTGTTTTTCTTTAAAGAGATTAACCGGCGGATACTTGATGGTATGCTGGGATTTGCGGCTGGGATTATGATTGCGGCTAGTTTCTGGTCATTGCTGGCACCAGCAATTGAGATGACCGAACAGGCTGGCGGGATTGCCTGGATTCCGGCAGTCATCGGTTTTTTATTGGGTGGTGTTTTTCTGCGAATTGTCGATATGCTGCTGCCCCATCTGCATATCGGCTTTCCAGATGAGCAGGTGGAAGGTATCAAAACCCAGTGGCAACGCAGTGTCCTTCTGGTTTTAGCGATTACACTCCATAATTTCCCTGAGGGTTTAGCCGTCGGCGTGGCGTTTGGTGCCCTGGGGGCAAATCTTCCGTCAGCGACATTGGCGGGAGCGGTGGCACTTGCAATAGGTATTGGTATCCAGAATTTTCCGGAGGGAACCGCTGTTTCGGTTCCGCTCCGACGAGAAGGATTGTCCCGCTTTAAAAGTTTCTGGTACGGTCAGCTATCGGGAATTGTTGAACCAATCGCCGGTGTGATCGGTGCTGCCGCGGTTTTACTGATGAAACCGATTTTGCCCTACGCGCTGTCCTTTGCTGCCGGCGCCATGATTTATGTCGTTGTTGAAGAGTTGATCCCGGAGTCCCAGCTGGAATCGAACAGCGATGTTGCCACTTCCGGGGCAATGATTGGATTTGCGGTAATGATGCTTCTGGATGTGGCGTTAGGATAATAACTCACAGGTTGAATTCCCGGAACTGTCAAATTATTTACGTATCGATCTTATCGCAGATTTGATCCTTTTTATTCCGTAATCCAGATCACAAATCAAATCAACCGGAGCATTCACGTGTTAGATATCACAGTGATTCCTATTGTATTATGATATATTTTTACCAGTTATGGTTCGAAAAGATAATATAAAAGTTACATTTTGGTTTCAGCAAAATGGCATTTATATATCTGGGTGTTGCAAATATAAAAGTGATGATATATATTAAACCTAATTACTATCATGCAAATCAAATCGGAAAAGAAAAATAAACCAACACAGCAAGGGAGGCAGTTATGAAAAAGCTTATTACATTTTTCCTTGTAATTACATTGATCAGCACGTTTGTTTTTGCCGAAAACAACAATCAGGCAATCAAACGGGTTCAGTGGAGTCGTATGATGGCTACAACGAATCCCCATTCTGAATCGATGGGGACAAAAGTGGAAGCCATGAATCGAATCGATTCGAAGCAAAATCGTCTGGATATGATTCAAAAACGTATGAGAGCGGCTGACCATTATAATGCTCAGCAAAAAACTCATCAGCAGATTCAGTTGCTGAAAAATAATGGTTTCAAAGTCGTCGATCAATCAAAGAGTAAGCTGTCGTTACCATCGACAGATGTTGTCATGGCGCTTGATACCATGAAATTGATTGCAGGTATTCCGGATACTATATCCTATATTGCCGGAGATCAATTTGTCCTGCAGCTATTTTCAGATGATGTTGTAGTTGTTGAATTTTGGATTGATGATGGGGACAGTGTCCTAACTCCCAGCGATATGAAGGCTGAGTTTGACACGGATGGTGAAGAAGTTCAAGTCTGGGACGGCATTGAATTTGACGAGTCGCCGCCGGGAGACGGTATTTTTCAGGTGACAATCAGTTCTGGAAATATCGGTAGTGAAGGACCCGATGCGTTTTTTGGATTGCAGAATGCCATTGTCTTTATTAAAGCCTGGGAAGTCAATAATTCCGGTACGTTTGAAGGGATGGCTCTGGTTGGTGCTCCGGATGAAAATACCAGTATCGAGGGAACTGTCATGGTGGATGATCTGGCACCGATTCCGGCTGCGAACGTCATAGTGTACGCTTTTCAATTTCCTGATTCGAGTTCAGGTGGCTCCGGAGGCGATTGGATGCCGCAAATCGGTTTTGTGACATTGACCGATGAATTTGGTTACTATCGGATTGAAATACCGGATATGTATCGTGGTCTATATTTTATTGGTATTGCCGATGTCTGGTATATGTATCCAGGTTATTTTCCGAATCCGCCTCAGTTTGAGATGCCGATCATGGGTGATATTCCTAATGTTGACTTTCTGTTGATTGCTGCCAAAGAAAAAATCTTTGGAACGGTACTCGATGATGCCGGCAGTCCGGTTGCCGGAATCAATATCTGGGCTTGGAGTGATTTCGGAGATTTCAACGCGGTGACTGATGCAACGGGTTATTATGAAATTCCCGCCATGCCGGGCTGGTGGTCCGTGGAACTTGCTTATGAAGATATTTATGGAAATTATATGTTTCCCTGGTCACAGCATCTGGAAGTTTTTGAAAACGGTAATCATCCGGTCAACTTTACTCTTTTCAACTTTGATGCTTCTTTTACCGGAAATGTCAGTACCAGTGATGGTACACCCTTAGAGAATGTCGAAGTCCATGCAGATGTCTGGCTGGGTGCTGAGAGCGGCTATTTCAATATGACATACACGGATGCATCCGGTGATTATAATCTTCCGGTATCGACGGCGCTTCAGCAGGTTCCATATCCTAATGATTGGGGAGGGATAGATACATCGAGATACTGGGTGAGTGCCTGGTGCGAAGAAGCCCTTCTGACTCCCGATGGTTATGGCGATCAGTATGCCCCGGCGAGTGGACTTGACTTTGTTGCGGTTATATCCGATGCGGTGCTCAGTGGTACTGTATATGATGCCGGCACAAATTCACCCCTTTTCGATGCTCAAATTTATGCATGGCAGGAAGATACTGGATTGCAGTACTGGAACTGTACGAATGATAGTGGATACTTTGAATTGCCACTAGTAGGTGGTCCCTATCCTGGTAAAATATGGCAGATTGAGGTTTATTGGCCAGGGGAAGGGATGCCATCTGTCAGAGATACTTTTTACGTGATCTCCGGTAACAATTATGCCAAAGATTATTATATCAATCCTCCGGTTACCGAGGGTAAGATAAATGGATATGTTTATAATGAGGACGGTTACGGTATTTCGGGTGCAAGAGTTGAGATCTATGGTCCTGAATATTATGAATTATATACCGATCAAAACGGATATTTCATCGTTGAACATATATCGTTTGGCTGGTACGATGCGACTGCATATGTTGATGGTTATTCTCCCTATGATATCCATGGTATCTGGGTTGGAGACAGCCCGGTTTATCTGGAATTCTGGATGGGTTCGATCGTTGGTAATATAAACGTCAACGGTAATGTACTCGATGCCAATGATGTACCGATTAAAAATGCATTGTTAATGATATTCAACTGGGATTATTACGAACCGTTTATGCTGTTTACCGATGATAACGGGTTCTTTGACGTAATGGTTAAGCCAGGCTGGTATGATTTTCAGGTAGGTGCAAATGGTTTTAGTCCAATCAGTGAAGGTCTTGATATACAATCAGATACGACCATTACCTATAAACTGAACGCAATAGTCATTCCCGATACTTTAGAGGGAAATGTGGTTGATGATATGGAGAATGCGTTACGGAAAGTCTTTGTCTATATGGAAAAATACAACAGTAATAATGATAAAGTGGAGTATATGGGATATACCTATACTGACCAATTTGGTCATTATAAAATTGCCTTGCCCCATGGCTATATCAATGCTTCGTACAATAAAGCCGGATTCAATCCTGAATGGCGCGGATTCGATTTCCCTGGTGAAAAACCCGAAGAAACTCTGGTGATGTGGCCGGAAATGCATGTCTTTGGTCCGCAGCTAATCGATGTTTTGGATGTTCCTGAAGATCATGGTAAAAAGGTGCGCCTGACCTGGAAACGGGCGGAAGGTTTACAAGGTGCCGTTAAGGAGTATCAGATCTGGCGGGCAATTGAGCCGTTTAGTGGACCACAGCCAGGTACTGAAGGTCCGTTTTCATGGGATTTTGTAACGACTGTACCTGTATATCCGGATATAGATCACTATAATGTCGTTGTGCCGACACTATATGATAAAGTCGGCGATAATATTCACTGGACAGGCTTCTTGATTGTGGCAACCGGTTGGGATAACTGGTCATACTGGAATTCCAATCTTCTGGCAGGCTGGTCTGAAGATAACCTGCCACCGTCAGCGCCGGGAGCATTAACAGCGTCCAGTTCGGGAATGACAGTTGAGCTGCAGTGGGAAGCGGTGACGAGTGAAAAGGTCAAATATTACACGGTTTACCGTAAAACCGGTGCCACTGATTTTGCCCTTCTTGGGTATGCCACAACAGCCGAATATGTGGATGATGCCATTACTCAATCGGAAGTCTATACCTATACTGTTACGGCGACGGATTTTGGCTTGAATGAGTCGGAAAGATCGGAATCCTTTACCGTATCGCTGCTGGCAATTGACGAGGCAAAAGCTTTGCCGAAGGAATTCGCCCTGAATCCGAATTATCCAAATCCGTTTAATCCGGAAACGACGATTGAGTTTGCCCTGCCAAGAGACAGCAAGGTGACATTGACGATCTATAATCTGAATGGTCAGCTGGTTCGTCAGCTGGTCAGCAACTCCTATAAAGCCGGTTATCAGAGAGTGATCTGGAATGGTCGTGATTATTCCGGAAACGCGGTTGGAAGCGGTGTTTATATTTACACCCTGAAAGCAGGCGATTTTTCACAAACCCGGAAGATGATCTTAATGCGATAACTATTGCAGAGCTGTAATGTAAGGGGTGGATTCGTCCACCCCTTTTTCTTTTTAAAGGAGTTGACTGTTGAAAATAATTACTTTACTATTTCGGTGTGATTCATTAATCTAACGACGTTATGCAAAAGATCATTCCGGTTCTGGTCGTTTTATTCCTTCTATGGGGTTGTGCGGCTCATCCAACCATTAGTCCCATACCTCTGGAAAAGGATGAAACAAGGACAGCAATTTGTTTTTCCTATGAAAATTTATTACCGGTTTTTGTTTATCGGAAAGGTCTTAGCGGGGTCAGTGATTTCGGTATCCGTATCGGCATCCCGATCTATGGTTCCGGCATTGATTATTCCCGGACCGTCTTTCAACGGGGTAACTTTTATGACATTGTCAATTTTGCCTATTCGCTTTCGCCAAACTCCAGCTTTGATATGACCTATTACAGTGTTCACCGGTCCAGCCGGAAACCGGACAATGCCCGGTACAGCGGATTTCGCGCCATGTACATTCCAAACGGCATCAACGAGAATGAAAGTATTCGGGTCGGGGCGTTGATCGGATTCATGTTCAGAGACAGAATCGGTATTGAAATGGGGTATTTCCATGACCTGGATAAAGGACAGCCAATTGAAAAACTCTTTTCCATGGAACCGGAAGACAGCCCAAGGTACCCGGCGATTACGGGCTTTGGTTTTCCATCGGAAAATTCCCGCTTGGTTGGACTCTCTTTGCAGCTTTCATTGAACACCACTCTTTTTCAGAAGAAAAAATAGACTATTAAACCCAATTTAAAATAACAATCACCCGTATTTTTCTTTAATTCTCCGCAGTTTTTGATAACCGGATGGTCATTAAAAGCTATCAGAAAATTTCAACCCTATTAAACTTTTTTCCGCTGGAAGAGTCTAAAGACTGTTGAATTTTTGGAAACTTTAGTTGTTTCGTTTAGTTAAACGGATTGAAACTTGACAGGAGGAACAGAGAAAATGAATCGGAAACCTATATTGTTAATAACCGGCGCTGTACTGCTGATGCTAATGGGAATTTTTATTGGACAGCAGTATCTGCGCATGACACCTGAACGGGTGGTATTATATGAAGCTGCGCAGAAAGCGCCAAATACTGACACATTCAGACATGCTTCCTACACGGCAGGTGACAATTCCCAATTGCCATCCATTCTGGATTTGAATGAAGCCTTTGTGAATATTGCCGAAACAGTCAATCCCTCGGTGGTGACAATCATTACCGAAAAGGTCGTTAAAATGCGCGGTAACCAGATTTTTCCCGGGATGGATGATGATCTGTTTTATCGCTTTTTTGGTGTTCCACCGGAGACCGAACGGCGTGGCACGGCGCTGGGCTCCGGCGTTATTGTCGATAAAAAAGGTTATATACTGACCAACAATCATGTTGTCGAGCAAGGCACTGAGATTCTGGTCAGATTAATTGATAACCGTGAATTCAAGGCGGAAATCATTGGCACTGATCCGAAGAGTGATCTGGCGGTGATCAAGATTAAAGCCGATGGACTGACACCGATCGTTCTGGGAGATTCAGATATTTTAAGAATTGGTGAATGGGTACTGGCGATCGGCTCGCCATTTTCTGATAATCTTGATCATACAGTGACAGCCGGAATTGTCAGCGCCAAGGGGCGCAGTAATATTATTAATTCAGGAAATTATGAAAGTTTTATCCAGACGGATGCTGCTATTAATCCGGGCAACAGTGGCGGTGCCCTGGTCAATGCCCATGGTGAACTGGTCGGAATTAATACGGCGATTGCAACCAATGGCGGAGCCGGTAACCTCGGAATTGGTTTTGCAATTCCGGTCAATCTGGCTAAAAAGGTATTGACCGATTTGATTGAACATGGCAAAGTGATTCGTGCCTGGTTGGGAGTCTCTATTCAAAATATTGATGATCGGACTGCCAAAGCAATGAAGCTGGAAGATCGTTTTGGCGTCCTGATTGGCAGTGTTGTGGATGATGGTCCGGCTAAGAA
Organism: uncultured bacterium; assembly: GCA_964605705.1. Lineage (GTDB taxonomy): Bacteria > Fidelibacterota > UBA2242 > UBA2242 > UBA2242 > CAZSDW01. The sequence continues at coordinate 11,828 of CAZSDW010000014.1, forward strand.
AGCCGGCATTCAGGTTGGCGACGTCATTATTGAATTTGATGGGGTCAAAATCAAGAATAGCAGTCATCTCCAGATTCTGGTTTCTAATTCCGAAGTGGGCAAAGAAAAAGAAGTTCTCGTGCTGAGAGGGAAAAAGGAGAAAGTGTTCAAGGTTAAACTCGAGGAACTGCCCGGTAATCTCAGCGGTGTTTCAACTCTGTCTTCAACGGATTCAACCTCAAAACTCGGGCTAACAGTGGAAACATTGACTTCTGATCTTGCCCGTCAGTATGGACTTAACAGAGATGAAAAAGGGGTGGTCGTGACGGCTATTGACCGAAACAGCGAGGCAGCTCAATCGCTCCGTCCCGGTGATCTGATCCAGCGAATTGGAGAACATGGAATTAAGAATATTGACGATTATAATGGAGCCCTTAAAGAATCTGCCGGAGAATACATCCTGGTGTTGGTCAAGCGAAAAGACGCAACGTTTTTTGTGACGCTAAAAATAGAAGACTAAGAAAATATCAACAAACAGCACGGAAACAGGCTTCCTGATCGGTGAAGCCTGTTTCGATTTATCCGTTACAAATACCCGGTATTTTGGTTGATTTTTTTAAGCGTCTGATCTAAATTCCACGGTCATAATGAAAGGTGAAATGAAAGCAAAATTAGGAATTATTGGAGGTACCGGATTTTACGATCTGGTTGGTTTGAATGGACACAGAAAGGTATCGCTGGACACTCCTTACGGGAAGCCGTCCGACGATTTCATTATCGGCGAAAAAAACGATAGAGAAGTAATCTTTATTCCCCGGCATGGACATGGACATACTATTTTGCCCGGGAATATTAATTACCGGGCGAATATCTATGGTATGAAAAAGCTGGGTGTAACTCATGTGATTGCCATCTCTGCCGTCGGTAGTTTTAAAAAGGAAATTGAGCCGGGCTCGATTGTATTTATCGATCAGTATTTTGACCGGACAAAAGACCATGTTCACGACACATTTTTTGATAAAGATGCGGTTGTGCATATTTCCTTTGGCGATCCGATTTGTAATTGTATCCACGGGCAACTGGTTGCCATTGCGGAGGAATTAAAACTCGATTATTATGACACGGGAACATATGTTAATATCCAGGGACCGGCATTTTCCACCAGAGCCGAATCGCAACTCTATCGGTCATGGGGCATGTCCGTTGTTGGGATGACGAATCTTCATGAAGCCCGACTCTGCCGGGAAGCCGAGCTGCATTTTGCTGCCATTGCCCAGGTGACCGATTATGACAGCTGGAAAGGAGAAGCGGTTGATGTTGCCGCGATTATGGCAAATATCGGCAAAGCGACGGAAAGCGCCGGCAGGGTGATTACCCGCTATATTGAACAGTTTCCCTTTGCCGAATGCCGGTGTGATTGTCAGCATTCCCTGGAAAATTCCATTATCTCCGATATCAATCAGCTGAAACCGGAATTGAAAGAACGCTATAATCTGTTGTTGAATAAATATTTTAATTGAACTTGTTGATGAATTTATTAAACTATCGCTCCTGTTTGATATTGATGAATTGTATTAAATCCCTTGAGGAGGTCTGAACTGGTGATAAAAAAGGTTCCTGCCGCGGTAGATTTTATAGCTCTTGAACACGAAATGCTGGACTTTTGGGAGAATGACCAGATATTTAAACGATTAGTTGAAAAAAACGCGAATGGTCCGAAATGGTCGTTTATCGACGGACCGATAACGGCAAATAATCCGATGGGAGTTCATCACGCCTGGGGCAGGACCTATAAAGATGTGTTTCAACGCTATAAAGCCATGAACGGTTTTCAGACGCGGTATCAGAACGGTTTTGACTGCCAGGGTTTGTGGGTTGAAGTGGAAGTGGAGAAAGAACTGGGCTTCAAATCCAAGACCGACATTGAAGCCTACGGCATCGAGAAATTTGTCAATAAATGCAAAGAACGGGTTTACAAATATTCTAAAATCCAGACCGAACAATCGATTCGTCTCGGTTTCTGGATGGACTGGGATAATTCCTATTATACCATGTCCGATGAAAATAATTATACCATCTGGCTGTTCCTGAAAAAATGTCATGAAAACGGCTGGATTTATAAAGGGCACGACGTCATGCCCTGGTGTACGCGCTGTGGGGCGGCATTATCAGAACATGAGATCGCCACCGAAGGATACCAGGAAATGACCCACACCAGTATCACCGTTCGTTTTCCTCTGGATTGTCGTGACAGTGAGTATTTGCTGGTCTGGACAACGACACCATGGACACTGACTTCCAATACTGCTGCGGCAGTTCATCCGGATAAATCCTATGTCAAAGTCAAACAGGGACAAAATATTTATTACCTGATCGATGGTCGTCAGGACGAGGTGATTAGCGGCGAGTTCACTATTCTTGACACGATCGCCGGCAAGGAGATGCTGGGCTGGACCTATCGGGGTCCGTTTGATGAATTGCCAATCCAGAAAGGCGTCAAGCATGTCGTTATTGCCTGGGAAGAGATCAGTGAAAGCGAAGGAACCGGTATCGTCCACATTGCACCCGGTTGCGGTCAGGAAGACCATGAGCTCAGCAAAGAATTTGATTTGAGTGTTATTGCACCTCTGGATGAATTTGGTAATTATATTGAAGGTTTCGACTGGCTATCCGGCAGGAATGTCACCGGTGTCAATAAAGATATTTTCAGGAATCTTGACGAAAAAGGCTTTAAATACCGTGTCGATCAATATACGCACCGCTATCCGATCTGCTGGCGGCATGGTACCGAGTTGGTGTTTCGTCTGGTAGATGAATGGTTCATCGCTATGGATGGCGTCCGCCAGGCAATGATGGATGTGACCTGCAAGATTCGCTGGATTCCGGAGTATGGTCTGCAGCACGAGCTGGACTGGTTGAAAAACATGCACGACTGGATGATCTCCAAGAAACGCTACTGGGGTCTGGCTCTGCCGATTTATGAGTGTAAATCCTGTGGTAAAATTACAATCATCGGCAGCAAAACGGAGCTTGAAGAACGGGCGATTGAAGGCTGGGATGAATTCAAAGGCAATTCCCCGCATCGCCCCTGGGTGGATGCCGTGAAAATTAAATGTGATCAATGTGGAGAGAAAGTTGCCCGGGTTGAGGATGTGGGGAATCCCTGGCTGGATGCCGGAATTGTACCTTATTCAACCCTGCACTATACCACGGATCATGACTATTGGAAAACCTGGTTCCCCGCAGAATTTATCTGCGAAAGCCTGCCCGGGCAATTCCGCAACTGGTTCTATTCATTACTGGCAATGAGTACGGTGCTGGAAAATGCCGAACCTTTTCAAACCATTTTGGGCTATGCCCTGGTGAAGGATGAAAAGGGTATGGATATGCATAAAAGCGCCGGGAACGCCATCTGGTTTGATGATGCTGCCGAAAAGATGGGGGTCGATGTCATGCGCTGGATGTACGTGGACCACAACCCGGTGAACAACCTGAACTTCGGCTATAATATCGCCAAGGATTTCCGCAAGCAGATGATTACCTTGTGGAATTCCTATTCCTTTTTTGCCACCTATGCCGGGCTGGATAATTTTACACCCGATGACCATAAAGTTGCCTATGACCAGCTGTCCGAACTGGATCGTTGGTTGCTGGCGCACCTGAATCTCCTGATCAAAGAAGTTCGGGAGAAATTTGATAATTTTGCACCCGGCAGAGCGATGAAACTTATCGATGAATTTCTGGAAGTTCTTTCCAACTGGTACATTCGCCGCAGTCGTCGCCGTTTCTGGAAATCTGAAGATGATTCCGATAAATGGGGTGCTTATCAGACCCTTTACCAGGCACTGAAAAATTTGATCCAGATTTTGGCACCGGTCATTCCTTTTGTTACAGACGCGATTTATCAGAATCTCGTCCGGGAACTGGAACCGGATGCGCCGATCAGTATTCACCTCTCTGAATACCCGGTCTGTGATGAATCCCGAATTGACCAGACGCTGATCCAGCGTATTGATGCAATTATCAAGGTGGTCAGCATGGGACGTGCTGCCCGGAATAAAGCCAACCTGAAAGTCCGTCAACCGCTGGAAAAAGTCTTCATCAAATTACCGGGTGATCTGTCTGCTGAAGCACTGGCTGATCTGACTGACCAGATACTGGAAGAATTGAATATCAAGTCGCTGGAATTTATCCGGAATGACAGTGACCTTGCCAGCTACGTTATCAAACCAAATCTTGCGATTCTGGGTGCCAAATATGGAAAATCGGTGGGTGAGGTTCGTAAAGCTATAATGAATTTAGTTCCTGGTGAAACCGCCCAAATACTTGAAAAAGGCGGTGCGGTCGAAATTCAGCTTGCTACTGAAAAAGTATTCCTGACAGCGGAAGATTTAATTGTCGAGCGCCAGGATGCCGATGGACGATCGGTTGTTTTTGAACCGGATTATACCGTTGCAATCGATACAAAGATCACCGATGAACTTAGAAAAGAAGGTTATGTCCGTGATCTAATCCGTCAGGTTCAGACATTGCGAAAGGACGCTGATTTTAAAGTGGAAGACCGGATAACCGTGACCATTGAGACCAATGAGCAGGTGACAAACGCGCTGGATCAGTTCATGGATTATTTTAAGCGGGAAACTTTGGCGCTGACAGTTGAATATCTCTTTAAACCTGGCGAGATTGAAAAAGATTTTACGATCGATGATAATAAAGTTCGTGTTTCTATCACCCGCAATAAGTAAATTCCATTAGGAGAAGGAAATAATGGCTGCAAAAACAAGTAAGAAGAAGTGGACTTCAGAAGAGTTGGACTATTTCAAAAACTTGATTCTGAAAAAGCGTGAAGATAGCTTAAAGGAAATTAAGCGTCTCGAAACGATTGCCATGAATGATGACAACCTTCAGGGAAATACAACCTTAGATTCCACCTATGCTTATCATATGGCGGATGTCGGAACTGATTCTCAGGAACGTGAAAAAGCATTTCTGTGGTTATCTCGGGAAAATAAACTACTGTCTCATATGAACACTGCCCTCGACCGGCTGAAACATGGTGAATATGGCGTTTGCATTGAATGCGGTGAACTGATTCCCAAAGAGCGGCTGGAAGAGGTACCCCATACCCAGCATTGCGTCAGGTGTAAAACCAAAAAATAATTAATCGTGTGGATTACCACGATCAAATTTCAACTCAATCCAAATAATAACAATAACACGATGGAATATTAGTGCGGAATTTTGTATTTTGTAATGTGAAGCGAAATTCCAAATAAACATTCTCAGCACAAGGATAATAAATCAGTTTCAATACCTTTGCTATCACTGTTAGTTAAGTAAAATAATGGCACAAAACCTGTTCAGGAAACCTGATTTTGGCGATATTATATAAACCGATTTGGAAATTAGTCTTTCCCCAATGAAGCTGGATAAAGTTGAAAATTTGATCACGATCAATGTTCATGACCGACTTGCATCCAGGCTGGATGCCTTTCTCGCGGGAGAACTGGAAAACCTGTCACGGTCAAAAATTCACGCATTGATTCGGAGTGGAAATATTACCGTAAATCACACGGTAGTAAAACCCAGTCACCGGCTTGTGTCCGGGGACATTGTTTCTGTTCAACTGCCGGAGCCAGAGCCGCTGGCGCTATCGGCGGAAGCAATGCCGCTGGATATTATTTACGAAGATGAGGACTATTTTGCGGTGAATAAACCGAAAGGGCTGGTGGTGCATCCGGGAGCCGGGAATTTTCGTGGCACACTTGTCGCCGGTCTGTTGAATTATACCCGGCAGCTGAGTTCGGTTGGCGGAGACTTGCGTCCCGGTTTGGTTCATCGGCTCGATAAGGATACGACCGGTGTCCTGGTTGTCGCCAAGACAGATGAAGCTCACTGGAAATTGGGAAAATTGTTTGCGGATCGTCAGGTCTATAAAGAATACCGGGCATTGGTTTGGGGTGTTCCGCACCCCGCGGAAGGTATTATCGAAAAATCCATCGGACGGAATCAGCGGGATCGAAAGATTTTCACGATCAGCAGTCGTGGTAAACCTGCGCGCAGCCGATATACACTGCTGAAAGATTTCGGAATCATGTCGCTGGTAAAAGTAATCCTGGAAACCGGTCGTACCCATCAGATTCGGGTACACATGAAACATATCGGTCACCCGGTCGTTGGTGATAATATGTACGGTTACAAAAACAGTCCGCATCTGCTGGAGTCTTTTTCAAAAAAACACCTGGATATCGGCAAGCAGGTAATCGCTCGGGTGGACCGGCAGATGCTGCATGCCTATTGTCTGAAATTTATTCATCCCTTTACCGGGAAAGAGATTGAAATAATTGCGCCAATCCCGGCGGATATACTTGAGATTGAGACAATTTTAACCGGCGTAAGTTAATGTCCGTGACAGACGAATCGATTCAGCAGTTTTTAAGATATTTAAAGCAGGAACGGGGCTATTCGGATTATACGATCGATGCCTATGGACGGGACCTGAACCAGTTTGTCAATTTTTATTCCGAATATGCCAACAGTGTTCCGCTGGATATATCCAGGGTAAACCGACTCGGGGTTCGGCATTATTTGGGAATGCTTTCGGAGAATGGTCTGGAAATGAGTTCAATAACCCGCAAACTGGCGTCTCTGAAGTCGTTTTTCAAATATCTGATTCGTCAGGGCGAAGTTGACAGCAGCCCGGTTGCAATGGTGCGATCGCCCAAAACATCGAAAAAATTGCCTGTAACTATTTCCGAGGAACAGATATCACAATTAATAGATACAATGGCGCATGATGATTTTATCAGCATCAGGAATAAAGCGATTCTGGAACTGTTTTACAGTACCGGGATTCGGCTGGGTGAATTGATCGGCTTGAATCATGGCGATATAAATTATAGCCGATTGACGATGCGGGTATTTGGCAAAGGTTCAAAAGAGCGCATTATCCCATTCGGACAGCGTGCCGAAAGAACCTTAAATCAATATTTGAAAAAACGGCGGGAAGAATTTGGAAGGGTTCTCCTAGAATCGCCCCTTTTCATCAGCATTCGGGATAGGCGAATTTCACGCCCCACGGTTCAAAAAATGGTGACTGGTATCCTCCAGACGGTTTCCGAGCAGAAGCATCTCAGCCCGCATGTATTGCGACATTCCTTTGCATCGCACCTGCTTGATCATGGCGCCGACCTGAATGCCGTCAAGGATTTGCTGGGTCATAACAGTTTAGCGACCACGCAACTCTATACCCATATCAAAATAGAAAAAATGAAGGAGGTTTATAAACAAGCTCATCCCCATGCTGATTAACATTTTAACAAGGAGTATTTTATGAACATTGAACTCACATCGAGACATTATGAAGCATCTGCCAAAGTCAGAGAGTATGCCAGGGAAGAATTAGAGAAATTAAATAAATATGATCACTTCGTATCATCCTGTCGGGTTATTCTCGAAAAATCCAAAGAGGGTGAGGTAGTTGAAATTTATATACATGTTTCCGGTAAAGACCTTGTCTGTTCGGAGTCCAGTGACGATATTATCAAATCGATTGATCTGGCTGTCGAAAATATGGCGAGACAGCTGAGACGTTTTAAAGAAAAGAGGTATGCCCACTGATGCAGGAGCCATTGACCATCGAAAAACTTTTTAATGACAATCGCAAAGTTTATAAGCTGAAGCGCTACAATAATCTTGTCGGTTTTAATCGGATTGTGACGTCGTCCAAACTGAATCGTCCCGGATTGGAGTTGACGGGATTTTGGAAATATTTCGATAAATCCCGGATCCAGATAATTGGAATGAAAGAGAAGGTCTTTCTGCGAACGTTGACTGAAGATGAGCGGCAAAAAGTCATTACCAAGTTGTACGCGTCAGGTGTTCCCGCGGTAATTTTTGCCCACACTTCAAAACCACCGGAGTTTTCGCTGGAAGTTGCCCGGAAATATAATGTCGCTCTTTTTTCGACCCCGATGCTGACCAGCAATCTCATCGCACGGATGATGGATTATCTGGACTGGAATCTGGCGCCATCGACTATTGTTCATGGTTCTCTGGTGGATGTTTATGGTGTTGGTTTGTTGTTGACCGGACAGAGTGGTATCGGGAAAAGTGAAGTTGCCCTTGATCTGGTGGAACGGGGACACCGCCTGGTAGCCGATGATATTGTAAAAATTATCCGAAGAGCCGATAATGTCATTATCGGAACCAGCAATGAATTTCTGGAACATCATATGGAGGTTCGCGGTCTGGGGATTGTCGATGTCCGGAATATGTTTGGTATTCAGGCAATTCGTCAGCAGAAGCGCGTCGAGGTACAGGTGGAACTGGTGGAGTGGGATGACAACGCCAGCTATGAACGCATCGGTTCGACAGAGAGCTATATCAAAATTCTGGAAGTTAATACACCGATTGTCCACCTGCCGATATATCCCGGTAAAAATATTACGGTAATTGCAGAAGTCATCGCGTTGAACCACCTGCTGAAATTTTTGGGGAAAAATACCGCCAAGGATTTTGAGAAAAAACTGGCGGCAAAAATCCGAAAAAAAACACAAATGTCAACCATTCAACAGTATCTAAAAAAGGATTTCGAATAAGGAAGGAGATCACACCTGAAAGCCATCATTCCTGTCGCTGGAATTGGTAAACGGCTACAGCCATTAACGCTGACTCGTCCAAAAGTATTGTTACCTGTTGCCGGTAAGCCAATCATTGGTCACATTCTCGACAGACTGATCAAATCAGGTATTGATGAAATAACCCTGATTGTCGGATACAAAGCGGATATGGTTGTGGATTATGTCAAGAACCACTCACCGGTCAAGGTGAATTTTGTCGAACAAAAAGAACGGCGGGGATTAGGACATGCGGTTGGATTGGGGCTCGAAGATGTTGAGAAACCGGTCCTGATTATCCTGGGAGATATTATCCTGGATCTGGACTTTGATCATTTTATCTGTTGTGGTAAAAACAGTATTGGGGTCATGGAGGTCGAAGACCCCCGACGCTTTGGAATTGTTGAAATGGAAGGTGACCGTGTCAAGCGACTGGTTGAAAAACCCCGGGAATTTATTGGTAATCTGGCGATTGCCGGTATCTATTTATTGCAACACGAATCCATCCTGAAAAAAGCGATTCAATATACTATTGACAACAATATTACGACAAAGGGTGAATATCAACTGACCGATGCGTTGCAGATTATGCTCGATTGGAACGAAGAAATGACCATTGAGACCATTCACGCCTGTTATGATTGTGGCACCCGGGAAACTCTGCTGGATACCAACCGGGTGTTACTTGAAAAATTGGATAATCAAAGTTACTCCTATAGAAATACCGTAATTGTTCCGCCGGTTTTTATTGGCAGGAATGTGACGATCTCCAATTGTATCATCGGACCGTATGTCAGCATTGGAGATAATGCGGTTGTGACGGGCACAATTCTGGAAGATTCCATCATCGATGAAAGCACCGAAATTCAATCGGCTGTATTAAAAAATTCCTTAATTGGTCGGGATGCCAAGGTAACAGGAACTCAAAACAGTATCGATGTGGGAGATGCTTCCCGTCAGAATTTAGGTTGATTTTATAAGCAGTGTACAGTATGTTTGTTTAGTTTAAAATTTGGGAAAGGAATAGTATGAAAAAATACCATTTTACTTCAGAATCTGTTACCGAGGGGCATCCGGATAAAGTCTGTGATGCCGTTTCCGATGCGGTTTTGGATGCTTTATTGACAGTCGATCCGGAGAGTCGGGTCGCCTGCGAAACCTTGACAACTACCGGCTTGGTGATGGTAGTAGGTGAAATATCGACCCGTGGTTATGTTGATATTCCCCGCACTGTCCGGGATACACTTGAACGAATCGGCTACACCGATCCGGATTTTGGTCTGGATGCAACCAGTTGTGCCGTTGTAACCTCGATTCATGAACAGAGTGAGAATATTGCCTTGGGTGTCGATGAAACCCAAAGCCATGAACAGGGCGCGGGTGACCAGGGAATGATGTTTGGTTATGCCTGCGACGAAACCCCTGAGTTGATGCCGCTGCCGATTTCGCTGGCAAACAAACTGACCCGGCGACTGGCTGAGGTTCGTAAAAAGGGCATATTGAATTGGGTGCGCCCCGATGGAAAATCCCAGGTTACTGTTGAATATATTGATGGTGAGCCAAAATCCATTACCAGTGTGGTTATCGCAGTTCATCATAATCCCGAGATTCCACATGATCAAATCGTCAAAGATGTGAAAAAACATGTCATCATTCCGGTTTGTGAACAATACTTGACTGATGATACAAAATTTCATATTAACGCGACCGGTATTTTTGCTGTTGGTGGTCCCGAAGCCGATGCCGGTGTGACCGGTCGGAAGATCATTGTTGATACCTACGGCGGTATGGGGCGCCACGGCGGGGGCGCCTTCTCCGGCAAAGATCCGTCAAAAGTTGACCGCTCTGCTTCTTATATGGCACGTTATATTGCGAAAAATATTGTGGCGGCAAAACTCGCCCGGCGTTGCGAAGTTCAGTTAGCCTATTCGATCGGGGTTGCCGAACCGGTGTCAGTCTATGCAAACACCTTTGGTACCGGTGTTGTGGAAGAGGAAAAACTGGCTCAGGCGATTCGTGAAATATTTCCGTTGAAGCCCGCAGCTTTAATTAAACATCTGCAGCTCAAACGCCCGATTTTTTCCAGGACGTCTGCCTACGGTCACTTTGGTCGTGAAGAGGATGGATTTACCTGGGAATGGACCGATAAAGTGGCTGAGCTAAAAGCATATTTTGGTATCTAATGACTGCCGTACAGTTATTTAGATTGGTTTATAGATAGGAACCTTTATTGTAATTCATTGACACCATTAACGATGGGTTAATGTGAAAAGAATCAGTACATATTTTTTTCTGCTGTTATTATGGTGGGTAATCGGCTGTGAGTTCGAGGCGCCCACCTTGCCGCGTTTACCCAGACGCTGGAATTCAAAAGTCATTATTCCATTATTCGAGAAGAGCTACAGTTTTGAGGAAATGCTTTATAATTCCTATTCGGATAACAAGGGCAAAATAACCGCCGATGACAGTACTCATCAGATGACCTATTTTGCCGGTGATGTTGTGGGAAAAACCATATCTGTTGATAGTATCTATCGGAAAATTCCTGCAGTTACTATTGAAAAACAGATTGATCTGGCGAAGGCAACCAGGGCAAAAGTCAACCGACCGATACCGATTTATGAAACGACTATTTCCGGAGCGATCAGCACCGTAAATAATCGGATTATTGCAGGAGTTTTAAACTCGGATAATAGTGCCACCGCAAATACCGCCACAATTTCCGCCATGCTTTCGGATACTCTGTTCAACGATCTGGCAATTGAAGTTGTCGCCCGGAATTTTAAAAACCTGGTGACCGATACGCTCTGGTTTGACACATTGTTTATTGCGGCTACTGATACTGCCGGGAAAGTAAGTTTTACGTTTGATAATGATTCACTTTTCAGCAAAGACCGGACGAACTACATTGATTCTCTGGAGTTCGGATTGACAGTCATCATTAGAGATACTCTGCGAGAAGCTCTCACTCAGGATCTGAACATCGAAATTGCGGTCAGTGATCTCTACCTCGATTCTTTCTATGGCAGGGTCAATGCCACCGGTTATCTCACCGGTCAGGAAATTCCCAAAAGTCCATCGGGGGCTGACAGTATCCGATTCGAGGAAACCATGGCAACATTTTATCTGAGCAATATCGGGAATTTCGATTCGGTCGAATTTTCGATTATCAGTAAAAACCGGTATGTGGCAGATATGTCGATGGATACTGTTTTTATTGTTCAGGCAAACCCGGATACGATGGATATTGATATTTCCCGGGTCATGGCGAATCTGCCGGACAGTATCTTGTTTTATATAGAAGCTGCCATGCCGGTGACGAATTACAGCGGAGCCGATATCGCTGAAGAATTAACCATTGTTTACGAACTGTCCGCACCTCTGAAATTCACATTACCGCCAAAAATGAATCTGAGAGCGGATAATCCCACCCGGTTTTTTATCGAAGACAGTCTGACGCGGGCTAATTTAAGCAGAGCCCAGAATGGCGCTGAATTTGATGTGACTGTCACCAACCATACTCCATTTCAGGGATCCATTATTCTGCTTATTGGCAATAGAAATATTTTTCCAATGGATTCCATCGAAGCCACCTGGCACTCAAATTATGAATACATCAATGATACTCTTTATTATATTGGTAAAGACACCCAAATCGTGAAGATTGACACACTGGCGGTGATCGATATTCCGCCGGCAGTTATACAGGGCGGAACAATCGTGAGTCCCGGACGGGGTGATCGGTATTATCTGGCGGATTCCAGTGCCGTTTCGCTAATCGGGGACACCTGCTGGTTTCTGCCGGCATTTCATTTTATTAATCCTGATACAAATCAGGTGATTCTGAAAACCGATTACTTGATTGATCTGAAGAGCTACCTGAACCTGCTTTTCGATCCGTCGGTTTTTTACCCGACCAAAAGCGATACATTGGATTCACTCGATACTTTTAAACCCGACAGTGTCAAAGCGGATACAACCGGATAGCCATATGCAGATGACTTTTTCAAATATGTGGAGAGAGCATCGATACCTCACAAAGGTTGCGATAGTGATTTTTACTATCGCAACCTCGCTATCCGGTCAAAATCTCTATAATCCGCGGGCAGTCGCCATGGGTGGTGCATTTACCGCGATACCCGATGGATTGTTCAGCGTCAGCAGTAATCCGGCTAATCTTGCCTTTCGACCGAAGTACCGGTCCTACCTGTATCTGGCAGGTATTGACTGGCAGATGACGAATAATTTTTTCTCATTGCTGAGCACAGCGAAATATGGTGGAAAGGACATTACGGCGGATGGTGCGAAATTACAGCAGGATTTTATAAACGATCTGCCGAGCGATGGCTGGCGAATGGATTATTCAATGAATCTGCCGTTGCCGATTCTGAATTTTTCTGTCGGGAATAAAGCCTTTACAACCAATATTCTGTACAATACGGAATATTATATTTCCAAACCCGCGCTGGATGTTATTTTTGCAAATTGGGAAAAGGGTGTGGAGTATCAGACTGATCTCCGAATCGATGCCATGACCGCGATTGAATATGCCTATTCCATGGGTATTCCCTACGATAATTTAGCCTTTGGATTTTCAATCAAATATTATCAGGGACTGGGATATTATGGTCTTGATCCCGACTTCAGCACCGGTTCGATTATGGTAGATACCAGCACTTTCACGTTGACCGGCACCGGAGATTTTCTGTTTCGTCAATCACCATCCGGTAAAGGTGTCGGTGTGGACCTTGGCATCAGTTATCAGGATAAAAGCGGGCTGGATATGGGCTTCAGCGTTCAGAATATCGCTGGAGTAATTCGGTGGAACGACCCATCCAGTTCTTCAAAACGGGGCACTGCGATTCTCGAAGCCATGGGTGAACAGGTTAAAAGTGGAGTACTAAAAAACACGGATCTCAAATTACCGTTTAAGGGTGAGAGCTATCGTTATCAGTTTAGATTAAAAAGTGTTGCCGCTACGGAATTATTCAAGGACGACAGCAGCTACAGCGATTTCTTTTACAGTAAGATAGATACCATTGCAGATGATCCCCGTATATTTACGACCAAACTGCCGTTGGTGTTTCGATTTGGCGTGGCTCAGCAGATGCGCGAAGATTTGCTGGTTGCGCTGGATTTTTCGACCAGTTTCAGAGATCGGTTTAGTTTTAACCAGGGCTGGCGGATATCTCTGGGTGCCGAATATACTTATCTGCGCCGGACGCCGTTTCGCTTTGGAATGGCGATCGGAGATGTCAGCGGCTGGGAAATCAATCTGGGCAGCGGACTGCATCTCGGATTCGTCCATGTGGACTGGGCAGTTGGATTCCACCGCGGTATCTGGCTGCATACGACAAGAGGAATCCATTTCTCATTGGGCTCATACCTGACCGGAAAATACAAATCAAATTACTAACCCATGTCTGTGAATCGCAGTCAGCACTCCGGGATTAATGCTCAATGACACAGTTTCAAATTCCACCCAAAAATAAAACACTGATTATTTTAATCGTTTCAGCGTTGCTCTGGTGGTCACTGAGCTGTACCTATGATTCGCTTGAATCGCCGAAGCTGCCGATATTTTATCAGACAATTAATCTACCCCTTGTGGATGCTAAGCTCCCGCTATCCGGATTAAGGGATACGACCAATGGTATCTGGGGCGATCCCCTGTCTGATTCGCTTTATTTCAAATTTGTGGGCGAACTCGATACAGTGACACTGACTGAAGATATGTTTGTTATTCCGACTGCTACGGAGGTTGCGTTCCAACAGGCATTCGCCGATATTGGCTCGGCGGGTGACCCGGTTACCATCTCCATGTCTGAAAAATTTCGATTAGCGACTATTTTTGGCTTGCCGTTGCCCCAGCCGAATGAATACATCGTTACACCAATTCCCGTGACGGATTTAACTTATCCCGATTCGCCGTTTGAAATCTTTGACAACGATGGGATACCCTACTTTGAGCGGGTCGATTATCTGACGATTGGTGAGGGCGAATTCAATACTGCGGTGGAGAATGAGATGCTGATGGATCTCAATTCGGTGCTGGTGCAGATAAAAAATAAAGATGGCAGCATTGTCGCGGAATCTTTTTACGATACGGTACCGGCGGGTGAAACCCGGTCGGATAGTTATAATTTATCTGGTAAAAGAATGATGGATTCGATTTATGTTTCGATGTCCATGACCGTTGCCGGAACCGATGGGGCTCTGTTGACGGTTCCCGCAAATGCCGACCCCTATTTCAATCTGACAATCGGAATTTCAATCTCGGAGATTGAAAGCTTTTCCGGAAAAGCCGAACCAATCGAGATGCGTCAAACACAACCGCTGCCGGAATCGAACAGTACGATCATCCGGGGGATTCTGGCAGAAATACCTTCGCTGAGTCCCGATACCAACCAAATTAGTTGGGAAATTGATAACACGCTTCCGATTAATATGAAAATGGCAATCACGTTTTTGAACTTCTATTCGGAGACCGGCGTTCTGACCATGGAAGCGCTGCTGAATTCCGGTGAAATCACGCAGAGTACGCAGCGACTCGATCTTGATACTTTACGTAATCCCGACCAGACCACCGTTGTCGATTCGATCATTGTCAGTACGATTATAGAAATACCGCCCGATGCGGGTGACACGGTTTCGACGATTCCCCTGAACCTGAGTGGTGCGTTGGATTTTGCGTTTACGATTTCAGTCCTGAAGTGTAAGGAGATTGTCGGATTCATTGATGAGTCTTTTGATATGCCGGGGATTTCGATCAGTGATATTCCGAGCGGATTTGGCGATGTCAATTTTGGGCAAGTTTTGCTCAATTTGCATATATTTAATGAAATTCAAGCCCAAACCGATCTGGACTTTATCATCGAGGGACTCAAGGAAGGCGAGGAATCTGAAATTGTCACCAGCCGGCAGACGATTTATAAAGCTACCGACGCCGTTCCCATTATGCAATCCGATCTTGCAATTGATATAACGTCCATTTTTAATATGGTGCCGGATACGATGATTGTTTCCGGTGGCGCGTCCATATCCGGTACGGATACAGCCAGACTTCAGATCAATAAATCCTTTTGGGGCTTCTATGAGGTCATTGTTCCCTTTGTAATGCAGATAAATGATATGACCTTTATCCCGGTGACGTCCACCAAATTGGCTGCTATGGATGCGGAAACCCGCGATCGAATCGAAACCGGTCTGATCCGGGCGGCGATTATTACCAATGTGACCAATGATTTTCCCCTGTCCGGCAGCGTGGATATTCTGATTTCCAATTACGATTATTTTCCGCTGACTCCCGACAGCGTGGATTCGGGCTACCAGGTGATTAACGATACGATATTTGCCATTTCAGATACTGGTAACATTATGGTAAAAATTGACACTTTGGTAAAAATCGAACTTCCCCAGGCGATTCTCGACCTTCAGAACCACGTCAAAACCCCCGGCGTTTTGGAACATATCAATGAAATAAGTAAGTACCTTGTTCGGATAATGATCAGTGATACTGTGCACTATATCCGACCACGGATTCACTTCAATAAAACCGAGGATTTTATGTTCATCGGATACAATGACGAAATTGATATTACATCGATATTCAGCCTGACGCTGGAATCGGGAAGTTTTCTCGGTCTTAGTGGAGGAGAAGGGGATTCGCTGCAGAAAAGCGGTCCGTAAAATGCTGGTGGTTTAAGACAATGTTTTCAGATCGAGTGCGAAATATTGGCATCATCCTGCTGATCCTGATTATCAGTTGTCCCCTGATAGGGCAAACCCGCCGGGACCCGCGGGCGATGGCGCTGGCTGGCGCATATGGAATGCTGGCGCGCGGACCTTTTGTGGTTGACTATAATCCGGCAAACCTGGCACTGGAGGATCAGTATCGATCTTACCGGGTATGGTTCGGCTTGAATACCAGTTTTACGAATAATTTCCTGTCGCTGAAACGATACCAGGAATATAACGGAAAAGACTTTGAAGCCAACGACGGAAAATTAAAACAGCAATTTCTTGATCAGATTCCGCCAAACGGCTGGCGAATTTTCACGGATGTTCATATCCCTATTCCTTATCTGAATTTTTCCCGTTATAACAAAGCCTTTACATCGGATGTAATCGCCATCGGTGATATCGGTTTACCGGAAGGTCTGGTAAGGTTTCTATTTGAGGGAAATCCGATCAAGGAAAAGCTGGACATGGATTTCAAGGAAGAATTTCTTCTGATGAATCAATACGCCTATACCTTCGCCTTTCCGGTAAAGAAATTATATATGGGCGTCAGCCTGAAATACCTGCAGGGCATCAATTATTTCGGTATAAATCCCGATTCCTCCTACGGGTATATCACGACCCATTTCAGCGCCGGGCGCAATTACATGGTTGGTGAAGGGTATTATCTTTTTCAACAATCGGTCGGGGGGCAGGGGTATGCGATGGACTTGGGTATTACGACCCGGGAAATCAATGGCTATCACCTGGGATTATCCTTTACGAACCTGTTTGGCAGAATCATCTGGAATAAAAATACCCTGGTGTCCCGGCTAATCGATAAAAAGGGATTTATCGAAGATGGCAGCGGACGAGCTTACTGGTTTAAAGTCAATGAAGCCCGCATGGATAAACTTTTCGGTTCCAATAAATTCAGCAGTATTTTCCCCGGAGGTAATAAAGCGATAAACGATTCCAGCGAATTTGTAATGCGCTATCCCACGCTGCTGCGATTCAGTTTTTCCAAGTGGCTGGATGAGGGCGCTCAGCTGGCAATGGATTTTGTCGTTGGTTTTGAAGACCGATTTTATTCTTTTGGCGCCTGGAAATGGAGCACCGGATTTGAATTTACCAATAATCCCCGGATTCCGATTCGGGCGGGCGTCTCATTCGGGGGATGGAAGCACCTGGAGCTGACTTTTGGCAGCGGCTATAATGTTGGTTTTATCCATTTCAATTGGGCATTGGGACTGAATCAGGGGCTATGGTTCTCGACAGCCAAAGGGATCAATATCGCGTTTAATATTTATACGACTAAAAAAGACAAGGATTATAAACAGAAATAAGGTTTACTGGCGGATTTTGTAAAACAGGTAAGCGCCACCGATCAGGAAAACAATATTCCCGATCCAGACCGCCATGATCGGGCTGAGCAGCCCTTTGTAGCCCATCACCTGCCCGAATTTGATAAAACCGTAGTAAATAAAAATAATCAGCAGACTCATCCCGGCGCCGAAGCTGATGCCTTTGCGTTCCTTGAGCGCCGCCAGCGGTAATCCGAAAAGGATGACAATGAAATTGGTGAATGGAAAGGAGATTTTATAATAGAGGTTGATTTTCCATTTGCGGGGATCGTTGCCGCTGTTTTCGAGCCGCTTGATAAATTGGGACAACTCGGCATAACGCATACTTTCGGGATTCAGGCTGGTCTGGGTGACGTCCTCGGGGCGTAGATTGAAATAAAACAGTGAATCCGTCAGGGTTTTGGTGACTGTTTCGTTTCCATCCACGTCGAATTCGCGGATTTTGAAATTTGTCAACAGCCAGGCATTGATCTCCGGTTGCCACTGCATTTTCCGGGCATCGATGCGATGCGTCAGTATATTGTCCCGGGTCTGCTGAATAGTGATTGAGTTTCCGATATTATTGCGTGTATCGAAGCGGGTAATGACGATATTGCAGGTTGGTGAATCCTGGAACATAACATTCGTATAAACGAGTTTCTGGCTTTTTCGATTTCGCTTCATCTGGTTCTGTTCAATGTCAATTCGCTTGCGGGAGGCGGGAATGACCACGGCATCTTCAAAAAAAAACTGACCGGCGCTGAACAGCAAGCCAATAAACAGCAGCGGTGCGGTCAAGCGGTAAAGGCTGATCCCGGAAGATTTGATGGCGCCCAGCTCGTTGGATTTGCCCATACTGCCGACGGTAAAAACCGCCGCCAGCAGCAGCGACATCGGGATTGCAATATCGATAAACCACGGCAATTGATAATAGTAAAAAACCGCCACATCCATGAAGGACATTTCGGATTTCAGGAATTTATCGATTTTTTCGATAATATCGACGATATGGAATATTACCAGAAATGTCAACAACGATATGAAGAAAAGCAGGATGAATTTTTTAATAACGTAGCGGTCGAGTATTTTTATTTCCATCATCCTGCGAAATCTAAAACAGCCGAAAGACTTTCGCCAAGCTTTTATCTTATTACTTTTATAGATTTTCTGGGGTTATCCGGGAATCGCATTTGAAAAATTTGCCGAAGCGGAAAAATTTTCAATTTTTCCTTTTAACTTTTTCCTGTGATTCATTCTCCCCGAACATATTTCGCGACTTTCAGCATTTTCCGCTCGATACAAATAAATCCGGCTTTGGCATATCCACAGGACTTCATTGTGGATTTGAAATTTTCATCAAGATGATGCATCAGTTTATCCAGCGACTCGAAACTCTCCGGATTGGTTTCATTCAGAATATTACGGAAGGAATTAATGGCGTGTAATTCGTTTTCATAGAGTGCCACGTTTTCCCTATGTACGTAGTTGGTAATTAAACCGTCTTTAAGTTTATGTTCGCAGATCTTTTTCAGAGTATGGATATCATCTTGCAGATCGTCCAATTCAAGTTTGAGGATTTCAATGAAATTTCGCAGTTGATTTTTCATAAGTCCTCCATGTGTTGATTATATTTACGTAATCATGATATAATATTCAAGTATGTTTTGAAAATAGATTTTTGGGGACGACTATCGGATGCTTGCGATAAAGGACCGGATTGCCAATGAACGGGCTGATACCGGTGTTTTTTCCAGAAGATCTATAAAAGCGGAACCGATAATCACCCCGTCTGAATACTGTGTATATGTCAGAAAATCCCGGTGAGTTTTGACACCGAATCCAATAATCCAGGGGTGTCTAAGAGTTTGATTCAGATGTTCGAAAAATTCGATTGTGCTCCGGGTTGGTTTGTTATCCTGACCGGTGACCCCGGTATAGGCGACACAGTATATAAACGATGTGCTGGTCTGATCAATCTGCCGGATGCGTTCTCTGGGAGTATTCGGAGCAATCAGGTGAATCAGATCGAGGTCGGCTTGCTGGAGAGCGGGCTGGTAAGCCTGACTCTCCTCAAGCGGAAAATCAGGCAGAATCAATCCATCGACACCGGCTTCATTTGCCTGTCGAATAAATCTGTCGATTCCCATCCGGAAGACCGGATTCATATAACCCATCAGTAGAATGGGTATCTCTGCGGATTGGCGTACTTTTTTGACAATGTCTAAAACATGTTCCAGTGTGACGCCGTTATGCAGGGCTCGATCCGAAGCTTTCTGGATCACCGGTCCATCGGCAATTGGGTCAGAAAAGGGAATCCCCAATTCGATGAAATCCACTCCGTTTTCTGCCAGATTCAGAATAATGTCCACAGTGTCGTCCTTTTCCGGAAAACCCGCCGTCACAAAAATGGAAAGATATTTTTCGTTGTGTTCTTTTTTCCTCTGTAGTAGTCGGTTCAGTTTAGTGCTCATAATATTTTCACTGTTCACAAATATGTTTAATATAGGTTTCGATATCCTTGTCGCCGCGCCCGCTCAGGTTGACAATCACGATTTCATCAGCTTGGGTATTTGGCATCAGGTAATCAAGACAGGCTAAAGCATGCGCCGATTCCAGCGCCGGGATGATCCCTTCCTGGCGGCTCAGAAGCGCCACCGCATTCAGGGCTTCCTGGTCGGTCACCGAATTGTACTCGACGCGCTTGCTGTCGAACAAAAAGCTGTGTTCCGGTCCGACACCGGGATAATCGAGCCCGGCTGACAGGGAGTAGGGCAATTGAATCTGCCCGTCGGCATTTTGCAGGATGTAGGTTTTCATGCCATGGAAAATCCCAAGCGAACCTCTGCCCAGAGTTGCCGCATGCTGATGACTGTCAATACCCAGACCAGCGGCTTCAACGCCAATCAATTTCACATTCGTATCTTCAAGAAACGGGTGAAAAATTCCGATGGCATTGCTGCCACCACCAACGCAGGCGAGAATATAATCGGGCAGTCGATTCTCCTTGTTCAGAATTTGTACACGGGTTTCTTCGCCGATGATTTTCTGAAAATCCCGGACGATCATGGGAAACGGATGCGGACCGACAACAGAGCCGATGATGTAATGGGTGGTTCTGACATTTACCAGCCAGTCGCGCATGGCTTCATTGGTGGCGTCTTTTAAAGTAGCTGTGCCGGAAACTACCGGTTTCACTTCCGCCCCCAGCATGCGCATCCGTTGCACATTGGGGTGCTGACGCTCGATATCCTCAGTTCCCATATAGATACAACATTCCAGCCCGGCTCGGGCAGCGACCGTAGCTGTTGCGACGCCATGCTGTCCGGCACCAGTCTCGGCGATAATCCGTTTTTTCTGCATTTGCTGGGCAAGCAAAATCTGTCCGATGGCGTTGTTAATTTTATGGGCACCGGTATGATTCAGGTCTTCACGCTTCAGATAGATTTTAGCTTTTTGGTAATGTTTTGTCAGGTTTTCGGCAAAATACAACGCTGTCGGACGACCGGCATAGTCATGCAGCTCGGCTTTAAACTTTTGCTGAAACTGCGGATCATTTTTAAGATTATTGTAGGTCTCTTCCAACTCTGTCAAAGCCGGCAGTAATATCTCGGGGATGAATTGTCCGCCGTATTCACCGAAATAACCTTTTTTCTTGGATTGAATCATTATTGTTATCCTGTTATAATCTCTGACTTTTTCGACCAATATTTTAATTTTGTCACGATCTTTTTTACCGGGAGATAATTCTGCGCCACTGGCAACATCCACGACCGCCGGACTAACGGTTTCCAGTGCCTGACTGATATTTTGTGGAGTAATTCCACCGGCAAGGATCAGTTTATTCCCTGGAATATTTGCCGGAATATTCGTCCAATTGAAGGTTTTGCCAGTACCGCCGAAAGCGTTTTTTGAAGGGCTGTCCAGCAGGATCATATCGGCGTTTAGAGAATCGTAATTCGAAACGTGCTGATTCGTAATTTGATAGCAGATAATTGACGGTATCGGTAAAACCGACAGATCGCTGAAATCACGCGGTTCGTGAATCTGCACTCGTGCGATTTGAGTTTTCTGAATAATTTCTTTCACCTCAGATAATGTTGGCTGTACCAGAATTCCGATGCTTTCGATATGATCGGGTAGTTTTTTAATAATTTCCGCTGCCCGAAGCGGATCAATATACCGCGGACTTTTCGGGTAAAAATTGAATCCCAGCCAGTCCACACCGAGGTCGGCTGCCAGCAATGCGTCTTCCAGATTGGTAATGCCGCAGATCTTTAACTTAACCGGCATAAGCGATTCCCTTTCTGAATTCATCCAGCAGTGCTTTCGGGGAAGCTGCCTGCATCAGCGCCTCACCGATCAATGAACCGGCAAAGCCGTTTATAAAAAGCCGTTTGCAGTCAGCAGCTGTGAAAATGCCGCTCTCGCTGATGACTGGAATTCCTTTGGGTAATTGTGGCTTCAGGGTCAGCGAATTTTCAAGACTGATTTTGAAGGTGTGCAGATCCCGATTATTGATACCCAGAATAATATGTTTGCTGGTTGGGAGTATTTTTTCGATGTCAGCCGGATCAGCGATCTCCAGCAGGATTTCAAGGTTCAGCTCGGCAGCAATGCGACAGTACTCCGCCATTTGAGATTTGCTTAGAGTCCTGGCGATTAACAAAATCAGGTCAGCACCATGATAGCGGGATTCATAGATCTGATAGGGATCGATAATAAAATCTTTTCGCAGCAAGGGCAGCCCAACGATTTTTCGAATTTCCTTAAGGTAGTCGAGTTTGCCCATGAAATATTTCTCATCAGTCAGAATTGAGATAGCACTTGCACCGGCATCGACATATTGTTGTGCCAACCTGACAGGATCGAAATTTGCGCGGATAATTCCCCGGGATGGCGATGCTTTTTTGATTTCGCAGATAAAGTGAAAATCACTACTTGAGTCCAATTTCTGGCGAAGACTTTTTGTTTTTGGCAAATTGACGATGGAATTTTGATAAAATTCAACCGGGATTTGAGCTTTTAATGACTCAAGTTCGGATTTCTTGTGCTGGATGATTTCGTCGAGAATCGTCATGCTTTCACTTTAATTTGCCATTTCATTACTGAACTCCCGAATCTCATTCAGCTTCATCATGGCACTGCCGTTGTCGATTAATTCAGTTGCCAGAGCAATCCCGTCATCAACGTTTTTGACTTTGTTGGCGATGTACAGACCGAAGGCAGCATTCAGGATGGTCATATCCCGCGGGATACCTTCTTCACCTCTCAGAACTGACAAGGTGATGATCGCGTTCTGCTCACTGTCTCCGCCCTGAGCCGTTGCTCCTTTTTTGGCACTCTTTTTATATAGATCCGATGAAAAAACATAGTTATCGATTCCTGATTTAGCCCGATTGATCTCGAATATCTGGTTTGCAGCGAAGGGTGAAATCTCGTCAAATCCATCATCGCTGTGAACGACACAGGCTTTTAAATAATTCCGCCGTTTGAGAACCGCGGCAGTTTTTTTAGCGATTTCCTTGTTGAAGGTGCCGATCAATTGGCGTCTGACGCCGGCAGGATTCAGCAGAGGTCCGAGCATATTGAAAACCGTCCGGGTAGCCAGGTTTTTACGATGGGGGACGACGGCTTTCATTGCCGGGTGATAGAGAGGCGCAAAAAAGAAACCGAAGCCGATTTCATCGATGCCCTGCCTGGTTTTTTCCGGCGACAGGTCAATTTTCACACCGAGTTTTTCCAGGACATCTGCCGATCCGGCTTTACTGGAAACAGAACGATTGCCGTGCTTGGCAACCGATACTCCACCGGCGGCGACGACTATTGCCGCCGTGGTTGAAATATTAAACGAATGCTTCTGATCACCGCCGGTGCCACAGACATCGATCGCGTCAGGATCATTCAACTTTACCGAAACCATGTTTTTTTCCATAGTATCGACAAATCCCAGGATCTCATTGACCGACTCACCCTTGATCCGCAATCCGAATAGTAAAGCGCCTATTTCCGTTCCTGATAATTGTTCATCAATTATCATTTGCAGTGCGGCAGCTGCTTCGCGGCGACTGAGGTCTTCGCCGCTTCCAATCTTTTCAAGATATAATTTTATCATGATGTGCTCCATTGTTTATCTGTTTGAAAAATTTTAACACTCTCCAGCCAGTTTTTTAAAATCATCATACCGTCTATTGTCAAAATCGATTCCGGATGAAACTGAACGCCACTGACCGGAAATTCTATATGTTCAATCGCCATAATCAGCCGATCTTCGCTCTCTGCAGTAATGGACAGACACGCGGGAAGTGATTTCCGTTCGATCATCAGTGAATGATAACGAGTGGCAACCAGGGGTGATTGGATACCCTGAAAAATCCCCTTTGTGTTATGCTGAATCAATGATGTTTTCCCGTGAACCGGGCTGGGTGCCCGGATGATATCGGCGCCGAATACCTGACCGATAGCTTGGAAACCCAGACAGACGCCGAAAATCGGAATGATCCGATGATAGGTTTGAATGACATCAAGAGAAATTCCGGCATCATCGGGAGTGCCCGGACCGGGTGAAATTACGATTCCAGCGGGCTTCAGACGATCTATTTCAGCAACATCGATCTGGTCGTTACGCACTACCTGCAGGTTGGCTTCCATCTGCCCGATATAATCCACGAGATTATAGGTAAATGAGTCATAATTATCGATAAATAAAATCATTGATCCCTCTGTCTGCCTGCTCAATTGCACGGCGCAGGGCTTTACATTTATTTAAAGTTTCCTGGTATTCGTTTTCGGGAACACTGTCGGCGACAATCCCGGCGCCGGCTTGATAATACATGCGATCCCGGCTGGCTACAATAGTCCGAATACCGATACACAAATCCATATTGCCGCCGTAGTTAAAGTACCCGATCGCGCCGGCATAAATGCCCCGCTTTTGCGGTTCCAGTTCGTTGATGATTTCCATTGCCCGAATCTTGGGCGCACCTGTGACCGTTCCTGCCGGAAACGCCGATTTGAAGGCATCAACGACGGTCAAACCTTTCCGCAATTTTCCCGTAACCCTGGAAATTATATGCATAACATGCGAGTATTTTTGGATGGTTTTGAAATCTTTGACTTTGACGCTGCCGTATTCGGAAATCCGCCCGATATCATTTCTGGCAAGATCCACCAGCATCACATGTTCGGCGAGTTCTTTAGGGTCTTTCAGTAAATTTTCAGCCAGTGCTTCGTCTTCATTTTTGTCATTGCCCCGCTGGCGCGTACCGGCGATGGGAATTATCTCCAGCTCGTGATCTTCAGCCCGGATGATCGGCTCGGGCGACGAACCAATCACCTGGTAATCCAGAAAATCGAGGTAAAACATATAGGGGGATGGATTGATGTTCCGCAGGGTCCGGTAAACCTGAAACGAATCACCGCTGTAAGCGACAGAAAAGCGTTGAGAGATAACCGCCTGAAAAATATCGCCGGCAAAAATATACTCTCTGGATTTTTGGACAACTTTCAGGAAATCATCTTTCGAAAAATTGGCTTCCTCGGTTTCCCAGTTCGCCTTGAATTTCAGGGAACTGTCGAACGGTCGGTTCAATTTATCCTGCAAGTGATCCAGTCGGTTCTGGGCTTCCTGGAACAGTTGATAATCATCACTGTTCTCATCAATAAAAACATTGGCGATCAGGATGACCTCGTTTTTCAAGTGATCGAAAGCGATGAGCTGATTGTAAAAACCGAAGAGTGCATCGTCAGCACCAATCACATCGGTTTTGGGCGCAGGCAATTTCTCAATCTGACCGATCATTTCGTAACCCACATAGCCCACTGCACCGCAGGTAAAGCGGGGTAGCTCTTCGGTAAGCAATAAGTCATAATCCTTCAGTTGGTGCTGGAGCAAATCGAAGAAATCTTCTTTGTGAATTTGGTTTTTATGGTCGGAAATTGAAATCGTCTTATTATCAGTGAATTTCTGAATCAGATAGGGCTCCTGACTCAGGAAAGAATAGCGCCCGACCTGTTCGCCACGGATGACACTTTCCAGTAAAAACGAGTGTTTGCCGGCTTCCCGGATTTTCAGGTAAGCCATTACCGGGGTGATGAAATCCGCGTTGAATTTCCGATAGACCGGAATAATCAAACCCGGTCGGGAAAATTTTTTAAATGTGATATAGTTCATGGATATCTCATCTGCCTGTCTTACAAAACAAAAAACCCACCGGGCATTTCGCCGGCGGGTTTGAATTTATTCTGTAATGGTCTCTTACTTAATCATTGTCATGTCCGGGGAAATGCCGTTTTATGAACTTTTCCCACCACCAATTCTGAATTTGTACTTGATTTTTCATTTTATTCATTTTCATAATCGCTGCCAATTATAAGAAATTCAGGCAAATCATGCAAGAAATATTATCTAAAATATATAGTGCCGGATAAATGTTATTATTTGACCAATAATAGCTTAAATAATTTAAGTTCGATTTGGATTTTATCGTGATGTAAAAAACTGTGTGTACATTTAGCGGGAATGTTAAATTAAGATTGAGCTTTCAGTTCAACGTCGAAAATGGGAGAAAATTATGAAAATTAAGATGTTCCACATTATCATGGTTCTCTTGTTTGCTTTCAATTTGCAGGCGGAAGAGGGCATGTGGCAATTGTCTCAATTGCCGGACTTGAATCTTGAAGAGATTGGTTTTGAAATATCCGCCGGGGATATTTATAGTCCGGATAAAACTTCAATAAGCAACACGATCGTCTGGCTCGGAGGATGTTCCGCGTCCTTTGTATCTGCGGATGGATTGGTGCTGACCAACCACCACTGTGCCTATGGAGCACTGCAGCGGAATTCAGCCAAAGATAGTGTCGATTACACAGTCGAGGGATTTTTAGCGAAAGACAGATCCGAAGAACTGCCGGCGATCGGGCAGAACGCTTATGTGCTCAATAGTATGAGTGATGTGACCGATGAAATCCTGAAAAGTGTCAAGGGAATTGAAGATTTGACCGAAAAAGAGAAGACAATTGAACAGAAAATCACCGATATGGAAAAGGAAGCAGAAAATGATCGCGAGGACCGATACTGTTATATCGCTACCAACTATAACGGGAAACAATATGTTAAATATTTGTTCAATAAGTATCAGGATGTGCGAATTGTATTTGCGCCGCCCGGGGCAATTGGCAATTACGGTGGAGATATTGACAACTGGATGTGGCCGCGTCATACCGGTGATTTCACCTATTTACGAGTATATCAGGCACCCGATGGTTCCGGGGCAAAATACAGTGTGGATAATATCCCGCTGAAGCCGGTTAATTACCTGAAAATTGCGAAAACCGATCTGAAAGATGGAGATCTGACCTTTATCCTGGGATATCCCGGCAGGACCATGCGTTACCGCAGTTCTTACTCGGTAAACTGGAACCTGAACCGGACGTATATTCCGCTGATTAAACGATTCCAGAGTATTCTGGATATCATTACAGAAATGAGTAATGCGGACCAGGAGGCGAGACTCAAACTTGCCAGTTACGATGCCGGATTAAATAATACGATGAAGAATTTTCAGGGCAATGTGGACGGAATGCAATCTTCCAACTTTGTGGAAAATAAACGAGCTTTCGAAGCGGAACTGATGACGTTTATCAATTCAAAGAAAAAACTGAAGAAAATGTATGGCGATATCATGGACAATATTGCCGCTCAGTACGAGATCATTGAGAAGACATATGATTACGACCAGGCGCTGGGTAATTTCGGGGGCTACACAATCGGAGTGCTCTATAATCTGGGATCCGACGCCTACGATGTTGCTCGTGAACGCGCCAAGCCTGAAGCTGACCGCCGCCCGGAATTTTCGGAGAAACGAGTCAAGGACAGCATGGCAAACCTCGACTATGTTTACCTGCGCTTTTATGAACCTTTTGATAAAATCATGCTGATTCAGGCGCTGCAGCAGGCGGCGAAACTGCCGGAAGATCAACGAATTTCCGGGTTGGATTTTGTTTTAAATGACTCTACGGAGATTGAAGATTGGGTAGAGAATGCGTTTGCTAAAACCGGTCTGAAAGATATTGATTATGTCAAAGATCTTTATAATAAAACAGCGGAAGAAATCGAAGCGCTGAATGATCCCCTGATTAATCTGGCTATTCAGCTCTATGATGCCAAAGACCGTGATTATCAGGAAAATAAGATCTGGAATGCACAGATTATGGACCTTCGCAAGAAATATATCGACGCGCTCTATGCCTGGAAAGGTCAGGGGATGTACCCGGATGCTAATAGTACCATTCGTCTGACCTACGGTAAGGTAAATGGCTACAGCCCGGCGGATGGTATCTGGTACAAACCGTTTACGACATTGTCTGGCGTGGTGGCAAAAGAAACCGGCGAAGATCCGTTCAATAATCCGCAGAAGCTGCTGGATCTGGCAAAGAAAAAAGATTTCGGGCAATGGATCGATCCGGAGTTGAACGATGTGCCGGCTTGTTTCCTGGCGGAATGTGATATCACTGGCGGCAACAGCGGCAGCGCCGTGATGAATGCGAAAGGCGAGTTGATCGGACTGGCGTTCGATGGCAATTATGAAGCCATGACCAGCGACTGGCTCTATAATACGGAACTACAGCGTACGATCGCTGTAGATATCCGCTATGTCATGTTTATTACCGAGAAATTTGCCGGAGCGGATTATCTGATGAAGGAGATGGGATTTTAACAGATATAGTGGACTTAATATCTAATTAATCGCTTAGATATATCCGGAAAATGCACCTTTGATGATCTATTGAAGGTGCATTTACTATATCTTGAAAATGACCGGAAAACAATCAATCTTCGGCAATTTCGTTATAAATCAGCATCTCGGTGTTGTAAGCGGTTTTATCGATGCCGGTTACCCGGAACAGGATTTCGAAATATTTTGGTGTTTTCCCATATTTGTCTCTGAATTTTTGCTCCACAAAATTCCTGGTCGGTTCGTTTACCAGGAAATTGACCACTTCCGGTGCTCCAAGGGAATGATAAGAAGCGATAATAAAAATGGAGTTATCTGCGGGACCCGGCAGCTTCAGGGCTAAAACCAGATCTTCGTTCGGACCGGTCGAATGGAGCGTCGTTTGGTAAACCTGTGTTTCGCTGCTGTCGGCTGGAGTATAGGTTACTTTATGGGGCAGTATTTCAAAGCTGAAATGGGTTTTTGATAAGGTGTGTTTTAAAATATAGAGTGTTTTTATACTGCCCACATAGATGATGTTAAATTCACCGAGAATCTGTGGACTGATAGATGATGATCTGCGCATAATTGGTTTTTGACCCACCGAGTTCAGGACGGAGAGAATCGGGGGCAGGCTCCAGATACTATGGTACGGGAAGTAGGGTTCTTCGGTTGGTTTTATATCATCGTTTGGGTGCTGTGCTTTTAACTGCTCTAATTCTTCCAATGAGTTGATTCTTCCGTCGCGAATACTGATTACATCTTTATATTTTTCACTGTAATCATTAAAGAGCAAGTGATCTCCCACAACAATCAGTATGGGTAATTCTGACTGTAAATAATCTCTCCAGATGGAATCATTTTTTTCGATGACCTGATGACTGGATAGCTTTTTACGAATGGATTGATCCCGTACCCAGAGTACTGCCAGCAGGCAACATAGCAATAAGATGATTAAGACTTTATACTGTTCTCGCAACCAATGAAATATTTTGCGGGGATGATAGAGATTTTCACTGGCGGGTACAAATTTTGTTATGTAATGACCTTTTGGAATTCTCAGACGATACTTGTCGTCTTTTCCTTC
The DNA here is from genome assembly GCA_964605705.1 of uncultured bacterium. Classification (GTDB taxonomy): domain Bacteria; phylum Fidelibacterota; class UBA2242; order UBA2242; family UBA2242; genus CAZSDW01. Next base: position 41,286 of record CAZSDW010000014.1, read on the forward strand.
ATTATAATAGTAATTTTGCAGTTTTTTACGCAGGGTATAGGTATGTGACCGTACGGTTGTATCTTCGGCGGGATTAAAACTGGCATCCTTTCCGAAAAACTCGATCGCAATCGTGGTCTCCTTTAAGCAGGTATCTTTCTTGTTGGCTTCCACGAGATATCGAAGATATTCCACATACGTTTTGGAGCCAGAGAACTCATCACTATTAATTATTTTCTCAAGACACTTGCTTTGAATTATTTCGATGGACATGCCAAAAACGTAATTAATCTTTCTTTGAAAAGCAAAATAAAATTTTTAAGCGTTTTGAAGATCATATCGATTATAATTATGTAAAATGTTTGCCGCTGTTTTTTTATGTTTTTCATTGTTGTTCACAGTTGTTCACAGTTATTGACTTTTTTTGACGAAAAATATCCTGAACATTCATAACAATTACGCAAAATCTATTAAACGGACACGGGGTCGAAGGCGAAAAGGTAAATTTAAAGCATATCATGATATCTTTAATTGAGAGTAGATGAGGGTGAAAATGAGAAGTTTAGCGGGATATTTTTGTGTAGGTATTTTGATATTGATGGTTGGTGCCAACATTCTTGATGCCGCTGTTATTAGTGGACAGGTTACCGATCAGCAGACGGGTAAAATTTTAATTGGTGCCAATATTGTCCTGGTCGGTTCTGAAGGATTGGGAGCAGCAACCGATTATGACGGTTATTACCGGATCATTAATGTAAATCCCGGTGAATATATTGTTCAGGTTTCATATATAGGGTACGAGACAAAAGAAGTTGCAGTTCAGGTTACTTCCGGGAAAATCTCATTGCTGGATATTGAATTGCTCTATGGTGGAGCGCTTCAGGGTAAAGAGGTCATTGTCACCGCACAGACCAAAGGGCAATTGTCTGCCATTAACCAGCAAGTCAATTCCAATACAATTATCAATGTTATTTCAGAAGAAAAAATCCAGGAATTACCCGATGCGAATGCCGCAGAGGCTATCGGTCGCTTGCCCGGCGTTTCGATTCAGCGGTCCGGCGGGGAAGCCAATAAAGTAGTTTTACGTGGTTTGAGTGACCGCTTTTCAAGCATAACTGTCGATGGGATCAGGATTGCATCCACAGATGCCAATTCCCGGGGCGTGGACCTTAGCACGATTTCTCAGGGGAGTCTCGCCGGGGTCGAACTTTATAAAGCGCTCACTCCGGATAAAGATGCCGATGCCATTGCCGGGAGCGTGAACCTGGTTACCAAGAAAGCGCCATCAGAACGACTGCTCAGGCTGGATGCCAAGGGATCCTATAACGACCTGGATCAAAGCTATGACCAGTACGATTTCAATTTTCGCTATGGTCAGCGGTTTTGGAAAGATTTACTGGGCTTTCAGCTGACAGCCAATACTGAAAAACGGGTGCGAAGCCGGGAATATTATGATGTCGATTATAATCAAAATCTTGATGAGGAAGGAACCGAATGGGAAATCAGTGATCTTGAAGTCGATTATACCAATGAAATCCGCAAACGGAGCGGTGTAAGCGCCTTGCTTGACCTTGCCACACCCGACGGCGGGACAATCCGGTTGAATAATATTTATAATAAAACTATGCGGGATTATATCGAATACGGGAGAAATTATCCCACCTCATCGGAAGCATTACAATACAGCGCCCGTGATCGCGAACAGAGTATATATACCTATAATAGTTTCATCAAGGGTGATAATTATATAGGTGGATTGGAATTCGATTGGGGGCTCGCTTATGCCCAATCGAAATCAGAATACCCTTTTGATTATGAAATTGATTTTTTAGAGCCTTCGGCTCTGGATGATGAGGGGAACCCAATCTCTCACATGCTTCCGGTACCTGTGGGTTTCCACGGACCACTGGAAGATTTAGTCGATTATGCACTTAATAATTTTGATATGGCTTATTTCAATACCGCCTTTTACAGAGAAGAATTGTCAAAAGAGATTAATAAAAATGTATTTCTGAATATTTCTAAAAAATATACTTTCAGCGATATTGTCTCCGGTGAATTAAAATTTGGCGGTAAATATAACAGTAAAGCCCGTTCACGTTCCCAGTCCGAGCTGTTTGCCCCTTATTATAATGTACCGTTCTCAGAATATACCATGCTGGCGGATGGCTCTGTTGTGCTAAAAGATTTTACCGGAACCCGATTTGAGAACTTCAACAATGTGGGAGGGAAAATCATCCTTTTCAACAATTTTTTGGAAGAAAACCCGGAGAGCCGGGACGTGTTCGATCAGTATAGCCTCTATCCTTTAATCAACCAGAATGCTTTACGAGACTGGTGGGATTTGAATAAAAATGGTTATTCAGATCCGGATGGAGATCAGCCGGAATACAATCGGAATCGGGAAGCCGATTTATTCTATTATGATATCATTGAGAGAGTTTCTGCCGGTTATTTGATGAATACGTTCAATATCGGGCAAAAGATTACCTGGATTGCGGGTATCCGTGCGGAAACAGAAAACAATGATTATGATTCCCGTTTTTCTCCGAGCGACCTGTCCGGTTACCCGGTACCTGACGGGCTGATCCAGGATACTTCGGCAACCCACAAAGAGACTGTCTGGCTGCCCAATACTCATTTGAATTTTAAGCCAACCAATTTTATGAGTATCCGATTGGCGGCATACAAGGCTCTGGCTCGTCCCGATTTTAATCGTCGGCTTGCTAATTATTCTTCCCGAAAATACGGTACTTTCTATCAGAGTAATTCGTTTATTATCGGCAATCCGAATCTTAAAGCGGCACAAGCCTGGAATTATGAGGTGAATACGTCCTTTTTTGGTAAAACAATCGGGCTTTTCTCAGTATCGGCTTTCTACAAGGACATTAAGGATATGTATCATCTCATGGATGCTTTATTATTTAAAGGGCGCGGCGTTCTGGACAGTATTGGGGTTCAGTATATTCCCAGCTTTGCCGATCAGTTATATGAACTGACCTATCCGTATAATTCTCAAAAACCCACCAAGGTGTGGGGACTTGAAGTGGAACATCAGGCAAATCTGAGATTCTTACCCGGAATACTTAAGAATATCGTAATCAACTATAACTTTACGATTGTTCGGTCGGAAACCTATATCCCCAGTGTCTTAATTGAGGAGTACCTGGAACAGCTGCCGGGATTTCCATTTCCGACTAAAAAGTACCGGTATCTATTACAGGAGCACAAACAAAAGCTGGAAGGTCAACCCGAATTTTTCGGCAATTTATCTATCGGTTATGATATTGGTGGTTTTTCCGCCCGGATTTCTGTCTTTCACCAGGGAGAATTCAACCGCACATTCTCTCCGACTCGACGAGCCGATACCATTGAAAAAGAATATACCCGCTGGGATTTGGCAATTAAGCAGAAGGTAACCCAAAATATTTCATTAATGGTAAGTCTGAACAACTTGACCGATTTGCAGGAAGGTACCGGGATCATCAACCGGATCAATAACTGGAATTTTGTTGATAACAAAGAACGTTATGGAATGACGGCGGATTTTGGTATTCGTATAGAATTATAAATCTGAAAAGCAAAAACAATTTAAATGATGCAAGGAAAGGGGGAAGCAAAAAAAGTGTTATTAGGTGTAAAATTTTTAAGCAAACGGATCAACAAAAAGGAGAATATTATGGTGAGTTTTAAGAGAAGGAATGTTCTGATCATTCTGACCCTTTGTTTGCTGATTTCCGGGATGACATTTGCTGATGAGCTCATCATTCCCGGTGCTGTATCGGCAGACGATTTGTTAAATGATGCAATTGCCGGTGATACTACTGCGACCGGCGCGAGAATTGATTCAAACCGTGTTTACGTGCTTGTGCGTGATGCTATCTATTTCATCAATACAACTATCCGGAATGATAGCTGGCCGATCAATATCAAGGCACAGGATGGCACGGGTGCCCAACCGGTGATTTATTCGGTAGTCAATCCTGTATCCGGTAGTGATCCCGGTGATTTATTCCGGATCAAAGGTGATATTTCTTTAAAGAATCTGACCATTGTCGGATTTCTGGAAGCCGATCCGGAAGGCGTATCTTCCATTGGAAATTCGGCTGTTCGAACCGATGCCGCCGGCTTTGATGTCGTGATAGACGGATGCCTGCTCACCCAATGTCGTGGTCAGTTTGTGCGAACCGAGAGCGCCGCCCGAGTTGTCAAGATTACGAATTGTATCTTTGCGAATATGGGAGATCTTGGGCGGTCGAATTTTGGAGCCGGCAAGGGGGTTGATTTTCGGGGAGCATCCTGTGATTCAGCTATCTTTATTAATAACACGTTTGTCAATTTTCAGGACCGGATTATTCGTCACCGGTCAAGTTCCGCTTCCATCCGGAACCTGATTTTCGATCATAACACATTAGTGAACGGAATGTCCTATCACGGAACTCTGGCGTTGGGCTGGGTTGGTGAAAAGGTTCAGATTACCAACAACCTGTTCATGGATACATTTGTAGCCGGACAGGATACGGATGCGGTTCGACAGTCTGAATTTGACGAATGTGCTGAGCAGGACAGTTATGGTTTTGCGAAGATGACCTGGATATCGTCTGTTCCGAATGATTCGACGACCTGGGATGTCAGGAGCAATTATTATGGAGTTTCGGCAGCCGTACAAGCTTTTTATGATGAAGTTGCTGCCACAGATAATGCGTTTCAGGGCGAAGGTGATCCGCTGACGGCGCATATCACCGGTAAAAGTGGCGTGACAGCTTTTGTAAAAGAGGCAATCGCGTTAAGCAACAGACCGGAGCCGATGGTGAATATGGCGCGATGGTACCGGTCTCCGACGGGTGGTAACAAGACCAAAGCGACGACTAATTTCAACCGGGCGACGGATGATTATGATCGCCGCAAATGGCAGTATTTCGCCGATACACTGGATTGCTCGTATTCAACCAGTCTGGCGGCATATACTGGTAGTACGAGTGGCGGACCTGTGGGTGATTTGAATTGGTCAGCAGGAGCTTCGGCAATTGACAACCAGGCTGTTGTCATCAAATCTTTCCGCTTAAATCAAAACTATCCCAATCCATTCAATCCCACAACCCGCATTAGCTTTTCCCTGGAAAAGGCTGATTATACGACTTTGACTGTGTATAACATGCTCGGACAGATTGTGGCTACTCCAGTGGCAAAAAAGTTAAGTCCCGGGAGCCATGAGATTTCTTTTGATGCATCTAATCTGGCGAATGGAATCTATTTTTATCGTTTAAATTCCGGAAATCAGGTTTCCATTAGGAAAATGATGGTGCTTAAGTGATTTCCGGTGTTTTGATCTGATATCTGTAACTTGGCAGTTGGGAGAGTGATTCACTCTCCCAATTGCTATTTTCGAAGGTTATCGGAATTATGGACTTATTGAATCGCAGGTACACAGAAAGAAGCCGACTGTTATTATTTGTAGTTATTCTCCAACTTCTATTTTCATGTAATTCCCGAAATTCGCGAAGAACTACAGAGTTATGGTCAGTGCGAATGGCAGAATCAGTGATGCAGCGAAGTCCCGATCCATGGACCCTCGATTTTTCCCGGGAACCGGAGTGGGAGTACACCTATGGACTTGTCCTGAAAGCAATTTTCCAGCTCTGGCTGACTACCGGAGATGAGCGCTATTTTCATTATGTCAAAGCCTATTATGACCATTTCATCGATTCTGATGGAAATATCAAAGGCTATAATCCTGAAGAATATAATATTGATCGAATCAATTCCGGAAAAGTGTTGTTTCAGCTGTTTGCCGAGACCGGTGAAATTAAGTATCAGAAAGCAATTAAGCTTTTACGCAGCCAGATGCTGACGCACCCACGCACGATGGAAGGCGGTTTCTGGCATAAAATGATATATCCGCACCAAATGTGGCTGGATGGTATTTATATGGGTTCGCCATTTCTGGCTGAGTATGCCGGAACCTTTGGTGAACCGGAAATTTTTAATGATGTTGCCCGGCAGCTGATATTAATGGAACAGCGGGCACGTGATGAGCAAACCGGCTTGTTATTTCATGGCTGGGATGAAAGCAGGCAGCAGCTTTGGGCGAATCCACAAACAGGTCAGTCTCCCAATTTCTGGGGGCGAGGTACCGGCTGGTATGCGATGGCAGTTGTCGATGTACTGGATTTTCTGCCGGATGACCATCCGGCGCGATATAATATTTTAGCAATTCTGAATCGCCTCGTTGAAGCGATTGTGAAGGTTCAGGATAAAGAAACCGGCTTATGGTACCAAGTGCTGGATCAGGGAGGTAGAGCAGGAAATTATCTCGAATCGTCAGCGTCATGTATGTTCGTTTACAGTATTGCAAAAGGGGTGCGAATGGGCTATCTTGATTCGAAATATTTATCCAATGTCCTCACCGGATATGATGGAATTCTGAAAAATTTTATTGAAGTTGATAACGACAATCTGGTTAACATAAATCAGGCGTGTGCGGTTGCCGGACTTGGCGGAAATCCGTATCGCGATGGTTCCTATGATTATTATGTCAATACTGCGATAGCCCGGAATGATCCGAAGGCGGTCGGTTCGTTTATTCTCGCCAGTCTCGAAGTGGAAATGATCAAAAATCCTCAAAAATAAAGCAACTCTATCGTATAAACCGGAAACAAGATGAGAAAAAGTTTACAGATTATTAACGGATTTCAGATTCTGCTGCTCGCATTGCTAATCGGATACTCACAAACCTGTGATTGGATACAGACGGGAAGTTCAGGTTGGGATAAAGTTCCGGAAATTCTGAAAAATATTCGACCACCGGATTTTCCGGACCGTGATTTTATCATTACCGATTTTGGCGCAATTGGTGATGCTAATTTCGATTGCACCGATGCCTTCAGAAAAGTGATAAAATCCTGTCACGATGCTGGTGGCGGATATGTGATTGTCCCGGCTGGGACGTATTTAACCGGCGCCATCCATCTGCAGGACAACGTCTGTTTGCACATCGATAGTGCGGCAACCATTTTATTCAGCCAGGATCCGCGGAAATACCTGCCAGTGGTTTTTACTCGCTTTGAGGGGCTGGAATGTATGAATTACTCTCCATTCATTTATGCATTTGATAAGGAAAATATTGCGATTACAGGTAAGGGTACTCTGGATGGGCAGGCGGATACAAGCTGCTGGTGGACCTGGGCAGGGAATACGGTATATGGCTGGCGACAAAACAGTCCCTGCCAGATCACTGACCGTAATACATTAATGCAGATGGTCGAAGAAAATACTCCTGTGCAGAACAGAATTTTTGGAGAGGGGCATTTTCTGCGTCCCAGTTTTATTCAATTTTACCGGTCAAAAAATATTCTGGTAGAGGGAATCAACATCAAACGTTCTCCAATGTGGGAGATTCATCCGGTTTTATGTGAAAATGTGACGGTTCGAAACATTAATATAGATACCCATGGTCCCAACAATGACGGCTGTAATCCCGAGAGTAGTAAAAATGTACTGATCAGTAATTGTCGGTTTGATACCGGTGATGACTGTATTGCCATAAAATCCGGTCGGAATGGAGATGGTCGGCGGATCAATGTTCCCAGTGAAAATATTATTATCCGGGATTGCGTGATGAGGGACGGGCATGGCGGCGTCGTTATTGGCAGCGAAATATCAGGAAATTGCCGAAATGTTTTCGCTGAAAATTGCCGGATGGATAGTCCTAATCTGGAGAGAGCCTTTAGAATAAAGACAAATTCGTTACGTGGCGGAATTGTCGAAAATATTTACATGCGTAAGGTGATCATCGGAAAAGTAAGTGATGCGATTATCAGGATCAATTTTCAATATGAAGAAGGAGATGTTGGTAGCTATACACCGATTGTCAGGAATATTTATATCAATGATATCATCAGCCATGAGAGCATGTATGCATTAGCGCTGGATGGATATGCGCGATCACCAATTTCCAATGTGCAGCTGGAAAATTGTCAATTCAATGGCGTTAAAGAAACCAATATTCTAAATAATGTTTCTGGCTTGAAGATGAAGAATACCTCCATCAATGGGATTTTACAGGGTCAATAATATGGAAATTCCTCTGCTTCTCTCTTCGATAAAACGTCACCCTTCCTGATGACTGAAAGAAGGGGCCGTCCTGCAAACAGCCCCTTCACTCATTTCATTAGGTAAGCCGATGTGAATTTTAAAATATATCCTGCTACTTCAGATAAATTATTTTTTTGATGATATTCAGTTTAGAGCTTTCCAGCCGAATCAGGTAAATACCGGAAGCAATTTCTATTGCATTCCATTGTTCAGTATAGCTGCCCGCCGGGTAATTCCCAATTGCCAGTGTTTCAATTTGCTGACCGTGAATATTATAGACTTTCAGTGACAGATCAGTTGTCTCTTGCAATGTAAACTGAATGGTCAGCACCGGATTGAAGGGATTCGGATAGGTTGATAAAATGAATCGTTCTGGTTTGCGGACGGGTTCCTGGATTGCAGTAATGGGATTGATCGGCAGCAATGTTGGCAGGGATTCCGTTTCATCCAGCACATGTTCATAAGGATAGGGAATCGTCAGTTCACAAACCGGTTCTGCGGTAACTTCACTCGTCCCGAAATGATTATCAATTAATTGCACAAAACCATCCTCAAGACTGTATTCCATCATGACGGCTTTGCGGACATTGTCAAAATAGTTACGCTCTACCCGGACTTTGGCGCCCATGCGTGAGTTGATCCCCGTATCACAATCCTTATAATAATTATTGAAAATATGCGCAGTGCCGAAACGGATACTCGGCAGGCGGGATTCGCAATTATAAAAATAATTGTGATGGTAGGTGACGCGGATGACCGAATCCTGGGGACTTTCGTCGTTGGAACTGATCAGGCTGGTTTTGTAATGATCGTGCAAGGAGCAGTTCGAGATGGTGATAAAGGTGGATTCGTTTTTGATATCCAGCAGCCCGTCATAATATTCGCTGCCGTGTTCCCGATCGGAAAACAGTTCACATCGGTCGATTACTATGTTTTGCGATTTCCCGGTAATGACAATCGCATCGGCTGGTGTCACATGGGAAATCCGGAGGTTTTGAATAATGACATTTCGCGCCCCGTTAATCTCTACTTCAATGCCCTGAAGGTGAGCGTCGCGGGATAGCCCCAGCAAGGTTTTATTGGAGCTGATTTTCAGGTCTTCGGTGCCGATGATTTTGCGGTTAAGGGTGACTACGTAAGGATCAGGACTACCAAGATAGCTACTCAAATCTTCAAATGTATTCGCAGCCACCGTGTCACCAAGCGCGCCGCCGATCACCAGGTATGGTGTGCCCTGATCGTCCTGAACCGTCGCATAACCGATGAAATCCGGATCCATTTCGGTACCATTTGGGAGAAAGATGGCAATTGCATCGACATTATGACTCATTTCAAAAGTAAATACTGAATCAGTACTTGTCACATCTCCAGACCAACTTTGGAAAAAGTATCCGGGATTGGATTGGGCACTCAGCGTCACCAAGGTGCCTTCGTCATAGTAATTCTGAATAGGATTATAGGAAACCCGACCACCGGCTTCAATATTTTGATTTACCGATAATATGTAAGACGGGATGCAATCCGCTGGTGTCAGACCACTGCCAATAAATATAATATAATCATAATTCGCTGTTCCATCGGGATTGTAGGCTTCAATCCGCACCTGGTTCTTGCCTGCGATAAACTCGACTTCAACGGAATCGCTGATAGTCCAATTAGTCCAGACCTCGGTGTGCGGAAAATTCACGGTGTCCAGAAAGGTCTCATTATTGATTAACAGCCGTACCGGGCGGTCGCCGCTGCCGCCGCCATTGGCATAGCGCCACTGAATATAATAGGTTCCGGCACTGGCGGCGTTAACACTCCAGGTGATGCTGACACCGATGCCTCTATCCGTATTGGCAAAACCATCGCCAGTAAATCCACCGACATTGATACTATTATCAATATAGCCGTCAATAGCGCAGAAACCCAGTTCATTCTCCTGGATGATCAATTCCTGACTTATGAGTACAGTAAAACTACAGTAAATCCAAAATGCTGTAAAATATTTTCCCCACTTCATTGTTTGTCCGATTTATATTTGTTTTTCATTATATAATTTTCCAATGTTTTTAAAATGCTCTGGACTAAGTGAGTGTCTTTTTCATTTAAAACTGCCAGCCGTTCGAGGATCCGGTTGCGGAGCGGCAAGCGGTTTGCCATGCCCAGCTGGTTCAGCATCGCTTCCGCATTCTGTTTTAATTTGAGATAAGCAGCGACGGTTGACTGTGGTGCCGATTGCCGTGGTTTTCGGCGGATCAGCACGGATAATTCAAAGGCGTAAATCATCACTGCCTGAGCCAGATTCAGGCTGGGCTGGGCTTGCTTCAGCGGGACATGAGACAATATATCGCAAGCGGCTAATTGTGCATTACTCAGACCGCGATCTTCGGTACCAAACAGGATTCCCACAGATCGGATAGTATTTCCTTTACTTTTTAATAATTGTGCCAGCTGGCGGGCGGGGATGTTTTCATTTTTAGAGGGACGTTTTTTTGCTGATGTGCCGATCAGAAAATCGATGTCGATTGTCGCCGCTTTGATCGAATCGAAAACCCGTGCCGCTTCCAGGATGTCTTCGGAGTTGTGCGCCAACCAGCGGGCGGGATTGCTGAGATGATCGCAGGGATTGACCAATCGTAAATCGGCAAAGCCCATGGTTTTCAAGGCTCGCGCCGCCGCGCCGATATTTTCGGGAGTCATAGGACGTTCGAGGATAAAACTAATGATCACGGTGCTCTGGTTCGATTTCAAAAACGGTCATCACACCGAAATGATCGGAAGGGTGCAGTCCGTTTTCGGTTTTATTCAGGACAACCTGTGATGATTTGATTTTGAGATTTTGACCTTTTGAAAAGATATAATCAATCCGATCTCTGCGGGCGGTCTCTTCCGGTGGAATTTTACCAAGGTAATGTTTTTGGATATTTTTATTCAGCCACTCATCCCAGGTCGGTCCCGGCTCGGAATTGACTTTGGCGAAGGTATCCTTGAAACCGTAATCCAACAACAACGTAATAGGTTCGGAGTCGCTCAGATCATTGAAATCACCCATCAGAATTACCGGATTATTGCCGGCTGTTTTTTTAATAAATCTGAGCATTTTCCGGGCTTCGTCAAGCCGCCATAGTTTGCCTTCAATGGCATCGGCGACACTGCTCAGGTACTGATCCTCGTCGATTTCGCTCTCGAGATATTGCCGGATGAGATTCTCCAGGGTTTCCCGGTTGGCAAACCTGGACGCATGCCAATGAGTATTAAAAAGGAAAACCTTCTGTTCACCGACCTTGATCCTGGCACCAAGCACCTGGGTGGCATCGGCGAAATGCAAGGTGAAAAACCTGCCCACGTGTCCGCCGGACAACTGTTTGCGCCCGCTGGATTTCAGCTTCAGCTGTTTTTTCGCTAGGATAACGTCGCCCTCGCGGAGATTAACGGGCAGTCCAATCGGACCAAGATGAATTCCCGCTACGCCCAGGTGATGGACCTGATTGTAATTCAAATCCTTCGCAATACGCCGGGCATAGCGCGGGAGCTTGTTGGCTTCATTCAAAGCGATGACATCGGGATCGAGTTCCTTCAATTGGTTTAGCAAAATCCGATAGCGCTGTTTCCGAATCGCCGTGCTTTCGTATTCACCCATTTTCAGTGAGCCGATATAATCCAGTCCGGACCAGACATTGATAGTGACGACCTTCAGCGGTTCGGCAAATAGACAATTAAAAAGGAATAAGGTAAAAATTAAAAATCTGGCTGTCATATTTAACCTTATGATTTAACCTGTTCCAACCATTTTAGAATTCGCAATGCCCGCAGAGTGTTCCAGTGGCTGGGCTGCCCGGCTTTTTCCATCTCGAAATAAATCCTGCCCGAATACCGGCTGGACAAATTCCAGCGTCCGTCTTTGCGTCGTTTATTAAGTAGAATTTCGATGGCGTCATCCATCCGGGGATCATAGGACAGTCGGCAGCGTTGCCAGTAATCCAGCGCCCGCAGAATGTCGTAATGCCAGCGCGGCGGAAAAGGAAACCGAATGAATTGAGGATTGATTATTTCGCCGGTACGATGACTGCGGAAGAGACGATGATGTAAAAGAAATTCCCACGCCTGGTCGCTGTATTTTTGGAATTCATCGGTCTGCCGGAATTTACTATATTCATGCAAAGCTTCCAGAACGGTGATGGTCGTATGCACGGAACTATGGGTGGCACCTTCGGGCGCAATGCAATTCCAGCCGCCGTCGGACATCTGGTTTTTTATCAGGAATTTCGCCAGTCTATCAACTCTATCGTCCTCGATCCGGAAATAGGAACAGAGTGTCAGGATCATCCCGGTGACGCATTGCTCGCCGTAATCGATCGATTTGAAATAACTGATGCCATCGTCTTTGTAAAAACCTTTTTCAAGGAGAATAATTGCCGCTTTACATGCTTGCGGATTATCCTGCGGAAGCCCCAGCCGCCAGAGCGTGAGCATCGTGTAGGTCGTGGATGTCCATTTGGGTCCGTACAAACCATTTGCCCAGATGCCGTTTTCCGCCTGCTGGTCGAGGAGTTGTTTGCCCCAGCCTTCTTCGGCGATTTTCTGGCGCTCCGATTTGATCAGGTCTGCTGGCGATTCTCGCAGATCCCGATGAACCTGCCAGCGGATGACCGGATCGCCCTGGAGCAGCCAGGTGATGATTTCAGGATTTGTAAAATCTGTGGAATGTTGATCATTGGTTTTCATTTGATCTTAAGATAATAATGGATTTAGTTTTGGAAAACGATTTTTTTATTAAACCTTCCGAAGGTTATCAACCTTCGGAAGGTTGTTGTTATATAATTTATTGCTGAGTTATAACAGTAAGCCATGAATAATTTTTGTAAAATTTTAAAAATAGTTTTTAGGTATTAACATTAAAGAGAATCTTTATTAAATACAAATAAACAGGGGCAGTAATCCGGTTCTCAACCGGGACTGCTTTTTGAAAGCAAAAGAAAATTCCGGGAAGATGACTGTTTTTCTACGGAAATGTATGTCTATTACCCGGATCAAAGATAGTAAAACCATCAATAATATGAGCAGAAAAGAGGTCATGATGGAAACTCAAGCGAAAGGGTATCCCCGCACCGAATTTTAAGACTGCGGTGCGGAGCTGTTTCATCCTAATTTAAGTGTTAAATTAGGTGAAGAGGTAGGATGAAAGAATAAATATGAATTTTAAAAGATCGTTTTTCCATTTTTCTTACATTTTTCTGTTTTTAATTACACAAAGTCTTCTTTTTGCCCAATGGCCAAAGACTGTCCAGGAAGAATTATTTATAGGATATGGTGTTTACCCTAAAGCCGTAAGCGATGGAAACGGCGGTGTATTCATTGCTGCTACGTACAACTCATACTATTCCTCAGTGCGCATCCAAAGAGTTAATAGAAACGGTAATATTATTTGGCTAAATCAACTAATTTTAACCGGAAGTAAACACCAGCAAACTCTTGTTAATGCTGATATAGTCTCAGATGGAAACGGCGGTATGTATTTAGTATACTATGATACGCATTTTATTGAATATCCTTATATTATAAATATTTATCTAAGAGTCCAGCATATTGACAGTACCGGAAACCAATTATGGAGTAACAATGGTGTTACTCTAGTGACTCCTGCAGATACGACCCAACAATCCAAGTGTACGGGAGGTGAGACTGTTAGTGATGGCGAGAATGGGATCATTGTATCTTGGCTGGATTATAGAAATACCAGTGCAAGATCAGATTATGGTGATAACTATATTCAGCGAATTGACATTAATGGAAATTGTCTCTGGGACAGTGGCGGAGTAAGAATCTCAACTCGATCTGGATGTGCGGATGCTCCGCATGTTGTCACGGATGGTAGCTCTGGCGCAATTATTAATTATTACGAAAGTCGATCCATTTATTTCCAGAGAGTGGATCAGAACGGTAATAAATTATGGGGAGAAAGAGGCATTCAGGAACCAGATTCAATGGGGGTGCTCGATATTATTCCTGATGGGGAAAGTGGTATATTTCTAATATGTAGAAAAACCAAATTATATCCTAAATTGGAATATTGGTGTCAGCGCCTCGATTCAAACGGTGTTTACCTGTACGAAGATGATGGAATTTATATTGGCGAAGGTGAATATTTCGAATCTGGTATTGATAAACCAGTTTTAAATCCCGATCAGAGTATCTCCTTTACATGGTATTTTAAAGAAAAGGAATATTTCCAAAAAATCACCAAAGAAGGTTTGAAAATCTTTACAGGAAGCGGTATTTCTGTAACCAATCTGGATAGTGCGTATGCCTACGCGCCGGTTTTAGGAATAAATGGAGATAATTACTGTTTTATCACAAAGCAAGTGAGCAGATTGAACTATGAAGGGCGCCTTTTTATCCAGCAAATAGATCAAGATGGCACACTGCTATTCGGAGATGAAGGTATCTGTATATCTGATACTCGGGGTAGAGATTTGGCTTTGGGAATATATGATGTAGTACCCGATGCCAATGATGGATTTATTCTTATCTTTATGAGTGATCCTGGCTATCTATTTGCGAAGCAGGTCAGCGGCGATGGAATTCTGGGACATGTCAATACAGGTATTGATACCGAACCGACAAAATTATTGCCTTCCGCAATTCAATTATATCAGAATTATCCAAATCCCTTCAACGCACCCACAACGATTTGTTTTGATATTACAAATCCTGGGTATGTCATCCTTGCAATTTACGATATCCTTGGAAGGGAAATAGAGACACTCATCATCGAATTCAAACCGGCTGGAAAATATGAGTACAAATGGAGACCAGAGGATTTATCAAGCGGTATCTATTTGTACAGTTTGAGAGTAGGTGAATTTTCAGAAGTCAAGAAAATGATTTTACTTCGCTGAAGAAAATATAAAACCTCCCGAAGGTTGTTGACCTTCGGGAGGTTATGTTTGATAATCAGTTCAATTCAGCCGCATATTCGGTGTCGGTATAATCTGTTTTGACTTTATCAAAGCATATGCTGGATTTTTCACTATCGCCGTTCTTATCATAAGCCTTTCCTAAGTAATACAGAATCTCTGCCTGGGTTTCGTGATCGAAATTATCGGGCGCCTGATTCATCATTTGTTCCAGTTTTTCGTAATCCTCGACAGCCGTTCCCGATCTTCCGAATAAGGTCGGAATCGCCAGGCAGGTTTGTCCGCGGATAGCACGGCTTTCCACATTGCTTTCGTCCAGTGCGATGCCCTTGTCCATTTCTCTCAAGCCCGCGATGACGTAGTAACTCTTGAAGGGTTTGAAACCAACGTAGCGTGACTTGGACAGATAGGCGCTGCCGTACCAGCAGAGAGCGCTGCCGCAAGAAGGGTCCAATTTCGTAGCATTTTTCAACAGGTCGATCGATTCATTCAACAACGCCTTATCGCCTTTCATGGACAATTGGTATTTCAGTTTCCCGAGACTCAGGTTCAGCTGGGCATTATCGGGATTCTGCGCCAACTGCTGTTCCAGTTGTTGAATCTGCGTTTCGACGGCAGGATTCTGGGCGTTGAGCATTGTTACACTTAGCAGCATGAGGACAATGGCGACACTTAGTTTTTTCATTTTTAATCTCCTTTTGGTTTGTTTCGGTATTGTTCATTGATTGCAATGTCGATGACGCAGCGATTTTTGTCATGATCGGTCCGTTATAATTCATGAAGAACAGCGGAATGAGAAGGATCAGCAGCAGGATATAAAAGTAGATGGATATTCTAAGCCCGATGTTGAATAGTTTTTTGATAGACATATTGATAATCCTTTTTATTAATGAATCAGTAATGAGCCGGTTGTGATGAAATGATAAATACGGAACAGTGCGATAGATACGGATCCGCCGGACAGAATTCCGCCGAAGAGAATTCCCATAAAACTGAATAGCGTTGATGGCGCAATCAATTCTTTCAGAATGGTAACGACTTTTGAATTGGAATTCTTGGCGAAAATTGGTTTTCCCAACAGCTGAAAATCAATCGCATACGTCGGGCATTTTTCGATACATTTGCCGCATTTGGCGCAGGTCATAGCGACGTAGCCTTTTTCCAGGGATTCCCGGTTGATCGCCATAAATGGGCAAACCTCGATACATTTACTGCAATTGAGGCATTTTTCTTTATCAATTTTAATCTGGAAGGGATTGAACTTGCCCAGCAATGACTGAAATGCACCCAACGGGCAGAAGAAGGCGCAGTGGGTTCGTTTTTTCGTCAGAACCGGCAATATAAACAGCAATGCCATGCCCAGGGTAATGAAAATAATTGCCTGGAGATAGGTTTTGAAATCGGTGATTTCCACATATTCTGTAACCAGTTTCAACGGGCAGAGCCATTGACAGTAAACCGGGCTCATAGCGAGAAATGACCAGATGATAATGACGGTCAGAATAACAAAGGGCACATAGCGGAGCCAGTGTTTGATTCTCCTGGTAGGGATGATTTTCCGCTTACCGATGCTGGAAAAACCTTCATCAATGCCGCCGTAGAAGCAGCCCCAGCTGCACCAGCCGTGCCCCAGGGTAATCAGCGAGACCAGCCACAGGAGAAATATCTGGTAAAATCCGCCATATGTGCCGCCAATTAATTTCGCCGGAAAAATGATCGTGTTTCGAAAAAGCGCCGGCAGGATCAGCATCGGAATGGCGACCGGGCAGAGCGGTGTTTCATTATTTTCAATCACTTCACGGGTCAATGCCATGGTGCCGCGGGTTTCCAGCAAGTGAGTGATGAATGTCAGAATAAAGGCGAATGCAAAAATCGTGAAGAAAATGGACCGATATTTAGAAATCTTACCGGTTCGCAGAATCATAAATAGAATAAATGTCAGAAATAGAGTCCAGATTATTCGAAAGATAAAAATCTCAAGATGTTCCACGTTTTGCGGATTACCGATGATGAATGTGCTTAACAGGAAAAACATGAGCAGGGAAACGATGGTTGATGTGAACAATGATTTTTTCAATTTTTGCTCTCTTTTCGGTTTCGTATTTCAAATCTCACAGGAATGTTAATCAGGCTGAAAACCGATTAAAAGTGTAATGGTACCAATGGCAAAATTATGTGATGAATGGCAGTCCGGCGTGGGACGAATTGCAGGATTATGGGATGAAGTGCAAGGTAATGCGGTTCCGGAGCAAGAAATCCGGAACAAGGTAAAACTTCCGAAGGTTCAAAACCTTCGGAAGGTCTATCTCAATAATTGATGTCAGCGCTTGATAAATCTGCTGCGGAAGAGTTTTGTATATGTTCTGGAAACGGGAACAACACAGTCCGTATTTTCCAGATGAAGCGTATAGCCGAGCGAATCACCACTGATTGATTTAACCTGATTGATGTTTACGATATATGATCTGTGGCAGCGTTGCAGATGATCGAAATTTCCGATTGACGATTCCAATTCTTTGAGAGTCGCGCGGATGAGTTTTATCTGGAGACTGTCATTAAAAAAATAGAAAAATTCCAGGTAATTCCGCCGGGATTGGATATATAGAACTTGGTTGGATTCTACCTCGATATAGTCGCCTTCGGAGTGCCCGGTGAATTTCAGGATTTGAGCGCTGACCGGTTTTGATAGTGCGCCGCCTTCGGAAATTACCGAATTGATCGTGGCGGCGTCTTTCAAATTTTGTTTCAGGATTTGGTTGTACTTGATCAGAATCAGCAGGAAAACCGGAAATGTAGCCACGATTAATGTGTAAAATATAAACACGATAATCGAAACAAGATCAATTCTGATAAATCCGCAGACCGACAAGTAAACAGTATTGATTATGGCGATAATAAGGATGTTATAAAGAATGAATAGAATTTCCTTGTACACCTTCCATTGTTCTTCAGAAAAAATATCAGGAAACATTACCGGCAATAATCTTGTATTGGCGATGACAATGCAGAAGGTAATAAAACCGAATCCGAATTCGATAAGATATCTCCTGCCTGGCGGAATCGAATGCAGCCCGAAAGGATGAAAAATCGCCAGGATCAGAAAGATCATTCCGCCCATCAAAATGCCGCTGTGGCGAAATTGATTGAAGGGAAACGGTTTTCTGAGAACTATGAAAATGTTGTTAATCATTAATTAAAATTTAAAGGCAGTGTGTCGGTTCACAAGAAGAAATTGATTTTATTGCATTAGAATTCCGAGATTTATTTATCAAACCTTCGGAAGGTAAGATTTGTCCCGCCAATGGCGAGAAACCTTCGGAAGGTTTATCATTTAACCAAATTTTACCGCAGTTCCATAGACCAGAATTTCCGCAGCGCCCTGCTTGACTGCACTGGAAGCATAACGGATATTGATAACCGCGTCGGCGCCCAGGGTTTCGGCTTCCTCCACCATCCGTTTCGTCGCATTGGCGCGGGCTTCATTAATCATTTCAGAATAGGCAACCAGTTCGCCCCCCACAAGACCTTTCAGAAATGCCATGATGTCTTTACCGACATGCTTGGACTGAATAAAAGAACCCTTGACGATCCCCAGCGTTTCCAGTTTATTACCGGAAATAAAATCAGTATTTACTAAGATCATTTTCATCCTCGCTTTTGATTTCTTTGACACGTTGTATAAATACGGCAATCAGTGCTGCTACCAGTGCAATTACAATGATAAGAATCAGAATGTTGAGAACTACCGGCAGGTTCATCTGTTTGATAATAAAGAGATACAGGAAGGCGTATCCAATGACGATAATGGATGCCAGAATGACTATAATAAGCGGAGCAATAATTTTCTTAATCATGCTGTAATATTAATCAAGTTTCGGAAAAATGTCAGGGATAAATTTTATACCAGGTTAAGCTGCAAAACAGTCACGGCTTCCCCGCTCAACAGGACCCTGTCTCCGGCAAGTTCGACCTGTATTACGCCACCGCGGCTCGATGCCTGATAGGCAGTCATCTTTGATCTTTTCAATTTCTTACCCCAATAGGGACCGAGAGTGCAATGCGCAGAACCGGTGACGGGATCTTCATTAATGCCGACCCTGGGGGCGAAAAATCGCGATACGAAATCAAAGTTGGAATTTGCGGCTCGACTGGTGACGATAATACCCCGCGCGTCGATATTTTTCATCAAGGTGAAATCCGGCTGAAGTGTTTTGATTTTTTTATCGGAATCGACTTCAACCAACAGATCGAAGTCATTTTTTGCGATAGCGATAACAGGAATATTTTCAAGGACATCACCCAGAAGCTCCGGCACGTCACAGGGAAATGCCGGAGTTGCCGGGAAATTCATTTCCAGGAATTTGCCTTTGAAGATCACTGTCAACAGACCACTCCGGGTAAAAAATCGGGCGGTCTCATGGGATTTCAAAATTCCTGTTTCAAATAAAATGTGAGCCGTTGCCAGGGTGGCATGCCCGCAGAGTTCGACTTCAGTCGTTGGAGTAAACCAGCGCAGCTGAAAGCCATTATCCTCTGGATAGACGAACGCCGTTTCGGACAGGTTCATTTCCATGGCGATATTCTGCATCCAGTTTTCCGGAGCCGCCTTGTCAAGAATGCAGACACCCGCGGGATTGCCCTTAAAGGATTCCCTTGTAAAGGAATCCACCTGATAAAGTTGAATATTCAAAGAAAAATTATATTCTTCGAAATATTTTGTGGATTGATCAAATGCACTACTTTACCAGAATCATTTTTCTGACCCGGTTGAAATCCCCGGCGATAAACTGATAGAAATAAATGCCGGATGGTATATCGCCTGCATCGAGATTCAATGTATAATCCCCGGCTGGTTGCTGTTCATTAACTAATGTCTTGATCTCATGCCCCATCAGATCCAGCAGCGTCAGTTCGACCAGACCAGGTTGTGGAATGGTGTAATGAATCCTTGTTGAAGCATTAAAGGGATTGGGATAATTTTGGGATAGCCGGTACGTTTCCGGCTGCCCGAACTGTAATTCCTTAACGGAGTTCAATTTTCCCGAATACAGCACCAGATGATCCAGGATGATGGTTCCCAGGGCGACATCACCCTCACTGGCGCTGATGGAAAATTCCATCTGAAAACCCTTTATCATGTCCAAATCCAGTTGATCGTTGCCTTCGATCCCATACCAGCCGAGTCGTTCGAATCCGTTTCCATTGGGATCATTTCTGACATCCGCAAGCGGCAGGGCGACTTTCGTCCAGCCGGGATTATCATCCAGAATATAGTGAAAAGAATACCAGTATTCGGTTTGACCGACGTCGTAAGTTTTGTTCCCATCGGGCGAATCGCTGACGTCGCAGAGATTAAAGCGCAGATGGACAGCGTCGGGTATATTGGATTTGTTCTCATTATAATACCAAAACGCCAGTGTATCATATAAGGAAAAATCATACACGCCGAGCGAGTCGGGATGGAGATGCAGCAAATAAGCGCCGCCGCCCCAATCCTGATCATGGGTGACGCCCCAGTCAACACGCATAGCAGCGGTTCCATATATGAACGGATCAGTGACGTAGCTGACAACTGCCTGAGTTTCATAATTGATATGGGTATCCACCTGGTCGCCCCAGTAGGGATTCTGGTCAAAACTGTTAAAAACCATAGTATCACCGCCGGCTGATGTGAGTATTAAGTTATCCAGAATAATGGTACCCAATGCCACATCACCTTCACTGGCGCTGATGGAAAATTCCATCTGAAAACCCTTTATCATGTCCAAATCCAGTTGATCGTTGCCTTCGATCCCATACCAGCCGAGTCGTTCGAATCCGTTTCCATTGGGATCATTTCTGACATCCGCAAGCGGCAGGGCGACTTTCGTCCAGCCGGGATTATCATCCAGAATATAGTGAAAAGAATACCAGTATTCGGTTTGACCGACGTCGTAAGTTTTGTTCCCATCGGGCGAATCGCTGACGTCGCAGAGATTAAAGCGCAGATGGACAGCGTCGGGTATATTGGATTTGTTCTCATTATAATACCAAAACGCCAGTGTATCATATAAGGAAAAATCATACACGCCGAGCGAGTCGGGATGGAGATGCAGCAGATAAGCACCACCGCCCCAATCCTGATCATGAGTGACGCCCCAGTCAATCCGCATGGCAGCGGTTCCATATATGAACGGATCAGTGACATAACTGACAATTGCCTGGGTTTCATATTCTGAATACGTGTCCACCTGTCCCCCCCAATATGGATCGCTGTCAAAGCTGTTGAAAACCCACTGACTGAAGGCAAGGACTGGCGCGAACAGAAGCAAACCTGGAAAATAACTTCTCTTTTTCATCATACCCTCTCTTGATATTTTAATGAGTGCCTTGTTAAAATTTATAGAATTTAATTGTCTTTATCTATAGTTGATTTTGTGTGCCTTTAATTAATACCCGATTTGACGATGTTGTTTATCCAGTTCAGCAATGGCAGCTGCCGGATCAGGTGACTTTTCCCGTCATGGTAATTCTTACGCTGCCCATCGGGTTTCATGAAATTGATACTGCGGGCGGTACCGGCGGGATCGTTGAACGTTGCCGGTAACCATAGTGTTGAAGCTATTATTTGTGGCAATCGGGGCAATCATTGATTGAAATTAAAAGGCTTTTTTTCCGTTCACAGGGATAAATATCATTTAAAAAATGAAGATTATTTCCAATCCTTTTTTATATTATGAAGACATCGAATCTTTTTGGACAGTGTCGAAGTGACAAAATGAAATCCAAACTATCAAAAACCAATAACCTGTAAATCAAAGGAAGAAAATGATGAAAAAAGCATTATTGTTAGGATTAGTTGTGCTTATGATGATTTCATCCTGCACTCAGCAAATTGATGAAAACCCGTTTTTTACGGAGTGGAAAACTCCTTTCGGGGCTCCGCCGTTTGATAAGATTAAAAATGAACACTTCATGCCGGCATTTAAAGAGGGAATGCGTCAACAGAAAGCCGAAGTAAAGGCGATTATTTCAAATCCTGAACCGGCATCTTTTGAAAATACCATTGAAGCCCTGGATTACTCCGGAAAATTACTGACGACGGTGGCGAATGTGTTCTACGGATTGAACGGTGCCAATACCAATGATGAAATGCAGGTCATTGCTAAAGATGTAGCTCCGCTGTTATCAAAACACGGGGACGATATTGGCTTGAATGATACATTGTTTCAGAGAATTAAAGCGGTTTATGAACAGAAAGACAAACTTTCATTGACGGTAGAACAGGCGACGCTGCTGGATAAATATTATAAGGATTTTGTCCGGGGTGGTGCGAATTTGCCGGAGGGGAAGAAAGCCCGCTTTCGTGAAATCAATGAAAAATTATCAGTACTGACTACCAAATTTGGTGAGAATGTCCTGAAAGAGGATAATAATTTCGAGCTGGTTATCGACAATGAAGAAAACCTGGCTGGATTACCGGAAAGTGTCATTGCATCAGGAGCAGAAGCAGCCAAAGAGAGAGGCTATGCAGGCAAATGGATCTATACCCTGCACAAACCCAGCTGGATCCCCTTTCTACAATATTCAACCAAACGTGATTTGCGCGAAAAAATCTATATGGGCTATATCAATCGCGGCAATAATAATAACGAATATGACAATAAAAAAATCGCCGCAGAAATCATCGCTTTGCGGACAGAAAGGGCACAACTGCTGGGTTTCCCGACCCATGCCCATTATATTCTGGATGTCAATATGGCAAAAGAACCGGCAAAAGTGTATGAACTACTGGATCAGTTATGGGCGCCTGCGTTGAAACGTGCGAAAGCCGAAGCCCGGGATATGCAGAAAATGATATACAATGAAGGCACTCACTTTCAGCTGGAATCCTGGGATTGGTGGTATTATGCCGAGAAAGTGAAAAAGGAAAAGTATGATCTGGACGATGCAATGCTGCGTCCCTATTTTCAACTGGAAAATGTTCGCAAAGGAGCCTTCGATCTGGTGAGCCGGCTCTATGGGGTCACTTTTCATGAACGCAAGGACATTCCTGTTTATTTTGAGGATGTGAAAACCTTTGAGGTCCAGGATGCCGACGGAACGATTCTGGGAATCTTATACGCGGATTATCATCCCCGTGCCAGCAAACGAGGCGGTGCCTGGTGCGGAACCTACCGGGACGAAATGGTCAGGAATGGACAAAGAGTGATTCCACTGGTCAATAATGTGTATAATTTCTCAAAAGCTACCGGCGATACACCGGCATTACTGAGTCTTGATGAAGTGTTGACCCTGTTTCATGAATTGGGACACGGATTGCACAATCTCTTTAGTACGGTCAGTTATCCGTTACTGGCGGGAACGAATGTTGCCCGGGATTTTGTAGAATTGCCGTCACAGTTCATGGAAAACTGGGCGCTGGAGCCGGAGGTTTTGAAAACTTATGCATTCCATTATCAGACCGGTGAGCCGATTCCCGATGAATTAATAACAAAAATTAAAAATGCAAGCCTGTTCAATCAGGGTTTTGAAACTGTGGAATACCTGGCAGCCTCCTACCTGGATATGGACTGGCATACCCTGACGACTTCCCGACCTATCGAAGATGTCCTGGAATTTGAGGACGAATCCCTTGGGCGAATTGGCTTGATCCCTGAGATAATCAGCCGCTATCGAACGCCCTATTTCAGGCATATCTTTACGAGTGGTTACTCAGCCGGTTATTACAGCTATATCTGGGCAGAAGTGCTGGATGCCGATGCTTTTGAAGCCTTCAAAGAGACCGGTTTGTTTAATCCTGAAACGGCAAAGTCCTTCCGGGATAATGTGCTTGCAAAAGGCGGTACGGAAGATCCTATGGTTTTATATAAACGATTCCGTGGCAAGGAGCCTAGCATTGAACCGTTATTGATAAAAAGAGGACTGAAATAAACTAATCATCAGCTGCTTGAATATATGGGAGTGTGGATTGGCACACTCCCGTATTTTTATTAAGGAAAAAGTTAGAAAACACTTGATTTTAATATTGCAACATTTTAATATATGCTAAAATATAGGATTGAACATGAATGAAACTTTAGAACAAATCAAACAACGATTCAAAAACAATGAAACCGTGTGCCAAAAGGTGGTTGATATCTTCGCTCTGATTTCCAACAAGACCCGGTTCCGGATTTTGTGTTTATTGACGGAAGGCGATTTTTGTGTAGGTGACATTGTGGATACGATTCAGATCAGTAATTTTTCCAATATTTCACAGCAGTTACGGTTACTGAGTATGGCTAATATTGTTAAAAGTGAACGCGATGGTAAACGAATCATCTACAAACTGGTTGATGACAGAGTAAGAAACATGATTTTTTACCTGCATGATAAATTTCTGAACGATTAAGGAGAATTGATGAAGAAAATTTTGATTCTCGGTGCCGGTACGGCTGGAACAATGATGGCGAATCGTCTGGTTTGTAAACTGGATTTAAAAGAGTGGACCATTACCGTGGTTGATCAACACGAGAAACATTATTACCAACCCGGATTTCTGTTCATTCCTTTTGAAATGTACTCCGAACAGGATGTCACCCGTACCAAGCAGGAGTTCATTCCCAGGAAAGTGGAATATATCCAGACGGTTGTGGAGCTGATTGAACCCCAGCACAATCGGGTCAAACTTCAGAATGGCACAATTCTCGAATATACTATTCTGATTATTGCTACCGGAACCAGAATTGTTCCGGATGAGGTAAGCGGTTTAATGGACAGTGGTTGGGGTGAGAATGCTTTCGATTTTTATACCATCGAAGGATCGGTGGCGCTGGCGAATCGACTGAAAGATTGGAAAGGCGGAAAGCTGGTTGTCAGTATTGCGGAAATGCCGATCAAATGCCCGGTAGCGCCGCTGGAATTCACCTTTTTAGCCGACTGGTATTTCACGAAAAAAGGTATTCGTGATGATGTGGAAATCCAATATGTAACGCCGTTATCAGGCGCGTTCACCAAACCCCGGGCATCTTCAGTATTAAATCATTTACTGGAAAACAAAGGCGTAAATCTGGTTCCTGATTTCAACATTATGAATGTCGATGGCACTGCCAAAAAAATAGTCTCTTACGATGAAAAATCGGTGGATTATGATATCCTGGTTTCCATTCCGACGAATATGGGTGACGACCTGATTGAACGGTCAGAAATGGGTGATGAATTGAATTTTGTACCGACCCATAAACATACGCTGCAATCCAAGGCCCACGAGAATATATTTGTACTGGGTGATGCGACAGACCTGCCGAGTTCAAAGGCTGGCTCGGTGGCGCACTTCCAGGCGGAGATTCTGACGCAAAACATCCTCTATTTTATTCAGAATAAACCGTTGAAAGAAAATTTTGACGGGCATGCAAACTGTTTTATTGAATCCGGTTTTGGCAAAGGATTTTTGATTGATTTCAATTACGATATTGAGCCGGTGGAGGGAAAATTTCCATTACCGATCATCGGACCTATGGCATTGCTAAAGGAATCACGCATGAATCATCTCGGCAAACTGGCATTCAAATGGATTTACTGGAATGTCCTGTTGCGCGGGCTGCCGATCCCACTGATATCGGCGAAAATGAGTAAACTTGGTAAAAAATTATAAGATAAAAGGAGTAGATCATGGCAACAAAAACACTCGCAAATGTGACCGTTGAAGTAACCGAAGAAGGTTATTTGACCAACCAGGCAGAATGGACCAAAGCAGTTGGCGAGGCAATTGCCAAAGAAGAGGGTATCGAACTGACTGAAAATCATTGGAAAGTGGTTGAATTTTTACAGAAGGAAGTCAAAGAAAATGGCAGTCTTCCAACGATCCGCCGCCTGACCAAGTCCGGTGTGGTTGATACCAAAGCGCTCTACCAGCTTTTTCCGAACGGACCATTGAAAAAAGCAGCGAAAATTGCCGGGCTTGAAAAACCCGCCAGTTGTGTATAAAGGAGTAAGTCATGGCTGAAGATAGAATTAAGAAAGTATCGATTGTAGTATCCCGCGGTTCCTTGGAAGGTGTTTATCCTGGACTGATTATGGCTAATGGCGCCCGAATGGAAGGTATGGAAGCAAACCTGTTTTTCACCTTTTTCGGTTTGTATGCTGTACTGGACAAATACATGGACAAAATCAAAATCGCGACGGTCGGTAATCCGGCAATGCGGGTTCCCGATGCCAAAGGCTTTCCGTTGCCGACCCTTTTGGGTGCGCTGCCGGGTATGTCTGCCTTTGCTACCTGGATGATGAATAAAACCATGGACAAGCTGGATATTCCACCGATTCGGGAATTTGTGGAAATGATATCCGCCGCCGGAGCGAAATTATACGCCTGCAAAGCAACGGTTGACATGTTCAATCTGACGATGGACGATTTTTGTCCGGAGGTTGATAAGGTCCTCACAGTTGGCGAATTTTACGAGTTGTCAGCTGGTTCTCAAATTATATTTACCTGATATTTATCGAGCCACGAACGTAATCCACATTTTCCTTTTGTGAAAATGTTACCCGACGGTGGGGGCAGTACAAATCGCCGGTTGTTCGTGGCTTGAATTTTTATGTAAAGAGCTGTGGTTTATAGAACCCTAAATCTTTATATTTGTGGGCAACAAGCGGAGTATTAACATTGATTACGGTAAAAAAAGGATTAAACCTTCCGATTAATGGGCAACCGGAACAGGTAATAGATGATCCCAAACCGGTCAGCAAAGTCGCTCTCATCGGTCCTGATTATCCCGGCATGAAACCGGATTTTGCAGTGGCGATGGGTGAAATGGTAAAAATTGGGCAACTGTTATTTACCGATAAAAAAATGCCAGCGATTCGCTTTACCTCACCCGGTTCCGGTAGAGTGATCGGGATCAATCGTGGTGAAAAACGAGTGTTTCTGTCGATCGTTATCGAATTGTCCGGTGATGCTGAAATAACATATCAATCATATCAAACCGACAAACTGGTAATGCTGGATCGGGAAACAATCATCGCCCAATTGTTGGAGTCGGGTTTGTGGACTGCATTGCGCAGCCGTCCGTTTGAAAGAATTGCCAATCCGGAAGACAAACCACATTCTATCTTCATAAATGCGATGGATACAAACCCTCTCGCTGCCGATCCTGCGACAATTATCCGCCAGCACAGTGTTGAATTTATCAGTGGTATGCAAATTCTATTGAAATTGACGGATGGATCGTTGTATTTATGTAAAGCGAAAGATGCGGATATTCCAGTCCCTAATGTGAAAAATCTCAAGGTGGAAGTATTTCAGGGACCGCATCCGGCGGGCAATGTGGGGACGCATATTCATTTTCTGGATCCGGTTCATCGTGGTAAGATAGTCTGGCATCTGGGTGCTCAGGAAGTAATAGCTGTCGGACATTTGTTCAGTACCGGACGTCTGCTGACGGAGCGGGTTATTTCCTTAGCCGGACCGGGCGTTAAAAAACCGCGTCTGGTAAAAACCCGCCTGGGCGCTTCAATTATGGATATTACCAAAAATGAACTAACTGGTAATATCAACCGGCTGATTTCCGGGTCAGTTTTATCAGGAACACAGGCGCAGGGTGAATTGGCTTTTCTCGGGCGCTATCACCAGCAGGTAACCGTCATTCCCGAGGGCGGCAAGCGGAAATTCTTCGGCTGGCTCAGTCCGGGAAGCGATCTTTATTCGGTGAAAAATATCGTCATTTCCAGACTGTTTCGTGCCCGTAAATTTGATTTTAATACCGATCTGAATGGCGGCGTCCGGGCGATTGTCCCGATTGGCAGTTATGAAAAAGTCATGCCGCTGGATATTCTGCCAACATTTTTACTCAGAGCGCTGGCGGTGGATGATATCGACGAATCCGAAAAACTGGGCTGCCTGGAACTGGCGGAAGAGGACTTGGCGCTTTGCACTTATGTCTGTCCCTCGAAAATCGAACATGATCAGAATTTACGACGGGTTCTGACATTGATAGAAAAGGAAGGATAGTGAAAATACTTCGGAAATTCCTTGATAAACAGGCAAAACACTTTCGCGATGGCGGGAAGCTGGCGAGCCTCTATTACCTGTTCGAAGCGGTGGATGTGCTGTTCTATACCTCCGGCAAAGTCACCCGCCGGGGTGCTCACATCCGGGATGCCATGGACTTAAAGCGCATGATGGTTACCGTTATGTTTGCTATGGTTCCGGCAATTGCGGTTGCGTTATACAATACTGGTCTGCAGGCAAACCTGGCGCTCGCCGGATTATCAACGATCTCGATTGGCAGTTGGCAGCAGATGGTGATACAGTGGCTCGGTATTGGTTTCAATCCGCAAAATATCTGGGCGAATGTTATCCATGGCGCGCTTTATTTTTTTCCGGTTTATATCGTCACACTGGCGGTCGGCGGATTCTGGGAAGTGCTGTTTGCATGTGTACGCAAGCATGAAATCAACGAAGGTTTTTTTGTTACAAGTCTGTTGTTTCCGATGATCGTACCGCCGACGATTCCCTACTGGCAGATTGCCCTGGGAATCAGTTTTGGCGTCGTGCTCGGGAAAGAAGTTTTTGGCGGAGTCGGGATGAATATTCTGAATCCGGCGCTGGTTGGCAGGGCGTTTCTGTTTTTTGCTTATCCGGCGCAGATTTCCGGCGATAAAGTCTGGGTCGCGGTGGATGGTGTCAGCCGGGCAACGCCGCTGGCGCAACTTGCAGATCCATTGCTGCAGTTCAGTACCAGCTGGTGGGATGCCTTTATCGGATTTATTCCTGGCTCTATGGGTGAAACATCGGTGATTGCCTGCCTGATCGGTGCGGCTGTGCTGATTTTTACCGGTGTTGGTTCATGGCGGATTATGCTCAGTATTCTGGTTGGTATGGTAGCAACGTCATTGCTTTTCAATGTGATTGGCAGCGACACTAATCCCATGTTTCAGGTGACGCCGCAATGGCACCTGGTGCTCGGGGGATTTGCCTTCGGGACGGTGTTCATGGCAACAGATCCTGTATCAGCGGCGATGACCCAAGAAGGTAAATATGTGTACGGATTACTGATCGGATTTTTGGTAGTGTTAATCCGGGTGATCAATCCGGCATTTCCGGAAGGAATGATGCTGGCGATCCTGTTCGGCAATGTTTTTGCGCCGATTATAGACCGGATTTTTATCAATGCAAATATCAAAAGGAGGCAAGCCCGCTATGTCAACGGATAGCACACGCAAAACAGTTCTGGTGGCATTGGGCGTCTGCCTGGTCTGTTCCGTATTGGTATCGACGGCGGCAGTAGGCTTGAAATCGATTCAGGATAGTAACAAAGAGCTGGATAAGCTGAAAAATATCCTCAGTGCCGGCAATATTTACAAAGACGGCGCCGATGTACGACAGTTGTTTGATGAAAACATTAAAGCAGGGATTATGGATTTGGAAAATGGCAGACCGCTGTCCGCTGATCAATACACGGAGACTCTGAATCCCGATATTTTTGACATTAAATCAATGGCAAAAGATCCCAAGTTCAGTCATCTCCTCGATGCTGGAAAAGACATTGCCCAGATCAAGCGGATTTCAAAATACATGGTCTATTACCAGGTAATGGAAATCGACCGGATCACGAAAATTATTCTCCCGGTTTACGGAAAAGGGCTCTGGTCCACGATGTATGGTTTTGTGGCACTGGACCGGGATTTGACGACGGTCAAAGGATTTACATTTTATGAACACGGCGAAACACCGGGATTGGGCGGCGAGGTGGATAATCCTGCCTGGAAAGCCAGCTGGATTGGCAAAAATATTTATGATTCAGCCGGGCAATTGAAAATTGAAGTCATTAAGGAAAAGGTTGATCCCAGTGATCCGGCGGCAATATTTCAGGTAGATGGTTTGTCGGGAGCCACAATCACCACCCGCGGTGTCAATGCCCTGGTGCGTTTCTGGCTGAGTGCCGATGGTTACGGACCATTTATTGAATATTTGAAAAGCGGAGGTCTGCAATGAGCAAAATGAAGAAAATCCTGACGACTCCGATTTTCAATGAGAATCCGATTGCGTTCCAGATTCTCGGCATCTGTTCGGCATTAGCCGTCACCTCCAAACTGGAAACCTCGATTGTGATGTCTTTGGCAGTGACTTTTGTGCTGGCATTCTCGAACCTGTCGGTCAGCCTGATCCGCAAACATATTCCCAGCAGTATCCGCATCATTGTAGAAATGACGATCATTGCCTCGCTGGTGATCATTGCCGACCAGATTATCAAAGCCTTCGCTTATAATATCAGTAAGCAGCTGTCGGTGTACGTCGGATTGATTATTACCAATTGCATCATTATGGGACGCGCCGAAGCCTTCGCCCTTAAAAATCCGCCGCTGGCGAGTTTTATCGATGGTATTGGAAACGGCTTGGGCTACACGGTTATTCTGCTGACGGTGGGCTTTTTCCGGGAGCTGGTCGGTTCCGGGAAACTGCTTGGTTTCCAGGTGCTGCCGATTTACACCGAAGGCGGCTGGTATGTTCCAAATGGTCTGTTTCTGCTGCCGCCCAGCGCTTTTTTCCTGATCGGTTTGATTGTCTGGGCATTGCGAACATGGAAACCGGAACAGGTACAGGAGGACTAAGCCATGCTGGAACACTATTTAAGTCTGTTTATTAAGTCTATTTTCATCGAGAATATGGCGCTGGCATTCTTTCTCGGCATGTGCACATTCCTGGCGGTTTCCAAAAAAGTCGAAACGGCGGTAGGACTGGGACTGGCAGTTGTGGTGGTTCAGGCGATTACCATGCCGGTCAATAATTTACTGTATCGTTTTGTAATCGCCGACGGCGCATTGGCGTGGGCGGGTATGCCGGACGTCGATTTAAGTTTTCTGGGATTGATTACCTATATCGGCGTCATTGCCGCGATGGTTCAGATTCTGGAGATGGCGCTGGATAAATTTATGCCGAAACTTTACCACGCCCTGGGCATTTTCCTGCCATTGATTACGGTTAACTGTGCGATCCTGGGCGGTTCACTGTTCATGGTGGAACGCAATTATAATTTCCCGGAAAGTGTGGTTTTCGGGATTGGCTCAGGCGCTGGTTTTGCCCTGGCGATTATTGCACTGTCGGGCATTCGGGAAAAAATGAAATACAGCAATGTTCCCAAAGGTCTGCGCGGTCTGGGAATCACCTTTATCACGGTCGGTTTGATGGCGATCGCTTTTATGTTGTTTTCGGGAATTCAATTATAGGGACAATTCATGACGGGAACCGGTCTGATTATACTGGGTGTGGTAATGTTCACGGCGATTGTGCTGGCGCTGGTGCTTTTGATATTATTTGCCAAATCAAAACTGGTTGCCAGTGGCAATGTGACGATTACCATTAATGACGATCCTGAAAAAACCTTTGAAGTCCCGATTGGTGATAAACTGCTGAATGTACTGGCGGATCAGGGCATTTACCTGGCGTCAGCCTGTGGCGGTGGTGGTACCTGTGGATTGTGTAAATGTGTTATCAAGGAAGGTGGTGGTCAACTGCTGCCGACCGAAGCATCTCTTGTTACTCGCAAGGAAGCCCGGGAAGGCGTAAGGCTTTCCTGTCAGGTAGTTGTGAAAGAGAATCTGAAGCTGAAGATTCCGGCGGAAGTTTTTGATGTGCGCAAATGGGAATGCACAGTGCGCTCCAACCGTGGCGTGGCGACCTACATCAAGGAACTGGTGCTGGAATTGCCGGAAGGCGAGGATGTCAATTTCCATGCCGGCGGCTACATCCAGATCCAAGCGCCGAAATACAAAGCAAAATTCACTGATTTTCATATTGAAGAAAAATTCCGCGAGGATTGGGATTACTATAATATGTGGCGCTATGTTTCAAATGTGGACGAAGAGGTTGTACGAGCCTACTCGATGGCGAATTATCCCGAAGAGAAGGGCATCATCATGCTGAATGTCCGGATTGCCACGCCGCCCCGTGAAGCACTCAATGTGCCACCCGGGAAAATGTCATCCTATATCTTTAATCTGAAACCCGGTGATAAAGTAATGATTTCCGGTCCCTACGGTGAGTTTTTTGCCCGGGAAACCGATAAGGAGATGATCTTTATTGGTGGCGGTGCTGGTATGGCGCCGATGCGCTCGCATATTTTTGATCAGCTGATACGATTGAAATCAAAACGTAAAATATCCTTCTGGTACGGCGCACGGAGTCTGCGGGAAGTCTTTTACGCTGAAGAATTTGATGAATTGCAGAAAAATCATCCGAATTTCAAATGGACTTTGGCGCTCTCCGATCCGTCTCAGGAAGACTGCTGGAATGGCGCCTGTGGTTTCATTCACCAGGTTTTGTTGGATAAATATTTGTGCAAGCACCCAGCGCCGGAAGATTGCGAATATTACATTTGCGGTCCGCCCTTGATGAACGATGCGGTGATCCGTATGCTGGACAACCTGGGAGTTGAACCTGAAAATATCATGTTCGATGATTTTGGATAAAATTCAAAATAATCAAAGAGGTAACATATGAAAGTAGCAGAAGATATCCTGAATGAAAAAGATCGCCCGATGATCTCGGTTCAGCAGGATGTGTCGATGGCGTACGCTCTGAAAACAATGGTGAAAAATAATCTGGGCGCCATTGTGGTCAAAAATGGCAACGACGTGGTCGGAATTTTTACTGAACGGGACCTGCTGAAACTCACTGCTGAGAAAAAACTTGATCCGGAAAAGGCGATTATCAAAGATTATATGATCACCGAACTCTTCGCTGCACCCTGGGACGATCCGATCTATCTGTTGCTGGATAAAATACTCGGACGGCGGAAGCGCCATATTTTTGTAAAAAAAGAGGGCGAGTTCATTGGGATTCTTTCTGCCGGCGATGTAATCAAAGCCTGTCTGAATGAACGGACCAAAGAGATGGAATCCCTCAGCTGGGATTATTATGAAAACTGGCGCTGGAATACGAAAAAGAAGAAATAACCTATGATAAAAGTAATTGGCTTATCGATTGTGGTCATGCTGGT
>CAZSDW010000015.1:0-9025 GCA_964605705.1 uncultured bacterium
GGGATTTCGATGGCGACGGAACCTATGATTGGAACTCTACCGAAAATGGTAATACTGAAAATGAGTACACAGAAGGTGATAATTACACCATAGAACTGAAGGTCTCAGATGATCAGGGTTTAGCAAATCGTCTTCTTTACAAAATCGCAGTTCTGGATTTCGGAATGGGTGCAGAATCACATAGCGACATGGTTATACTGGATTGGGGTTGGGGCGAGTACCATACCGTTCTAATTCCTCCGATTGCACTGACGTTTTTAGACGAGGGAGATGAAATCCACATTTTTGATGAAGCGGGTATTTTAACCAATGCTTGTCCAATTGATGAAGGTGCTGATATCGGTCCAATCTCAATAAGCCATCAAGTCTATTCGCCGACCGATGAATTACCATATGTTTTTGTCTGTTTTAGTAGTATTGATCTGTGTGATGATATAGGAGTCGTATCTCCTGGATATGTTATTGGCAATCCGATGTATTTCAAAATTCATGATGTGTCTGCTGGTGTGTATTACGATATTATCCCCGAGACAATTGAGTCTGGATCAACAATATTCGGTGA
The DNA here is from genome assembly GCA_964605705.1 of uncultured bacterium. GTDB lineage: Bacteria > Fidelibacterota > UBA2242 > UBA2242 > UBA2242 > CAZSDW01. The sequence goes on from CAZSDW010000015.1 coordinate 563, forward strand.
CACAGAAATAACAATTATTTCATCATTTATTGTACCAAGCTCTAAAATATCTGTATCCAGCCAGACAAAACAGGAAAGTATTACTCTTGATCAGCAGAATGATGTAATGACCTTTAATATTTATCGGAACAGTCAATTATTGAAATCGAATCTTTCAAGTAAATTCTATCTGGATTTTGATATTTCTCGTAATACCGAATATATCTATGAGATATTTATTGTCGATGAAAATGGAATTGAATTGATATCCAAATCTGATTCTGTCACAACCGATAACCTGGCTGTAAAATGGAAAAATAATATCATCCCGAAGGATTTTAGTTTATCACAAAATTATCCAAATCCTTTTAATCCAGTAACTACTATTCGATACGGATTGCCAAAAAAAGAATATGTAAATCTAACTATTTATAATGCATTAGGTCAGAAAGTCCTTACTCTGGTGAATGACACAAAACCTGCCGGTTTTCACCAGATTCAATGGAATGCATCGGGTGTAGGATCAGGCATCTACTTCTATATAATCCAGGCAGGCGATTTTAAAGAAATAAAGAAGTGCCTGATTATTAAATAGTATCATATAACCACAGGAGGGATTTGATTCTCGTTGAGAATAAAAAAAATGAAAACATTTATCATCTATGATTCCGTATTTGGAAATACTGAAAAAATTGCCCGGTCTATCGGTAATGCTTTTGAAGGCGATATCAATATATTCCGTAGCGAAGCAGTAAATCCTGCAGAACTTGAAGCAGTCGATCTCCTGATTATCGGCGCTCCAACCTACGGCGGTCAGCCGACTGAGCCGATTAAGAATTTTCTGAAATCGCTGTCGGAATCAGCCATCAAGAGACACTATGTTGCAGCTTTCGATACCCGCTTAAAAACCAAACTGGTGAAAATATTCGGATACGCTGCAAATGGGATTGCCAAAAACCTGGAACAAATGGGCGCTAATCTCGTGCTGCCACCCGAAGGATTTTTGGTTAAAGGTAAAAAAGGTCCACTGCTTGACGGTGAGCTTGATCGTGCTTCCACCTGGGCTAAAGAACTTATCCGAAAGATCAGTTAATAACTGAATAAATAAATTTTCTCTTTTATAAAAAACCTCTTAAAAACAGGAAGAGTCAGACGGAATTCACTGTTGAATCATTTCCCCTGATATGCTAAACTACACACGATTATTTTGAACTGAAATCGAGAATTATTGATATGAATAAACTCATTCTTTTATTTTCCCTGCTTTTATTTCTGGCTGCCTGTATCCCGCAAGTGGCTCCCAAGACCAAACCTGATGAAGAATCCAGCGCCACTGAATGGTATTTAAAAGGAATGGCAACCACCGATTTAAATGAGAAAATCGAATACCTGTCAAAAGCTTTGCAATCGAATGGTGATTTAACCGCCGCATACCTCGAACGTGGACGGGCATTTTTTAATATTGCCCGGTATGACTCCGCCATAACTGATTTATCAATGTTTATTAAATCCAATCCTGAAGTTGGTGAAGCCTACCTGTTGCGTGGTAAAGCCTATGAAGCCACCCATTTTCTTAATGATGCACTGGCAGATTATTCCAAATCAATTGAGCAGAATCCTCATCCCCAGGCTTACCTGGATCGCGCAAATTTATATAAGGAACGCAAACGTTACACCAAGGCAATTCTCGATTATACTGAAGTCCTCAAAGAGATAAAAGACAATGCCGATATATATGTCGCCCGGGGAGTCTGTTATCAGAAACTGAATCAGACCAAAGCCGCGATTGGAGATTATCGCAGCGCAATTGCCCTGCGTCCCGACGATGCCGATCTGTATTACAATCTGGGATCCATTTACTGGGTAATGGGACAGTGGCAGGACGTCGTGGACATCTGGGAAAAATGTCTGGAACTCGATCCCAATCACTCACGAGTCAAACAGTACCTCCCAACTGCAAAGAAAAAAATCAACTGATTTAATCCCTTACTATTTTTTATAAATCATTCACTTTTAATTCAAAATTAAATATATTCTTAGGTAATAATTTTTTTTCGGAGCCCGATTGTGCCAGAATTTATCAATCCCCATGACAGTTCGCTGTTAATCAGTCGCCAGATCAAACGCCCGGAAGATATCCGCGGACCTTTCTTTCGCGATCAGACAGCCATTATCCACTCCCTCGCCTTTCGTCGGCTTAAACATAAAACCCAGGTGTTTTTCTCACCGGAAAACGATCATATCTGCACGCGAATCGAGCATTCGCTGCATGTGGCATCAATTTCGGCAACAATATGTAAAGCATTAGGGCTGGATGCCGAAATTGCCCATGCCATTGGTCTGGGGCACGATCTTGGACATGCGCCCTTCGGTCACGCCGGTGAGATTGCCCTGAACAAACTGTTCAAAGATCCTTTTATTCATGAAATTCATAGCCTGCGGGTCGCTGACAGACTGGAGAATTACGGCAAGGGTCTGAACCTGACATTTGCGGTCCGTGACGGAATCGTTTCGCACTGTGGCGAAGTCGATGAACAATCTGTGACAATCGCCCCGGAACCGAACAATTTGAACATTGTTTCAAAACTTCCGACGTCACCCAGCACCTGGGAAGCAGCCACGGTTCGTATCAGCGATTCGATTGCCTATCTGGGACGAGACCTGGAAGATGCCATTAAGGCAAATCTGATCAGCCGGGATGATATTCCCGAAAATATCAGCAAACACCTCGGAACCCGGAACAGCGACATTATCAGCAAACTGGTTTTTGATGCCATCGACTGGTCATCGGCAAATGGCAAAATCGGTTTTTCAGCGAAAATGTTCAAAATGATTAAAGAATTCAAGCAGTTCAGCCGAAAATATATATACCAGAATCCCAAATTGGATTACTGGAATGATTACTCAATGACAGTTCTAAAGGCAATCCATCAGTATCTCGAACAGCTCTTTGATCAATACGGAACCGATTTTAAAGCCTATGCCTGCAGTAAAATCGCTCTGGATAACAAATTTGGTAAATACATTCAATCACTGCAAAATGTTTACGAAGACAGTGGTTATAATAAAGACCTGATCCTGAAAGATTATATCGCGGGCATGACCGATAACTATGCCCTGCACTGTTTTGAAAATATCCTTACCGCGGGGACGACCGGTCTCTGATTAGTTATTAATTTATTCAGGTGTAATGACTATGGTTGATATCAAATCTTCAGAAAATCTCGAAATAATCGGTAAAGATCTGCTGCATTTCCGGCTCTTGTCGTTTCTCCAATCGCTGGCAGGTTTCGTTCATAATGTCAGTAATCCGCTGACCATCATCAGCACCAAGGCACAGTTACTGAAAATGAAAATGCCTCAGAACAATGATTATTCAAAGATAGTCGATCAATGTAAGACCATTGAATCAATGCTGAACAACATTATCTTGGTCAGTCAGAATATTTTGGATAAAGAAATCGACTTTTTTGATGTAAATACCATGCTCAAAAATGAATTTGAATATTTCAATACAGACGCATTTTTTAAGCATAATATCAAGAAAGAATTTGAATGGAGTTCTGAATTATCGCGAATTAAATTTTCATATTTCGATGTTTCCACACTCCTATTTTTTATCATGCAGATTCTGTTGCCCCGGCTGCAAAATTCCCCCGAGAAGCTGATTAAAATTAAAACTGATGGGACTGACACTACCGTATTTGTCGATATCACTGCAAGTTGTAAACTATTCAGCGATCCAATAATAAAAGCGATTGTGACCTCAGAACCACCGCTGATAGAGGATCTTGACGAACCGGAGCAAAATCTTTCAAATGCCCTTAAAATCGCCAAAACTTCCGGGATTACTTTAGATATAAAATCCGAACAGGAACGCTGCACTTTTCTTATCTCAATTCCAAGCACAGAGCAATCCATATAATGCCCGCACCAAAATTACTCATCATCGATGATGAACCTTATATCTGTGAGGTTCTGGTAGAAATACTAAATGAAGACAATTATGAGATCGACTCCGCATACAGCGCTCAAGAGGCATTGGACAAATTCAGTAGCGGCTCCTATGATTTGGTCCTGCTGGATATTGGAATGCCGGTCATGAGCGGAATTGAAGTCCTGAAGAATCTGCTTAAGCTTGATCCGACAATCACAGTCATTATGGCAACTGCCCAACGCGATACTCAGACCGTTGTTGAAGCCATTAAAATTGGGGCTGAAGATTATATCCTGAAACCCTTTAATGACATTAATTTAATTAAAACAGCAGTCCGGAAAGCGTTGAAACTAAAAGCCGTCAAAGATGAAAACCGCTATCTGAAAATTCAGCTGAAAAAGGAATTAAAACCTCATTCCATCATTGGTAATTCAATCCAGGTACAGGAACTGCTGAAAATGGTTAAAAAGATCGCCCCGCTCAATACTTCTGTATTAATTACAGGCGAAACCGGAACCGGTAAAGAATTGGTCGCCCGGGCGATTCACCAGTTCAGCCCTCGGTCAGAAAAAAAATTCATCAGTATAAATTGCGGTGGCATACCGGAAACCTTGCTGGAATCAACACTTTTCGGATATGAAAAGGGTGCTTTTACCGGTGCCTATAAACAGACCAAGGGCGTTTTTGAAGACGCCGGCGGCGGAACGCTTTTTCTGGATGAAATCGCTGAAACCAGCCCGGCATTGCAGGTCCGCTTCCTGCGGGTACTCCAGGAGAAAAACTTCCAGCGCGTCGGTGGTACTGAAAACATCCAGACCGATGTCAGGATCGTATCCGCAACTAACCGTAATCTCCAGCAATCTGTGAAAGCCGGAGAATTTCGGGAAGACCTTTTTTACCGGCTTAATGTCATAACCCTGAATGTTCCTCCACTGAAAGAACGCCGGGATGATATTCCCCTGCTGGTGAAATACTTTATTGAAAAATATACTTCGATCCACAATAAAACTATCACTGGAACCGAAAAAGCCGTCATGCAAACATTCGGCGATTACAACTGGCCCGGCAATATCCGCGAACTGGAAAATGTCATTGAACGAGCCGTTGCTCTGGCTGAACATGATCAATTATCATTGGTCGATCTTCCAAATACAATTCTTTCAGACACATACAATTACCTTGAGCATGGTCCTTATACACTTTTCTCCGAAGCGAAGGAGCATTTCGAGAAAGATTTCCTGCTGGCAGCTTTAAAACGGAACGATTGGAATATTTCCAGGGCTGCCCGTGAGATCAAGCTGCCCCGCCAGAACTTTTACCAGAAAATGAACAAGTACAATATCTCCCGTCATTAACTGTCATAATTATATTACATATATTTCGCTATCATCCCCGATATAAACTGTCATATATTTTTTCATGGTATTTACAATCTGTCATTTATATGTGACGCTTACTCTTCTGACATTAAAACTTAATCTTATATAAACAACATAATTATAATCACTTACAGCTTTTGGCACAGCCTTTGGGATTAGAGATACCTGAAATTGAATTACGTGGAAGGCAATGCAAGAATCTACTATTACTAAAGACAAATCTAGCCCCGAACCCATTCAACAACGCATCCAGTCGTTTGTCCTGCTGAATCGTATTCCAAAAACTGATCTGAAAAACCTGGGCTTTATTGATCCGGCGGTCGTGACCCTTATACCGGAAGAGATTGCCCAATATTTCCACGTTATTGCGTTTGCTCAGAAAAACAATGTCCTTTCCGTTGCCATGGCAAATCCTTTTGATCCGATTGCTCTTGATGTCATTCAGAAAAGAACCGGATTTAAAATTGACGTCAGCTATGCAAACACTGAAAGTATCGATGCCGAAATAAACAAATTTTATTCGCAAAAAGTAAATCTCGAAGAAAGCATGAAAGAACTTGTCGATTTCGAGGTTGAAGAGGAACAGGAAGAGAACAATGAAGAACAGCTGCGGATTCAGGCAGAAGACGCACCGGCAATAAAATTTGTCAATCTGTTATTGCTGCAAGCAACCCAGGATCGTGCCAGCGATGTCCACATTGAACCTCAGGAAAAAGAGGTCAAAGTACGTCTTCGGGTCGATGGAATTTTACGCGAAATCTCACCCCCTCCGAAGCGGATGCAGTCCGGCATCATTTCTCGTATTAAAATCCTGGGGGGGTTGGACATCGCCGAAAGACGAGTTCCACAGGATGGCAGGACAAAAATAAAAATTCTGGGGCGCCAGATTGATATTCGTATTTCATCGTTGCCAACGATTTATGGTGAAAAGATCGTGCTGAGAATCTTGGATAAAGGCAGTATTTCATTGAATATTGATGACATTGGTTTTGAAAAAAACCTGATGACGGAATTTAAGAATGTACTTTCTCTGGCTCATGGAATGGTTCTGGTTACAGGTCCAACCGGTTCAGGAAAAACCACCACTCTCTATTCAGCGCTCAACTATGTGAATTCTCCTCAGAAAAATATCATCACTGTTGAAGATCCGGTTGAATATCGTTTAAAAGGCATCAATCAGATTCAAGCCCGCCCGCAGGTGGGATTGACGTTCGCAGCCGGATTGCGATCGATATTAAGACAGGATCCGGACATTGTCATGGTTGGTGAAATCCGTGATCGGGAAACGGCAGAAATTGCTATCAAAGCGTCATTGACCGGTCACCTGGTACTATCAACTCTCCATACCAACGATGCCGTATCGACCGTCATCCGCTTAATCAATATGGGTATCGATAAATACCTGATCTGTTCGGCTCTTTCCCTGATCATCGCCCAGCGCCTGACCCGCCGAATCTGTCTGCATTGCAAGACAAAATACACCCCCGACGAAGAAACCATGCTGCGGTTACGTGCACTTCAAATTGATACCACAGATTTCGACTTTTATAAAGGAAATGGCTGTGATCATTGTGGTAGCACCGGATTCTGGGGGCGTATGGCAATTTATGAATTTTTCTTCATTAACTCTGAAATCAAAGAAATGATCATCAATAATGCTTCCGAAGAACTCATCCGGAAACGCGGTATGGAACTTGGCATGGAATCTCTCCTTTCGCATGGTATGAAAAAGGTTAAAGAGGGACGAACGACTATCGACGAAGTTTTGAGGATTGTCTAATGCCTAATTTTAATTACACTGCACTAAACGCAAACGGTCAAAAAACAAAGGGAATCCTTTCTGCCTCATCTGCGAACCAATTAGCAATGCAACTCCAAAAAAAATCCATGACTCTCATATCTGCTAAAGAATTAAACGTAAAATCCAAAGAACCTTCAACAGAACACAATTCGTTTTTCACATTCCAGAAGCCAATCGATTCCGAAGACCTGGTCGTCTTCTTCCGACAGTTATCGACGATGGTAGGTGCCGGTGTACAGCTGGTTGACAGCCTCGAAATATTACAGGATCAGAGTGAAAAACCGACGTTCCGAAAAGTCGTTGCCAGTTTACGCAGTGACATTGAAAGCGGTGAAAATTTTTCTGAGGCACTATCCAAACATCCTGCCGTATTTTCAATCCTTGCGATATCTATGGTCAAGGCGGCTGAGATCGGCGGAAACCTTGCCGGTATTCTCAACCAGTTAGCCACCTATGTTGAAGATAAGGATAAAATTGATAAAAAGATTAAAGCCGCTATTTCCTATCCGAAATTTATTTCGATCTTTTTCCTGCTGGTCGTATCAGCAGTAGTATTCGGACTGGTACCGAAATTTCAGGATATTTTTACCAGTTTTGGCGCTGAACTTCCCGGTCCGACACTCGTCATTATTGCGATCAGTAATTTTGCCAAAAAGAATATTCTAATCGAAATCGGTGTGATTATTGCCCTGATTTTTGGTTTTAAGATTCTTAAGAAAAATCCGGACGGTCGCAGATTCCTTGATCAGGCGATATTTCAAATACCTGTTTTCGGGGCAATGATCAAAAAATCCATCATCGCCCGTTTCAGTAAGACCCTGGGCACTCTCACAAAAAATAATGTCCCATTGGTTGATTCACTCGGACTCGCCGCTGAGACTTCCAATAATGTGATTATCATAGAAACCGTCAAAGCCGTCAAAGATGGAATTTCAGGCGGTCTATCGCTGGGAAAAGCCCTGCAACAGCAGCTGGTATTTCCGCTCATGATGGTCAAAATGATTGCCGTGGGCGAGGAATCGGGTTCCCTGGAATTAATGCTTGAAAAAGTTGCTGAATTTTATGATCGGCAATTTAACGCCACCATCGATTCAATATCGACAATCATCGAACCGATCCTGATGATCGGATTGGGTGTGCTGGCACTGGTGGTGGTGATTGCCCTTTATCTCCCAATTTTCCAAATGACAGGAGCCATTCATGGCTAGTAATTATAAGGCACGTTCTATTAAAAATCCAAAAGGAGGAAATGTTATGAAAACGTTAAGAAATGAATCGGGTTTCACACTGGTTGAATTGATGATTGTCATCGTTATTGTTGGAATTCTTGCCGCCGTGGCGGTTCCAATATATCAGTCAAACATCAA
>CAZSDW010000015.1:9125-73286 GCA_964605705.1 uncultured bacterium
ATCAACAGCGACAGCGGAGTTACCTTAGCCGAAACGGCTGTCGCTATTTTAATAATGACGATTTTAGTTATTGGCGGTCTGCAATTTGTCTCGGTGGGCAGAGAGCAGTTGACCGCGGAAAAATACCAGCGAATCGCATTAATAATCGCCGAGAGCCGTCTTGAAACTGCTCGCAAATATTCATGGGAAATCCTGTCAGACAGTTTATCGGAATCCAATACCAGCATTTCACTGAAAGATGTGCCGGGCACACGCACCACCGTCGTCACGGATATAGATGATGATTTTGACGGAACCGGTGGGTCTGATTCAGATGCTAATACTGTTGACTATAAACACATTGAAGTTACTGTTACATGGGCTTCGACTCAGTCGCTCAGCCTGGAAACCGATATCAGCGAGTATTTTTATGATATGGCTCAATAGAATTTTATCAGTCGACTCAAGCGGCTTTACCCTGGTGGAACTCAGTATTACCATCGTTGTGTCTTCAATATTGATTCTGTTTGCTGGAAGTCTTTTAATTATTTCAAATGAACAGCTGGTCAAATCCGAAAATGAAGTCCAGGCTGTTCGGGATCACACACTGATTACCCAAATTTGTTCAAGAATTATTCGTGAAGGAACTGGTTCCAGTTCAAAAATATTCACAGACTCGACAAAAACAGCTGTCAGCAGCACCGGGGCCTGTCTGAGTATAACGGCTCCCGATCTGACGACAACGTCACTATATTCAGGCGATAACGATTTTGTGTTAGTGAAGACGAATGGCGTCAAAAACAGAATAGTTCGAAATATAGTCAATAATCTCAGTTTTACTGAGTTCTATAATCCGGATTCCTTACGGACCATCCGGGTGGCATTAACCACAAATCATAATGGTAGTCCATTGACGACAACCCAATATTACTCATTTCGGAATTGAGTTCTGATGGAAGCGATAATCATTATATTACTTTTTACTCTTGGAGCGATTATTGGCAGTTTCCTGAATGTCCTGATCTATCGGCTCCCCAGAAAAGAATCGATTCTGTTTCCTGCTTCCCATTGCCCCAACTGCCATCATTCAATCCGATTCCGGGACAATATACCGATTATCAGTTATTTATTGCTCAGAGGACAATGTTTCTACTGCCATTCTTCAATACCGGTTCGATACTTTCTGGTAGAATTACTCAGCGCAATGTCCTGGGTTGTTCTCTATTTAAAATTCGGACTGAGTATTGATTTTGCGCTCCAGTTGATTCTGGTTTCAATTCTAATTGTCTGCGCTTATACGGATCTTGATCACCGCCGGATTTTGAATTCGGTCCTGCTGTTTGGATTAGGCATCGGTTTGGCTATCACTTCTTTATTAAATCCTGCAACGATTCTGGATTCAATTTTCGGAATGGCAGTAGGATTGGCATTTATGCTTTTTTGGGCGGCTCTGGGAAAGCTGCTTTTCAAGCAGACTGCCATGGGCGGCGGAGACATCAAACTGGCGGCAATGGTTGGTATTTTCACCGGCGCCAAATTTATCCTGCTTATCCTAATTTTATCATTCGCTCTGGCATCATTTTATGTAGTTTTTATTCCATTCAAGAAACAAACTGTGCTCGGTCGTCGGCTGCCGCTGGCGCCTTTTATTGCAGTGTCAACTCTCATTACCCTATTATTTGGTAATGAATTAATTCAAAGCTACCTGGATCTGGTCTTCTAATTATGAAACCATTTATGAAAAACCTGAAATCTGAAGATGGCGCCGTTCTGGCGATGGTAATGGTTTTTTTCCTGTTTATGACGATTATCGGTTCGACATTACTTTCATTGGCATCCCAGGAAATCATGTTCAGCCGGCATGAGATTCAGAAAACTCAATCCTACTATAATGCTGAAAGCGGCTTGAATATCGCCCTGTGGCGGATCAATCAGGGTGTTGATAGCAATGCATCTTTCAGTACCAGTTCAGTCAGTGTCGCAGTCGATACTATCAATCTGACAGTGACTGCCACCGGTATCACCGGAATTTATTCAACGAGTCTGTCCTGGGATCTACTGGAAGATAATGTCTTTAGTCATATTATATCCTTTGGGTCAGATTTGGATACCAGTCATTTTACACTGACATCTGGGAACGCATCCGATATTTCTCAGTTTGATGTGCTTCCTGCCATTGATCTGTCTTACTACCTTTCGATTGCCGATTATGTCTATTATTCTGATCAATCATTCAACTCCGTGTTACCGGACGGAATTCATTTTGTCAACGGACATATAGACGCAAAAAATGGAACCGAGTTACATGGAACATTGATCGCTACAACCGGTATTAAATTTGTCGGAATTGTTACCATCATCGCCCAGCAAGTGCCCGATACAAACATCTATTATCCGGCAATAATTTCATATGATTCAACATTTACAGAGACCAACGAAATAAGCGGTGTTCCGAATCTGACTGTTATGGGAGCGATTTATTCAAATGACTTCATCAGTATCAAAGGCAGTACCCTATCGGGACCCATAATTGCACCTGAAATTGAGCTAAAAGCCGGAGCGGTGATTGATGATCTGGGTAATCCTCAGTACTATAACACTCCCCCGGGATTTGAGCCCGTGGAAGGACATGACCTGGTCAAATTATTTAAAATTGGTTCCTGGAGAAGGTTGAATTAGTGATGTTTAAAGAGACAATCAGGGTCGGATTGGATATTGGTCATAACTCTATAAAGATGGTCGGTCTGCGTAAAAAGCACTCCCTTAAAATCGAATTCCTGAGACATTTTGATTTATTTCTCTCCGATAAAGCAAACAGTCATATGGATTTGAATTCTACGGTCATTACCCAGGTATTGAGAGATATCGTTCACGACCTGCCTTTTGCCGTGCGGAAGGTTCATACGACTTTATCGGATATTGATTCTGAAATCAGGACTGTCGAAATCCCCCTGATTTCCGGGGATGAAATCAAATCCGCCCTGCGCTGGAATCTGGCAAGCATGATCTCAGCTGAGATTGATACCATGGAATACGATTATCATATTATCAACCGCAATAAAATCAAGAACAGTATGGCGATTATTGTCGGGATAGCATCCCGTGAAGCACTGAATAACCAGCTGGAAATAATTTCCAGAACCCGTCTTGAAGTCCAGAGTGTCGATATCGACTCGCTGGCAATCTATAACTGTTTTGTGGGTCTCAATCCATTAACTGAAAACCAGACGATCATTCTCCTCAATATCGGCGCCGAAAAAACCACTTTCATCATTGTTCACCCCGATCATGATCCCTACATCTCATCCCAGCCGATCGGTGGAAATGACATTACCCGGCAGATTGAATCTAAGCTGCATACCTCATTCAAGGATGCCGAAAAACAGAAAGTCCTGTTTAACAGCCAGCAATACACTAATCCCGAATTGAATGATCAAATCACCTTCTCGGAGCTGGAATGGCAGAAAATACTCAACAGCTTTTCAAATTCATTATCGAATTTAATTAGTAACGCTAACATTCAGTACCAGATTCTCTACGGTGAGGAATCAGCTGCAAAAATTTTCCTGACAGGCGGCAGTGCCTTCCTGTATCGTCTGGATTTACTCATTGCCCAGCAGACAAAAATTCCGGTTTTCCGTTGGAACCCACTCGAAAGCAAGCAGTTCGATTTTAATTCTACTGATCATTCAATTTTTCTGACCGGACCCCTTTACACAACTGCGATCGGATTAGCACTAAGAGATTAATATGGAACCTATCTACATCAATCTGCTGGTTAAATCAAAACTGCAAAAAAAACAACAGAGAGTTAAATTTACATTATCGTTATCCTATATAATGCTCTGGATATTTTCAGGATTCACCTTGTTTCATATTTATCAGACCAATCAGTTTATTTCATCGATTTACATGAAAGAAATAAACAATATCAGTGGTGAGATTATCGGTCAGAGTCCCAAATTCCAGCGGATAAAATACCTCTATCAACAGAAATTCCAGTGGGAAAATACCATCGCAGATTATCAACAGCAGATCCATCGTCCCTGGCTGTGGCTGTCTAAAATGCTGTCTCTCTCAGCCCTGACTCCGGACAATATCCGCTTAAACAAAATTCGAGTCACAACTAATCCCAATAATAAGGAGTTCCTGAATTTCAGCGGGACAGCGATTATCAATGCGGATAATACCGGTAGTGACCAGCTGAACCAGTACCAACAGGACCTGTCGGATGACGCAGAATTTATGCATCAATTGAAAACAGTTTCGATGGTTGAGACCCGAATCGAAAAAAGCAAGGATGAACCGATTATGTCCTTTTCAATGGTGGTTAAATAACATGAGTTCAATTTTCAAGCAAGAATCCGGTTCATCAAGTAACCTGTTCAAGCCTCTCTGGCTAATCGTGGCAATATTTATCTATTCCGGGTCGATGGCTCTCAGCAATTTCCTGATCATTAAACCACAGCTTAAGCAATATCAACTATTGAAAGCCCAGAAGGATGAACTGGATGATATGATCGCTAATACAAATTTCAAAGATATTGATAAAACCCTTAAAACTCTTGAGAACACGATTGATTTCTATAAAGATCAGCAAAAACTTTTCGATACGAAGGTCCTGCCCAGAAATGATATATCAATAGTATTAGGGGAATTGAACCAGATTGTTAAATCCTCAAAACTGACCCTGCGCTATATCGATCCTTTGCCACCCGCAGGAAAAATTCTCAAGAAATACCGGAAAACACCCATCACGTTACTATTAAACGGAACTTACTATAACTTTTTAACTTTCCTGGACAATCTGGAGCATTCAAAATACTGGTTGCTGATCGATAATTTTACGATCAATCCGGCAGTGAAGGGTAATGATTATTCATATAACGTCAACATCTATACCATCTCAAATTAAAATGGATACAATAAAACGTAAACTCGTTATTCTCATTTCGCTGCTATTGATATTACCTCTGATATTACTACTACAATTACAAAAAATGCCCAAAATGGGTTCCAAATATACATTCAAGGCAAATTCTGGCGCTGTCCAAGAAGAGATCGGAATTTTTAAAAATGTACTGACCGATGTCATGGCATATGTTAATACCAAATCAAACACTCCGGCAGAATTGACGGAAAACCTGAGTGGCTCAATTCCAGGCAATCTGCGGGATCCCTTTCAATATAATAGTCCAATAAAAAAACAATCAAATAGTAAAACCGGCAAAGTCAAATCGGCATCCACATCTCAAGCAAAGCCAGTCATATCAAAACCCAAACCGAAACCCAAACCGCAGTTGACATTGAACGGGATCATTTTTGATAAAGAAAATCCAATGGCAATCATCAACGGCGATATTTTTAAAACATCTGATAAAATCGGCGAATATACAATTCAGTCCATAAGCGAAAAGGGTGTTCAGCTGCTTTCCGGAAAGGACGACCTATTTCTCCAGGCACCTGTAATTGAATAAAAAATCGGATAAGTAAAGGCTAAAATAATGAAAAATTACCAATTAAAAATAATCACCCTGCTGATTCTCTTATTTACACTGACTGCTCAAGCTCAGACTGAAACCGAATCGAAAATATCGATGAATATCAAAGATGCTTCTATTTACAATGTTCTGAAAATCCTGGAGTCCAAGACGGGATTGAAATTCGTTGTAGATCCGGCAATCAAAGATCGCCGCATGACCGTTAACCTGGAAAATTTGTATCCCGATGAGGCAATATCGGTCATCATGGAATCCAACGATCTGGGCTTTCGTCGGGTCGAGGGGGTTGATGTATATATCGTCAGTGATAAGCGTCGTATTATGCGGGAAACTGAAATCCGGCGGTTTCCCTGCCATTTCTCGGATGCCAACAAACTTCAGAAAATGCTGGTCAATATTATTACTCCCGGAGTCGGTGCAGTGATAGCCGATGAGCGGACTAACTCACTGATTATCCGTGAGAATCCCGAAGTGCTTGAGCTTCTCGAGGTCATGCTCGAAGAACTGGACCGCCCCACTCCCCAGATTTACATCGAAGCGGCAATTGCGGAAATTTCACTTTCCAAGAACAATGAAACCGGCATCGAGTGGCTCTGGAAAGATCCCAATCTTGCCAGTGCTACCGATCAGGTTGGCAGTCGATTTGACTTACGTCGAACCGGTGGTGGTGAAACCACCCAGAATCAGTATTTAGATGGGGCAGGAAATCTCTGGGGACCCAGTTTACCCATAGGGCAAGGATTGGGTATCGGGATTTTGAACACCCATATTGATATCGCCATGCATGCCATTCAGACCAATTATGATCTCAATATACTTTCCAAACCCTATTTGGTCACTTTGGATAACGAGGAAGCCATTATTGAAGTCGGTGACCAGATTCCCTATAAGGTTTTGAATCAATACGGCATTACCTCCTACGAGTTCAAGTCTGCTTCGGTAAAGTTGTCTGTGATTCCCCATGTCAATGATGATAATACAATTACAGTCAATATTCGCCCGAATGCTGATTTCCAGAATGGACAAACTCCTGATGGTGTTCCGATTATTGCCACCAGAAAAGCCAATACCAAGGTCACCGTCCAAAATGGTAAAACCATTGTCATTGGTGGTTTAATGCGGGAATCAACGACAGAGACTATCAGTAAAGTACCACTTCTGGGATCAATTCCGTTAATTGGAGCTCTTTTTCGCAGTAATGTCAAGTTGACCACCAAGAATGAACTGGTTGTATTTCTGACACCTAAAATTATGACCGATGAATTGGCACAACGGGAGCTGGTACCGGAGAATTATTTATCCGATGATGCTCAGAAAAAAATTAAAAAGTTTGATTCACTCAACAAGTAATGCAGTTCAGAGGGGATAAAATCATGAAAGAAAAATATTTTATAGACATCATGGTTGTGGATGACGATCCGGAGATACTGGATTGTTTTCGATCTATTTTTAAAAACAAGAAAGTGCACCTGTATCTCACATCCAGCTCGACTTCTGCCGTGGAAGAAATGAAACAACATTCGTACGATATTGCTTATATTGATCTTTATATGCCGGTGATGAACGGGATTGAAACAATGTTGCGACTTAAAGAGATAAATCCGCAGCTATCGGCGATAATGATTTCCGGTTTTCGGAATCCGCGCATGCTTCAGTCTGCAAAAAATAGCGGCGCACAGGATTATCTTTTTAAACCACTTCAGGTTAATGATATTCTTAATAAAGCAATTGTCCCGAATTAATTTTTTAAATTAAAGAAATAGGAGCAGAACATGGTCTCGCCTGCAACATTAAACGTTATGGTTATTGATGATGAGAATGATATTCTGGATTCCTTCATGAGTATTTTTGAGAATTCCGGTTTCAATCTGTTCCCCGCTAAAAGCGGTAAAATGGCAATCGAGGAAATGAAGAAAAGACATTATCATATTGCCTTCATCGATCTATTTATGCCTGAAATGGATGGACTCGAAACCCTTCGCCAATTAAAAATAATCAATCCCGACTTGATTGCGGTAATGATATCCGGTTTCCGAAATGAAGATATGCTGGAGAAAGCATTGAAAATCGGCGCTTCGAATTATCTATATAAACCGTTGGATGTGCAATCAATTTTCGGCATCACCCTGAAGCTGGCTCAACAGCTCGGTATCCAGAATAATCTCGAATTCATGTATTCTTAGATCCGTCGAAAACAGTTGAAAATAGTGGTATTGGGACATGGTCCTGATACCATTTTGACTTTATTTATTGTTCTTTAAATTTTGGTTTGAAAATCAGCGTCAAGATTCCGAAATTCAGCTTAGACAAATAATTACAGGAGAAACCGATGAAAACGTGGATAAAACGATCATTACTGGCTATTGCTGTTGTACTAATCCTGATTGTAATCGCATTTACGATTGTTGCCAATACTATCGGACCGGTCGCTACCGGTTATACGGCAAAGATGATTGGCTCCGGCATTTTCGTAATGGGTCAGAGTCCCGAAGAGGCGTGGAAAGATTTTCCGGATAATCCTATCAAACCTTTATTGAAATTTAAAATCGACTCTGAGGAAAAATCAATCACAGCATCATTGGCAGGTGTTGCCCGTCGGAAAGCAGTTTTTCGCGACGGATATGGGGTAACCCTCGTCCCCCGCAAAGGTAAACTGGTAGATTTACCAGAACCAGCCGAATGGGACAGCCCAATATCAGAAACCTCAGCCTGGCCTGCCGGGGAATACGTCGATCTGGAAAATTTGCCTGAAATCATTGACCGGAAGCAGTTACGGATCGCGATGGATAATGCCTTTAATGAGACAAATCCAGATAATCCCAAACGCACCCGGGCAGTTGTCATTGTTTACAAAGATCAAATTATCGCCGAACGCTATGCCGAAGGTTTTGATCAAAACAGTCGCTTGCTGGGCTGGTCAATGAGTAAAAGCGCCGTCAACGCCATGATCGGGATACTGGTTAAAAAGGGTAAACTAACCGTTCATGATCAGGCACCCGTACCCGAGTGGCATCATCCGGATGATCCACGCCACGCCATCACGATTGACCAGTTATTGCGAATGAGCAGCGGGCTCCATTTTGTCGAGGAGTACAAACTGAGGTTCGGGGTCACCCGCATGTTATATGACTGCCGGGACAAAGCTGCCTTCGCCGCAAATGAGACGCTGATTGCAGCACCTGACAGTGTCTGGTACTATTCCAGCGGAACCGCCGTTATCCTTGCCCGCGTCATCCGGGATGTCATCGGTGGTTCTTTAGAAGACTATCACGCCTTTTATCGGAATGAACTCTTCAAACCGCTGGGAATGAGGAGTGTTATTTTTGAACCCGACGCAACCGGAATTCTGGTCGGCTCGTCGTTTTTATTCGCCACGGCAAGAGATTGGGCACGCTTTGGATTGTTTTATCTTCAGGATGGAATCTGGGAAGGTAACCGAATCCTCCCAGAGGGTTGGATTGATTATTCGGTCACTCCAACTCCCAAAGCACCGCTGGGAGAGTATGGTGCGCTTTTCTGGCTGAATGCCGGAAATCCATGGCATTCATCAAATCGTGAATATCCGGACTTACCCGATGATATATTTTACGCCAATGGTCATGACGGACAGCGCGTTGCAATCCTTCCATCCTGTGATTTGGTACTGGTTCGCCTCGGGCTTTCCCGTGACCGGGACGCCTGGGATCTTGACGATCTGATCAGAGACGTTTTAAAAGCATTCCCGTAGAAATAATTGCCGATAATTGAATTCTTCGCAATTTAAATAGAATTATGCCAGCGAATTTACCTCCAGATTATCATGCGGCGGAAGAAAAATTCCGAGCCGCAGAATCAAACTCAGCCAAGATCGAATGCCTGGAAGAATTGATCGGTACAATTCCCAAGCATAAGGGAACTGATCATCTGCGGGCTGAACTGCGTCGAAAATTATCCAGATTAAAATCAGAACAGCATAAGAAAAAAAACGTTGGTCGGCACGAATCCGAATATCATATTGAAAAAGAGGGCTCAGCCCGGATTGTTCTGATCGGACCAACAAATGTTGGCAAATCATCGCTCGTTGCCCGGATGACCCATGCCACGCCAAAAATTTCAGCTTCACCGTTTACCAGCTGGGAACCAACTCCGGGTATGCTGAATGTCGAGGATGTGCATCTGCAACTGATCGATACGCCACCGCTCAGCAAGGAATTTACCAAACCGGAATTGTTTGACCTGGTCCGCACCGCTGACCTGATTCTGCTAATGCTGGATATTCAAGACTATCCAATTCTGCAATACGAGGATTCAATCACACTATTGAAAAATCACCGGATAGCGCCGGAATTTTTAAAAACCCGGATCGCAGATTTTGAATCGTTATCTTTTATGCGAATGCTGGTGATCATGAATAAAGTCGATAATCAAAAATTTCAGGAAGATTTTGACGCCTTTTGCGAGCTCGAAAACGCCAATTTTCCACTTATCCCGATTTCCATTGAGAATCGACTCAATCTGGAACTGCTGGGCAAACGCTGTATCGAGATGATGGCGTTAATCCGGATTTTTTCGAAACCTCCGGGAAAAGATCCCGATATGCGCCAGCCGTATGTTCTGACAGTCGGCGCGACTATTGAAGAATTTGCCGGAAGGGTCCATCGGGACTTTTTAACACATCTGAAAACAGCCCGGGTCTGGGGAAAACAGGTCTATGATGGTCAAATGGTCGGCAGAGATCACATCCTGAATGATGGTGATATTGTCGAATTACATATGTAAATTCGCCAAGTAAAAAAAAGGAATATTATGAAACGGAATCTCATTCTCGTCATTCTCTCCATCCTGGTTTTGAATGCCTGTAGCTCATCAAGTTATCAAGAAAGGTCGGATTCGATATACCAGGTTTCAATCCTGGATGCTTTAATGATGGGTGTTTACGACGGAAACACCAGCTTCAAAAAATTGAAAACCTTTGGTGATTTCGGTCTGGGAACTTTTAATGCTCTCGATGGAGAAATGGTTTTCGTTGATGGACAGTTCTATCGGATTACATCCGATGGTATCGCTCATCGGGTTCAAGATACATCCAGAACTCCATTCTCAGTCGTGACTCATTTCAGCGCCGATACCAGTTTTACACTCGAATCAATCAGTAAAACGGAGCTGTTCGAAATTATTGATAAAAGTCTGACAAGTCCGAATATCCCGGTCGCAATTAAAATATCGGGGGATTTTGCCAGTATCCGAACCCGCAGCGTCCCGCGTCAGAGTAAGCCCTATCCTCTGCTGTCGGAGGTTTTAATAAACCAGCCGGAATTTGTATTTGAAAATACATCCGGTACTCTGGCAGGATTTCGCATGCCGGAATATATGGAAAACATAAACGCTCCCGGTTATCACTTTCATTTTATCACCAGTGACAAATCCGCCGGAGGTCATTTGCTGGATTTTAATGCTCTGAGCCTGACGGTTGAGATGGATTACAAACAGATGATTGAAGTGTTGATACCCGCCGATAATACATTCCGAACCGTCGATCTGAAAAATCAAACAGGCGACTATCACTGAAGTTAATCTGTGCAGTCATCGCGAAGGAATGCCAACGACTGAAGCAATCTGCTGACTCAATTTAAATATATTCCTGCCATTATCAGCATATCTATTTGGAGTTTTCTTTGGTTTTTAGTATGTTCGAGCCCTGTTCTGCCAGTTTACTAAGTGAGTATTTATGTCAAAAAGAAAAATCGGAATCCTGGTATTCCTTGTACTTGTCTGCTCGACCGTTATCATGGCGCGGGATATTCAGTGGGGCTGGAAAACTCATGAGTTTATCAACCGATACGCCATCGATTTCTTACCTGCTGAAATGTCATTTTTCAAGGATCAAGCCGATTTTCTAAGTGCCCATTCTGCTGACCCTGATAAAGATGACCTACCGGGATATTACCACTATATCGATATCGACTATTATCCCGAGTTTTTACAAGGGACTCTACCCCACAGTTGGGCAGACATCACGGCACGCTATGGAGAATCGGTTGTGAAAAATAATGGTACAGTCCCGTGGGTAATTGAAGAATGGACGGAGATGTTCAGCAACCTGATGGAATATGGCGACTGGAATAATGCCTGGCAGGTCGCTGCGGAATTGGGGCATTATGTTGCCGATTCTCATCAGCCGCTGCATCTGACACGCAATTATGACGGGCAATATACCGGAAATAACGGGATTCATTCACGGTACGAAACCAGAATGATGTCATCCTATCTCTCGGCAATCCCAATACCTGCCGGCGAAGCCATATACATAGACAATGTGCTGGATTCGGTTTTCAGCTACATTGATGACGTTTATCCAGTTGTCGATTTAATAATGAAGGCTGATGATCATGCTCATGATCTGGATCCAAATGAAGGCTCATTGTATTATGAGACATTGTGGGACCAGTTGGATTCGGCAACAATCGCTGTTGTTCAACTCTCCCTAATCAATTTAGCAAGTATTTGGAAGACCGCCTGGATCAATGCCGGCAGACCGTTCCCCCCTAACTCAAATCCCGGAATTATCAATGTTCCGGCAGACTATTCCCATATTCAAGCTGCCATTGATGCCGCTCTGGAGGGCGATACCATTCTGGTCCAGCCGGGAACCTACTTTAACAATCTAAATTTCAATGGAAAAAATATCGTCGTCGGATCACTAATTTTAGTGACGGGTGATACCAGCTACACTTCCCGAACCATAATCGATGGGAACCATTCAAATAGTGTGGTAATTTTTGCTAATGATGAAAGTTCATCCGCAGTTCTGAATGGTTTCACGATAACAAATGGAGATGCTACAGTTGTCTCCAATCCAAACATTGGTGGCGGTATTTCGTGTGATCATTCCAGCCCGACTCTAAAAAACTTAATTATCAAAGAGAATACGGCATATAATGGCGGCGGTATAAATATATCCGGAAATGTTGACCATACACCCCTGATCCAGAATGTCCAAATTATAAACAATAGTGCTAATCGTGGCGGCGGAATTTACTGTATTGGCGCCAATCCAATTGTTCAAAATACGATTATTCGCAATAATGAAAGCCAGTCAAACTCTGAAAACGACGGCGGTGGCGGATTATATCTTTCCGACTGTTCGGCAAATTTTGATCGTGTCCTTATATTCAGGAATATCTCGTCAGGAACAACGGATAAACCAAGTTCCGGCGGTGGAATATATCTTGACAGCTCTGCTGTACAATTGACCAATATCGTGCTTTATGGAAATTCGTCAGACACCGGTCCCGGGCTTTTTGCGGTCAATTCTTCCGTGGTGCTGACAAACTCTGTCGTTTGGCGAAATGATATCAAATTAATGTCAGAAGATGAAATCCTGGTTGCCTTTTCCATTGTACAAGACGGACCGTTGGGTATTGAACTCAATGAGTCTGATAGCCTTTGCTGGTTTGAAAATAATCTTGATTCAAATCCATTATTCGAAAATCCTGAATTTGGCGACTTCCGGCTGCAGACTGCTTCACCCTGTATCAATTCCGGGACGGCGTTGTTTCTCTGGCAGGATGACACTCTTGTAAGTATTGATCCTGATGAATATTATGGTTCCGCTCCGGATATCGGATTTGTCGAATCAGCCTTTGTTTCCACTATTGATAAGACGCAATCCATTCCCAGGCAATTTATCTTATTACAAAATTTTCCAAATCCATTCAATGCCACGACAAATATCCGCTATGAGATATCCTCGGATCAGTTGGTCATTCTGAAAATCTTCAATATCAGCGGACAGGAAGTATCTGTCCCCGTAAATAATTTTCAAAAAGCCGGAGCCCATACTGTCAATTTTGATGCCTCTTCATTATCGGCTGGTATTTATTTTTATCTCCTGGAAGCCGATGGTCAGCAGGTTGTACGTCGAATGGTATATCTGAAGTAATTTTTCCGGATTATCCGTAATTCGACATAGAATACCAAGCCTTAATATTTTCCCCTGATATTCCATTGCATATCGTTACTGATAGTGTTATAATTATTGGAATGACAAAATGAAATATTGAGGTAAAAACCGAGGAACAGATTTATAGAAGGAGTTTATAATGGCAATATTTAATGCAGATGCTCAAAAACAACTGCAAGATATGTTTAAGACACTGAAAAATCCGGTACATGTCATCATGTTCAGCCAGCAATTTGAATGTAACAGCTGCCGGGAAACTCACCAATTTCTGGATGAATTGTGCTCGCTTTCTGACAAACTCAAACTCACTATTCACGATTTTATCGAAAATAAGGACATCGCAGATAAATATGGGATTGATAAAATTCCCGGAATTCTGGTTCTGGCAGAGGAAAAACAATCCAATGGAATCAGATTTTACGGTCCTCCCGGTGGTTATGAAATCAATTCATTTATCAAAGCATTGCAGGAGGTCTCCGGAAATTCCGAAGAGCTACCTTCCGAAGTAATAGCCCGCATCAATGCGATTAAAAAAGCTATTCATCTCCAGGTATTTGTCACACCGTCTTGTCCTTATTGCCCGGCAGCGGTGGTTACTGCCCATCGAATTGCTTTTGAAAATCCAAATATAAGCGCCGATATGGTCGAAGCATCCACCTTTCCAGAACTGGCAAATAAGTACAATGTGAGTGGTGTACCGAAAATCGTTATTAATGAAACACACGAATTAATGGGTGCACAACCTCTGGAAGCATTTCTGGATACAATCGAAAAAATATAACGCTTATGAAAATTTTTAACCGATTATCCTGGAAACTGGCTCTAATTACCGGTTTACTTATCCTGCTAGCGATTCTGGCAGTAGCAATCCCGGTCTATTGGCTGACCCGTAACAGTCTCGAGGATCAGCTGGCTGATCACCTGCGCAACAATCTCATCAATATATCCGAAGATATTGATCCTCAGCTGATCAAATTTATCCAGCAGTACCCGACACTGACAGTCCTGAAAGATTCCCTGGAAAAATCCCTGGTTCGCAAGCTGTCAAATTTCTCAGCAAGCGCTATCTATTTAATTGATGCCGATAATAATGTCATCGTCGCCGGAGGGAATAAAAATAATACGATTCAATCGGTATTGATTCATAGCCCGGAAATTGAAAACACCCGCCGAACCGGTTTCGGATTTTCACCACTATTTAATGATAATTCAGGTAAAACATTCAAATCCGCTTTCATGCTGCTTCAACCGGAAAATGACGCCGGAATAATCCTGGGACTCGATGCAAATGCGCAGTTCCTGAAATATGCTCAGCAATTACGGAACCGGGTGATTTATATCGGGATCATGGTCCTTTTCACCAGTATTATTGCCATGATGGTGCTGTCTCAAACATTGACTCGTCCGTTGCGTTTATTGACAACATTCGCGAGCGACATTGGCAAGGGACGCGCTGAACCGACCCGATTAAAAAACCGCCAAGATGAAATCGGATTTCTCGGTAAAACGATGGAAGAGATGCGGCTTGAAATCAAACAGCGTGAAAAGGACAATAAACAACTGATCGCCTCCGTGGCACATGAAATCCGTAATCCGCTCGCTGGCATGCAGGTAAATGCCGAGCTTTTACTGGAAGAAACTCAGAATATTGAAAACCTGCATGTCCATTCCAGGGCAGTCGCCAAAGAAGTTGAAAAGCTCTCCCATATTGTGGAGAATTTCCTGACTTACGCCCGCCCGATTGAAGCCACCCTTCACTCCCACTCATTAAGGAAACTTATCGAAGAAACTGTCTTAAAAATTAAACAGGAATTTCCTGAACACAATATTCATATTGATGGTGATGCCACCGTTTTGGTTCATCCGAATAAAATCCATCACGCCTTTTTCAATCTCCTGAAAAACGCCTGTGAATCTTCGGACGCTAGGGCAGCGATTACAGTATCAATTTATACGAAAAAGGATACGGTTTTAATCGCTTTTAAAAATCAGGGCGAGCCAATTCCAATCGATATTCAGCCACAGATTTTTGATGTTTTTTTCAGTACCAAAGGTTCCGGTGTGGGTTTAGGACTCTCCATCACAAAATCCGTTATTGAACAACATGGCGGCAGGATTAAACTGGATCATTCGGATTCCAGTGGCACAGAATTTGTCATTGAATTACCAGCGAGTAAAAATGGAAAATAAAAAAAACCAGTACCGTATATTAATTGTTGAAGACAATGAATCGCTGCGTACAGGCATTGTGGCAACTCTGAAAAAAGATGGTTATTTCGTCGATTCTGCCGTCGATGGTGAAGAGGGACTGGCGAAATGCCGGACTGGTTTCTGGAACCTGATGATAACGGATATTAAGATGCCCAAAATTGACGGCATCAAATTGTTTAAAATGGTGAAGTCCCAATTTCCAGGTATTGATGTCATTGTAATAACCGCCTTTGCAACGGTTGATATCGCCGTGGATGCCATCAAAAACGGCGCCGAAGATTTTATCACCAAACCGTTCCCGCTCGCGGAATTGCGTTCAAAAATCGCGGCTTTATACAACCGCTGGGAAAGTCAGCAGAAAACCACTCACCCGGAAACCGAAGCAGAACTGATTATTGGAAATTCGGAAGCAATTAACCGGATTCGCGACCTGATAAAAAAGGTCTCCAACTCCGACAGCCCGATTCTGATCACCGGCGATACCGGTACCGGCAAAGAACTCATTGCACGAACGATCCACCAAAAGAGCCCCAATGCCAAAGGACCTTTTATCCCGGTCAATTGCGGAGCACTGACGGAGTCATTACTTGAAAGCGAACTGTTCGGACACGAAAAAGGCTCATTTACAGGTGCTGTCCGCTCCCATGCGGGAAAATTCGAACAGGCTGATGGAGGAACGCTTTTCCTGGATGAAATCGGCGATATGCCCCCTGCACTTCAGGTCAAATTACTGCGCGTTCTCCAAACAAGACAATTTCAACGGGTTGGTGGTGAGAAATTCAATCACAGCGAATTTCGACTGGTTTCCGCTACCAATAAAAACCTCGAACAGGCGGTCAAAGAGAAGAAATTTCGCTCTGATCTTTTCTATCGCATCAATGTCATTCCAATCCATCTGCCCCCGCTCAGCCAGCGTAAGGAAGATATTCCGCTGCTCATTGATTTCATCCTCCAGCAAAAAGCCCTGAAACTGAATCGTAAAATTCCGCACATTCAAACCAGCGTTCTGCGCAAATTGCAGGCATATTCCTGGCCTGGAAATGTCCGGGAGCTGGAAAATTTTATCGAACGCGCCCTGGTCTTCATTGAAGACAATTTGTTTACTGATGAACTGTTTTCATTTACCGATATATCAGAAAGTACTGAAATCAGCGCACCGGTACCCGCCCGGGATCTGATCGAATATATCAGTAAAATCGAACGGGAAATGATTTTGAACGCTCTGAAAGAATGTCATGGAATCAAGCAACGTGCGGCTGATCAGTTGAAAATCAAAGCCAGTACACTTTACTATAAAATGGAAAAGTATGCTATTGATGAGGACGAATATATATAGCCTGGAGTTCCGAACCGGTTGAATACACTCATGATCCTGCTGAAAATCCATATAAAAACGCGCAGAATAATCTCTTATTTTACACTATTCCTTCTATTAGGCTGTATGTTCACATTCTTTAACGGCTGTAAAGTTCTTGAACCGGAGCCGAATACTCAAAAAATCGTTGACCGGATTATTATTATCGAAGACTTTCATTCTCTGGAAATCAGTTCCGACTCAGCTAATATTGACTCCGTGAAAATTAGCAATTTTACACTAAAAATATATGTATCGTACAGTGGCGGCTGTCTAGAACATGGATTTCAGCTTTATGCCGAAAACAGTTTCGCTGAATCCGCTATTCCTCAGGCATATCTCTATCTTGCCCATGATGCAAGAGGTGACAACTGTGAAGCATTTATCCATGAAGCGTTGCAGTTTGATCTGCAACCGTTAACTGACCGCTATATTGACCTATATCGCGGTAGTGGACCGATGATTCTACAAATTTTCCCACCGGAATCAACTGAACCGGCTCAACCGGCGCTCTATTTTGAATTTTGACAATTGATTAAATTAATCCAGCCGGATTCCTGGTAAAAAACCGGTATTCTGATCGATTTTCTTTGACTGGCAGGAAATTTGTAAACATTAAAAATGGTAATGATATTTTGTCGAAGATTTTTCAAAACCCGGAACCAAATATGAACTTTTCCAAACCAACCCAATTTTTTATAAAAACAGCTTTGCCCGGTTTAGCCTGTCTGTCCATGTTTTTTTCAAGTAACAGTTTTGCTGAAGATTCAATCGAGACTTATCAGACAAATCTGACGGCTGTCATTCAGAAAATAATCCAAACCGATCAAAAGATCCGGGAACTGGACAATAAGATCGTAAAAATTGATCAGGACATCAGCCAGGTGGAAAACCGCTCTGATCTGTCATGGTTAGCCCGTCGGAAAATCGTCAAACTGACCGAAGCTAAAGTTACCCTCAATTCCGAACGTCTGACACAATATGAACAGTTACTCGAATATCGCAATACCGCCTATCAAAAATCCAATACGCTATTCGAGAAAATATCGGGACAGATCGATTCACTATTGACCGAAATCAATCTGGACAATTCGTTTCAAAAACGAAAATCCAACCTTGACCACTTGCTTCACATTATCGAATTGCGTAACTGGGTCATCGAGACCAAACCGCTCTATTCCCAACGGGATAACCAGGCAGTTCCGATCAAAATGAATATTCAGGATTATCTGGACAAGCAATATATCAATTCACAAATTAAACAAGATCTGATCTCGCTAATGGACGAGAAAATTCAACAACTTACTCTGATGATTGAGACTGTCAGAGAAGAAGAAAATTTGCGATCAAAGCTCGAGCAGTTCAGCATAGAAATGAGTTCTCTGGGTGGCGAGTTTTCCCAGCCGGCATTAACACGAAATACCGATGGAATGAAGGATGCAGAGACAACTTTCAATGGGTGGGATGTCGGCACCGGAGAAGAACCGGACAACCGGGGATACAACAATTGGGTTTCCACAACACAGACACCACTATATTCATCAATGTCCGGCTATGATTACCTGCCGATTATAAAGGACCTGGAGTCTGCGGAACTGCCGGAATATTTGTTTACGCTTGATTCGATACGGACCTATTATCTCGATCAAAAATATAAACTACTGAATCGATAATCAGGAATTTATTCCATTTTGGGGGGGATTGGTGCTATTCCGATAGTTTTACCAAAACATTATTTCTTACCTGTTACGATAATCGTCGGAATTTTCGTGCTGTTTCCCCATCTTTTATACAGCCGGATTCTTGATGGTGTCAGCTTTTACATTAAACCGGAATTGGGATTTGAATCGAACATCTTCGAAGATTCCACCAATACCCGGGGATTGCAGGATCAGCTATGGTTTGGCTTGACTCATGATCATCAAACAGCACGCCAGCAATTACATCTCAAAATAACAACCAATCTGGCATTGTACAATGACTATCACGACGAAAACAAAGCCCTGAATATGTTAATCCTGAATCACAATTATTCACTCGGCAAATCCTTATCCGCCGTTTCAAACATCGAAGTATTTAATAAACAATGGTATCAGAGCAGCCGTGGGTACACCAGCAGTCTGGCAAACACTGCACTCTGTTATTCCAGAGTTGGTTTTCAGACGCTTGCCGGGGTTGAATACAAATTCAATAACTTCCCCACATTATTACTGTTCAACTCTGATAACACAAGTATTTTTCTGCAGGTTTTCAACACTCCCTCCCGAAACAGATTCCTGTCCGCAAAAATTGCCTGGCATTCCATCCGGTATTCGGATCGCAGCATTTATGTCATTGACCATGGCGATTCCACTAATCTGACATTTCAAAAAGATCGAATTTTCTATATTCAACTTGGTTCCGAGATTCGTAAAAAAAATGTCAGCGGCATCTATTTTCGATTTTTAAACAACACCTCGAACAGCGAATATTCAGCCTTTCAATCGGCATCCATGCGTCTCTTTACTTCACGGAAAGTGTTAGGATTTTATACCCAGATGATCGTTGAACTTCAGTTAAAAAAGTATTCCGGGGAAAGCCATCAGCCCCTGGTCATTATCAATGCCGATCCGGAACAGAATATTCAGAATCAGATTATGTTTGGCTGGGACAAACCGCTGTCACCAAATCTTGCGCTTCAGGGTAAAATCGCCTATTTCAAAAACGAGACGATCTACAGTAATCAATATTACGACAAATGGTTCACCTCCATTGGCGTTATGTATCGTTTTTAATCATTCCCGTAATTCACCAAAGACCCTCAGATTTCTGATGATTATATCAGATTCCTGATGATTTCTCCCCTTTTTCGAAAGGTATTCCCCTTGCTGAAACTGGAACAGAATTTGTCTTCAGATTACTTGGTTAATTTGGAGTTCATAATGCAATTGCAACTCAGCTTGAAAATGATACTCATCTCATTGTTACTGATTCTGATCTCCACCGCCTGCATTGAGGAAAATGTCTTCGTCAACCGAACTGCTGAATTTCCCGATACGCTGACTATCCGGAACGGACAATCCGTTTTTTACAAAAAGGCAAATGCCCTATTACGCTACAAGGAGACCATCGATGACAGTCGCTGTCCTCTGAATGTAAAGTGTGACTGGGAAGGCATTGCCCATATCAGCATTGAATTTTCACTTCCGAAAACAGGAAATGTTCAGTTTCCACTGGCAATCCATGGGTACGTCGGAATCGATAATTCTGATGCACATGAGACTCTGGACACATTGGATTACACATTTCGATTGGCTGCCCTGGAACCCTACCCGGTTCACCCGGTTGATAATAATTATTCTGATTATGTTGCAACAATAATAATTACTAAAAATTTACAGGAGGGTCGATGAAAACGTTAACAACAATTTTAATTATTTTTATTTTGTTATCCGTTTCTGCATTTGCCACAACGCGTGACCTGATCTGTTCAAAATGCGGTGAGATCAATAATATCAATAATAAATTCTGCTGGAATTGCGGCGATCCATTGGATGAGGAAACAGACCAGGTCCGTTACAGGCAGGAGCAAACATTACATTTTGCGAAATCGCTTTTTCACTGGAACAGCGACCCGATGGACCCCTCACGATTATTTAATATTCCTACCGCAGAAGTGCTTAAATCACGGGATGTCAGTCTGATGGGAGCTGGCGCCTTTAACATGAATTTGAATAATTCACTTTTCGGGACAATCGGCATCGGACTGGGAAATATTGCCGAGGTCGAATTCAGCAGCACCGGATTGGCAAATAATATCGCCCAGGGCAAAACCACCGTTACCACATCCTCATTTAAAATCAAATTGATTCCCGACAATTTCCTGGGCTGGCAGTATTTTCCAAGGGTCGCCATCGCCTTTCGCAGCCTGACAGACTGGAAGGACATGCATAGCGACGAGGCAGTAATCAATGCCAATAGAGAATTTGTTGACAAGAACATTTCCACAATTCATTATAATACCCGCTTCACGGTGCTGTATGGCGTCGCATCCCTGCCGTTCAATCGCTTCAGTCTGCATGGCGGTTTAAGTCTGCATGATATTCGCATAAAAAACACGAATATACTTTATTGGGACTCTTTCTATGAAGATCCCTATGAAACCCAGGCAAACGTCTATGGTGGCTTTCTTGGCATCTGCATCAATACAAATGACCAATCCCGCTTGATGTTTGAGGTTGAATCAGCGCCGACATGGACATTCGACGAAGAAATTGAACAGGTCAGAATCGATAATGTTATTCTGGCAATCGGCGGTGTGCGTTTTTTCTTCACGAATTGGCTGTCCATCGATACCGGCGTCTGGTACCAGGGTAATTATAAAGGCATTGCCGACACCCAGATCAAGTTGGGAATTAACCTCTTCGTGCCCGGCAGTCGCCTGGTTCAAATTGACTCCCCTAATAAATAACTGAGATGAGTTATGCGAAACCCAATTTTATTCTTATTCGCTTTTCTTTCTTTCATCCTATTTATCGGCTGTGAAAATCAGAGCAGTTCAGGTCCTGAACAACTCTCGTCACTTGATCTTGCTAAAGCCGAAAATGCACTGACCGAAGCTGATAATATTTTTGGAATCAAGCTCTTTAAGACAGTTGTTGCCGATACCCAAAACGTGAATATTTTTATTTCACCTCTGAGCGTTTCGATGGCGCTGGGAATGACCCTGAATGGCGCCAATGGAGCAACCTATGACGCCATGCAAAGCACTCTTGAATACGGCGATCTGACTAACGATGAGATTAATCAATCGTATCGGCATATTATGGAAATCCTTACTGCTCTGGATCCAAAAGTGGTTTTCGAAATTGCCAATTCCATCTGGTATCGTGAGGGCATGCAGGTAGAAGAAGAATTCATCAATAATAGTCAGCAATATTTCGATGCAGCAATTGAAAGCATTGATT
Organism: uncultured bacterium; assembly: GCA_964605705.1. Lineage (GTDB taxonomy): Bacteria > Fidelibacterota > UBA2242 > UBA2242 > UBA2242 > CAZSDW01. Next base: position 31,059 of record CAZSDW010000015.1, read on the forward strand.
TCAGTAATCCCGGAGCCACTGACATTATCAATAACTGGATATCCGACAACACTCATAATAAGATCACAAATGTCATTCGACCGCCGATCAGCCGAGGCACCATGATGTTCCTGATTAATGCCATCTACTTCCTGGGCAGCTGGACCTATGAATTCAATCCGGATTACACAGAAATCGAAACATTCTTGCTGGAGGATGGTAACCGGGTCGATTGCCAGATGATGAGTCATCGAAATGAGCACCTCTATTTCCAGAATCAAACTTGCCAGGGCGTGGATCTACCTTACGGTGATGGCAAATTTCGAATGATGATAATCCTGCCAAATGAAAATATTCATATCGATTCACTGATTGATCAGTTGGATAATGATACCTGGAATTCATGGTTGAGCCAGTTCGAGCCGACAGATATAAACCTCTACCTGCCAAAATTTAAACTGGAATACAAGCATCAATTGAACCGGGTTTTAAAATCTATGGGAATGTCGATTGCTTTCTCATCACAAGCGGACTTTTCAAGGATAGAGTCCAGCGGCGGCTTGTATATCAGCAAAGTTTTACATAAAACATTCATAGACGTTAACGAAGAAGGTACAGAAGCAGCCGCGGTGACCTTTGTTGTGATGGACAGGGGTTCATCAAGCGACAATCCGCGCATTCCGACTATGTGGATCAATCATCCCTTCATTTTTGCGATCCACGAAGTCGAATCAGAAACGATCTTATTCATTGGAAAAATTATTCAGCCTGAGTATGAGGATTGAGATGCCAATTTTCATAATCCTGAAAATCTTCAAAAATCTGATGGTATACTCAGTTTTCCGAGGAAATTTGATGCTTATGATAAAATCACACTGCCAGATAAATTGGAACAGTATTTGAAGAAAGCACTCCCGTAAAGAAGTAACTGACTATGAAAACCTGTCAAAAATACTGAAAATCAAGGAATAACAATGAAAAAGATATTTTTCTTGAGTCTCATTTTCACGTTGATAATTGCCTTTCAACTTTGTGGTGATAACGCTATTACCGATTCATCGAAAAAATCAATTCGTGATTTGACGGAGATAGAAACCGCAATCATCGACGCTGATAATGTCTTTGGAATCAAGCTGTTCCAAACTATCGTGGCTGATACCAGCGGCACCAATATTTTTATATCACCCTTAAGTATATCAATGGCACTGGGGATGACCCTGAACGGCAGCAACGGAACAACCTATACCGCTATGAAATCGACCCTTGAGTATGGCGAGTTGACGAATGACGAAATCAACCAATCGTACCAAAATATTATTGACATACTCACCGATCTTGACCACAAGGTAGATTTTCAGATCGCCAATTCCATCTGGTGCCGGGAAGATTTCCCGGTGGAGGAAGATTTCATATCTGTTAACCAAGATTATTTCGATGCAATGGTTAGTAATCTGGATTTCAGCCGAGATGACGCAGCGGATATTATCAATGCCTGGGTTGCAGAAAATACCAATGGAAAAATCAAAGAAATTGTTACCCCTCCTATTGACGCCTTCACGATCATGTTTTTAATTAATGCCATTTATTTCAACGGCAGCTGGACCTATGAATTTGATGAGGACAATACGGAAACTGCACCATTCTACCTGTTGGGCGGCAGCCAGACTACTTGCCAGATGATGAGCCACAAGAATGAACATCTTTATACAAATAACCGTTCGTTCCAGGCGGTTGATCTACCCTATGGCGACGGCAATTTTCGGATGATGATTATCCTGCCGTACGAGGATGTGAGTATTGATTCGCTGATTCAACAAATGGATAGCGACACCTGGCAATTCTGGCTGAGTCAGTGCACAAATACCGAGATCAATCTCTACCTGCCGAAATTCAAACTGGAATATGATCAGGAATTAAAAAAGGCGTTGAGTCATTTAGGAATGTCGATTGCTTTTGATTGTGATCACGCCGATTTTTCGCGAATCAATCCGGATTGGCAATTATTTATCAGCAAAGTAAAGCATAAGACATTTATCGATGTAAACGAAGAAGGTACCGAAGCCGCTGCGGTCACTTCAGTGGAAATCAGTCTTACATCAGCAGGTGGTGATGATGGCATTCCGACTATGCGGATTAACCGACCATTCATATTTGCAATTCATGAAGTCGAATCGGGGACGATTCTGTTTCTTGGAAAAATCATCAAGCCTGAATATTCAGATTAATTATCTAAAAGGATACTATAATGAAAACAAAACATTTCTTAATTATCAGCCTGTTAATATTATTGACAAGGTCAATCTGGGCAACTGTCCCGCAACCCGCCACCCGTAAGCCGAGCCTGCCGAACTTTCTCGAACCAATGAATTTTAAAACCGTCGAAATGAAACTGTTTCAATCCGATGTGTCCGGAATGGTGACCGATATCTATGGTGATCTGAGCTGGAACCCGGCATTTCTGTCCCAAGTCCGGAAGCGCATGATCTATCTTGATTTTAACTTTTATGCGACCCAGACAACAGCGGTCACGGCTCCCGAATTCAGGTCAGATATCTATCTTGTTTACCCCTCCTGGTATTCCACAACATCGGTTAGCGGTGTTCAACTGGAACCACTATATAATTTCGCTTTGCTGATGCCTGTTAACAGAAATCTGACGATCGGTATCGTAAATCGCTCAATCTTTGACTATGGACCATTTCGTTATACCTATAGTTATGATTATCGTGCTGTAAATGAAGCTGCTTATGCAGACTGGAGTGCAATTCCCGATGATCTGGATCCGCAACGCCTGGAGGTGGATGATAACCAGCAGATTGTCTATGGTACCCAGACTGAATTTTCCGCATCGTATAAACTGACATCAAATCTTGATATGGGAATGAGACTCGGAATGATGAATTTTCATCGTGACGGTGATCTTTACAATTCCAAATGGGGCTACTATCCTCACTCTTCATTCGCTGATCTCAATGATGAAAACCTGCTTATAACAGGCAAGGATTATACAATCGGAATGGGTTTGTTGTATCGTCCGAATCATAGAACAAGCCTGGGAATTTACGGTGAAATAATCGATGGAAATGCCGATGAAGAGACCGCATCGGTCGATACCTCCTACTCCTGGTCAGAAAGAGACTCCGATTCCGACTATTACAGCTTTTACGATTATGACCTCGAAAGCGATCAAAATTATAATATGCTGGGAACCCGACCCAGCCTGACGCTCAGCTTCGAACGAAAACTTACCGAGAAATTTATCCTTCGTTCTTTTTTTAAGCTTTCAAACAGTAACACTGACATCGATTTCATGACCTCAAGTGAGGATACAACCTGGAGAGACAGAACCTATGATAAATATAGTGGGGGATCTTATTATTTTCAAAGAATGATAAGTCATGACGCCGGCAGACAACATTTTTCCGGGGATGGAAATGAAAAAACCTCCTATTGGAAATGGTTTGCTTCACTGATTTATCGGACTGATAATAACTGGTCACTATTTGGCGGCATTCAGATCAATCGCTATAACAGCGAAAAGGCTTATAATGAAACCTCCGACTATTATTCCGCCACCGATTATGAATACTTAGAATATGATCCGGGTACGCTTGAGTATCTCAATACTCATATCAAATTGTACGAATATACCCACAACTATAAAAAATATACGGCTGTCATACCGGTTGGTATTAAGGCACGGGTAATCAAGGAATTTTATGTCATCCTTGGCAGTGAGCTGCGCTATTATTTTGTTGATGAGGATGAAAAGGGACGCTTGCTCTACCCTGAGAAGATTGCTAAAAGATGGGAAAACGGTACTCTGGTTGTCAATGATATTGAGACTGACCGCTATGAAGAATACCGGTCAAAACCAGCCAAGGAATTTTCAAGAGCGACTTATGTCAATCTCGCGATCGCTTATCAGCACCCCAGCGGCATTAATCTTTTTATCCGGTCCAACGGAAATATCATGGAAACCTACGGCTGGGACATCGGCTTTGAATATCAATGGTAAATATTTCCAGACTTGCGATTTTTTAAATAGACCTGTAATTTGTTTTAAAGACCACTCAGATCGAGGAGTGCTCTATTTAAATTGAAGGACAGTAAAATGAAAAAGACAATCTTATTTTTCATCGTTGTATCGATACTTTTTACAACCGGAATTGTGGTGTTAAATGCCCAGATGATCGCCACAATTACTGAAGATGTGGAAACTGACTTCGGCATTTACCATCCATATTCGGCAGAATTTACTCCAGACGTTCCGCTGTTTACGGTTGAGTCAGATTTCAGCAATGTGGAAAATTTCTCTCACCTGTACGCCGGTTTCAGCGCTATCGATTCATCACTTTTACTGAAAAATCACTTCACAGTCAAAAAAAGCCAATATACCCAGATGTATGATGTTTACAATAGCTGCACCTGGGACGGTATCCCGATCTTTGTCACTACGGACGCTGTTCTGCACACCTATCACGTATTATTCGATCGTTTTCTAGCTGAACTCGAAATGCAGGTATTTGTACCTGCTCTGGAGCTGCTCAGCGAAACATTAATCAACGAAACCCAGACCGTCTTCTTGGAAGCAACCACACCGGAAACACGGGAAGCCGCCCGTCGGAATCTGGCATTTCTGTATGTCTCTCAAAAACTGCTGAAAGGTTCCGAAGTTAGTGTACCCGATACTGTTGCCGGTCTTGTTGACGCCGAACTGGAGCTGATAGCCGATCATGACGGATTTTATTTTTCCCCTGTTTTTGGTTCATTTTCCCAACTGGATTACACTCAATTTATTCCCCGCGGACATTACACCAAAAACGACACCCTAACTGCCTATTTCAAAGCCATGATGTGGCAGGGCTGGACAATATTTACTATGGAGCCGGACAAATTTGGCGAGTTAGCTTACGGACACACCTTGCAGGCATTGTTACTTGTGCAAATGCTTTACAATCTGGAAACCGATGGACAGCCGCTGCTGGACCTGTGGGACCTGATCTATGAGCCAACTGTGTTTTTTGTTGGTAAAACCGATGATCCACAAATCCGTAATTATAAAACCATCGCAGAAGAGATTTACGGTAATGGCTTTCTCAATCTCAGTCCCGATGAACTGAACAATAGCACGCTCCTTGAAGCATTTATGACCGAAGCACAAAAGTTACCGGAACCCAAAATCCCGAACTGGATCTATGGGACATACATTACATACAAAGGTTTTCGATTCATGGGACAACGTTTTATTCCCGATTCCTATATGCTTGCTCATTTGATTTATCCCTATGTCGGCACATCTGACTATCAGCGCTGGATGCCCAAAGGATTGGACATTATGGCGATCTTAGGCTCGGACCGCGCCTATAAACTGCTCGATACACTTTATAATGAAACCGCCTATCCGAATTATTCCGAGAAAATTGCGGAATTCAAAACCGAATTCGCCGCACTTGAAGCGAAGGAGTGGGCCCAAAACCTTTACTGGAACTGGCTATATTGTCTCATGCCGCTCCTTTATGAAAAAGGTGAAGGTTATCCATTTTTCATGCAGAATGTCGCCTGGCTGGATAAAGAACTGACCACGGCACTGGCATCCTGGGCAGAGCTGCGCCATGATACAATCTTATATGCAAAACAAAGTATGTCTCCTTGTGGTATCGCACCGGGAGCACCCCGAAGTTACGTGGAACCGAATCCCGATCTTTATGCCCGTCTGGCAAGTTTAGTCCGTTTTACCCGCGACGGACTTGCATCCCGCGACTTACTCCTGAAAGGCTTTCAGGACAAATTAGACCTGTTTGAAACACTCCTGGTTTTTCTTCGGGATGTATCAATTAAAGAACTGGAAAATACTGCCCTGACCGAATCGGAGTATGACAATATTTTCTGTTTTGGGAAAGTCATGCATTATCTTGTTTCCGATGCCGATAATCCTCTGCAACTCTGGAATGTGAATGTCGATAATATGGCGGTAATTGCCGATGTACATACCGATTCAAATACCGACCGGTGTCTCGAAGAAGGCGTCGGCTATCCACGTGAAATCTTTGTGATTGTCAATGAAGGCGGAAACATCCGGATTACCCGGGGTGCCATTTTCTCCTATTATGAATTTTTACAGACAATTGCAAATCGTCTGACCGATGAAGCATGGCGGGATATACTTGCCAGTGATTCACCGCCTAAAATGCCGGAATGGGTTAAAAGCTTTACTGACGAATCAAGTTCTCAGCCACAGTTGACCCAGAATTCGGTGGACAATCTTTTTTATAAAGAATTCAGCCTTGCTATTTCTGAACAATCCACACGCTTGCCAGCAAAAATCCAGCTGTCTCAAAATTATCCAAATCCCTTCAATCCTACGACAACTATCGAATTTGACCTGCCCGAAAATGCATATATTCAACTGGAAATTTTCAACCTGATGGGGCAAAAAGTGATCACCCTTGCCGATGGCATGCGGTCCGCCGGAACATATCGGATAAGCTGGGACGGAAGAGATATGTATAACAAGAATGTAACCAGCGGAATATATTTCTACAGGTTAATCATTGGGAACGTCACCAAGGTAAGGAAAATGATTTTAGCCCGGTAATAGCAGAAAAAATTAACATGGTCTCACGCAACAATAATCAATAGGAAAGGCAATAATGAAACGATTCGGATTATTATCTGCAAGCATTCTTATGATCTCCATTTTTTCATATGTCGGTCTATCTCAAATGCTTATCGATATAAACAACGACATCGAAACTGAATTCGGCACTTATCACGTCTATCCGGTCAATATCAATCCCAATGCAGAAAGTTACGCAATTGGCGACAACCTGCAGAATATTTCAAACCTCGATCGGTTCAATGCCAAATTCAGCAATGAGGATTTAGCACTCCTGGAAGAAAACTACTTTGTTGTCAAACCAACTGCCTATAAAGAAATTTTTGATATCTACAAAGACTGCAAAGAACGGGAATTCCCGGTATTCGTCACAACGGATGCCATGCTGCATACCTTTCATATTATTTATGATTATGCACTCAGGGCGCTGGAAGTTCAGAAGTTCGCCGCCGACCTGGATAACCTGAATAAGACACTCTTAACGGAAATGGAATCGCTCTACTATGTCACCGAAGATCAAAGTCTGAAGGACATAATCCTGAAAAATGTCGCCTATTTTAGTGTCGCGACAAAATTAAAGGATCCGACTGCAGTGATCCCGGCATTTGCCATTGAATTGGTCAACGAAGAATTGGAACTGATCGATGCCCATGGGGGATTTGGGTATTCTCCAATTTTTAATTCCGATGCCGTTGAATATAAAGAAGATTACAGTCAGTATATCCCGCGGGGACATTATACCCGCAACGACACCCTCTCAACCTATTTCAAATCCATGATGTGGTACGGTCGCATGATGTTCCGAATTGAACCCGACAGCACCGAAGCTGGGAAACAAAAAGGTCGGGAAGAAACCCTCCAGGCAATATTAATCGTCAAAGCACTGAATGAAATCAGCGTAAATGGCGAACCGGCGCTGGCAGTCTGGGAACGGATTTATGATCCGACTATATTTTTCGTAGGTAAAACTGACGATTTGAATATTTACGAGTACACAAGCTTAATGGAGGAGGTATATGGCAGTGATTATATATCTCTAAGTATCAGTGATTTTGCCAATATCGAAAGATTGACTACTTTTATCGATAAAGCCAAAGACCTCCGTGATCCACTGATCTGCTCCTCATGGGTAACTGATCAGGAAGACGCAGAAGACGTAACCAAGGGATTCCGCTTCATGGGACAGCGGTTTATTCCGGATTCCTACATGTTTCAGCAACTGGTTTACGATCATGTGTTTTCTTACTATGGTTCGGGTGAACCGTTTACTCTCGTTTATAGCGCAAACGGACCGATTCGCGGATTCCCAAGGGGTTTGGATGCAATGATTGTTTTAGGTTCGCAAGCCGCCGAGGATATTATTCGCTCCGAAGGCGATGCCGATTATTATAAGTACGACGAACAATTGACTGCACTCAAACAGGAATTCAGGGACCTTGAAGCCCCTGTCTGGGTGCAGAATCTCTATTGGAGCTGGCTCTATGCATTAATGCCATTGTTAGAACCGAAAGGCACCGGTTATCCGGCTTTTATGCAGAACCTCGCATGGACATTAAAGCAGTTGTACACTGCTCTGGCTTCCTGGGGCGAACTCCGGCATGATACCATTCTTTATGCAAAACAGAGTTATACAAGCTATGCGACAGGAATGCCGGAAATACCCGGACTTACCTACGGATACGTAGAACCAAATCCGCAGCTTTACGCCCGGATGGCAAGTCTGGCTAATCTCATGCGCACAGGATTGAACGGACGAGGACTTCTGCTAAACGAATTCGACAACAAGTTGATCAATTTCGAATCCCTCTGCCTGGCTTTGAAAGGCATTGCCGAAAAGGAATTAACGAAGCAGGAATTACTTACGGAAGAGTATGATCTCATCTGGACGATTGGAGAACGCATCGAAAACCTACTGACATTTTCCGATGACCTCAGCGGCTCAATCTGCAATGAAACCGACGAAGGAATGGCTGTGGTCGCCGATGTTCACACTGACAGTAATTCTGAAAAAGTTCTGGAAGAAGGTATTGGTTATCCCTTTGAAGTCTATGTCGCTGTAAAAGTAAAAGATGAAATTAAAATTACCAAGGGCGCCGGTTTTTCATATTATGAATTCAAGCACCCGATGGCAGACCGGCTGACTGATGAAGCCTGGCAGGAAATCCTGACAACCGAAAATCATCCCGAGATACCTCAGTGGACGGAAGCTTTTATCGATAATTCTCAAGATTTTACAATTTCAGAACCTTATCACACTTTTCTTGAGAATGAAACCGTCAACAACATTACAGTCCGTATAAATCCTGAAACTCCGGCAACCGGTGACACATTACAAATAAGTATCAACAGCCAGTATAGTTATGGCTCCACCCTGACTGCTCTTTTTTGTGATAATGACGGTAATGTTATTGATTCTCTCGAGTTGGATATTCAGACAGAAGATGACGAAAATCGTTGCACCTATATCGGCAGCATCGCCACATCCGGATGGATGGGAGGTTCAGTTATTCTTAAAATACTGCACAGTCAGGGAGGTGTGCTCTCGACACACTGGTTTGAAATACAGCATATCGCCAGTATTATTGATAATAATTCAATGCCTTCACAATTCTATCTTCACCAAAGTTATCCGAATCCCTTCAACGCCTCGACAACTATCCATTTTGATTTACCGGAAGAAAGCAAAATACAGTTGAACATCTATAATCTGCTGGGACAAAAAGTGATCACTCTTGCAGAAGGAATATGTTCTGCCGGAGTCTATCATTTATCCTGGAATGGACAAGATGTAAATGGCAGGCTGGTGCCCAGCGGAATATACATCGTCCAGCTCAACAGCCGAAATATTCAACTAAATCATAAACTTTTATTGTTAAAATAGTGTGAAAGGTAATCATGAAAAGAATTCTATTTATACTCATTTTAATCTTTTCAACAGCTTTATTTGCCCAGGATGATGGATTTATTGAGTTTGAATTTAATGGCGACAGCCTGACGATCTGGCATTACGGTGCGTGGCGCAACTGTGGCGCTATTTATCAAATGGATCTGATAATGGTCGATTCGACGATTTACCTGATGGAAAACGACACTTCCTCAATGTGGGAATGGTGCATGTGTTATTTTGATTTGGCAACCAGCATCACGATGCCCGAACCCGGTCGCTACAATCTGATCATTCATACGACCAATAAGAATAATGGTGATACCAGTCTGGTTGCCGATACCAGTTTTACAGTCAACCAGATTCAAGTGATTTCCTTTTCCGATCCAGAATGTGTAAACATATTAAGCAAGGCGGCGACTGTCTCCGGAACTGAAATACCAGTTATTAATTCCTCCGTATCCGAATGTCAGATCGATGCCTATAACGACATTTATTACTGGTCAAATGAAGGTGAACTGACAATTACCTGGTACACTGATTCAATTAACTGCAATATCATACCGCAATGGCAGGCAATGATGTCAAATGATACTATCCGGGTGACCATGACAGACACCAATCCGGGTGATGAATGTGTCTGTCCCAAATATTTTACAATGACCATCGGACCGATTCCCAATGGCAAATACGTACTGAATTTTCTTGAAGGAATGTATCTTTTTTCCACTGTTATTATCAACCAGCAACTTAATCTGGAGACTGCTGGCAGCGACCTGATCATGTACTGGGATGTTGAGGAATTGAACTGCTGCCTGGAAACCCTCTGGGAAAGCTGGCTGGACGGCAATGTCTTTCATGTGGTTATGACGGATACCGGCGCTCCCTGTGACTGTTTATGTCCATTTGAATTATCGGTAAGATTTGGTCCGTTTCCACCCGGAAATTATACCCTGGATTTCGAAAATACATATCTGGCAGGTCCTTTCGAATTCACAATCCAGAGCCTCAGAAAGCCAAGCGCAACAGCCACGATTTTATCCTATTACCAGAGCGAATGTTATGACGCTGTGAAAACTGAAGACCATCAACAAATCGCCCAAAAATACGCCCTGATGCGCAGCTATCCCAATCCCTTTAATCCCACTGCGACAATTGAATTTTACTTGCCTGAGCGAACAGAGGTTTTAATTGAAATCTATGACATTACCGGATCATGCGTTCAGGAAATTTATTCAGGCGTTTTGGCTAGCGGAGGGTATTCCCGACCATGGAACGCGACCGGTTTTCCGAGCGGTATCTATTTCATTCACCTAAGCGGACAAAATATTCACCTGACAAATAAAGTCCTTTTATTGAAATAAAACAATTTACAGCCACCTGTTCTCAGGGAACTGTAAAGTAACACTCCCCCCACTTCTCGCCCCAAATATAATCACCAAAGATTTTGGTGATTATATTTTTCAGATACTGTATATTCCTGAAAAAGGGGTCATAAACATGAATCAAAAATTGGAAAGATGCCTGGTCTATTATTTTGGTATCGTCCAGATGCTCCATCTTTTTACATTAATCCGCGCCCTGATGATTTTCAAACAAAAGCAAATACTACCCTTCCCGGCTCTACCTCCGGTGAGCGGCTGGACTACACAGTCAGAATTTTTCCTGATTGGAAACGGGCTGATCGACGCGCTGAATATTATCCTCTCAATCCTGTTTGTATCCGGCTATCTTCAGTCCAAAAAATGGACCGATAAGACCGGATTGATTACGTTAACAATTTTACTTTATTCGGCAGTTATTTTTGCTTATGGTACCGTTAATGCCGGCGCCTGGACTGCTCATCCGTTTGCTTACTGGTCAATGGCACTCATTTACCTGCCAATTCTCGGCTTGACATTTTACTGGTACCTTAGAAAGAATTAACTTAGAAAATGTGGGGAGAATACCAACTTGATTGAGTTCTATCCGAACAGTATAAAGTATCTGTTTATGACCATTCTACTTTTACTAATGATCAGTACAGCAACATTCCCACAGGATTCAGATAACGGTCCGGTTTTACCCGAATGTTACCTCCTTCAAGGTATTTCTGAAAAGTCTGCAGTCGATATCATCGAACTCATCAGCAGTTTTCACACTCGCATCTGCGCCGACCTTGAAATTGATCAAAAAGAATTTGAACAGCTCTGCCATATTTATATCGCATTCAAAGATCCACCCACCGGACGGGCTAATTTCGAGGTCTCGACCCTGACCTCCAGCACCAGTTTCCCGAAAAATGGAATTAAGTACAAAGCAACCCTGGAAATATTGAATCCTGATCTTTATAATGGAAAATATATCAATGAACTGGGACTGCCCTATGATCGACATTATTATCACAAATTGCTGATTCACGAAATTTCAACCTGTTATATCGAATACCTGCTCGTAATTAAGGATATTGGCTGGGGTATCAACGATACTCCGAACTGGTTTCGACAGGGATTGGAGGAATATTACGGATTATATTATTCGGATGATTACTGGCAAACCGATGGATTCCGCAAGTATTTTGAATATCATCTCAGCAAGCAAGGGGGAATTAACTTTCAGTTTGGAATATTTCCCCAAAATCCCTATCTCGATGGCGCAATTCTGTTTTGCTTTCTCCATGAAACATACGGAATCGAAAAAATACGACAGATAATCATCTCCGACCAGCCTGATCTGGGTGCTGCTATAACTCACGTATTGAAAATGGATCTCGATCAGCTGGCAACAGAATTTCATCAATGGCGTATAAAAAAAGCCAATCGTCTTCAATTGAAATTAGCCGATTAGTTTTGAAGATACTTCATTTAATAATAACTTATATACCAGATACAATTAAAAAGGAATAATTTAAATTGATAACAAAAGAAGAAATAATACAGGATTGGTTACCGCGATATACCGGAACTTCCATTTCAGAATTTGGAGACTATATTCTGTTGACGAACTTTTCAGATTATCTTTGCCATTTTGCCGAGCGGTTTAATGTCCGAATCCGGGGCACCCGCAAACCGATGCAGACCGCCACTGCGAATAACATCACAATTATAAATTTTGGCATGGGCAGTGCTATGGCAGCAACCGTTATGGATCTGCTGGGGAGCGTAAAACCGAAAGCAGCCCTCTTCCTCGGGAAATGTGGTGGATTAAAGAAAAAAATTAAAGTTGGCGATTTTATTTTACCGATAGCGGCTATCCGGGGAGATGGTACAAGCAACGATTATCTGCCACCGGAAGTACCTGCCCTTCCATCCTTCCGCTTACAGGGCGCCGTCTCAGCGATGATCAGAAAACATGAAATAGACTACTGGACCGGCACGATCTATACTACCAACCGCCGGATCTGGGAACATGATTCCAATTTTAAAGAGTACCTGACAAAAATCCGGGCAGCCGGCATTGATATGGAAACGGCTACCCTTTTCACTGTCGGTTTTATCAATAAAATTCCCCACGGCGCATTGTTGCTGGTTTCCGATAATCCCATGACACCCGAAGGAATTAAAACCGCTGCCAGTGATAAGCAGGTGACGGATAAATATGTCAAAACTCATCTGGATATCGGTGTGGATGCGCTGCTCGAATTAGCCAACCGAGGCGATTCTGTCAAACATATGCGCTTTTAGCAAAACAACTGCAAGGCGTAGCGATGCACCAAAATGTCACCAATTTCATTAAAATCCGGTAATGAAATCATTCCTGATTATCCTGCTTTCCGCCCTTTTAATTATAAACCTTTCAAATCAAAAGCTCCTCGCTCAGGAACCGGTCTGGGCGTTTATCAGTTCTCAGAATGGCATAGATCTGTACAAGCAGTCGGAAGTATATAATGGATTTGACGAATTTCGGGCAGTCGTGATTTTTGACTGTTCGCTGGAAGTCATTGCAGCAGTGTTAAAAGATTTTCCAAATTATCCGAACTGGATGCCGGAATGTCTGCAGGCAAAAAAGATTGAAGACATTGACGAGAATAGTCTGCTACTGTACTATCTGCACCATTCGCCCTGGCCTGTCAGGAACCGGGATGCTGTTTTGCGGGTAAATTCCATAATGGATCGAGAACTGAATATACTATATATCAGTTCCATTGCGCAATCCGATGACCGCTTTCCCGCTCAGCCTAATCCGGTCAGAATGGCGATGATGGAAGCTCATTGGAAAATTGAATCCCTGGGTACGTATCGGACTAAGATAAGCTACAGCGTCATCAGCGATCCGGCAGGTTACCTGACCGCTTCATCGGTAAATCTTGCCAGCAAATATTTACCGGTTAAAACCTTGCTTGGTCTGGCTAAAATGATAAAACTAAAGCGATACATACAGGCGGATAATTCGGAGAATTAGAATCTCTTTAAAGTACAATCGGGGTGAGTTTCTGCTTTATCGATAAAAATAGCTGGTTACTTATTGCGCTCTAACGGTTTTTCGGCTATATTTTGAACAAATGCAGAGTAATTTTTCACCGATGTTTTTACATAACTATCAGATTGAACCTAACGGAGATATAATATGCGTCGAATATATTTAATCCTGGTCATCATTTTTGCCTTACTATACGGCGAGTCAAGCGCACAGGATCACACCACTTTTTATGTCGAGGGTCGGCATCTTTACGATCCCTGTGGTGAGAAGGTCATCCTACGGGGAATTGCGAATCCGAATATCTGGTTCGAAAAAGATGGCGGCATCCGATACGAGGAGATTGAAAAGACCGGCGCAAATGTGATCAGAATCGTCTGGACCACAGCAGGATCGGCTAATCAATTGGATGCTGCAATCCAAAATTGCATCGACCTGGAAATGATCCCTATGGTTGAACTCCATGATGCCACCGGTGATTGGGGTAATTTACAAACCTGTGTTGACTACTGGATACGAGACGATATTGCCGAAGTAATGATTTTTCATGAAGAATATGTCCTCTTGAATATTGCCAATGAATGTGGTGATGGTTCCATTACCCAGACCGCTTTCAGAACCGGTTACGAAGCGGCTATCCTGCAGATTCGTGATGCTGATATTCACGTTCCCCTGGTAATCGATGGCACCGATTGGGGCAAAAATATCAATATTTTACAAGCCCAGGGTCCATACCTGATCGACGCCGATCCCGATCATAACCTGATTTTTTCAGTCCATATGTGGTGGCCCAAAATGTATGGTTTTACCGAGAGCAGCATCGTCAATGAAATCAAACAATCAGTCGATATGGGATTGCCACTGATTGTCGGCGAATTTTCGCAAATGCATGGGAGTTGCAGCGACAACGTAATAACCGATCAAAATTCGATCAAATATTTGACAATCCTGCGCCAGTGTCATCTGAATGAAGTCGGCTGGATTGCCTGGTCCTGGTTTGGTAACTGTAATGCATTCTGGGACATGTCAACGGATGGCACTTATGATAGTTTGTATAGCTGGGGGCTGGAAGTCGCTGTTACCGACAGCTTCAGCATCCAGAACACTTCAGTCCGTTCCTACTTCATGACCCATGGAAAATGTGCCCCCAACAGGATCAGGAACAGCAGTGTGACACAGCCATCCACATTCAGCCTGAAGCAGAACTATCCCAATCCTTTTAACCGCAGTACCCAGATTCATTATGAGGTCATCGATCCCGCCCATGTAACCCTGACAATATACGACCTGTTCGGTAACAAGATTAGAACACTTATTAATACTCAAAAACCGGCAGGTGAATACACAATCTGCTGGACAGGAGAGAATGATGCCGGCGATATAGTTGCAAGTGGTACATATGTGTATCAGATTACGATAGACCGCAATAATGAGCTTATTCAACAAGCCCGGCAGATGTTATTGTTGAAATAGAAAACTTTTCAGCCTTTTGAGAGTAATTTTTACAGACTCATTGTTATATTGACACTTTAAAAAATTACTATTTTCTTTTTTCGGAGAGGATATTGCGATGGTGATTTATTCATTTTAAATAATGCAATAAACCTGTAAGATTCAATTATTAAGTTTATATTTTTGACAACACGTAATTATCGATTAAAGGCAAGTCAAATGCGCTATCAATACAAATTTTATCCTGAAAAGTATTTTCAGCTATTCTTTCTCTTGTTGCTCCTGACTTTATCTTCCCTGGGAAATCTTCAAAATTTACGATTCAGTCATCTGACAGTTGACCAGGGACTTTCGCATACCTGGGTCGTAGATATTATTCAGGATCAGTATGGATTCATGTGGTTTGCAACCGCTAACGGATTAAATAAATATGACGGATTTAATTTTGAAATCTACCAGCATTCTCAATCTGACAGTTCGACAATTATACACAATTTTATCTCCCATTTATTTGAAGATTCCCGGGGAAATATCTGGATAGGCACACCCAGCGGCGCGAGTCGTTATAATCGCAACCTTGATAATTTTATCAATTACTACTCCGGAACCGATTCCGGCAGCCTGGGTGGCACGGTCGTACAAACAATTATTGAAGATGACCAGGGTACAATATGGATATCAACCACTGGTGGTTTAAACGCATACAATCCCGAAAGCAACCGGTTTACATACTATTCCTATGACGATCAGGAAATAAGGGGATTTGCTTCCTCAAGTTCCATGGGTGACATGTTAGTGGGTCCGGGTGGCAACATCTGGATCGGTACCTTAGGACGGGGATTGACAAGGTTTGATAAAAAAACCAAAACTTTTACTCAATTTCTCCTTCAAAATTCCGATAAACTAGTTCACTCGAATACTTCAATTGAATCTTTGGCACCGTGCGACGATCACCATCTCTGGATTGGCACTCATGGGAATGGTCTGATCAAATTGGACGTCACACCCGGCAAGGAAAAACCAGTAAAACAGTACCTGAATGATGTCGATAATCCTCTAAGTATTGCTAATAACTATATCATGTCACTTCAGATATTGGCGGATAATAAGCTCTGGGTGGGAACCGAGAATGGCGGTCTTGATCTGTTCAATCCGAATAATGAAACGTTTGACCATATCAAGCCGATGAGTAATCTGGCAGAGGGTCTCAATAATGGTTCGATCTATTCTATCTATGTTGACGGTCAGCGTAACCTCTGGGTAGGAACCTATAATGGTGGCGTAAATGTATCTTTTTACAGTTTACAGGGGATGAGTGTATATCGCGTAGTGTATGGTTAGACAAAATCACTCGATTACAATGTCGTATCATGTTTCCTCGAAGATGAGAAAGGCAATCTCTGGATTGGAACCGATGGCGGTGGTTTAAATTATTTTAATCGTTCGACCGGGGATTTTTTTGCATATACTACTCAAAATTCCAACCTTAACTCAGACGCGGTCCTCTCAATCTCGAAAAGTTCTAACGGTGAAATATGGATCAGTACCTGGGGCGGTGGTATCAGCCGGCTGGATCAAAATACCGGCAATTTTGAAACCTATACCCATGAGAACGGCTTGCTCGATGATAACATCCTGGCAATTTTTCAGGATAGCCAGAACCGCTTATGGGTAGCTTGTTTTTTCAATGGTATTGTAAAATTTGATAAAACAAACGGAAAACACATTTACTATACTCGCCAAAATACCGGATTGCCATTAGAATCAGTCCATCTGTTTGAAGAGGATTCCCAGGGTAATATTTTAATAGGTTCGGACGAAGGATTTTTTGTTTTCGATCCCCGGACAGAATCTTTCAAATTCTATAATGACAATTTGGAAAAAGGTAAACGACTGAGCAGCAATGGAGTCTTTTCGCTGGCAATCAAAAACGATGAAACTGTCTGGATCGGTACTACCTTCGGATTGAACCGTTTTGACCGTTCATCGGAAACTTTCACCCATTATTTTGTCGAAGATGGACTGCCAAGCAATATGATTGCCGGGCTGATTTTCGATCAGCGCGGATATTTATGGATCAGCACTGACAAAGGATTGGCACGGATGGATACCGAAGCCAAAAAGTTCAGAACCTATTCAATCGGGGATGGACTTCAGGGAAATCAATTTTATAATCGCAGTCATTATATAACCAGAAATGGCGAACTCCTTTTCGGTGGTACAAATGGTTTTAATCTGTTTCACCCTGACAGCCTCCGGGAGAATCGGGAGAAACCATCGGTTGTTCTGACAGACCTAAAAATCATGAACAAAAAAGCACTGATCGGACCGGATAAGCCAATCAAACAACACATAACGGTTGCCGACAGAATCGATCTTTCTTATCGTCAGTCTGTTGTATCAATCGGTTTTGCTGCACTGAGTTACGATGCGCCCAGCCAGAATCAATATGCCTATATGTTAGAAGGATTTGACCAGAGCTGGGTATATTCAGGAAATCGCCGGGAAGTGACCTATACAAACCTGCCAGCAGGTAAATATAAGTTTCAGGTCATCGCTTCAAATAAGGATGACATTTGGAATACTCACGGTACCTCGATCGACATTGTGGTGCATCCACCGTACTGGAACACGGCATTGTTTCGAATTGCCATGATTATTTTATTAATTGGGATCAGTGCTGCTGTTCCACTTCTGCGTATCCGTGGCATCAATAAACATAACCGCGAGCTCGAACGACGGGTAAAGGAACGAACCGCCAACCTGAGTGCTGCCAATTCCGAAATAAAAGCCCTGGCATATTCGATATCCCACGACCTCCGTGGACCGCTGAGAGGAATCAACGGTTATGCCCGCATTATCGAGGAAGATTTGGGTGATAATATAACCAAAGACATCCGTGATCATCTGACGAAAATCCAGTCAGCCAGTTCCAGAATGAGCCAGCTGATTGATGACCTGCTGAATCTTTCACGAATCTTGCGGGTTGATCTACTCACCGATTCCGTTAATCTGAGTAAAATTGCTGAAGAAATCAGAGAAAGCTTCCAACTGACCGAACCGGATCGAAAGGTCAACTTTCATATCGAGCCCAATCTGATTGTCAATGGTGATAAAAAATTGCTGCGAAGTGCCATGGAAAACCTGATCGGAAATGCGTGGAAATTTACCAGAACGAAAGCAGTCGGAGAGATCGAATTCGGATTTGCATCCGATCCCATCAACGCCTTTTATGTTCGGGACAACGGTGTCGGATTTGATATGAATTTTTCCAATAAATTATTCCGCCCCTTTCACCGTCTGCACCGGGATGATGAATTCGAAGGAACCGGCATTGGATTGGCAAACGTGAAAAGAATCATCAGACGGCACAATGGCAATATCTGGGCTGAGAGCAACGTTGATCAGGGAGCAACCTTTTATTTTCAGCTGGATCAGTCCTCAATGCTTATCAATTAGAACTGGTATATCAATTTCAGGTAAATATTATCATTTTTGTCAAATTGCCCGAAATCAAACTGTCCGGGTGAATTTACCTCCGAACCTCCACCCAGAAAATCTGCTCCAAGCGCAATTGTAAAACTATCCGAATATTTCCAGTCAAGCGAAATGCGTGTCAGGTACGATTCGTTGGTAAAATTGTACAGCAGCAGCCCCATCGGCATAACTGTTTCGTTGAAAAGACTCGCATTCACCATCAGCGATCCCAGCCGGTTGATCTCATCGTTGAATTTCATAGAATCTTCATAATCAAGGATTTGTTCCTGGATTCCCTGGACGGCAATATTAATTTCACCGGTGAGTTGATAATCAACGCCGATCATTCCCTGTACAAAAGGTTTTTCAATCAGAAATCCGTCCGGCATGGTACTTTGATCCATTGTATCGTAGAACCGTTTTGGATAATAGCCGCCTTCACCCCGGAATACAAACATTCCCAGTGGTCTTGAAAAATTTACTCCGCAAAAGGTGAACCAGGGATAGGTCGGTGTTAAATTCATACTCATTTCTGACCCGGAACTTGTGGGAGTAAAAATCATCTCTTTCTTCATAATAGGCTTGTCTTCTCTGGCTTTCAGGTAAATGAAGGATAAATCGGTACCGAGCAGAAAGGTGTTAAACTTCAATCCATACTCGAAATTCTTAACAGAACTTACCGGTATATTGTCTTCACAATAAACAATTGGTATGGTAACCATCTGGTTCGCAATGGAAGATACCGGATTAAGAATTGCAATTGAATCCGGTCTGTTAAAAGCCCAATTTCCACTAAAATTGATATTCATGGCTTTGAATTCCGGAATCACTAATAATTCCAGTGAGTGATTGCCATAATGCAACTTGGTACTGACCATCGTCGTCGCCATGCGGATATCCTCAAAATCCTGCAGCAGAAACAGGGATAAATCCAGCGGATTGACAATATCATTGATAAAATACCCATCGGCTTTACCCCAGACAACCTGCTGTTTTCCAATCCTGAAATCCACCCAGCTGCCGTAAATATCGAGATATGCTTCCCGTAAATCCAACTTTGTATCATTACTGATCACGATGTCATTTAAAAAATCAACCGAGGCAAATCCATAGACATTATCGCCCCAGAGCTCGGAATTCAGGCGCATCCGGTTCCGTAACAGCATGGCATCGTTCGGCTCAGCCGTCCGAAATGCGCTGTGGCTCCGGAAAAATCCATGAAATTCGACTTCGGCAAACCCAATTTGAAGCAGACTAATTACTAAAATTACTAAAACGAAAATTGGTCTGTTTATCCTCATTGCACTTTTCCCCGTTGTAAAGTCGTTTGTGTAAAAATCTGATCATCCATTGCACTGTCAAATTTCACTTCCTGGATTTCAATTATAGTCTGGTGTGTTTTACTCAGATTATCCATAAACAGCTCGTGACCAACCCAGATTCCATCCACTTCCTTGATATTGGAAACAGTCAGAACCTTCTGCAACACACCGCTCTTCTCGTAGAATTCAACTCTTACAAATACCCATTTTTCCGGAATTACCCACGTGATTCTTTTACT
Source organism: uncultured bacterium (assembly GCA_964605705.1). Taxonomy (GTDB): domain Bacteria; phylum Fidelibacterota; class UBA2242; order UBA2242; family UBA2242; genus CAZSDW01. The sequence continues at coordinate 51,426 of CAZSDW010000015.1, forward strand.
GTACTGACCATCCTTATCTTTCGGAACAGATTCAATTTTATAACACTCGATGCCGCCCACTATTTCCACACCTAACAATGTATGTATATCATCATCGATACTGCGGGCACCCATATCGTCATAGGTAAAATCAGTTCCCATGAAATATTCGTTTTTGCTCTCGCCCGCAATCCGGCGAACCTTTTTCAACGCCGGTAAATAGAGCCAGCGATCATCATCTTTGGCGGCATCTTCATAACTCCAGAGCAGCAAGCCGGTTCCCCGAATATCTGCCGGATAATCAAAAATAATCAGAGTTTTTGTATCGATACCATCGGCACCGTTGTACGATTTTTCATAACGGGTGACATCCCGTTCCCGGGTCTTGCCTTTATTATTGATCAGGGTCATTTTAGATTTATTCATTTCTGTCTGAACACTTCCCTGGTCATCAACTTTCTGCATGATATCTGTCGCCGTCAGATCAATAGCTGACAAACTACAACAACTCAGTAAAACCAGAATTCCAAGGCTATAATAAATAAATGATCTCATACTATTACTCCTTTCTTTCATCTTATATCTCCTGAATCGAATCTCCGCCAAACCCGCCACCTGCAGGCAAATAACAAGATAAATTACGATGATAATACTCAGATTGTGGAGGAAAAAATGTCCGAGCGCCCTCCACCATCCGGCAGCGTGGGCAGTAAAACTGACCCTCTTTCATTATTCCATTCATGATAATGTCAAAAAAGGATTTCATCATTTCCGGAATAGAATAGGGATATTTGATAAAAAATTCCGGTTGAAAACATTCTGAACAACACCGACAATAATCCCAGTCAGAAAATCAGTCTTGATATCCTTCCGGATCAGACCCAGGGTTTGGGCTTTTTTAATGCGACTGGTCAAATCATTCATGAAACTGTTGCGAAATTGTTCGACCCGATTCCAGATATTGGGATAGTAAAGCTTAATTTCATATACCGAATTGGAATTCATGACGGATAAATGGTTCGAAATAATGTAAATACTATGATAAATGTGCTGCAGGAGATCATCGGATTCTTCAAGTAGTTTTTCCACTTTTGAAAACAGATCATCAAAATTGTATCTTAATACGGCTTCGACAAATTCCTCTTTACTGGTAAAATATTTATATATGGTTTTTTTACTCATTCGAAGTTCTGCCGTCAGCTTTTCAATTGTAAAGCTACGAATCCCGTTTTGCATAATCTGCGTCCGGGCATGCTCGATCACCGGTCGAAAACTCAGGGGTAATTCTTTATCAGCCACTGGAAACGTTTTTTGTGTCATACGTTTCCATTTTAATCACTAATTCCAAAATTACAAGGGAATTTGTGAGAGCTTTTTATCGGGTCTGATCAGATAGGAGTGCTTTTTTTGATTAATTTGATGGATATCGGCAGATTGTTTTCACTGATCAATCGATGGGCAATACCTTCATTTTCTTTCGTCCGGACAATCAGATTCAGTTCTACCGGTTTATGCCAGGCATTAATGATCTCAGCCATCGCTTTCATCCGCTCCAGGAATGTTTCTTCGAGCAGCGACTGGGTTGTTTCTAAATTATAACAGCGGTATTTTTGTCCCTTTTCGGCAATTAAATCGGGTATATAGCTTCGCCAGTAATTTGGATGAGCCTCGTACTCTGTCAAAAGTTTTGTATAAATCTTATAATCTCTTTTTTCATAACGTCGAATAAGATAGCGCAATAAGTTTAATTGACTGTATTTATTGCGGGTCAGTAAAAGTGATCGACGCATGACACTGATTACCCGGGCGTACAGAACATTCAGATCAAAGGGTTTGATAACATAATCATCGGCACCCGATACCAGTCCGCTTATTTGTGAATTGGGTGCAGCCTGTCCAGTCAGCATAATGACCGGAATAAATGAAACCATCGCATGGCTCTTGAACATTTTCAACAAATCCATCCCACTTATACCCGGCAGGTTAATATCCAGAATAATCAAATCCGGCTCATATTGAATGATCGTTGTAATCGCTTTGCTGCCTTCTTCAAGTGTTTTAACTTCCATTTGGTGGGTCTGGAAAAATGATTCAATAAGCTCCAGAATCATCGGATCATCATCAATCGCTAGAATTTTTCGCACGCTTCGACTCCGCTGTAAATCAATAGAAATATACTAAATAAATTATCAATAGTGCTAATCCATTTTCCTGACAAATTTGTGATTTGGATCATTATTTAATAGAAGGTCAGATTTTTTTATATAAAGGTGAAACCTTTTCTATTTAACTGCATCTAATTAGTAGTTGACAATTGAGTGACAAAGTTGACAAAAATGATATTTGGCATCATTATTGTAATTTTAAAACTGCAATTGATTTTTGAAAAACTGAGCAAACTGAGCAATTCAATACATCCCCTCCCCCTCCCCGGATGTGCCGTAATATCCCTCATAAATCCCCTCATTAACGTTCGGGGAGGGTTACCTCAATATCATAGATCAAAATACAAGGGTCGTTTTAAGTAAAAACGACCCTTTTTACTTTATTAATTTGCTAACGGAAAACTTGGTCTGATATCTATCGGTAAATGTTTTAACTGATCAACATAATCTGCCATTAGCGGAGTCATTACCCGATACTCTTCGATAAGATTCCTGGCTTGTTCATAATCACCATGCGCTTCGATAATGAGTACTTTTTCAGCTAAATCGCGAATCGCAGTAACGAGTTTTTGTTCATCGAGATTTAATTTGCCATTCTCATCCCGGTAAAAAGCACCTTTTTCCATATAGAAATTAAACTGAATTGCCACGCCGCCACCATGAGCTTCATCGATTCCGAACCGAATCGAGCGATACATACCACCCAGGTAACTTGCTAAAGCTGCAGTTTTACTCTGTCCGGGAAACACGCCTTTGTCCAGCAGGTACAAATAGGTAAATTGCCCGAGAACATCCGCTTTACATTCTTCAATTATCGGATACAGTTCTTTTAATTCAAGACTTACGGTCGTTTTTGAGCCATCCGGTCTGGTCAGGATACCGGGTCCAAGACCGTGGCTGACTTCATGCATCAGCACATGATTGAAATAAGCGTTGAAACTGACATTTCTCAATGCTTCCGGCGCGAGGATTGTATTGACTATCGGAATCCAGCATTTTTCATATTTTGCCTGGGCAACATTTTTCAGCATGACCTTCTTGGAGCCTTTAGCTTCACGCACACGTTCATCATTAGGAAGATTGAATGCCGTGGTCTGAATGCCCGCTTTTGTATCACCTGCAGAAAAAATTTCCTGTACGACCTTAACCGGAGACGAACTGCCGCGATTAAAATTCTTATATTGATCAGGAATCGGTAGAGCAGCTTCCAATTCATTCAGGTATTTCGCCACAGTTGTCAATTTTTCACTCTCTGCATGATCGACCACGCAGATAAAGGCTTCATAAGCGGCTTTATAACCAAACAATTGATCTTCATAAACTTCATAGGGTCCAATAACTACTTCAAAATCTCCTGCCAAATCCATCCACGCGACATCGCTGTCATAATAATTATCGGTCAAAAGATCACGGGCTCTCAACCGGAGATACTCTGCGAGCGTCGAATCCTCGGTGATTTCAGCAGCTTCATTCAGCAGTAGATTTAGATCATCGATCTTATCAGCGTATTTTACATGATACGGAACAGCTATTAATTTGCCAGTCTGATCTCTATCAATCACCGTGAACGTGTTGATAAAATCGGCTTCCGTTTCCGGATTGTTCTTGATCCATGCTGAAAATTCATCTTTACTCATATCCTCAGGGTAAAAACCGGCGCCATCGGGTTTTTCATTATTATTGATGAAAGGTGTATTTTCTTCCAGACGATTCCAGGATCCGAACATAATGTTAAACAGCTCCAGATAATCGGCATCTTCCGGTTTTGTCGATTGTTGCAACACTTCACGAATTTTTGGATTATCCGGATCAACCTGTAACAAAAACAGTTCGTCGATAATTTTCCCGGCTTCGATTAATCGTGTAAGTACCTGAAAATCACTGGATTTAAGATTTGACAAATCTGCTTCTAATTCAACGGGCGCCAGTTTTTCCAGCTCACCTCGAATATACTCTAAATTCGCTTTTTGACTAATCACTTTCGCTCCACAGTTTGCCAGGATTAACACAATCGTCAATAAAAATAAGCAAAGGACTAAAAGTTTCCACTTGAAATAATTTTTTAACATTGCCCTTTCCCCCAACCTATTCAGATTAGTTATTCAAAGATTTCTCAACCCATACCTGAACCAATTGCACTAATGTATCAACGGCTTCTTCCATTGCCTGTACGGCAATCCATTCCAGTTTACCATGAAAATTATGCCCACCGGTAAAAATATTCGGCGTTAGCAATCCCATAAAACAAAGCCGCGCGCCATCCGTACCACCGCGAATCAGCTGCAATTGCGGTTCAATTCCCGCCCGACTGACAGCCTCTAACGCATACTCAACAACCTTCGGATCTTCATCGATTTTCACTTTCATATTTTGATAGGATTCCTTGATCTCCAGCTCGATTTTTGCTTTCGGATAGCGCTTTATCATCATTTCAGATACCTGTTTCAAACGCCCGGCTTTTTCGACCATTCCAGTCTGCTCAAAATCCCGGATCAGGTACTTGACGCTGGCTTTTTCGACACCTCCTTCGAGGACATACGGATGCAGATAGCCTTCCCGTTTTTCCGTGGTTTCCGGTGAGGGATCGGCATTCAATTCCATAATGATATCCGATACGATCTTGATCGCATTGACAAGTTTATTCTTGGCATACCCAGGGTGGACATTGATTCCATGAACAGTAAAGGTCGCCGCCGCGGCGTTGAAAGTTTCGTTTTCAATCTCACCGACAGTTTCACCATCGACCGTATAGGCGTAGTCAGCGCCGAATTTTTTCACATCAAAAAATTGGGTTCCCGCGCCCACTTCTTCATCGGGCGTAAAACCGATTCTCAGTTTTCCATGTTTGATTTCGGGATGGTCTCTCAGGTATTCTATCAACGTTAAGATTTCCGTGATACCGGCTTTATTGTCAGCACCCAGCAAGGTGGTCCCATCGGAAGTGATGATATCATCACCGATATGGTCATTTAGCGCTGGATTTTCATCAAAGCGCAGCACCTGGTCCGGATCACCGGGAAGGATTATGTCATTGCCCTGGTAATTTTTATGAATGATCGGTTTGACATCGGCTCCGCTGACTTCCGGCGAGGTGTCAACATGAGCAATCAGACCGATTACCGGGACTTTCTGGCTATCTTCATCGGATAAATTCGTGGACAATGTCGCCATGACATAACCATGCTTATCCATACTGGCGTCCTTCAATCCCAATTCTCTCAGCTCCTGAACAAGTAATCTCAGCAGATTTTTCTGCTTGTCGGTACTTGGATACTGATTCTCAACATTCTCCTGGGATTGGGTATCTATCCTGACATATCGAAAAAAACGATCAATCATTGTGGAATTCATTGTAATCCTCTACTTAAAATTTATTTCACCAGTTCGAAAATGATATTGCGAGTAGTATCGGTCAGATGTTTTCATCAACCATAAAATAGCAATTATTCTATAAAATGTGTACAGCTAAACACAAGAAACGTATTCTTTTTATTAACCGTTAATTTGACAGATGCATTCTTGATTCACATTTGGTAGATTATGCAGGTGAATTGTATAAATACCAGAGTGAAAACATTTTAAGGAGACCGTATGTCTGAGGAAAAAGATGTTAGCCTGGAACAGGAACTGGAACAGTTTAAAAACGAAAAAGAGAAAATCCGCAACCTCGTCGGGCAGATTGGTGGTAAAGGATCTGTTCAGCAAGATATTATAATCAATCTGGTTTTTCTGGCTATCCTGCTCCTGCTGTTTATCTTTGATATTTTACGTCACTCTCTTCATATCAATCTACCGTTACCGGCTCTTTTTTCGGTTGAAGTCGGCATTCTCCTGGTATCTATCAAAATTATCTGGATGATTTACAAGCAGACAAAAGTTGAGCATTTTCAATTCTGGATTCTGAACTCCATTGAATTTCGATTAAACAATCTATCCAGTCAAATGAATGACATTGAACAGAAAATCGATAATACAAAAGAGGTAAAAAATGAATAATCCGGATTATCCGATGCTGACAATTATCAAACATCCGTTAATTCAGACAAAACTCACAACATTACGGGATGTCAATACCGACAATTATCTGTTCAGATCCCTCCTGAACCAGATTGCTTCCCTCATGGTTTATGAAGTATTCCGGAATACTGAAACGATCGAAATCGAAGTCTCCACACCGTTGGAAGCAACCGCCGGTCATAAACTGTCCAAAGAAATTACCCTTGTTCCGATCCTCCGGGCTGGTCTGGGAATGGTTAGCGGTATTCAACAACTTATTCCCCGGGCACGGGTTGGTCATATCGGATTGTATCGAGATAAAAATACTCTTGAACCGGTCGAGTACTATACGAAATTTCCGCCAAATATTGCCGAAACCAAGGTTATCCTTATCGATCCCATGCTGGCTACCGGTGGGAGCGCTTCGGCAGCGTTGACTTTTATCAAAAAAAGAGGCGTGACGGATATCAGTTTTGTCTGTCTCGTGGCAGCACCGGAAGGCGTAGAACGGATCGTAGCCGATCATCCCGAAGTACCGATTTTCACGGCGGCGCTTGACCGTGAATTAAATAATCATGCCTATATCCTGCCCGGTCTTGGCGATGCCGGCGACCGGATTTACGGTACGGAATAAATTTAACAGACGAGGTAATCATGGAAGAAAAAAAGAGTTATATCTGTCCGAAATGTCAAAATACAAATTATGAGACTTCAGAAGTTCGCACGACGGGCAGTTTCCTGGCAAAAATATTCGATGTCCAGAATGTTAAATTTACATCAATAACCTGTACACGCTGTCGATATACGGAATTGTACAAAACCGACAGCAGTACACTGGGCAACATTTTCGATTTTTTAACCAACTGAAAACGGGACAATAATGCCAGAATACCAGAAAATCACAACACTCCAAAATGAAATCCAGGCAAATGCACTGGACACCGAATTAGCAGCCCGGGAAATTCCTCATTTTATTCGCAGCTACCACGATTCTGTTTACAACGGAATCTATCAGCAGACCAGGGGCTGGGGAATTGTGGAAGCGCCGCTTGAGTATAAGGATGAAATCCTGGAAATCCTGAATGATTTAAATCCGTAATTTCGCAATCGCTTCCCATAATTTTTCATTTGCATTATTGCATTTTTTCCATCCTGTCTGTACATTGCCAATGACAGAAAATAGGTATTAAATGAGAAGGCAATTTAATCTTTTTTTCTTACTCTTGCTCTTTTTCACCCTCAATGTTCACTCCCAATCAATTTCCTATAATGCAATGATTCTGACACTACGATTGCAGAATGGAATATGGCTGGATTCCACCCTGGCGTATCAAATCGATTCGGCATTAAATCTAATTGGATCATTCGATGAAAAAGTTAATGAGTGTGATGTATTTCCGAATTATGATCCGTATGATCTTATTGTAAAAACAGATTCGGCAATCAGTAGTTGGAATTCTGGCATTTTAAGTTCCGGGATTCCAAAAATAGATTCCTTGAACGATGTATATAAAGCAATATCTGTAAGAAGAGTCCTGAGCAGTTCAACTTATTATACATTGACATTTGAATACCCGTTAAAAATTGAGAATCTGAAATCGAAATATCTGGAAATCGATCAAATCGTATCGGCAAGCGTCAATGGGTACTTAGGTGACGGCGATAATATCTATCTTATAATGAAACCTGATGGAATGCACTTTATTTTCAAGTTCGGATGGGGTGACTGTATGTCCGGTTGCGCCTGTAAAGAATATTGGTACTATTCTTTAGATTTAAGTAACAATGTGGTGTTTGAAGAATATTTAACGGATGAGCACCGAAAAGATGTCAAAATCTTTCTCTGGAACATACCCTCGGAATACCCGGTAACGATGTTTCCCAATCCCGACAGTATCTATTCAATGCTCCGGAGCACCGATAAATGGTGGATAAAAAAACATTGTATCGAAGGAATATACAGACTATACCGATATGACTACCAGTGGAACAACAATGATCTTAAGGAACAATTCGATTCGCTGCGACAGGCGGTCGTTTCACGACTTTCAGATAATCTATCAATAATCCAGGAGTTTTTCGGCGATCAGGATAGTGATGTTGCTAATGTCGCCCATAAAACATATAACTATCTCATTACTCTTGAGATTGAAAAAAATCAAATCAGCTTATCCAACCGATTTCAGCTCTACCCATTATTTCCCAATCCCTTTAACTCGGCAACGACAATCCATTATTCATTATTTACGAATTCCGACGTAACGATAATGATTTTCAATATCAATGGTCAAAATGTCGAATCCATACCATTGGGCAGACAATGTTCCGGCGACTACTTTGTCAATTGGGTACCGAACAATCTTACCAGCGGTATTTACTTCATTCAATTGCAAACGAATAACTTTCAGAATACTCGCAAGTGTATATACCTTCGATAGCCTCGGTAGTACATCATTATTTAGCGATACCAAAAATCAATATTTTTGACTAATTTTTCCTCAGTATGAAAGATAATCACCTCCATACGCACCCCCATCAATTCGAATCTCACGCCATTGGGATCGCGTTTTTTCTGAACCTGTTTTTCACAATTCTGGAAATCATCGGGGGATTTTTTATCAACAGTATCGCGATTCTGTCAGATGCCCTACACGATTTTGGCGACAGCCTTGCATTGGGATTATCATATCTGTTCGAGAAATTGTCCCATCGCGACAGCGATCACAAATATTCCTATGGCTATCGGCGCTTTTCGATCCTGGCAGCGCTGATTAACAGCATTATCCTGCTCACCGGTTCGATTTTTATCATCAGAACGGCAATCCTGCGTCTTATGAATCCAGTCGCGCCCAATGCCAAAGGCATGTTTCTGTTTGCGATTCTCGGAATTCTGGCCAATGGCGCAGCGGTCCTGCAACTCCGCAAAGGCAAGGCATTGAACATCCGGGTCGTCAGCCTGCACCTGATTGAAGACGTACTCGGCTGGTTTGCAGTGCTGATTGTCAGTATTATTTTGTTATTCAGCGATTTGTACATACTCGATCCAATTCTATCAATTATGATAAGTTGTTATATCGGCTATCATGTACTCATTAATTTAAAACAAACCCTGAATGTATTTATGCAAGTGGCACCTGAGGATATCGACACTAATGCAGTTGAAGAAAAATTTATTCAAATCGCAAATGTTCGCTCAGTCCACCACACCCATGTCTGGACACTGGATGGCGTTAATCATGTTCTGACTACCCACGTTGTCGTCGATAAAAATATCACCAGGGATGATGTCATTCAAATTAAATCAGAGTTGAAACACATCGCTTATGACATGCATTGCGAACATGTGACCCTTGAGATTGAATACTCCGACGAAGATTGCAGCATGAATCATGAACACTGCGAGCATGATTGATATTTCTGAGAGTAGGGGCACGGTACACCATGCCCTTATAACTTACTATTCATATTTCAATGTTTTAGCCGGATTGAGCAGAGCAGCCCGAATCTAATGATAAGCGACTGTGATAATTGCTAACATCAACGCAATCAGACCGATAATGATAAAATCCGTGATTTGGATATTTACCCGGTAAGCAAAATTCTGCAGCCAGCTTCGCATAGGAAAAATCACCAGCGGCAAGGCAATTAAATTTGCGACCAGTACCCATTTTATAAAATCAAGCGACAACCGGCTCACAATACTGATTACCGTTGCTCCCAGGGTTTTACGGATACCAATCTCTTTTGTCCGGGTTTCAACAGTAAAAAGTGCCAGTCCAAACAATCCCAGGCAGGCAATTAGGATTGCCAGCAAACTGAAATAACCAAACAGCTGCATCATGCGCTGCTCATTTTTGTACAGGTCATTCAACCTGTCATCCAGGAAATTAAAACTAAAATTATCGCCAAATTGAAAATCTCGCCAGGTCTGTTCTATTTCCCGGATTGTAGCCGGAATGTTTTCGGAATTGATGCGGATTGCCATTGTTCTGCCCCAGCTAACGATATAGGTAATCATCGGCTTGATCGGCACATGCAGTGATTCATAATGAATATCCCGCATCACACCAATCACGATTCCTTCTCGACCATTCGCCCAGACGCGGGCACCGATCGCTTCAGCAGGATCAGTCCATCCAAAACGCTTTACGGCTGTTTCGTTCAGTAGAAATGCTTCAGTCCGATCAGTGGCATATTCTTCCGAAAACGTCCGACCGGCAATAATATCAATTCCATAGGTTTTACAAAAATCAAACTCGACCCGGTTATGTGGCATCTGGAACGGATTGTCCCGGCGTTCACCATTAACTTCGATTGAGTAACCGGGGCAATCCCCCAACTGACCGGACGGCGATCGGTGGGTTACGGTTACAGATTCAACTGCAGGATTTTTCAACAATTCCTGCTTAAAATCATTGTAACGGGCACGGGTGTCCCAGGATAAGGAAACCAGTAAAATATTATCCCGGTCAAAACCCAGATTGGCATTTTGAATAAAACGGAGTTGCCGGAAAACAATGCTCACACAGATCATCAGAGCGATGGAAATTGTAAACTGGAAAATAACCAGCACTTTCCGGAGTGCAGCACCTTTTTTACCACGGGTAATTTCACCCTGCAAAATACGGGAAGGCAGAAAAGACGCCAGGTAAAATGCCGGATATGCACCGGCAAATAAACCAACCAGACAAAACATAAGCACAATAATAAGCAGATAAACCGGATTAGTGATTAAATTAAATTGCAGGTTACGTCCGATAAAACCATTAAAGAACGGAATCACCAGCCAAACCAGAATCACTGCTATGATAATTGAAATTAAAGAGAGGAGCAGGGATTCACTCAGAAACTGGCTGATCAGGGCGGTTTTTTGAGCACCACTGACTTTCCGGATGCCAACCTCCTTTGCCCTTTTCATCGCCTGAGCCGTAGATAAATTTATGAAATTAATGGAGGCAATAATCAGGATGAAAATTGCCAGAAGGATAAACAAACGGACATAGCGAATATCGCTATTGGCTTCAATTTCCCCCATTAGTTTTCCATGCAGGTGAATATCAGTCACCTTCATTATCGGCATCCCGGAATAGTCCCCGGGCTTGATAATATTTCCTTCCTGGTCTTTCCAATCGCCAAGATGACGATTCAGGAAATCGGGAATTTTTTGCGATAATTCGCTGACACTTGCGCCTTCAACTAACTTGGTATAAACAAAAGTAACATTATCATTGAAATTCCTGGAACCGAGAAAATAATCATTTTCGCCTTCTCCCTGCAAACCCTTCAAAGTCAAATAGGAAGCTAAAAAGTCGTAATGTAAATGCGAGTTTTCCGGAACATCCTTGATAACACCGGTGACCTTGAGACTATATTCACCGTCCAGTAGAATGGATTTTCCCAACGCGGTCGCCGACCCGAAATACTTCTGTCGCATGGATTCGGTCAGAACTATTGTATTCGGATCAATCAGCGCTGATTGGGAATTTCCCTCCACAAAGGGAATTGTGAAAATATCAAATATCTCATTCTCAGCAAAATAAAAGCGCTGTTCCGAAAAAGATTTTTCATCGACAGAAAGAGTTGAACCGCCTGTTCCAAAGAGCCGGGCAATGGACTCAATTTCCGGAAAGTCATTTTTCAACAACGGCACAAACGACGGTGCGCATGAAGCATATCCCCATGTTTGCGCTCCGTTTTTATCTTTCCCTATTCGACTGATCCGATAAATTCGATCCCGGTTCTCATGATATTTGTCATAACTCAAATCATTAAGGACAAAAAGCGCGATCAGCATGGAAAACAGCATGCCTGTCGTCAAACCGGAGATATTGATAATCGAAAAACCCGGATTCCGGTGAATATTCCGAAGTGCGATTTTAATATAATTGCTAAGCATTATTTTCTTCCCGGTCAATCCACCCATCGAGCAAGTGAATAATCCGTTGCCCGTAAGCAGCATTCTTTTCAGAATGGGTCACCTGAATAATCGTCGTGCCTTCGTTATTCAATTTTGTAAAAAGGTCCATGATCTCTTCGCCCTGGGCGGAATTCAGATTGCCGGTCGGTTCATCGGCAAGAATCAATTTCGGTTTAATGATCAGCGCCCGGGCAACGCCCACCAGCTGCTGCTGACCACCGGACAACTGATTAGGAAAGAGGTCCTTCTTTGCAACGATGTTGAATTTATCGAGCATCTCGGCGACTTTACCTTTGCGCTCATCCTTTTTGATCTTTTTATATAAAAGCGGCGTTTCCAGGTTTTCCAAAACAGTCAAATCATCGATCAAATGATACTGTTGAAACACAAATCCGATATTATTGTGATGCAGTTCCGCCCGCTTGCGCTCAGGCAACTGCTGGGTTTCCTGATCTAAAAAGAGATACTCGCCTTCGGAAGCCGAATCCAGCATACCGAGAATGTACAGAAGTGTCGATTTACCAGCCCCTGAGGGTCCCATAACCGTCACAAATTCACCCGCTTCAATATCCAGATTGATATTCCGCAGAACATAAGTTCTCCCGGCGCCGGTTTCATAAAATTTGGTAATATCCCGCAGTTTAATCATCGCTGACTCCTCATTTAATTAATTACGGATTTAAGACATTAATTCAGATAAATAGTTGTCTGAAATTAGATTTTATTTCGTGGAAGGCGGCGTAAATACCCAGAATTTCCCTTCAAAATCCCTGAGTAGTTCACGGGCTTGTTCCAGCTGATAATCCGCTACAAATAGGCGCATCGGATGATTCCCGCGGCGGGTGCTTCCCCGGTATTCACCTTCGTGGTAATATTGAATACCTTCACCCTGCAGCAGAGATTTTACAAACACTACATCGGCTTCATTAAACGTTTGAAGTAATTCCACGAAATCAAATTCCGGTGTACTTATATCAACATTTTCCGGCATTTCGGACTCTCCAAGATGATCCACAAGGTCAATCCCACAATCCGCGCATTTTATAATTCCGGGACGATATTCTGATTTACACGTTGGACAAAACACCCTGTCACCTCCGGTCAATAAATATTGCTTGAGGGTGGTAATTTAGCTGTTTTTCCGGATTGCCGGAAGTAATTTAAACCTGGTTTTTATATCGACTGAATAATCTTTCGAAAATGGAATCCGTATATCGCCATGGTAATGGCAATCGGGAATTTCTTCGGATACCTGAACAGGGTATGGAAAAACAGGCGCCAGTAATAGTGTCGCCCTTTTTCAAAGATACCCAGTTTAAAGATTGATTTAAATAACGCCCCGATATCATTCAGCCTGACTTTTTCTTTTCCATTTACCGGCAATTTGTATTCTTTCAGGAAAGTTTTCACTCGTTCATAATAATTTGGCTGAGCATAAATAAATCGCAGCAGCGATGTATAGCCATTCATCAACAGTTTATAATTCATCTTCGGAACAAAATTGATGGATGCTTCGACATTATTGCCATTGAAAAAATTGATCAGGCGGTTTTCCTTTTTCAGACGCTCATAGAGGCGCGTGCCCGTCGGAGCATTCAGTAATCCCACCATCGCCGTGACAACGCCGCTTTTCTGGATCAGATTGATCTGGGCTTCGAAAATATCCTGTGAATCATTATCAAAACCGATGATAAAGCCGCCGGACACCCGCAGTCCTTTCTGGTGCAGTTTCTTCACAGAATTGACGATATCCCGGTCAATGTTCTGATACTTCCCACATTCCGCCAGACTCGCTTTATTCGGCGTTTCAATCCCGATAAAAATATGGCTGAATCCCACGTCCGCCATCAGATCGACGAGCGTATCATCATCACAGATATCCAGCGATGTTTCAGTCGTAAATGTAAAGGGATAGTCCCGTTTTTCCGCCCAATCCCGCATGGCAGGCAATATATCCGCTTTCAACTTTTTACGGTTTCCGATAAAATTGTCATCCACGATAAAAACACCGCCCCGCCAGCCGCTATCATAGATGGAATCCAGTTCCGCTAAAAATTGCTCCCGGCTTTTTGTGCGGGGTTTGCGACCGTTCAGGGTCGTAATATTACAGAATTCACAATTGAAAGGACAACCACGGGAATACTGGATATTCATTGAAACATAATTGTGCATTTCCAGCAAATCCCAGCGCGGAACCGGCGTCAGTGAAATATCCGGAAATTCGTCGGTTTGATAGATTTTTCTTGCACAGCCTTTTTCAAGATCAGCCAGAAAAAGCGGCAGGGTGAGTTCGGCTTCGTTCAATATAAAATGGTCAACACCCAGAATTTGCTCGTATTCCATCGTCACCAGCGGTCCGCCGGCAACGACCCTGATATTCATTTCATTGCAGCGACGAACCACTTTCTGAAAAGACTGGAGATGGATATTCATTCCACTCAGAAAAACCATATCCGCCCATTCCAGGTCCCGGGTTTTCAGCGCCGTGATATTCATATCAACCAGACGCAAGTCCCAATCTTCGGGGAGAAGTCCGGCGACAGTGATCAATCCCAGTGGAATTTCAGAACTTTTTCTGGAAATAAATTTAACGGCGTGTTTAAATCCCCAAAACGTATCCGGAGATTGAGGATATATGAGTAACACTTTCATTGGTTTCTCCCGATTTTGTTGTAGATTTCAAAGCAGTATATGGTTTGATTATTTGGCATCTTTACTTATTATTAGTTTAGGGTATATTTAAATTGGGTACTGTAAAACTAATGTAAAAAGTCACCACACCCGGCAGAGTCCATGCGCAAAAAATATTCACTGGCAAAATACATCGTCATTTTCATCCTGGTGCAACTGGCATGGCTTTCCATGCTGGGTTTGTGGATTGCCCGATATGTCTCCAATCATCTGGTTTTTAAGGAAATTGATCAGCGCTATGCGATCCATATCAGTACCGGTGGTGAAGTAGCGATGCTGGTGATCGGTCTCGTCCTTTTAGTCGGCGCAATAGCTGGAATTTCAATGATTTTTCGCTATCTGAATTTTCACTTCCGGCAAACCCGCATGTATGATAATTTTATCTCAAGTATCACTCATGAACTGAAAACACCGTTGGCGTCGATCCAGCTCTATCTCGATACAATGACCCAGTACCGGGACATTACATCTGAAGAGAAATCAAAAATCATCGATCAGATGCAACAGGAGACTATCCGGTTGAATAAAATGATCAATTCAATCCTGGAAATAGACAGTCTGGAAAGTAAGCACGCTCAGTTTCATTGTAAGATTTACGATGCCGACCAGCTGTTGAATACTATCTGGAAAGAACTCCAGAACCAGTTCAGTTTAACATCCGACCAGCTGTGCATTTCGGGAAGGATACAATCTCAAATCGTCGTTGATCAAAATGCGATCCGAATACTCTTTGAAAATCTTTTCGATAATTCCCTGAAATATTCAGAGGAACCGGTCCGAATCGATATTGCATTAAGTGAGACCGAGAAGCAAATCTTCATTGACTATCGTGATCATGGTACCGGCGTGGCGGACTGGCAATTAAAAAAGATATTTAAAAAATTTCATCGAATCCTGGATCCGTTAAATCCGAGCGTCAAGGGAACCGGGCTGGGATTGTATCTGGTAAAAAGCATCATTGCATATCACGCCGGCGAGATAAAGGCAATCCAACCAACTGAAGGAAAGGGATTGATATTCCAGATCAGATTACCGGTGTATCCGGATAGCCGCAAATCCTACCTGAAAAAATTGTTAAAATCCAAATAAATAATGAGAAAAAGATGCGTAAAATAAATCCCGGTCAAACACGGATACTTCTGGTTGAAGATGAAGAAATTCTGGGAGATGGTATTCGATTTAATCTGGAAAAAAACGGGTACGCCGTCAAATGGGTCAAAGATGGCAGAGTTGCGCTACAGACATTTTCGAAAGACAAATTCGACCTGATTTTACTGGATATCATGATCCCTTTTGTTGACGGATTTGAGGTCGCACGCCAGATTCGGGAATCGGATCCGTTGATGCCGATATTAATACTCACTGCCAGAACTGCGGTCAAAGACCGGGTTCGGGGACTGGAGATTGGCGCCGATGATTATCTCACCAAGCCGTTTCACCTGGAAGAACTTTTAGCCCGGATCAGGGCAATGCTACGGCGGCGGGATTGGTATCGCGACACACCTAAAGTCGCGGATATATTTCGGTTTGATCAAAATGAAGTAAATTTTAATAATTTCGAATGCAAATCAGGTGAACGGGTATTTCAGTTGACCCAGCGTGAGGCAATTTTAATGAAGTACCTGATCGAACATAAAAACGAGATCGTTACCCGGCAAGCGTTATTGGAAAATGTCTGGGATATCAGCGCCGAGATCGAAACAAGGACAGTGGATATTTTTATCGCACGCTTACGTAAATATTTTGAACCAAATTCCAAAAAGCCAGTCTATATCAAAAGCATCCGCAGTGCCGGGTATATGTTTTCAGTATCGGAAAAATAAGCTGATACGGCATTTTATAATTTGCCACTAACCTTAGTTGTCCAGAATTATATTGTCGTTTATTGGGTCACAAACCGGAAAGAATATGGATTTTCCAAATGTCTTCCGTAATAATCCTGCAATGCTGTACTGATTGCTACGACATATTCTGTTTTCCTCTGTAATGCTTCCGTAACATTCAGGTAAAAATAGTTATAGCCATCGCTGTAATAGGTCCAGATTTCGTAAACGGCTTCCGGGGAAACCGATAACGCGTCTGCAATCGTACTTTCATCAACGATATTGTTGAATCTGACCATAATATCAGGCAAAAGACTTATATAACATTGCTCATTTCGTGGATATGTATCGGCAATTTCAAGGGGATCAGTAACAAACGTAAAAGTTGAATCCCGCCCCAGAGTCGTGCCACCGGATTCCGTAATCTCACTACTTATAAGCACGGTATAGATTGTATCGGTCATCCAGGATATTTCCGGGTATATTCTGAAATATGTAAAACTGTCTGTTCCACGTGCATTCAATGAGTAATAATCATCCAGGTATGCCGGCGTTGGCGGATTGATGCTTATTTTATCAAAGTTATCTGCAGAAACACTACAATTGAATGATATTGTCAATACCGAATAGGATCCTCCGTTGCAGATAATACTTGTAATTTTAAATTTTTCCGTTGTAAACGAACTCGAAAATGAAAATTCAAGTCTTTCACCGGTGTACGATACTGCGTTTGTATCAATTGTGTATGTATATTCGATCCCCGGTTTAAAATCACCTTCAATGATATAGGAATAACGGTTGCCACTGGAATAATACGTCGGATGTGAAAAACTGAGATTTTCCAATTCCGGAGTAATACTGAATGCCTTTTCGATACTTTCCGGCAACATATAACTTTCAAAGTACAACCGAATATAGGCATTTGAAATACTAATATCTCGCGCACCATTATAGGGATATGAGTCAATTAATGGAGCAGGATATAGTGACAATTCAATAATTCCCGTATCATAGCCTTCACTATCAGAGACTTTTATTCCGGATAGTTCAACTGAGCCGTAATTTTCTGCTCTGGCAATAATTCGGTAAGTCCCGGGATCAACATCATCAAACTCGAATATTCCATCGGCATCCGTATTAGTTTCCGCAACCAGTGAACCCTGATACAACTCAACCGTTGCAACAACATCAATTGGAACTACAATACCCGAAATCATTCCTGGTTCCTTCGAGATAATCACATTGATTTCCGGGTGACATGCAAACATCCAGAAAAGTAAGGATAAAATAAAAAATCTTTTCATTTTCACTCCGGTTCTTTAAAAATTTTTAATTGTTGTCATTCTCATTATTAAACAAGAATCGCAATCAATAAAAAAAAACCAATTCCCATAATGGAATTATTGATCTTGATTGTTTTAAATATAATTGTGAACTTTTTGACAATCAAGCATTTAGTGAAATAGTCAAACGAGAATGAATACTGAATCAATTGGAAGAGAACATATATTTACTCAAAATGATCTATACAAAGCCAAAAACATACAATAGTAAAAATAATCACGAAGGATTGCGCCTCAATACCAATCCGATTATTTTCCGGCAAGTCTTGCGCTTCTACCTAATTGTTTTGCCTTCATTTATCATCGGTGAGATCGGGATTTATCAATTTAGCAGAGTGGATCTTTTAATCTGGTTGGCGCTTATCGCGATATTTTTCCTGGTAATAGAAAACCGCGTTCTCTGCATCCATTGTCCATATTATGCAGGATCAGCATGTTTCCTGAGATGCGGTGCAAATTTCGGCATCCCAAAACTGTGGAAATATCAGCCGGATCCGATGAATTTTCTAGAAAAGTCTATCATGATTGCCGGATTTATCATCATATGGGGTTTTCCAGTAATTTTTTTGTCACTAATGAAAAATTGGATTTTATTAATTGCATACCTGGTTTCAGTTATATTTTTCTTCTCCCTGCTCAGACTGAATAATTGCAGGAAATGTGTAAATTTCTGCTGTCCATTGAACAGCACCAGACAAAAAAATATAGACCAAGACTGAGTCGAAAAAATGACTAAAAGACAAATACTGAAAACAATAAGCATTGTCATCGTAGTAATTATTCTCGGTTCTGTTTGCATCTTGCGCTTTTGGATGGCACAGGCAGTAAAAGCCAATATCGCTTATGCTCAGAAACACTATCAAGGGAATGCCGAAGATGCCCTGACTGCCTTTCTACAGGATGAAAACGCCCCGGCAAATGACCGCACACACAAAGCCATCTGGACACTGGGTCAGATTCAATCGAAAAAGGCATTACCCATTCTTTATAAATATTATAAAAACGATCCCGAAGGCAAGACCTGTTACGGCAAACATTATTCCGTGCTCTGTCAATATGAAATCTTTAAAGCCATTAACGCAATCGAGAAACACCGCTGGTTTAACCGGATACCGGTTCGGGAATAATTCGGATACATTTTAACTGTCCAAGAAAATATGAACATAACAATAACAAAGAGATATTCTTATGCCGGGTGACAAAAACAGTGAAATCACCCGGATAAACCTGGGCGGTTTCAACTGCTATACACTGAGATGCGATCGCGGTTTTATTTTAATTGATAACGGCATCCCGGAAAAACGGGATGTCCTCAAAAAGGGCATCCTGGCTGCCGGTTATCAACCGGAGGATATTCGACTGATCTTACTGACTCACGGGGATTACGACCATGTCGGTAATTCGCCCTACTTCCGGGATAAATACAATGTCAAAACCGCCCTGCATAAGGACGATGTGGGCATGGTGGAAACCGGCGATATGACTTGGAACCGGACAGAAGAAAACCAGTACTATGCGCTGAAATTCAGAATAATTGGAATGTTGTCCATATTCTTTAAAATCGGCGAACCAGTTAACTTTACACCTGATCTGATCATCGACGAATCCTTCGATCTGTCTGAATACGGTACCACAGCTAAAATTATCTGCCTGCCGGGACATTCCAAAGGCTCCATCGGCGTGTTGACTGAAAGTGGCGACCTGATCTGCGGTGACCTAATCTACAATATTTTCAAACCGGAATTTCTCTACATCAATGAGATCCCCGACGCAAAAGCCAGCATCGAACACCTGAAAACCATGAACGTCCGGACGGTTTATCCGGGGCATGGTAAGCCGTTCGAGTTCCAGCGCTTTCTCAATAAATTTTATACTAAATTTTCGAAACGACACTAATCAGGAGTTACTATGCCCAGTCTTTCACCCGGAACCGCCGGCGCCAAGGAAGCCTTTGGGATCTCCGTTATCAGGGATGATTACACCCTGCGGATTCCGCCCAAGCCAATTGCCCATTATCGGATCGATAATCCTGACATCGTGCTGCTCACCACCGGTCATGTCGGCGGAAGCGGCTTTGGTCTGATTAAAAAGGAAACTGCAAAAAGATCGGTTTTCTGGAAACGTGCTGAGCAACTGAAGACAGTGAATGAATTACGCTGGTTTGAAAAACGGGCATATGTCATGCTCGACATTAACGACGGCGTTATTCGATTGAATGATGAGATTCTGAATGCTTTTTACCTGAAAATCGGCGACCGGCTTGTTTCGGTAAAAAGCACAACGGTGACAATGAGCCTGACACCAGATGGAGTCTGGGAAAAGAATTTCGAGAAACATGGATTTACTGAAGCAATAAAAAACCTGAAAAAACTTAAAGAATTTTAGTCGTCACCTAGTAAGTTTCCTCCGGATCGAAATTAACTATAGTGAATATTGACATTTAGGATGATAAACATGAAACTAAAAAGCAGGATCAGAATTATCGCGATTAATTTGGTTTTATTTGGTCTTTTATTTGGACTAGTGTCCTTTAATAAAGAATTTTTAAGGCCCAATTTTAATTATATCCCAATTGTCCAATTTCTGACCGGAAGTTTTCCGAATTTCATCGTCGCGTTACTTATCAGCCTGGCATTTGTGAACGGCGCGCTGATGGGAAAACCAAAATTTGATCGTCAAATTGTTTATATCGGTTCGATCCTGGTATTCATCATTTTAACTGTGGAAGAATTAAAACCCATGTGGGGCGCCAGTACTTACTGCGACATTTATGATATTATCGGAAGCGGTACCGGCGCGTTATTAGCAATTCTAACTTTTGAATTCATTGTTTCAAAACGAAAAAATATTGAAAACCGCCCACCGGCAGATTAGTGCTGGCATTGCGGCGCATAGCCCTGCCTGTCTTGATGCCTCACCAATCAATTAATTTTATGACGGGGCAATTCCTGAATTGCCGCTACTGGTTTTTCGAATTCAAATAATCCAGGCGCTCCTATCGAAAAGACTCACGCGCCTATTCCGGAGATAGGTGATCCCATCAAAAATACTCGCGATCTTATTAAATTGATAAGAAATCCTATAAAATATATTCGCGCTTGAGTATAAAATACTCATGTTTGAAGCTCCGAGCATCGACGTCTAAGTAGGAATACTCAAATACCGGCTAAATGGAATAGCGCTTGACAGTCGATTAATTGATTAATATATTCAGGCAACATGGCTGGTTTTACAAACAGTGTTTATGGATATCAAGAGCACAACCTACCTATTTATTATAGGAAAGATAAATTGTTATTTATAACCCTGGCTATTCAAATAAATTGGACTCTGTTTTGTTGAGAAAATTAGTATCTCAGTATTTATCGAATCTTTCATATACTTCAAATCGTGGAGATGCCCGGGAAGAAAGTTATTATGAACACCTGAAAACGTTGGTTGTGCAATATACCGATAATCAAAATAAAAAAAACATCGATGTCACGATTCTTCCCAAAAAGACCGAAGTCGGCAATCCTGACTTTCGTATCTGGGATGGCAAGAACCACATTACCGGCTATATCGAAGCCAAAGACCCATCAGTAAGCAATCTCGATCATATTGAAGATACGGAACAGTTAAAACGCTATCGCTCCACCTTCCCGAATGTCATATTGACTAATTTTTACGAATTCAGGCTCTACCGCGACGGACAGCGTATCGCCCAGGTTATGATCAGTCGCCCGGTAATTGCTCAAAAACTCAAAACTGCTCCGCCAATCGAAAATATTGACAAATTTAAAGAACTATTTGATCTATTCTTTTCTTTCTCCCTTCCTAAAGTCCTGACAGCTCGAGCATTGGCAATTGAATTAGCCAAACGTACCCGCTTTTTACGGGACGAAGTCATTATCGTGGAAATGGCGGAAAATGGCAGTAAGGGACACAATCAGATTATTGGTTTTTAC
>CAZSDW010000016.1:0-49008 GCA_964605705.1 uncultured bacterium
GCGAACCGCTGTTGTATCGTCAAATGTGTGGACGACATTGGCGGCGTTGCATTCATAAATCTTGCGATAAACCGTCTTTGGGTCCATTACATTTCCTTCTGAACGATAGATGACATAGCCGTCGAAATGCGGATCGGTCATAGCGTTATCTGACCATGTCAGATTAATCTTATTACCACCCGATATGACTGTGAATTCATTGGGCGGTGGAGGCGGTGAAGGAATATTATATCCCGATTCATAATTCGCCATGGCGTTACGAAAAGTCTGCAATAAAGAATCCTTACAACTCCAAACCCATTCGTCTTTGTACAGATCATGATCGGTTGTTTCAGAACCGTTGGGTCTTTTCAGGGTCGGAGTCCCCGTTCCATTTTCCCAGGCTAACCAGTTAGTGCCAACTTCTCTGTTCTTTGAGCGCTCCAGACCATTGACGGCTTCAGCAACAATAATTTTGATACTATCGCCGAATGCTAACTGGTAAGGACCAAATCCCGTGGTTTGTGAATAACCACCCGGATCAGAACCCCACTCATTGGCGTAACCACCATCAGCAGTGACGGCATCAGCCTGGGTTATTTCAGCATGTCCGGCAGTCATCGCATTATATCTCTGACTCATGAATTGTTCATCAAACTGGCTGTATGGAGTCTGGGTAGGTGCTGAATCGGATCCGAGATACATGGTTGATGATGGTTGACTTGGATTATCGGCTGGATTTCCCGGTGCGGTATCAGCATGGATCGTCACACCGCCGGCATATCTTGCAGCGGCTAAGATTCCATCATCGGTCTCATTGGGACAACCCCAGTCATCAATATAGTTACGATCCGAAACTGGTCCGTAATAAGTGTAGAAAGCACGCATCAGGCTACCATCGTCAGGATCATTGAAAATGACCTGGTTGAGTGCATTTCTACCCCAGGTGGATGCCCAGGTTCCCCAACCTTCCGCATCGGTCTCAACCGACTCGCCAGAAAGCGCATGGCGATAATTCAGAAAGAATACA
The DNA here is from genome assembly GCA_964605705.1 of uncultured bacterium. Taxonomy (GTDB): domain Bacteria; phylum Fidelibacterota; class UBA2242; order UBA2242; family UBA2242; genus CAZSDW01. The sequence continues at coordinate 1,010 of CAZSDW010000016.1, forward strand.
AAATCATTCAATGTCTGCTGATTAACGGTTCCTTCCAGATCAATAATACCGGTATTCTTGAGCGTATAATCATAGATAAAATAATCATCGTGATTCTGCTGTCCCCAGGCATAGACTTTTCTGGTAATGGTGACGCCGATAGCCGTATTGTTCCGAATAATCATCATACGATCACAGGGTATCGACGGATCAATTTCATCCAGAACATCATAAATGGTATTCGAAGTCGCCAGAGCGTTATCTACAATAACCATCGAATGATCCTCTTTACCAATAAGTAAATGAAGATCTTCCATTACCTGATTGGGTCGGTCTGTGTCGCCACTCCGCGGACCAACACCGACGACCTTGGTTGTAAAATCGACATTGACATTGGCATCATGGAAATTCTTGCAGCCGACCCACATCGCCTTTGCACGGGACGTATGATGGATCAATCCGTAAGCTCCGGGCCAGATGACTGTATTTGGAACTGTCAGTACTCCTGCACCTTCGACTTCGGCACCTTGCTCTGAAAAACAGTTGTGGATCATTCCAATCCGGATCCACTTCAACTCGCCGCCTGAGCCCGAAGTTTGGGCAAACGCAGGTTGACTAAGACTGATTATCAGACAAATACCCAAGGTCAGGATCAACCAAATTCCTTTAATATTGTTAAATTTCTTCATAAATCTTCCTCGCTATTTATGCAATTATTATAAATCAAAGGATAAACGGACACCAAAGAAAACTTGCCTCGGATTCAGAAACGTGAAAGAGGTCTGATTCGGCATATCAATATAGGCTTTATTGTCAAGAATTTTATCCATGCGATCCTCATCGACAGGAGCCCAGGCACCATCGACATATTCAAGATAGTCTTCTGTCGTACTTTCATAATAAATAACACCGGATAAACCTGTATCATTAACCTGGTCAATAATACCTCTTTGTTCAATTGGCTGATATGCTACACCAGTCGCGCGATAAGCGCCAATCCGATCATCACCGGGAATATTATCATAATCATCACTTTTTGGTAAATGCAGACTCTGATAATACTGGGTGCGATCTTCGGCTTTGCCCCAATTATTTAAAGCCATCCGTTTATAATTGATAAGATTGGAAATATCCATGAAAATCTGGATTTTTACCCGATCCATTGCAAACATCTTACTTAAACGCAACGTCGAGCTGAACCAGTCAGTCTCCTGTACATTATTTTTTACCGTTGGATCCTCGCTGGGACTCCAGGTTACCCATTCACCAGCTTGCCAGTTTAGCAGCAGGTTCATCATAAAACCACCAACTGGATACAGACCGGCAATTTCCGGTCCGTATTGATCGGGAGTAAACAGTGACAGGTTAACGCGCGCATAGGGTCTCGGGACCGGTCGCTCCTGGTAGATATTCACGGTATTTTCATCCCATTGCTGCTGCAAAAGCGGATCCTGGAATACATCACTCCTGCCAAATTGCCCGCTGGTCGAAGCCTGATAGGTGTAGTTGGCAAAGAAAGTCCACCAGCGTCCGCGATTCTTTCGGAGAGTTACCTCAATACCACGAATATCTTCATAACTGTTACTGGTGGTTTTTTCGTATTCAATACCTCCAATTGAGGTGTAGGTCGTCAGCGATTGCTGATCGGAAATATCATGATAGAATGCGGCGACCTGCAGTAATAATTGGCTGAACAATGAGTGATCATAACCCAGTTCATAGGAAATTGTCTTTGCCAGCGTCAGGTTAGGATCACCAAGCATTTCCACTTTTCCCTCTTCGGAGCGGGCGACCCGAAATATGGTCTCATATGCGGGAGACTGTTTGAAATGTCCATAGTTAAAGAAAAGTTTGGAATTTTTTGTGATCGGATGTGAAATTCCCAGGCGCGGGCTTAATTGCCACTGGGATTTTGCTTTAACCATATTGAAATCCCCATCCGGATCGAACTTTGAAGTAAAGAAATTCCGGTCGTAGGGATCGACATTCCACCATTCGGCATCAGGATTACTATAATCCAGACGGGCACCGATATTCATGATGAATCCTTCTGTTTCCAGCTTATCCTGAATATACAGCGCTCCCCGAATGGGCTTCTGATGCATCTGAACCCTTTCAGAGTAGGTATTGCCATCACCCAGTGAAGCAATCGTTCCAAAGTCCAGATCAAGATCATTATACAGAAACTCAACACCGGCTTTGACCAAATTCTGAAAATTGATCTGGCTGGTCAAATCCAGTTTGAGTGTCGTAGAAGTTGTCACTGTAAAATCACGGGTCTTACTCATATGTCCGCCCAGGAACATTCCGGAAATACCATTCTCACCTTCGGATTTGTAATTATAGGGTGCTTCATTGACAAAATAACCCGGTAAAATTTCATAAATTTTGGATTCATCACGTCGCACTGTGGGTCGGGTATTATATTCCTGTCTGAAGTTCTCAATCGAAACTTCATAGAAAGTCTTCTGACTTAAAATATGAGTCAATTTAGCAGCGATTGATCGATGAGAAATATCGGAGAGACTGTAGTGTCCGGTTCCAAATAAACGCCCCGGACGTGCTTCTGTACCAAGATCCTGAGTAATATCAAGCGGGTCCTTAATATACCAGTCATCACCAGGATTCCAGGTAAGCCAATTTCCAGCTAAAGTAAACTGCTTACCGGTCAATCCGGTCAATTGCAATTTCATTGATTCATTAATATCGGAGGTCAACTTTAAAGTCCAGTCATAATCTACATAATCATCGCGGGTCAGGGGCACCAGCAGCATTTGCCGGTTTTTACGATAGGAGGTAAAAAAGCGCATATTTCCAAGCATCTTACCAATTACCGGAACCGGACCGCCGAGTCCTGCATCAATATTATAATCAGGTTGATCGAGAACCGGTTTTTTCCGGGTTTCCCATAGAAATTTCTGCTGGGCACCAATCGGAGTCAAATCATTAGTCGGATCATTATCAGCCATCAACCGCTCTGAAATAGTATTCCAACCATCAAAGTCAGGATATTGGTACTGGGTATATTTGTCCCAGGTCGTCAGCGTACCATCTCCATTATAGTCCTGAAATGGTTCATCAGTATCCCAGCTTCCATTGGCATTTACATCGGTATAAGTCTCACCCACAGCTGTTCCAGTCCAGCAGACGGCATCATCCATATATGAACGAAACCACATCGAGTTTTTGTCAAAAGGGGAAATTCCAAAGTACTTTGGTTCCGGCGGGCTATAACGCATTTCAACCGAACCATTATAAGCCTGTTTACCACCCTCTTTTGTAACCACATTGACAATCCCGGAACGAACCTGTCCGTACTCGGCGTTGAAACCGCCGCGTTCAACTGATATTTCCTGGATTGAAGCCAGCGCAATCGATGATACCGGTTTATTGTTACGTGGATCTCTCAACGTAACGCCATCCATTAAAAAGAGGGCTTCATCAGCACTGCCACCCCGGATCTGCATATCACCCTGGATACCTGCCTGCAATCCAATAACATTATCAATTGAGGAAACCGGCAGCGATTCGATTTCATCCGAAGTCACCGCTACCCTGCTGGTAGCGACATCCTGTTTTATTACCGGTCTTTCAGCCACGATGGTAACCGTTTCTCCTTTGATTGCTTCGATATCGAGTTGCACGTCAATCCGAGTTGTCTGATCGATCGCGACATCGACATCACTGAGAGTAACTTTTTGGTAGCCGATTACAAATACCTGAACCTCATAGACTGCCGGGGGAACATAAAGGATAGTAAACTGTCCATTCAGGTCCGTCGCAGCTCCCAGTGTGGTCCCCACAACAATTACATTGGCACCAAGTAGCGGCTCACCGGTATTTTTATCAGTGACTATCCCGGCTATCTTCCCAGTCGTACTTGACCAAAGTGGGCTGGCTAAAATTAGGGCTAAAACAAATATTAGCATTAAACTTCGAACACCCTGTCTCATATTTGACCCCTCCTTATATTTAAAAGAGTTTCATTGTAAATTTTTACCCAAGAGCATCAAATTGCTTGCATGAGAATATCAATTCGTTCATCAACTCGTTTTGCCACTTTAATCTAATTGATTGCCAATAAATTATGTGTGAATATAGAAAATACTCTTTTGATAATCAAGAGTCATCATGCTCCATTCGATTAAAAATATCACCACTTTTTATAAAAGTATTTTTTCTCAAATAATAATATCATTTTCATTTAAATGTAACGGCACCCAACGATCGGATATCCAGGACATAACAGCAATTTTCACCAAAGTATTTTCTCATCATTCGGGTATAATTCGCAACGAATTCATCAGGAATAATTGCCAGAATCGTACCGGCAAATCCTCCTCCGTGAATTCGACAAGCCCCCCGCCCAATTTCCGTAATGTATTTTTCAGTCAATGCCAGCGCCAACGGCACTCCCTGCTCAATCACATTCCTCGTCGAATAAGTATTCTGCAACCATTTAAATGATGAGTTTCCCGACTCATTTATCAATTGCAGAAATTGAGTAAAGTCATTGACCTCGAGTGCTTTTTCCAATTTCAAAACACGATCGTTTTCATTAAAAAAATGAAACGCCCGTAAAATCGCCCGATCGCTGACCTTCCCTCTTAATTCAGGGATTTGACGGATAAACTTTTCCTTATCGATATCCCTCAGAACTTTTGCATCGAACAGTTGGGCAATTGTACTCATTTCAGCCGGTACAGAAGCATAATCAGGCGTAAGGTTCAGGTGATTGCCACCGGTGTCCACTACCAGGAGACGAAAATGAGTTTGTGAGAAATCGAAATCGACTTTTTGGACTAAAGGCTTTTCCGGATTTTTGAAATCAATAGTGATAATACCGCCAACCGCTGACGCCATCTGATCCATCAGTCCGCAGGGTTTCCCGAAATACCTGTTTTCGGAATATTGCCCGATCTGTGCTATAATTTCAGGTGCGATGCTGTTTTCATTAAATAACGCGTTCAGAATTGTCCCAAATAATACTTCCACAGATGCCGACGAACTCAATCCCGAGCCGGGTAGTACAGCGCTGGTCATGTAAGCTTCAAACCCGCCTATTTTGTATCCCAATTGCTGAAACCGGGCAACAATTCCACGAATTAAGGCGGTGGTCGTACCGACCTCATCATCTTTCGGATTAAGGTCTGTAGTGAGTATTTCAAAAGGTTGCTCGTACTGTTCGGAATAGACTGAAATTTTCGATGTCTCCACGGCTGCAGCGACTGCGATAGAATCCAGGTTTATACTGGCAGTCAGAACGAGTCCGTGATTATGATCGGTATGATTACCGCAAATTTCAGCCCGACCGGGTGCACTAAAATAGGCGCGTTCTTTCTCTCCGAATCTCTGTACAAATTCATCATCCAGTTTGCCATACCGGGTCAACTGACAGGAAATAATCCGCTCATCATTGCCATAGATATTTTTAATGCCGAATTTCAGAGTATCAATATTCCTTGTCATTTAATCCAACTATCTTGCTTTATAGTGAATTGTCGGAAGGTTTCGCAAATGTTCGGCGGCTTGTTCAGGAGTAATATCTCTTTGCGCTTCTGATAACATCTCGTATCCGACCATAAATTTTTTCACCGTCGCCGAACGTAGCAACGGCGGATAGAAATGAGCGTGTAATTGCCAGTACTCAATGTTTTTTTTATCGAATGGCGCTCCGTGCCAACCCATTGAATATGGAAAGGAGCAATTGAAAATATTATCATATTTTGAAAGCAGCTCCTTGAGAATAATCGATAATGATTGCCGCTCTGAATCATTCAAGCCGGGTAACTGCTGAACAGCACGTTTTGGCAGTAATAAAGTTTCAAATGGCCAAACTGCCCAGTAAGGAACGATTACCAGCCAGAAGTCATTCTCAAGAATAATCCGTTCCCCTATCTGTTGTTCTTTTTTTATATAATCCATCAGCAGTACGGATTTATATTTCTCAAAGTATTTTAGTTGATGCTGGTCTTCCTTTGCAGGTTCGGAAGGCAGCCTGTCTCCTGCCCAGATTTGACCATGGGGATGAGGATTGGAGCAACCCATGATCGCTCCCTTGTTTTCAAATACCTGAATCCAGGGATATTTCGCTCCCAACTCCCCGGTCTGGGAAATCCATAATTCTACAACTTGCTGAATATCAGCTACTGACATTTCAGCCAGTGACAGATTGTGTCGCGGTGAAAAACAGAGCACCCGTGACGTTCCTCTTACGGAATTCATTTGAAACAGGTCATGATCATTTTCACAGATTTCAGGTGAATCGGGTAACAATGCCGAAAAATCATTGGTAAATACAAAGGTTGTATCATACTGTGGATTTCGGTGATCTCCAGCCCGTCTGTTTCCGGGGCAGAGATAGCATTCAGGATCATATTGAGGACGCTGATCCAACGATTCCTGTTCCTGTTGTCCCTGCCAGGGACGGTTCATCCTATGCGGTGAAACCAGCACCCAATCCCCGGTCAAGGGATTGAAACGTCGGTGCGGGACTTTAATTACTTTATTGGACACTTTCAAAATTATGATTGACTACCAGAATACTGTGTATAAAACCGCTAAAATAATAATCACCGCATATGCACAAATATTGAATACTGAATCAGTCTTAAAGGTCGCCGCGGTCAGATTTATCCCCTTTGGATCGTCCACAACCTTGGAAGTGCTCAGGCTAACTCCGGCAATAATCACCATTGTAATCAATAAGGTGTAGAACATCTGGTCCATCCAGGGCATATTAACCACCGGAGTTTTCAGCAGCAGTGCTACCGGTATCGAAGCAATAACACCAATAATTGCAGCTTTGCTGGTGGATTTTTTCCAGAATAGTCCCATCAGAAAAACCGCCAGAATTCCAGGGCTTACCAGCCCGGTATATTCCTGTATATACTGGAACATCTGCGGAATATTTCCCAGCAGCGGTGCCATAAATCCCGCAATCACCAGCGCGGCTGCTGCGGTAATCCGACCAATATTGACCATCTGTTTTTCAGAAGCATTTTTATTAATGTATGGTCTATAGATATCCATTGTAAAGATCGTGGATGTGGAGTTCAGCATGGATGCCAGCGAAGATACAATTGCTGCCACCAGGGCTGCAATGACAATTCCCTTTAATCCCGTGGGAATAAACATCTTGATCAGCCAGGGATAGGCTTTATCATAATTTATTCCGCCACCCACTTTCGCAAAGGCTTCCTGAACACCGGGAACAATTGCCGTACCATCGGGTTGCGTAAACATCACAAAAGCAATAATTCCCGGAATGACAACAATCAGTGGAATAATTAATTTCAAAAATGCAGCGAATACCAGACCGCGTTGCGATTCACGAATTGATTTCGCCGCTAAAGCACGTTGAATGATGTACTGGTTGAATCCCCAGTAATACAGATTCGCGACCCACATCCCTCCGATAAGGACTGCAATTCCCGGCAAATTGAAAAATTCAGCATGACTGCGCTCGAGGATCATATGGAATTTATCACCGGCAACGTTATAAATATGACCAAGTCCATGTATCATCCCGCCGGCAGGGGTGACATGATTCAATGCAATGATTGTTGTAATAACGCCACCCAAAACCAGCATAATAACCTGAACCACATCCGTCCATGCTACCGCTGCCAAACCGCCATACAGAGAATACGCCGCCGCGATGAAGCCCAGACCGATAATGGCATAAATAATCAAACTGCCATCACCGGTGCCAATAATCGTATCCACCGCTTTTGCTCCCAAAAACAGCACCGATGTCAAATTCACGAAAATAAAAAGTGCAATCCAGAAAACAGCCAGGATCGTTTTCAGGTTTGTGTTGAACCGATGCTCAATAAATTCCGGAATTGTGTATAATTTCTTCTCAATGAATATCGGCAGGAAATATTTGGCGACGATAATTAATGTCAAAGCTGCCATCCATTCATAGGATGCTATCGCCAGACCAATCGCGAAGCCGGAACCGGACATCCCGATAAACTGCTCGGCGGAAATATTTGCCGCAATCAGCGAGGCACCAATTGCCCACCAGGGAAGTGTTTTTCCAGCCAAGAAATAATCCTCTGAACTCTTCTGTTTTCCTTTTTTCTCGCGGGACACCCATAGCCCCAGTCCAACGATTACAACCAGATAGCCAACAAACACGATAACATCAACTGTTGAAAAATGCATATTTATCCTCTTCTAATTAATTCAATTCTTGGTTTTTATTTTATTGGGCTCAACTTCAGGACTACTACTTCATGAGATTCCAATTGAGTTTTAAACGGTTTTGCTGTCGTACCGATCTCCTTTTTTGCCCACAGATCACGAATCTCATATTCCGTTTGATTAAAGAAGTAATGGTGCTGGAATTCATCGTCTTTGACAGGATACTCGTCCCAATCAAGTTCGACTTTTACCGATTTCATTGATCGATTTAAAAAACAGAGCGCAAGTTCTCCGTTATCCAACGGTTTTGCCCAGACTTCCCAGTCATCCTTTACCAGATATTTTAAACCCTGAATTCCCAGCGGATCCTGGTCAACGGCAATTAATTCTTTATTGGTCATAATTTCTTTTATCTCCGGAGTCATATCTCTGAGGTCGTTCCCGGCAATCAGGGGAGCAGCCAGCATGCACCACAGGGAAAAATGCGCCCGATCTTCGACAAGGGTCATACCATTGCCTACTTCCATCATATCCGGATCATTCCAGTGGTCCGGTCCGGCATATTTGCGAATATTTTCTCGCATATCGAGAATCTGCAACACTCCCCAGGAATTCCAGGAGCCATGTCCCTCTTGTCCATCAAATATAGCTGCAATATCACCGGTCGTGCGCCAGAGATGCCCGACATCTTCCGCCCATTCCCAGGGCTGATTATCACCCCATTCACAGAGACTGAAAACAATCGGATGCCCAGCAGCATACAGCGCATTACGCATCGTCATATAAGCACCTTTGGCGTTGAGATCCTCCGTGTTACACCAGTCATATTTCAGATAATCAACGCCCCATTTGGCGTAAGTCAGGGCATCCTGGTATTCATAACCACGCGATCCGGGACGACCCCCACAGGTTCTCCAACCGGCATCCGAATACATCCCGAATTTCAATCCCTTGGAATGAATATAATCTGCGAGGGCTTTCATACCGGACGGAAACCGCTCCGGATCAGGTTGAATAAATCCGTCTTTATCCCGTTTTCCCTGCCAGCAGTCATCAATCACAATGTACTGATAACCGGCATCTTTCATCCCACTGGATACCATTGCATCCGCAGTCTCCCGAATAAGTTCCTCATTAACATCACAGGCAAACCTGTTCCAGCTATTCCAGCCCATCGGTGGCGTCAACGCCAGTCCCTCAAATTTTTGTGCAATAAGTAATGTCGAAAATAAGAATAAAACCAGAAAACTCAGTTTTTTCATTCGTTCACTCCTTACTTATTAAAATTCATGGAATATCTTTTGACTAACCAATTTAAATAATTATCGGTCAATTAAAATATTGAAGATTCTTTTTGATTAATTCAATTCTCTGCTCCACCGATTTCGCTGATCGAAATTCATCTTCCGGCGTATTCATGACATAATCAACCAGTTTTCCGATAGTTGTCGTCGCAACGTGAACTCGCGTATCTGATGAGCCGTAATAGATGAATACATCACCGTTTTCATCAGCGATCCAGCCGTTTGTAAAAACAACATTAGAGACGTCACCGATTCGTTCTTCACCAACCGGAGCCATAAAATACCCGGAAGGTTTATGGATCACCCGCCATGGTTCCCGGAGATCAGACATGAACATGTAGAGAACATATCTGAGACCTGCCGCTGTGTTACGGACTCCGTGCGCGAGGTGCATCCAGCCCCGCTCAGTTTTTATCGGCGCCGGACCCTGACCGTTTTTTACTTCATAGACCGTATGATATACCCGGCTGTCCATAATAGTTTCCGTATCGATGACCGCATTTTCAATATTATCCACCAGTCCCCAGGCAATTCCGCCACCGGTGCCTGCTTCGATAAAATCATCCTGCGGGCGGGTATAAAAAGCATATTTTCCGTTAAAAAATTCCGGGTGCAGTACAACATTTCGCTGCTGTTTGGAACCGGTTTTTAAATCCGGGAGCCGTTCCCATTTTGCCAGGTCTTTTGTACGCGCAATACCGGCTTGTGCCAAAGCCGATGAAGTATCGTAATAGGGCGTATCGGGATCTTTCCGCTCAGTACAGAAAACACCATAAATCCAACCATCTTCATGCTTTGTCAGCCGCATGTCATAAACATTTACATCCGGATTATCAGTTTCCGGCATTACCACCGGAAACTCCCAGAATTTAAACTGATCCACACCGTTTGGACTCTCCGCCACAGCAAAGAAGGACTTGCGGTCATTCCCTTCAACCCGGGCGACCAGACAATATTTATCATTGAATTTTATGGCGCCGCAATTAAAAACGGCATTGACGCCCAGTCGTTCCAGAAGATAAGGATTGGTTTCCGGGTTCAGATCGAAGCGCCAGGTGAGCGGGGCATGATCGGCGGTTAATACCGGATTCATATATCGCCGATAAATACCATTTTTTGATGATAACGCGGTATTTTTCCGATTTAAAAACTCATTGTACTCATTCAGCATTCTTATAACGTTTCGTTTAAATTTTTCCTTATCCATTGTCTTTTATTTCCATTTTTATAATGTTTCAATTCTTCTTAATATTTCGATACAAGCCCGGATGGTGTGGTAGGGTCCTTTCCATTCGCATACTTTCGATTCGGAAGGAATCGGAATGCCCTGATCGTCAACAGCATAAAACCATTCGCCATTGACGGAATCCACAAAGGTATTTTCGATAGTAGCCCAGATCCGCATGGCTGCTTTCAGATAGTCCCTGCGAGCACTGATCTGACAGGCATTCAGTAAGCCGACAACTGCTTCCGACTGCAGCCACCAGTCAAATTTCTCAGTTTTTAATTTACCAGCGCCATTCTTCTCCAAATAAATAGAGTTCTGGTTGCTGATTCCTTCCCGCATAGTCGCATCGACCATTTGTAAAGCCAGCTCTTTTGCCCGGGTAATAATCTGATCATTCCCCAGAACTTCTGCAGCCTCAACGATTAACCAGGATGTCTCTATATCATGCCCAAACGAAACGACTTTGGATTTTGATTTCCATTGCTCATCAAAAAAAAGTCTCAAATGATGTGTCTCCGGATCAATAATGTGGTTGAAATGACATTCAATCAATTCCTGCAGACGAATCCGAATCCGGTCGTCTTTCCAAAAACGATACAAATTTGTATAGGCTTCCATCAAATGCAGATGGGTATTCATGGATTTCTTTTCAGCCATATCGACTTCGCTGAGTGCCATATTTTCAGCCAATGTCCAATCCCGGTAAGCCGCCTCGAAATAACCACCGTTTTCATCATCATGATTATGTTTTTCAATCAGATTAAAAATCCCCACAGCAAGGTCAAGAACAGTCTGATCACCGGTGGCTGCATAGTACTCACAAAGCGAGTAAATCCCAAAAGCCTGACCATAGATTTTCTTCACATCCTCAATGGCTTCCCCGTGATAATTGAGCAGCCAGTAAAAGCCGCCAAATTCTTTATCCAGGAATTTATTAATGAGATACTCATAGGCTCGCCTTGCCAGGTACAGGTATTCTTTTTCCGGATTAAACTGATACAGCGCCGAGAATGACCATAGAATCCGACTCGTCAGGATAAAACTTTTTGGCGCTTTCGGATCAATCTGTAGATCATTGGAAATTCGACCATAATAGCCACCGTTGTCATGATCAATTGTATAGGTTTGCCAGAAAGGAATAATATTTTCGTAAAGGTTTCGGCTGACAAGTTTCCGGAATTGTTCGGTGTTTTCAATTTCCATAGTCAATCTCAACTTTTCCAATCTGGGTTTTTCTCATATATTTCAACTTCAAATAATGCATACCCGGCGGGACTTCCTGAGAACTTGTGAGATACGGTTTCCAGTAATCATAATCCCTGCTTTGAATACCAAAATATGACTGCTCAAAGTTTACACTTTTATACTGTTCGTTATCTGCAGATACGGAAAACTCCACAAACTGATCATATTTCTCGGGAAAATTACAGACTCTCCATCCCATAATCTCACCGGGGACATAATAGATAATTTCAGTCTTTTTCTCGACTGCCAGCCGGTGGAAATCTTCTTTGAATGACCGGGTCATATTCGTAACGGGATTCACATCTCCTTTAAAATAAAACAGAACTCCAAAATTTTTCATATGATCAATCAATGTATAGTGATCAACTTTTATCGTTCCGACAATATTCGAAGGATCGGATTTTCCACTGCAGTTCCGAGCCGTAATCCGGTAATAATATGCTTTCCCGATTTCCGCAGTTTGATCACTGAAAAGCGGTTCATGGGCAGCCTCCGCATCGGAAACGGCGCTGGCTACAATCTTCCACGGACCAGTCAGATTCTCAGAACGTTCCACAATATAATCCACCGCACCAACCGATCCCTGCCAGGAGATATTTGCCACATCTTCAATGGCTAATAAGGTCGGTGCACCGGGTAATTCAAAATCCGGAATTTTCATCTCACGAATTGCATATGCTTTACGACGATACAATTCAAAAAGACTTTTCTCATCATAACTTTCACCGGATTGGAAACCGGGGAAATGATAGGCTTTGTACAATCCGCCACCCATGGGTTCGGAATGCCAGTAAAATCCGCCATCCCGATTATGAAAACGCAGGCTCCAGATCAAGGCACCGGAGATATTCTGCTCATGGATTATCAGATCCAGCACGCTTTCCATACTCGAAGTACTGATAAATCCAAACTCACCGATATAATATGGTTTTTTCCCATCAATTAAATCCACTGCCTCCCGGATATGCTGCAACATCAGTTTCGGATTCGGTTCATAATGGTGAGTCGAGCAGATATCGATATTTGGATCTTCAAGAATATCCTTGCGAACTCTAAAAAACTGTAATCCGTCATTGAGCAGATGATTCTGATCAATGGATTTGACATAAGCAGCCATCTCTGTGATCCAATCAGCAGGCGCTTGCCAGATTTCATTGCCTAATTCCCAGGCTAAAACTGCTTTGTCCTCTTTATAGAGCGTTCCGGTGATCGTATTTCTGCGATTGAGAACATAAGAAATTGTCTTTTTATAATCTTCTTTAATCTGTGGATCTGTCCAGAATTCGTTTTCTCCTTTTCCACGAAAATCGGCATACTGCGGTCGCCCGCCCATCCATTTCCAACTATCCATAAACGGTATAATCAGACGGACTCCTATTTCATTTGCCGATGCCAGAACCTGGTCTAGCGACTGAAACGCCGCCTCGTTGAATTCACCGGGTGCCAGAACATGCTTGTGATCGATGATCGTATCATCGTTTCTTTTCACTGTGATCGTATAGGTTCGGGCAACCGTACCGCCTATTATTTTCGTGGTTTTCAGGGCATCTTCGATTTCGAATTTATTTGGCAGCCGCCAGGGATTCGTCTCTGTAAATGGCAGATTGTCCTCGATACAAAGCAAATTGGGAATATTGACAGAGATAAACCTGAATAATTTCTCTCCGTCGTACAATTGAGCGCCATTTCTGTGAATAAAATGATCAAATCCGGATATCCGGCTGGCATTCTCAGTAAATAACAACCACGGAAACAAAACTAAAATAACCGGCACAACCAGCCTATGATTCTTAGAATTTTCCTTCATATTCATTAATTATCTTCCAGTTTATCGTACCAGTTTTTTTTCAGCAAAATAGATGTGACCACAATTATTGCCAGACAAATCGATGCAAATTGAAATTTCTTTAATACAAAAAAGATCGGAATAGTCACGATTGCCGTCTGCCAGACAATCCCGATAACAACATTAACAAAATCCCGTTTCCAGGAGCTGGTATTCCGGAAATCAGGATTCTCGGCAATGACTTTGTCGTGAATCGGTTTCCAGAATCCCCACGGTCGCACACTTTTATAAAATTTCTTCAACACCTCTTCATCGGTCGGCGGATACATCAGGGTTCCGATGATCGCTCCAACAATTGAAATAAGCAGAATCAGCGGAAAGTAATAGAGATCAAGGGTATCAAATATCTTCGGGAATATCAATGCCGGAACAATTCCACTGACCATGCCCCAGAAATATCCATGCCCGTTGAAACGCCACCAGTACCATTTGAGAACATTGGAAACGATATAACTGCCCCACAAAGCCGATACGATCCACTGCAGGATACTGTTTATATCCAGTGCAAATATTCCGAAGATAATACTGATCACAACGACAGTAATCCCCGTAATATAGGTGATTAATGAAACCTGCCGGTTCGAGGCTTTGGGCTTGATATATTTCAGGTAAATGTCATTGACGATGTACGCCTGGGCGGCATTCAATGTCCCAGCAAAGGTACCGATAAACGCTGCTAATAATCCCGCCAGCATCAAGCCAGTGAAACCAATCGGCACAAACTCATTGATAGCTGAAGGCAAAATCTGTTCAAAATCCAACCGACCGCCGACAAAGAGATCGAGTTTATCAAAGTAAATAAGCCCCAGAACCGCAAAGCCGGTGATCATGATATAGCGAATTGGATTCAGAATCACCGAAACAAAACCACTCATCTTGGCGGCTTCTTTGGGAGATTTGGTCGCCAGGATTTTCTGCATATCGTAATTGGGCGCCGGACCAGCGGCACTGACCAGAATCCCTTTGAACAGCATCATCATAAAAAAGATCGAAAAGAGCGAATAGCCATCGCTGGCAATTTTATCATTGACTTCATGAATAATATTGGACCAGTCCAAATTCAACCGCAGACTAAAGAACGGATTCATCCAGCCATCCGGTACTACCAGTGGGTGGGCTGCCAGTGCATTCATCGCAATAATACCGATCATGATCGATGAAATCGCCATAATGACATATTGCATTACGTCCGCCCAGACAATACTCACCATTCCGCCGAGAATTGTGTAAAAAACGCTGAAAGCCGTAAACACTATCCCATAGAGATGCGGCACATATTGAATTGGGACATCAAACGGGACATACCTGGATACAACTTCCCATGGGATAAAAATTTCCATAAACTTTCCCAGCCCCACAAAACCGTACGCCAGGAATCCCAGGCAGCTGATTAATGCGAACACGATGACGACTTTGTGGGACAGAGCCGCGCCTGATTCTTTCCCAAACCGGGTTCCAATCCACTCAGCCCCGGTGGTTACATTTGAGCGACGCAGCCAGGCAGACAGATAAACCATCAAAAATATCTGATTGAATACCGGCCAGAGCCATGGAATCCAGATACATTTCAATCCATAGACGAAGGTCAGCGTCACCAGCCACATCGTACCCGATATATCAAACATACCAGAAGCGTTTGACAAACCAAGCATATACCAGGGCAATTTATTACCACCCAGCAAATAGGCTTTTTTGTTTGCCTGTGCCTTTTTTTTCAGCACCAGACCAATCACAACCGTGGAAGCCAGATACAAAACAATTATCAATATATCAATGATGTTCAGCCGCATCCTAAAATTTCTCCTTAACTATTCAATCACTTAATTTTAAAAATAACAATCTCCGGATCCTGACAATTCTGGAAGAAACAGATTGCTTTTAACCGGTTAATATTGTTACTTGGTACAGATTATTCAACTCGCTATTTTACCACTCATCAATTCTCATGTAAGATCCGTCCCGGAATCGTTTATTCTCTACCGTAATAGGGAGCACTTAATTCATTAACATTCACAACCTGAACAATACATCCATCTCCAACAGTAGCACCTACATTGGATAAAATGTACAGATACTTGTCGGTTCCCCACTCCATTTTATTAATCGGCGACGATATAATGTCATAAAATACACCCATTACTTCTCCACTGACGACTTTCTTCAGAGGTTCATGTGGATCACTGGTACCAAGATACAGAACACCGGTTTCCGAAAAAGTAATGTCATTTAATTCGTAATCAACACTATCTCTGACGCTTTCCCAGTTCAGGACAAGTTCTTCCGGTCCAGGTGATCCGTCCGGCAAAATTTCATTCCTGTAAACCCCATAAGCACCCGCTTTCCCGGCACGGAGTTTGGCAACAAAATAGATGTATCCATTATAAACACGGATAGAGTTGATTGTGTAGTTCTTATAAAAATCATCGTAAAAAACGACACTGTCCGGAATATCATAAACAACTCTGTGAATCGCATCGTTGTTACCACCACCGAAATATATATCACCATTGTCGGCAAAATCAAAAGCAACCGGCGTAATCGCATTTGCCAGCGTATCAACACGATTACTCAGATAAGAACTGCCATCAGCACCGGTGCGCAGAACATAATTATCATTGGCGACATAGGTGATACCACCGCTGGGATTTATCCTGATTTCGGTGGGTTCGAAAAAACCTTCAGTGTCATACAAAGAAGCCTCCCAGGCAGACCTGATTTCACTGGGATATTCAAATTTGACAATTTTTTGTAAATCAGCGGCTAAGGCTGCATACAGATTGTTATCCGAATCAATCGTGATATCGCTGATGACTTCTCCATTGGCAAATATACCAAAATCGGATACAACTGTCGCGATATTCAGATCGTAATGCGCAACATTGATTCGATCATGACAGGCAACTTTTAAGGTCAAATCACCGCTATTGCTCGGGCGATAACACTGGATTTCTGTTTCAGTAGCCGATATAAGTGTCACTTCGACGGAATTAAAAAAGACTCTGACAGAATCTGTATTTGCCTGAAAATTTTCACCAATTATTGTCAATATGGGTGCTGTTTCGGCTTCTGTTCCATGAGGAAGGACATCGCTAATTGTCACTAATGGAGAACCCTCAGTTTTATCCTGCATATACTCCCAGCCGGTAATGATTTCGTCATCCTGAAAAGGAGCAAGATCATCGCACGATAACATGGATAAAACAGTAATAAGCAGAATTATATATTTGCTATTCGATATTAATTTCATTCTTCTATCCTCCTGAGCATTTATATATTAAATCTTAGAGTCATCATCTGAACAGAATCGAAGGAGTCAAATGGGATGAAGGCATAATCAAAACTGAATCCCAGTTTTGATACACCCACACCGAAAGTGAAATTATATTCCTGCGAATTGCTGATATATCCGGTTCGTAACGACAACATATTCATCAATGTATATTCAATCCCGATTTTCAATTGTTCAGGTCTCGCGCGATAATGGGATGCATCGATGTTTACAACCAGCGAATGGATATCGCTGAATTTTGTAAAGTCAACCACATCGGCAGAGATTCCCATGGTAAAGACCAGGGGCAATTGGAAACCTTCATTTTCGTACTGAACCTCCTGTGAGAAATTCCTGACCGACATACCAAACTGGAGGCTTTCGATATTGGTTTTAAATATTGTCCCAAAGTCCAGCGCAAAGGGATTACCGCAATAATTGACAATCGTGGTCGAATCCGTGGTTGTATTGGCAGTAATCTTCATATCTCCAAAGTCCTGGATCACCTGCTTGAATTGTCCACCAACTGCAAATCTATCAGTCAAGCGTTTTGCATAGGAAATTCCCATTGAATTCGCTGTGGGAACTAACATATCAGTCAGGATATAGCCCCGTGGATCATTGGCGGAAACTGCAGCTCCCTGGATATCATCACCATAATCAATTCCCCGGTAACTAATTCCGATTGTACCAAATTTTCCATCGAAAGGATTAAACGAAAAACTGATATTATTATGAGTTATGCCGGCAATCCAGCTATTCTGACTCAGTGTAATGTCTATAATCTTGTTCATGTTTGCCAGGCAGGCTGGATTAAAAAATACCGAGCTCGAATTCATATCAATAGCAGTTACCGATTCACCCATCGCCGCCGCTTTGGCGTCAGAGGTCACGCTCATGAATTGAAATCCGGATTGACCATATTTGATGTTTTCAGAATGAATTATCGATGTAAAAACAAGAGTAATGGTACAAATCCTGAGCAAAATTTTATATTTGTTAAACATAATATCTCCTGTTTATTACCTGATTATAATTATTTTTCGATAAGTTGACTTTCCTTCCGGTGTCTCAAAGAGGACAATGTAAACACCACTGACGACTGTCATCATTGAGGATGTAACCTGATCCCAGGAATCATCGCCTGCTGTATTCGTATGTTCCTTTTTCCAGATCATATCGCCTCTTTCAGTATAAACCTTAATGGTACAAATCGGCGGTAAATTGTAGAAAGCGATCTGGTCATAAAGATTCTCCTCTCCGAACTGGTTAGTTCGGTTAGTAATGACATAAGGATTCGGAACAACAACGATACTGTCAAGATTATCCATTACCGGGGGTCTTAAGAGTCTGGCGCCTTCAATCGTACCGCACATATTATAAAATATACCGGAATACAGTGTTTCCCCACCGGTGCCTGTCGCTTTGGAACGGAGATAATAATAGTAATCAAATCCCCGTGTAATTGACAGATCGGAATTGGATATCGTCGAATCGGGAATATCGTAAAATATTCTGGTACCTCCATTTAATTGGGTCTTCTGATCTATATCTGACGCTGAACAATCTAAAATTTTAACGTATTTAGTAAATTCGTTCGCAATTGTATTTCTTGAGCGGTATATCTCATATCCGTCAAATCCGGGAAAACTTTCAGCATTCACACTCCATTCCAGTGTAATATTTGCGCCTCCGGAATTGACAAAAAATTCTTCAGCCGGCGGCGGAGTCGCTTCGATATCCCAGGCGCCGTCCGCATAAGCGTTGAGCGTCGCGTCAAAGGATTTTTTTACGGAATCCAGACAGGTTTCTACCCAGGCTTTTTTATAAGCATTGTGATCGGTAGTTGTACCGCCAACAGGTAATTCCAAGGTTGGATTTAGTCCGGTTGCTCCATAATATTGATACCAGTTATAGGCTACTTCCCGATTCTTCTCACGGCTTAAGCCATTGACAATATCTGCCATAACAATATGAATATCATCACCCGGCGCCATAGTATATGGACCAAAACTGAATGCCTGGACTGTACCGCCAATCCAGCCGGGAACGTTTTCCGGCATGGTCAAGCCATTCTGCTCCATAAATTCCAAATGCGAAATACCGGGATGCCCATTGCTCCCACCACTCATCACATCATATTTTGCTGCCATCAGGTTCGCATTATACGGATTTATATCGCGCATAGTACCGTAATCAGAATCAAACCACGGGTATTGGGAAGGTTGCCCTGGATCATCACTTTCATCATCTACATCCGCATCGGCATGCAGGACAATCCGGGCGGTGTAGTTAGCGGCTGCCATACGGCAATAGCGGGGATCGCTGCCATTCTGTTCCGGTTGATGGTCAGGAAGTCCCCACTGTTCATCTTCAGTCAGATCGCTGCCGGAAAATGGTCCATAATAACAGTAATATCCCCTTAGATCAGGATGAGTTGCATCCAACGGCTTATTGGAATTAAAATATTGGAAAATATTACTGTTTCCCCAGGTTGATTCCCAGTGAGCAAAGCCAGACAGATAGTCGGTTCCCGGATTGCCTTCACCGGCAAACGCCAATCGATCAATCAATGTAAAATAGACATCATTAAGGGTAACCGGATTGGTTTCCCCATTTTCATTAATAATGCCATTGTTGGTAAATACATAATCATGAAAAATGACATCATCTATATCCGGATTACTATATCCGAATACTTCCCGTTTGATGTTTATTCCAATCTGGGAATTCATCTCATTTAAAACCTTGCGGACCGGGTGCATATCAGAATCGATTTCGTCGTTATCATCGAATCCCTCAAGGTAGTGATTCGGGGTATTATTGACGTACACTCGCGGTGTTTCAAACTGTCCGTACTGAATCAGAACATTATTAAAAAATTCACTCTCCTGGAAGGCATCATAAATAGGTCCTCCCTGGATGACTTTATAAGTATAATTGGTCTGCATTTCAGGATCGTCATAACTGTGCACTCCGATCGCCAGACTTCGGGATTCTCCATTACGCATGTTTCTGCCGTATTCCGCGGGCCATAACAGATCCTGATTACAGAGATTAATTCTGCCGGCTTCGCAGGCTACGCCCTGTTCTGAAACCCATTCATGCAGTTGCCCGGCATTGACCCAACGCACGTCTCCGGCGGTCTGAGCCAGAACAGCAAAGGATGAAAGCAAGGGAATAATCAGTAATAATAGTGTTTTAATGTTTATATTCTTCATTATCAAAATCATTCTCCTGTTTAAAGATTAAATGATATCTTGATCCCGAAGGTAATATTCCGGGGATTCAGAAAATTAAAACATGATTCATTCGGCATATCGATATAGGCTTTATCATCCAGGATTTTGTCGATCCGACTGCCATTTTCCATGGTCCATTTATACTCATGGATAATATTGCCATTTTCATCATATTCAGACAATTCATCTAACTCTACATACGGAATATTAATCCATTCGTTATCCACCTTCTCCCAGAGAACCATTCCATCGACGGGTACCCAGGCACCATCGACATACTCTTTATAACATGTCTCTTCGATCTCATAATAAATGATATTATCAAGACCAGGATCAGAATTGTCATCAATTGAGCTAATCCTTCTCATTGGTTGATATTCTACACCGGGTTCCCGGAAATCACCATATTTGTCGTTCCCCGGAATATTATCATAGGCTTCACTTTCCGGCAGATGCAAGGAACTCCAGTAGGCATCACCATCACCATAAAGCCCGGCAGGATCACCAAAATGCATCGCCAATCGGCGGATATTAAAAGCATTGAAAACATTGGAAAAGATATAAATATTCACATTTTTGAACTCAAATCTTTTACTGAGTTTCAAATCCAGGTTTACGAACTCCGGGGTCTCCACATTATTGACAATTCCGGAAACATTATTCGGATTACGGGTTGTATGACCAACCGCCTTCCAGTCATAGTACGAGGTCAATTCCCAGCCGCCCAGAAGATAGGTGCCAAGAATTTTTGGCCCAAAAGTATTCGGCGTGTGTAAACTCATATTGACGCGGGCATAGGGTTGTGGAATTGGTCGGTTCTGATAACGCTCCTGAGTATCCTTGTCATAATCCTGTTGCCTCGAAGGATCCTCATATATTTCACCCCTGCCGTACTCTCCATCGGAATTAGCCTGATAGGTATAATTTGCCAGCATCGTAAACCATTTTCCCCGATCTTTACTGAGACTGATTTCCAGACCCCGAATATCTTCAAATGAATTGTTGGTTGCCAGCTGATAATCCACACCACTGATGCCAATATAACGGGTTGTCGTATTTTGATCGGTAATATCCCGGTAATAGGCACTGATCCGTAATAAATACTGATCCGCAATGGACTTATCCAGACCTAATTCATAAGCCACAGTTTTAGCAGGAATTAAATCGGTACTTCCGATCTGGGTCAAAACTCGTGAATCAGCCCGAACCAACCTGAAGATATCCTCATAGGCGGGTAGTTGATTAAAATGTCCGTAATTGAAAAACAACTTCGATGTTTCCGTAATCGGATGAGATATTCCAAATCGCGGGCTCCAGGTCAGGTTAAGTTTTGCCTTCGATTTTTCATAAAGGGTATCGGCACCGGCATCATTATATTTTGCCGAATAAAAATCATCAAAAGGATCAGTCGGGTTCCACCATTCCGTATTGGGAGTATAAAGATCAGCCCTTAATCCGACATTTAATACAAATCCTTTTGTCTCCAGTTTATCTTGAATATACCAGGCAGCCTGGATCGGTCGGTCTTTCCGTTCCGTATAACTGACATACTGGCTTTTGGTGCTCATTTGAATTTCACCATAAGACAGATCCGAACGACTTAACTGAATGTCAATACCGGTTTTTATCTGGTTGGTATTATTGATCTGACTGGTATAATCTGCTTTTAATCCATAGGTGTAAACGTCACTGGTATCTCTCTGGCGTGTTACATGACCACCATAATTAAAGGTATAGGGTTCATTTGAGTAAGGAGTTAGCTCTGGCCACCAGTTAAAGGGAGCCTCGTCAACTGCCTGAAATTCGGGAACAATATCATACACTCTGGATGTATCCCGCATTGCCGGTGGATGGGTCCGATATCGGGTATGAACTCTCGAGAGGCTTACTTTATAAAATGATTTATTGCTCAGTGTATGGTTCAATGTCGCCGAAAAAAGATCATATTTCTGATCAGATATACTGTAATAACCAGTACCGAACAATGCCCTTTCATCAACCTCACCAGCAACCTCGGTTTCGGAATCGATGTAATATTGATAAGACCAGTTCTGCGCATTATAATAGTTATTACCGCTCATAAGAGACACATCGAGTTTCATATTATCGGAAATATTACTCGTCAGTTTGATCCGGAAATTATTTTCGGTATAATCATCTGTTGAAAGCGGAACAAGCAGGGCTCGCCGGTCACGTTTATAAGTAGCAAAAAACCGGAGATTTCCCAGTTGCTCACTGATCATCGGTACCGGTCCGCCAAATCCCGCATCAACCGTGGCGTCGGGAATATTTGTTACTGGCTCCTTCCTGCGCCGCCAACCTTCTAATAACTGGGCTCCCAGCGGCGTAACATCATTATTGGGATCATCATCTTTCAGTGAATTTTCCGATACCTTGTCCCAGCCTTCAAATTGGGGATACTGATTTATTAAATATTCAGGCCAATTTGCGGCGGTACCTGTCCAGGCAACTTCATCATCAAAATAGGGTCTGTTGAAATATGAATCATAGGAAAAGGGACTGGAATCCCAGTAATCCGGTTCAGGCGGATTGTAATCAATTGTAACGGTACCGGTGTATTTATTAATGCTTCCCTCCCTGGTGATAACATTGACAATTCCACCGCGAACCTGTCCATATTCCGCTTCAAAACCGCCCCGTTTGACATTAATGCTCTGAATACCGCTCAATGCGACACCCGCAATCGGCTCATTATTCCTTGGATTCCTTGAGGTCACGCCATCAATCATAAAAGCAGTCTCATCAACTTCACCACCGCGAACACGCAATCCTTCGATACCAGCCTGTTCACCAATGATGTTTTCAACGCTGGTATGAATGGACGTCTCGATCTCTTCAGCATCGACAGATAGAACACTGGTCGATACATCCTTGTGCACAATGTTCCGCTTGGTTGTAACAACAACTTCTTCACCCTGAATGACGGATCGCCCCAGTTCAAAGTCCACCGTAGTGGTCTGATCAATGTACACCTCAATCCCTAATTCGGTGACAATGGTATAACCGATCATGGCTGTCTTGAGTTTGTACACGCCGGGAGGAACATTAAGAATTACATAAAAACCATCGGCGTTGGTTGCGGCACCATAGCCGCCTCCGCCCTCCAAAATCACATTGACTCCCAACAGCGGTTCACCGGTTTCCTTATCAACTACTTTACCGGTTATTTTTCCGGTTGTGCTTGCAAATGCAACCTGAAAAATAATGAGAACCAAAAGCAACAAACGGTATTTCGTTTTACTCATCATACCCGTTTCTCCTAAAATTTTGTCCCACTCATTTCTAATATCATTATCATTACTAAGATAACAACATCTCCCTACACAATTTCAGTCAACTACCTTGATTCGGTAAAATCACTTTCTGTCAGCGATTTTACCGATCCCCGTTCTATAATCCGAATTGGTATTACTGCCGTAACCAGTTTTTCACTTTTATTGATAATGCCCAAAAGCTTCCTGACGGCAATGGAACCCATTTCCTCTTTGTAAACCCGTACCGTCGTCAAAGGCGGTGTCACCATTTTTGCCATCTCGATGTCATCAAAACCGACAATACTGATATCATCCGGTATCCGTAACTGATGATCCGTGATAGCCTGAGAACCGTAGATTGCATTGATATCATTCGCTGCAAATATAGCCGTTGGTCGCTGTTCAAGTTTTAACAGTACATCAACATGATCATATCCGTTTTCAAGCCCGCCAGTCTGGATGTAATTATCATTTATTTTCAAACCGTTCGATTTCATCGCCTTCTGATATCCTGTGAAGCGAAGTCGAAAACTTTCCCGATCCAGATCTCCGGAGATAAAAGCGATACGCTTGTGTCCATGTTCAATCAGGTAACGTGTCGCCAGGTAGCCGCCATGTTCATTATCAATTAAAACCTGACTGAATTCTTCGGTAATGATTTTAGGATCGATTAAAATCGTCGGAATTTTTTCTGTCTTCAGATGTTCGATGAAGGCTTCCTGCAGGACACCGACCAGCACGACTCCATCCACATTGCGTTCCCGCAGCATCTTGGGATATTCTCCGCGATATACTTCAGGCAGTAAATGCAGAACCAGATTGTAATTGTTGATTGCCAGTTCGGCTTCAATTCCTTCAAGGACTCTGGAATAAAACGGATTGGATGATAACGGTTGAAATTCGCGACAGAATATTACACCGATATTTTCCGTTTTCTGTTTTTTTAAACCCTTCCCAAATGCATTCGGCGTAAAATTGTATTCTTCAGCAATTTTCAGGATGCGCTGCCGGGTACTTTCACTGATATCAAGTTTCCCGTTAATTGCCTTTGATGCTGTAGCCAGTGAGCAATTGGCAGTTTTAGCAATATCTTTGAGAGTGGTCATTTTCCCCAAATCGAATCGATTTACCCGGGCGATTTAGCCGTAATAAATCACTTTTCTAAGCCGGAACAGATTGAGTGCTCTCCTTCACTTGTCCTTAGAAAAATTCATCGCCCCGTAACATAGCGAAATCGTTTTCGAATTTGAATTTAAAGGTATTTTTAGAAATAGCAAGTAAAAATCAAATGTCAGTGAAATACAATTAATTTACCCGTTGTGTGAAACTCTATTTTTAAAAAATATTTTGTAAAATCTGGCTGCAATGCTCTGCGTTGTAGCCAAAAATATATTGAATATACGGATCATCTGCCGGAATGAATCGATATGACCCGGATTGATTTTTTCCGCTTGTTTTTTTTAAATCGTCGGACCCCTTTGAAAATAGAATAAAAACGAATGAACTTATGGATATCAACAGGATAATCCAAAAAATCGGTGCTTTCTTGAAATTGATCAAATCACTGCCCCTCACTATATAATCGTAAACGTTTTCGAATTTAATAGCCGGGTAAAATAATGCAAATAAATTGCCGATTTCTCCTCAATAAACAGTCAATAAATTACCATTTGTCAAAAAAAATAATCATTAAGTCAATTTGACTTATTTTCAAATAATGTTATCTTTGATGCAATTTTTTATAGGAATTTGAGGATTTGATGAAATACTATTTTGCACCAATTTTAATATTTACCCTTCTCCTTCTGCATGTTGGATGTCAGCCATCTGTAACTGCCGATCCTTTTGTAATCAATGCCCGATTGTCTCCCGGCATTAATATCGGAAATGCACTGGAAGCTCCCACCGAAGGCGCCTGGGGTGTAACTATTGATGATGATTATTTTTCAATAATTAAATCAGCCGGTTTCAATTCGGTTCGCATCCCGATCCGCTGGTCAGCCCACTCCGAGATTGAGAGTCCTTACACCATTTCACCAGAATTCCTGACAAGAGTCGAACATGTCGTCGATCTTGCCCTGGCAGAAAAACTGATGGTTATTATTAATATGCAAAACTACGATGAAATATTCACACAACCCGAAGATCACAAAGATCGGCTGCTGGGTATCTGGAAACAGATCAGTACTCATTTTAAAAAATATCCCAATACGTTGATTTTCGAACCATTGAATGAACCCCATTTTGAACTGACGCCGGAATTGTGGAATGAATTCATCCCGGAAGCAATCAAAATCATCCGGGTCGAAAATCCAGACCGTACTATTATAATCGACACGGCGGACTGGGGTGGTATCTGGAAAATGGAAAAACTGATACTGCCCGAAGACGATCGAAATATTGTCGTCTCAATTCACTATTATGAACCTTACAAGTTTACCCATCAGGGTGCCGAATGGCAACCAGGTAGTGATGCATGGCTGGGTACGACTTGGTCCGAAACTGAAAATCAGTTAGCCGATATGAGCGCTCAATTTGATAAAATTGAACAGTGGGCAGATTCATTGAACCGCCCGGTATCAATCGATGAATTTGGCGCTTATAGTCGCGTCGATTTGGACTCACGAATTGCCTGGACCCGCAATGTCGTTAAGCAGTGTAAAATTCATGGTTTCAGCTGGGCGTACTGGGAATTCTGTTCCGGATTTGGCGCTTATGATACAGAATCAGGCGAGTGGCGACAAGAAATTCTGGAAAGTTTAATTCACAATTAAAAATGTAAGTTATTCAAATCCATTTGGATTCCGGGATTGCCAGCGCCAGGCATCGACACACATTTCATTGATACCGCGCTCGGTTTTCCAGCCCAGATCATTCAATGCTTTCGATGAATCAGCAAAACATATCGCGATATCACCGGGTCTGCGGTGGGTAACCCGGTAATTTATCTTTCGACCCGAGGCTTTTTCAAATGCGGCAATCATTTCCATAACACTGTATCCCCTGCCGGCACCTAAATTGTAGATATGAACACCCTTTTTATCAATTAGGTGTCGAAGGGCATTAACATGTCCTTTCGCCAGATCAACCACATGAATATAATCACGGATTCCGGTGCCATCGGGCGTCGGATAGTCATTACCAAATATTGAAAGTTGCTTCAATTTTCCAACGGCGACCTGGCTGACAAAGGGCATCAGATTATTTGGTAGTCCTTTCGGGTCTTCCCCAATTCTCCCGCTTTCGTGAGCACCCACTGGATTAAAATAGCGCAGCAGTACGACATTCCAGCGATTATCCGAAACATAAAGATCTTTCAAAATCTCTTCAATAAACAGCTTTGTCCGTCCATAAGGATTGAAAGCAGAGGTCGGGAATTCCTCTGTGATCGGAACGGTTGCCGGTTCGCCATAGACAGTCGCTGAGGAGCTGAATATGATGGTACAAATGTCAAATTCTGACATGACATCGCAGAGATTTAGCGTTCCAGTGATGTTATTATGATAATATTTTAATGGAATTGTGACGGATTCACCCACGGCTTTCAATCCCGCAAAATGGATAATCGCATCGAATTTATGATCTTTGAAAACTGAAGTAACGGCTGCTTTATCGAGCAAATCCACTTGATAGAATTTTAGTGATTTACCCGTTATTTCCTGAACCCGTTTCAGCGATTCTTCACTGCTGTTGGACAAATTATCAATGACCACCACGTCGATATCATTTTCCAGGAGTTCGACACAAGTATGGCTGCCGATATATCCGGCGCCACCGGTTACAAGAATTTTCATAAAATTTCCTTTTTAAAAATCATCACCAGAATATACTATGAAGAAGCGAAACACTCAATCAGTGTTTTATTATAACCTATATGACCGCTAAGGAGACCAGTACTCCAATACTCCAACACTCCATTACTTCAATATTCCATTTTTCCCCACTCTACACATGAATCGCCCAGCCTTCGACTCCCCGAGCAGCCTCCATGACTGCTTCCGCCAGTGTCGGATGAGCATGAATGGTTTTGGCGATATCCTTCGGCAGCAGCTCGGATCGCTTCGCCAGTAAAATCTCATGGATCAGTTCGGTCGCATCTTTTCCGGCAATGTGCGCTCCGAGAATTTCCTTTGTCTCAGAACGATAAATAATTTTTACTAATCCATCGGGCTCATCAATAGCGACCGACTTCCCGGCGCCACGATATGGAAATACATACTTCCCAAAATCAATCCCCTGCTCAGTTGCTTTTTTCTCCGTCAATCCAAAACTGGCAACCTGTGGTTCACAATAGGTAGCACCCGGGATGGTCATCGGATCAATGCTAACTTCCGGATTATGACCAGCCATATATTCCACCGCAATTTCACCCTCTTTTGATGCAACGTGTGCCAGGAGCGGTGTATCAATAACATCACCGATAGCGAAAATCGATGGAACGTTTGTCTGATAGAAATCACCAACTTCAATAAAACCTCGGTCGGTTTTTATTCCAAGTTCTTCCAACCCCAAACCTTCGGAGTTCGGCGTGCGACCGACGGCAACCAAAATCTTATCCACAATGACGGTCTTCTCCGCATCAGCCTGCCTGAGAACAACATTATATATATCTCCAACTTTTTCACAGCGGAGCGCCACGGTCGAGGTGTACATATTCACTTTTTTGCGTTTAAATGATCGGGCAACAACATCTGCCGTTTCACCGTCTTCCAAAGGCAGAATCTGATCCATCATTTCAACCAGATGGACTGCTACACCGAAAGAATTCAGTATATAAGCAAACTCAACTCCAATAGCGCCGGCGCCCAGAATCAGCATACTTTTTGGCAAGGATTCAAGACTTAAAATACCAGTTGAAGATAAAATGTCCTTTTCATCAAATTCGAATCCTTTGATAACTCGCGGTCGAGAGCCGGTGGCAATCAGGATATTTTTCGCAGTAACTTTCTGCCCATTATTCACTGTGATTTCATTAGCCCCACTGAGTTTGGCATTTCCCTGAATCAACTCGATGCCGTTTTTTTTCAGGAGAAATTCCACACCTTTTGATAATTTGGTCGCCGCGATTCGGGACTTTTTATAAACATTCCCATAATTAAAATTGCTCGTATCAACCTGAATTCCCATTTTCTTCAGATCATCGAGATACGAAAATTTCTGTGCCTGACTGATCAATGATTTCGATGGAATACAGCCCCAGTTCAGACAGACACCACCCGGTTTATCCTTTTCAACTATGACTGTTTTCAACCCAAGTTGAGACGCCCGGATTGCGGCAACATATCCGCCGGGTCCGGCTCCAACGATAATTAGATCATATTGAAAATCCGACATTTTACCTCTCCAAAATATTCATACTATAAGTTTATAACCTACTTCTATTGATACAAGATTTTATTTAGGGTTGCATGACAATGGAATTTACATTCATGTAAATTTACAAGGAAGATTCAATACCGTCTGAAACAAAAAAGAGAGATACACATATCTCTCTTTTTAAATGATTTTCGGAAGATAAAATCAACTTATCGTCTAAGTCCAGGGATGTATAAAAAGCGTGTAATATCCGGCACTGCTTGCATCACTACTCTGAATTTTAAGGATATAATTGCCAGCCTGACTGGGTTGCCATTCGAAAATCTGTGAAGCCGTGTTATCCCCGGCAATACCGGTTTCGACTAAATTTCCGCTTTCATCATACAGGAACATCTGTATATTTTGGACGGACAGATTGCTGGAGGGGATAGAAATACTATAGCCGTAAGTTGGTGATGCAGAAAATTTGATACAATCGATGTCTCCCGCCGGTAAAATCGATAAATGCTGACTGTTCTCTTCATCAAAGGTTAGAGTAATCAAAGCAGCCGAAGTCAGATCATTATTGGGTTCATATTTATCATGATCAGGGATATTCGCCTCAACAACCTCACTGAAATCGCTTGTGCCGAAATTATTTTCTGCTTTGATAGCATAAAAGCGTTCAAAATAAGTATAATTAAAATCATCATACCAGGCTTCATCGTTATCACCAATCTCTTCGAAAGTTTCCGGGTCTTCATTGTCACCCCGGTAAATTTCATAATGAGAAACGCCGGTAGCGTGATCCCAATGCAGCTCGACATAATCATCCTCGGCATTATAAGTCGCTGTAAAATCTCCCGGTACGTCCGGTCTTTCAAAAAATGCACAGGACATAACCAACAGCAACAATCCAATTAATGAACTTGCCGATACAATACGAACAATTTTCATCAACATACCTGCTCCTTTCAATATTAATAGCATTTACCCCGAAAAAACAATATCCTGTTTCTTCACAACTTGGGTAAAGCTAATACATTTCAGAAATACTGACAATGAAAAATATTTTTCAAGATCAACAGATTAAAAGACACTGAAGAAATCTGCCTATTATTTGCTTTCATTCAATAGGTCATTTACAGCATTCACCAGAAAAATATAGCTGGATGCACCGCCAACTACATACTCGTTTTCACCCCAGAGGAATGGCCAATCTTCTTTGTTCTCCGGAAAATCTGGTTTCAGGATCAGGACGCCGGGCACAATCCCGCCGGCGATAAAGGAATAATCTGCCCGGTTGTTTCCGTAAGCCACCCGCTTGGAGTGAGTTCCAACTCCCGATACAAACGAGATGTTCGATCCGGGATGACATCCGTAAATATAGTTCAATCCCCGATAAACTGTCTCAGGATCAATGATATCTGGAAAGGCTTTATGAAGGTAATAATTGGTAATTCCAAAACCGACTGCCCAGCTGCTGCCAGCCCAGCCGCCGGTCGAAATTGGCACTCCATAGGGATTTTGCAGTGTGATCGAATCGGTCTGAGTCTTGTACGTTTTGACCAACGCTTTCAGTTTCTCCTTATACGATTCATCCATGTATGGTATTGCCCGGACTGCCATTCCTGCATTAAAGGCAAATCCTGTTTCGATAATTGGGAAGAGCTCCTTGATTTTGTTGATATATTCCATGTCTCCGGTCGTAATCAATAATTCGACAGCTGCTTTCAGTTCCTCCATTTGCAGCCGCCCACCGGTTGTATTGCCGACTTGGAAAATTTTCGGGTCAGTATCATGCTCATCTTCCCAGACTTTTTCGGCAGTTTTAAGGCATTCTTCAGCCAGTGTATCATTGTAATCCTTTAATGCACGGCTAGCGGCTGCCAGTGCGGCACATGAGCCATAATTCAGGGCTGTCGATTTACTGGTAAATGCCCAGCGGTCATCAAACTTTCCGCTCCTGAATCCATCCGATTCCTGATATTTCATCGCCGGATCATAGACCAGATTATCCGTCATAGTCAGAGCATCCCCAAGGTGAGTATATTGTGACAAATCCGGAACAATAATCCCGGGAATTGCATGCCCGACCGACCGATGCTGAGCAATAAGCGCCAGCGTGCCCTGTTCGATTTGCTGCAAAACATCCGGGATTCCATCGGGATGGTGAATATCCACATAACGTTCTTTCTGATCAATCAATGTTTCATCCCGCTCAATACCAAAATTCTCCCAGACCTGGACCAATGTTGAAACCGTGTGATATTGGGTCGGCGTCCGAATATCATAATCCCCGGCATCGAACCAGCCACCGACATTCAGTCCGAGAATATGTTCACCCGGTTTAAAAGGTGAATCTGTTGTCGGTCCCTGGGCGTAGAGATCGAAATGTTTATGGTCAACCGGTGCCTGCAGAGCATCGTCGAGATGGGCGGCGCCGTGCCATACCCGATAGGCTTCATTCACAAACATGTGGTCCATCTGGACCGGAAAATAGACATCCAGGGTCGGATTCCAGGCATTTACATAAATATCCGTTCCAATCCGGAATGCTTCAGTCCGTTGTCCGTTATATTCAATCACATACAGACCGGGATCTTTCACGGAACTAAAATCAAATTTGCTGTAGTGATATCGAAAATATGGTCCCCAGTTCTCCAGGCTTCCCGAATATTTTTCGATGTATTCACCATCTTCCCTTACCTGTAACAGCCGGGCGGTGGGTTTCGATTTATCGTTTTTATCAAATTCAATAACCGCAATCTTCTCCTGGTCAGGATGATAGCCTAGTTGGGAATAGGCGATTACCGGCGGGCGAATCCAACCGGGAATAGTCGTCGCCGTAAGATACCACTCGATTACTTTGCCTGTTTTCCCGGCTGGAACCAGACTTCGAATAACGTACCAGCCATTTTGCGCTTTATTCCGTCCGTCATACATACTCAAAATACAGTCCTTTGCCTGAATAGTGACATGGCGTTCGGGATCTTCAGGCGCCAGAACCAGTTTTTTCCCTTCGGCAATCGGTTTCGACTCGACAATTCCGGATTCCTCAACGGTCATCGGTCCAGCCGGATACAGCGGAAATGTTCCGGATTTTCCGTCCATCAAATAGGCTTTTTCAAAATAGGCAGCGGGCAAAAATTCAAAATTGAAACCGGCTTTGCCTTCCAAAACTTCAGGAAGCGGTTTTTCCAGATTGACACTCAAATAAATGCCGCCGTCCCGGGCTACGGCTCTTATCATATACTGAAAATCATATTCAGGGTACTTCAGGAAGGCTTCAATGCTGTTGTTTTTCCGGTCAACTTCCCGCTTGATAAAATCCGGGATAGGATCCCACTGCCCCGGTGTTGGGCTCAAACGGACATCCCCATTGGTCGCTGTACGGACTTCGTGGTGAATTAATTCCACGCCGGCTATTTTTGAATCGTCAAAACTGGCATTGTACCAGTTACTGAACACCAGCACATTAAGACCACGGGTTTCAAAATACTCAAGATCGTTCAACTGCAATCCGGAATCCGGTCGCGATGTGCAATTAATCTGGAAAAAAGTAATAATGATAACTATACCGGGAATGATCACCCTTACTCCGATATTTTTAAGCGTTCTTTGACAATGCTTCATTTACTCCTCCGAAAACCGATTTATTATTTTACTCATTGAATATCATTGTGAATAATATAATAGAAGAATTCGGACTCGCCAGTTACTTTTTATATCTAAAATTGAAAACCGGGCTGAATTACGACTTTTAATGTTCTTCAATCCTGCCAGGAGTAAGTTTTATTGCTAATCAATAATCTCTGATAAATCGGATCAGATCAGTCACACTGGGTAAACTCTCAGCTAAGCAATGAGAACAAACTGTCACTTCCACAACGTTTATCAAATGTAAAGGTTGTTCGGGCTTGCTCTTTGATACCATCCAAAGCAATCAGATAGTCCGCAAAATCACAGTTTCCAGACTGATATTTACTCAGTGTATCCCGCAGCAATTTTGCATCAGCAAACACAAACAACTGGTTTGTCAACAGAACGGAGAGCGTCTTGATTATATCAGATTTAGGGACTTTATAGCCACCCTTGAGCACCCATACCAACTCTGTCAGCACTATATTGGATACATATATTGATTCATTAGAATTTTCACTATTTTGTAACAATTTGGCTGTCTGCCGATACTGTCGTTCGTCGTCCCGAATAAAAAAACGTACCAGGATATTGGTATCAACGGCAATCATGGATTTAACTTCCGGATCAATTCTTCCTGAATGATTTTGTCCATCTGCTCAATACTTAATGCCTTATCAAGCTTATAGGCAGTAAGCATTCCGCCAAATCGGGTAACACTCTGTTTTGGCACTTCAACAATGACTTTCCCTGATTTTGTGATTGTAAAGTCAATTTGGTCCGATTTACCAATATTCAGGAAATCCCGCACCGGCTTGGGAATAGTCACCTGACCCTTGGAAGTAATTGTTGCTTTCATATTGATATTCCTTACATATATCCTAATAACAAGTTAAATGTAAGGATTTCGATAAATTCATACAAGCAAAACTTAAATAGAAGAGACTATTTGCTGTTGATTATTGTTGAGGCTGTGAGATTCAGACAGTGACGGATAGCAGTCTTCAATCACTGCATTTATTTTGTATTGCCATTCTCATCAATTTCTGTTATTCTTTATTCAACGAAATGGAGAGTCAATGGAAAAAAAAGTTCAAATGTATGCCCTCAGTACCTGTATATATTGTCAGAACACCAAGCGCTGGTTTGCTGATCATGAGATCGAGTATGATTGTATCGATGTTGATTTGCTTGATGAATCTGAAAAATTCGCAGTTTTAAGAGAGATCAAAGGTAAAACCGGAATGGTATCTTTCCCGACAGTGATTATAGGCGATATAATCGTCAAAGGTTATAAACCCGATAAATTGAAAGAGGCGTTAGGGCTATGAATACTGAGGAACTATTCCAGATCATGCGAAAAACTCAAGAACCAAAAGGATATTACTTCAACCGCTTTACCGAGCATACCTTTCGTCTGCTTGAATCGCTTTTGATCAATAAAAAACGCTATGGCTACATGGCGTGTCCCTGTCGTTTGGCAGCCAACGACCGCGAATGGGATCGTGATATTATCTGTCCCTGTGTCTATCGCGAACCCGATGTAGCAGAATTTGGCAAGTGTTTCTGCGGTCTGTACGTTTCCAAAGAGTGGAATGATGGCAAAATTGAGGATCAGTATGTACCGGAACGCCGCTCTGAGGAAAAAATCTGGGGTAAATTTTAACCGTTTCCTCCCCGATAAATCATTTAATATTCAAATGAATGCCAATCAAACCAAAATAAGCCGTTTTCCCCTTACTTTGCGTTTGCCTGCGCATTGAATAATCATTATATTTAACGTCCGTTGAAAAACGGGTAATTATGAAATTAGGAGGTTAAATACAGCTATGGCAATGATGCAACGATTACGCGACAATACACATTTGATATTATGGGCGCTCTTAGTCCTGTTTCTCCTGAGTATGACGATCGGAGGTCTGGTTGGCGGGGCAAATATTACCGATCTGTTCACAAGAGAAAAGAAGCTGCAGGGAAAAGCCGGTATCGTTAACGGGGTTGAATTAGAAGGAATGCAATATTCCCAGATGATTCAAAACCAGCTGGACCAGTACCGGGAAAATGGACAGGAGATTACGGAGAGCCTCGTTCAGAATATTTCGGACCAGGTCTGGCAGTCTTTCATTCATGAAACTCTGGTTGCAAAACAGGTCAAACGTCTGGGGCTGCAAGCCACCGACAGTGAAATATATGATTATCTCTTACAATATCCACCTGAGTTCATCATGAACCAGGAAGTATTTCTGACCGATGGAAAATTTGATTATCAAAAATATTACAATGCGCTGACCAATCCCCAGGGGAATGAATGGATTGGTGTCGAACAATATCTGCGGGGCGCACTGCCCTTTCAGAAAGTCCGCTCTATGGTGGAAAATTTAGCAATCATCCCCGATCAGCTTGTTCATGATGAATATGTCAAAACCAAAGTTCCTTTTACGATTGAAACCCTCTTTTTCCCCTTTTCACTGGTCAGTTCCGATTCTTTTGAGGTAACTGATTCAGAAATTGGGACTTACTATAAAAAACATGTAAAAGATTATCTGGTTCCGGAAACCCGCGAAATGGATTATGTCTATTTCGAATTGAAACCTTCCGCTTTGGATTCAACGTTGAAATTTGATCTTGCTTCGGAACTCAAAGGCAGAATTAAAGCAGGTGAAGCGTTTGAAACGGTCGCTACGGAATATACTGAAGATCCAAGTGGGAAAAACAATGGCGGTGATCTGGGATGGTTCGACCGCGACCAAATGGTCAAACCCTTTAGCGACGCCGCCTTTTCATTGAAAAAAGGGGAAATCTCTGATCCGGTTCTGACCTCCTTCGGGTATCACATTATCAAAGTTGAAGACCGCCGTGTTCAGGACGGACAGACACAGGTTAAAGCCCGTCATATTCTACTGAAAATAAATCCCGGTCCGGAGACACTGGATAACATCCGCTCTTCAGCCAGCCTGTTTGCTTTCGATGCCGGCGATATCGGATTCGAAGCAGCAGCCGACAGTCACAATATTGCGATTAAATCTACCGGTCCGCTGAATGAGGATAATCCTTATATTGCCGGATTTGGCTCGTTTAAAAAAGCCGTTCGATTTGCTTTTGGTGATAATCCCGTCGGGACTATATCTGAATTATTGAGTGCGGATAATGGTTATGTCGTATTCAAGCTGACCAAAGCAACACCGGAATATTATAAATCCGTTGATGCAGTGGCAGATGCTGTGAAAGCGAGTATCCTGACCACAAAACGGTCTGCCCATCTAAAAGAAATTGCCAAAAATATCCAAGCCCGGATAGACGAAAGTACATCGCTTCAATCCATTGCCCAGGCAAATAAAGGCGTTATTTTTAATCGCAATGAAAATCAAACCTTAGACCGACCATTAAAAGGCATTAGTCGTTCAGATCTAATCATCGGGACTGTCCTGGCGCTGGAAAATGGACAGGTTTCTCCACCGGTAAAAATCGGTAACCAATATATCATTCTGAAACGAATCAGTGCCGGTGAAGTTGATGAATCTGATTATGCAGTGGAAAAAGCCGTCATTCGTGATCGTTTACTTAAACAGGCAAAAACCAATTACTACAATGCCTGGGTCGCTGAAATGACCAAACAGGCTGACATCATCGACAATCGTGAAAATATGTATTAACGGATAACTTTTATTTTAAATATCAAGGCAGTCGCATCCCGGCTGCCTTTTTTATTATAGATGATAAATTCAACGAGATTTGAGATTGCGATTTTTACAACGATTATGCCTTTTTCGCAGGTTGCTTGCCTGTTCCTGCTTTTACCGGCTTTTCTTTCGTAAAAAACAGGGCAATAATTAACCCACCTAAAATCATAATTAACGATGTAAACTGAGCACTCGAGAATCCCCATGCTACCCGGGGATTAACCCGGATAAATTCGATCAGAAACCGCTCTGTGCCCGCAAACATCAGATACAGGGCAAAGGTCAAACCGTTCCGGTTCAGACGAGGTCTGATATATTTTACCAGGAGAAAAAACAGTGCAAGGTTCGCAAATGTCTCATAGAGCTGGGTCGGATGTACCGGATAGTTTGCTGGTGGTGAGGCATAGGGAAAAGTAACTGCCCAGGGAAGATTACAGGCTTGCCCGTGACAACAACCGGCAAAGAAGCAGCCAATACGTCCGATTCCCTGACCAACCAGCAGAACAGGTCCGATGATATCGGCATATTCACCCAGAGGTAATTTCTTTCGCAGAATGATGACAACCACCGCAATTGTTCCGCCGATTAATCCGCCGTGAAAAACCAATCCTGAACCGGAAAATATCACACCGATCGGATCTTGCAGAACATCCTGAAAATAATCGATCATGTACAAGAATTTTGCACCGACAATACCGCCAATAGCTCCCCAGAAAATAATATCGCTGGCAATCAAAGGATCTTCACCCCGCTTTGTGATTTCATGTTTCAGAATCAGATAACAGACCAGAAACGCCGTTGACATCATAAAGCCATAAGTATAAATCGTCAGTTTGCCGATATGTAATAATTCAGGATGCATGTTGCCTCGTTAATTTTCTATTCAAATGAGTTAATATGCAAAATAGTTGCAAGGGATCGTTTTGGCACGTGAAGGGTCGATTCTCTATCCTGCCAATATTTGACTGTATCATCATTAATTTCCATTATCGGTGACTCAGCCGGGTACCCAAGGGCAATAACTGAATCGATTGAATAACTTTCGGATATCTTATATAACTGCTGAATGGTTTTACGATCAACCGATGCCAACCAGCAGGAACCGATCTTATATGACAACGCTGCAAGAAGAAAATTTTCAACTGCTGCCCCAACATCGTGGTTTGTCCATTTAATCCGTATGGCTTCATTGATCAGAATAATCAGATAAGCGACAGGGTGCTGACCCGGTTTGGGATCCCCCTTCGGCTGAATATATCCCGCCCAGTGCAGGCATGGAAAAATTTTCTCGACTTGTGCCGGATCAGTTACGAGTACAAACTCAAGGGCTTGCATATTCATAGCGGAAGGTGCCACGTGCGCCGCATCGACACAATCCATTAAAATTTCATCCGGGATAGGTTTTTGTTGAAACTGCCGAATCGTTCGACGGGATTTGATCAGATCAATCAGCTCCATAACAAGTTCCAATTATTAGGTACCATTACGCATCTCGAAATTTGTCCTGCGAATTTTTGCCGTCAATATCTTTGCCAGATTCCGCATGATAAGGAAACCAATATGTTCATTGGCTTGTAGAAAACGATGAAAATCCAAGTAGTCAACATAGAGAAAATCAGAA
Organism: uncultured bacterium; assembly: GCA_964605705.1. Taxonomy (GTDB): domain Bacteria; phylum Fidelibacterota; class UBA2242; order UBA2242; family UBA2242; genus CAZSDW01. The sequence continues at coordinate 38,786 of CAZSDW010000016.1, forward strand.
TCTTCCTCAGCAATTACCGAAGCAGATCGGGTTGATCCGTCCAACAATGCAAATTCTCCATAGATATCATAATCTCGTAAAGTAGCAATTTTTTCGAATCCGCCGGGGGCATTGCTCGAATAAACAGCCACCCTGACACGTCCCCTGCCGATGACATAAAGATCATTCGAAGGTTCACCCTCTTTCAGGATAGTTTCGTTACGCTTCACGTGCTTGCTGTGAAATATACCAGAAATTTGTTCAAGTTCGGCATCAGTCAGCCCATGACACAACTCACTGTGTCTTAAAACATTAATGGTAGTCATAGTTGCTCCTTTGTGATTAGGAAGCCATTTTGTTTGCAAGATAGACCGTATTTGCAATCAGCATGGAGATTGTCATTGGACCAACTCCGCCGGGAACCGGTGTGATTGCTGCAACTTTGTCTTTTACATCCTCAAAATTTACATCACCCACCAAACGGTAGCCCCGTTTGGCTGATGCATCTTCGACCCGATTTACACCGACATCGATGACAACAGCACCGTCTCTGACATAACTGCGGTCAATCAGTCCCGCCCGTCCAATCGCTACAATTAAGATATCTGCCAGCCGGCAGATTCCAGCTAAATCTTTTGTCCGCGAGTGACAAAGGGTTACCGTCGCATTTCCCAACGGTCGTTTCTGCATCAGCAGGTTGGCAATTGGTTTTCCGACGATATTGCTTCTGCCGACGACGACAACATGTTTTCCAGTGGTTTCAATATCAGAATATTTCAATAACATCAGGATGCCGTGCGGTGTGCAGGACAGCGGTGCATCGACTCCCAGCACCATTTTTCCCAGACTGACCGGATGAATACCATCCGCGTCCTTATCGGGATCAATCCTCATAATTACCGCCATTTCATCCAGGTGTGAAGGAAGCGGTAATTGTACCAGAATTCCATGGAATTGAGGATCTTTATTCAGTCTGTCAATAAGTTTCAATAACTCTTCCTGACTGGTATTTCCCGCCAAGTAAAAGGTCTCAGAGTAGAGTTCCATTTTGGCAAAAGCCCTGGCTTTCATCCCGACATAGACCTGGGATGCGGAATCATCTCCAACCAGTACAACTGCCAGCCCCGGTGTAATGCCTTTTTCATGCAGTGCCCCGATCTGCGGCATCAGAGAATTCCTGACCTTCTCCGCAATGACTTTTCCGTCGATGATCAAGGGCTGATTATTTGGCATAACTGACACTTCGATGTTCCCGAACAACCACAATTTTTACCTGTCCGGGATAATTCAGATCATTCTGTATTTTCGTGGCAATTTCATCGGCAAGATTATCGGCTTCGGTATCATTGACAACTTCATTCTCAACGATTACCCGAACTTCACGACCCGCTTGAATTGCATAGGTCTTTGAAACACCTTCGAAATTATTGGCTATTTCTTCAAGTTTCGCCAGACGCTGAATATAACTCTCAAGCGTATCACCGCGGGCACCGCGTCTGGAGCCGCTAATCTGATCAGCAGCAGCAACAATTACCGATATCGGATGGGAAGGATCAATTTCTTCGTGATGCGAACCGATAGCATTGATCACAATTTCGTTCTCTTTGAATTTCTTGGCGAGATCCACACCGATTAAAGCATGGGTTCCGGTGACGTTGCGATCGATGGCTTTTCCAATATCATGCAGGAGACCTGCCCGTTTGGCGATTTCACCATTCAAGCCAAGTTCGGCAGCCATCAATCCTGAGAGCCAGGCGACTTCGATCGAATGTTTTAAAACATTCTGACCGTAAGAGGTCCGGTATTTCAGTTTTCCCAGAATCTTCATCAGCTCCGGTTGAAAGGGTGACAGATTGACTTCGTCAATTGCTTCTTCGGCGGCGTGCAGAATCGATTCATTGACTTCAGCCGTCGCTTTATTGATCATCTCCTCAATCCGGGTCGGATGAATCCGACCATCGAGCACCAGTTTTTCCAGAGCCACCCGGGCAATTTCGCGACGGATCGGATCAAAACCCGACAGAACAACTGCTTCCGGAGTATCATCTACAATAATTTCAACACCGGTCAGCGATTCAAAGTGGCGAATATTCCGTCCTTCACGTCCGATAATCCGTCCCTTCATATTCTCATTCGGAAGATTGACCACGGACACGGTAGTCTCGGCAGTGTGATCAGCAGCGGAACGCTGAATCGCCGAGACAATAATTTTCTTCGACTCGCGGGTCGCTTCAGCCACTGCCTTGTCACGCATTTCCTTGACTTTTTTCGCAATGCCGGTTTTGGCTTTTTCTGTCAGGTTCTCCATCAGGATATCCTGCGCCTCTTTACGGGACAGACCGGCAATACGCTCCAGGCGCTCGGTCTGTTTCTCAATAATTTCCTGGATTTCCGATTCCTTTCGCGATAGAGAGGATTGCTGTTTTTTTATATCCCCTTCCCGTTTATCAAGCTCCTCGGATTTTTTATCCGCAAGCTCCATTTTCCGTTCAAGATAAAATTCCCGCTTGACCAGTTTCTTTTCCAGCTCACGCACTTCCCTCATCTTATTGCGTGATTCATCCTCAGCCCGATGTTTGATGCGAATCGCTTCGTCTTTTGCTTCGAGACGACCTTCACGAAGAATATCGTCGGCTTCTTTTTTGGCAGTCTGAACAATTTCAGTTACCGTTGATTTTGTTCTCTTTAATTTTTGAATGTAGAAAAAAAGCGCCAGAGCGGCTCCGATGACTACACCAACAATACCGATTATCAAATTTAATATCGTCATGATCTCTCCTAACTTCTAAAACTCTCCAACCGCAAGGTTGTTGAGCCTTAACCGGAAAAATGGCGAATGATTTATTTTATTCTAAAAAGATGGATTGATTATATTTCTTCGTTCAATTTTTCGTCGATGAGATCCACAAGGAACATCGTTTTCTCATCAACTTTATGGCTGATTACCTCTTTTTCTTTGTTGCTGCCAAATAATTCATCCGTTACGTTCATGGCAGCCAATATGGCAACGCGCAAAGGCGATTGGACAGTTGTCAGAGAATTCTCGACCTCTTCCATTTTCTCATTAACATAATTTGCGACACTGACAATATAAGACGGATCAGCCTTGGCTTTGACGGTATATTCCTGACCATATATTGTAACACGAACTAAGCTGTCGTTTTGCTCTTCCATCTTTCAACTAATCTTTTAAAAAATCAATCCGGTTAAAGCGATTGAAGGATTAAAAATCTTTCAACACTTCCAGCATTCCTTCAATCTTTGTTCTTAATTGTTGTCTCTTTTTTTGATCCAGCATTTTTTCGAGGGATGTACCCTCGTCTAATTCTGTTTTTATCTTTCTATTCTCCTCTTGAAGTTTGGTTACCAGAGTCAGAAGGTTTCGTATTTTTTCTTCTAATAAATTAAGATTTGCTAAATCCATACCTTCTACTCTACCTTAACTGAGCACCCAATTCTTTTTGTAATATTTTGTGAATGGCTGCCATGGTATCATCAATTTCAATATCTTGTAAAGTTCTTTCTTCTGCCTGAAAAACTAAATTAAATGTAATACTTTTTTGACCTTTGTCAATATTTTTTCCTTTGTAAAGATCATAGAAGCGGATTTCTTTCAAATACTGACTCCCTTTTTTCCGGATCAATTTTTCTACTTCAGCGATCTTGACACTCAAATCCACCAGCACGGATACATCTCTCTGAATGCTCGGAAATATCGGTAACTGAACATACTCTTGCAGCTGATTGGCATTCTCAAACAGTCGCGATGCATCACCTTCAAGAACATACACCGGTGCTTCAATATCCCATTCATTCATCAGATATTTTCGGCTGACCTGTCCAAATACCGCCAGTTTTTTACCCTTGGAAGTCACCTCAATCAGCGGGTTGAAATGCTCATGATTAACCGGCGAATACACCATCTCTGAAATTCCGAATTGTTTCAACAGCGTGTCAATGATTCCTTTCAATGTAAATATATCCGCTTTGCGATGCTGCGCTCCCCAATATTTTTCCTCGATAAAACCGGTTAACAGTACCGCATATTTCTGAAATTCTTCCGCATGAGTTTCAACTTCCGGATTAAAATGCTGAACAAATCCTAATTCAAAAAACTGCAGATCGGGATTCTGACGATTGATATTGTGTCTGGCGTTCTGCAGCAAACCCGGAATCAATGTTGTTCGTAAAAATGCCATCTCCTGATTAAGCGGATTATTTACCTTGATTGGCTGATAGGGTTGATAACCAAATTGGGTTGCCTTTTCACTGACCAGCGAATTATTGTAAACCTCGAACAATCCAAAATTCGCCAGGGATTGGCGCAACCGTTCAATCAGAACATATTCATGGGCTTCATCATAATTCGGCTGAATCCGCATCTCCCGGGCATTGGGTACAACATGCATTCCATAAATCCTGACAACCTCTTCAATCATATCAACTTCCCGCTCAAGATCGGGTCGCCAGGTGGGGACCACCAATTTTACTGAATCGTCATCCTTATGCAGAATCTGGCAGCCTAATTTCTCGAATTTTTCGATCATCCAATCGGATTCGATTTGCAACCCCAGCAGAGAATTGACTCGCTGAAATCGCACTGTGATTTCGGCAGGCTTGATTTTCCGAGGATAGTTATCGATGATACCTTTACATACTGAACCACCGGCTAATTGAGATATCAGATCAGTTAGGCGATTGAGCGCATAAATCGCACCTTCAGGATCAGCACCCCGTTCAAAACGATAGGAGGCATCAGTTTGAAGTCCGAGAAATTTTGATCCTTTTCGAATCGTCGCCGGATCAAAGTAAGCGCTTTCAATCAGAATATCCGTCGTATCAGCCTTGATTTCCGAATTTTCCAAGCCCATGATTCCGGCAACAGCAACCGGTTGAACAGCATCACAAATTAATAGAATTTCACTATTTAATTCACGGTGGACGCCATCCAGGGTAACGACTTCCTCTCCATCTTTGGCGCTGCGGACAACTATCTTTTTCCCGCTAATCATGCGATAATCGAAAGTATGCAGCGGATGTCCGGTTTCCATCAGAACAAAATTCGCGGCATCAACGACATTATTGATCGATCTGGAACCGACACTGGTCATAAAATCCACCAGCCATTTCGGGGAAGGTCCGATTTTCACTCCGCGAATGACGCGGGCGGCATAACGCGGGCAACCATGCTCATTCTGAATTTCGATCTCAGCATAATCAGTTACAGGTTCATCGGATTCAATGAATTCAATTTTCGGGATATTCAGAGCCTTTCCGGTCAGCAGAGTGATATCCCGGGCAACACCAATGTGAGAGCTGCAATCCGGACGATTCGGTGTCAGATCAATATCGATGTTAGTGCCGTTTCCTGATAGATATTCTCTCAGATCTGTGCCTAAAGGAGCTGATTTATCCAGAATCATAATTCCACTATGATCGTCTGATAAGCCCAGCTCATCTTCCGCACACAGCATCCCTTCCGATTTTACACCCCGGATTTTGACAGGCTTGAGTGTCATCCCACCTGGTAAAGTCGTACCGATTCGTGCTAACGGAACTTTCTGACCGACCGCAATATTCGGTGCACCACAAACGACTTCCATGTCCTCAGTGCCCGTATTCACCCGGCATATTCGCAGACGGTCAGCATCCGGATGAGGCAGTATTTCCCTTATTTCGGTAATGATCACGCCCTCGATTTGATCGACCGGATTACTTTTTATCGTAGATTCCAGTCCGAGATAGGTAAGTTTCTCTGCCAACTCCATGACACTGAAGGGGATTTCGGTATATTTTTCAAGCCATTTGGTATTTACTATCATTTTCTAACCGTAAACAACTAAAATTCTAATCAAGATAATCGCACCCTAAACCGGAAGGTAACAATTCATTCAAAACTGTTTTAAGAATCGTATATCGCCTTCCCAAAGCAGACGGATATCATCGATTCCATGCTTGAGCAGAGTGATTCTTTCGGGACCCATTCCAAATGCGTAGCCGGTATATTTTTCAGGATCGATATCACAGGCTTCAAATACATTCGGGTCCACCATCCCGCAACCCATAATCTCCAGCCAACCAGTCTGCTTGCATAAACGACAACCGGAACCGCCGCAGATGATACACGAAATATCCACTTCCGCACTTGGTTCGGTAAATGGAAAAAAACTTGGACGAAAGCGTAATTTCACATCTTTACCGAAAAACTTCCTGGCAAAAACCTCGATTGTTACCTTCAATTCGGAAAAGGTCACATTTTCATCGACGTACAATCCTTCTATCTGATTGAAAACGCAGTAGCTGCGGGTATTAATCGCTTCATTCCTGAAAACTCTTCCCGGCGCCAGAATCCGAATCGGTGGTTTCTGTTTCAGCATTGTCCGAATTTGGATCGGAGAGGTATGCGTCCGCAGCAGAATATCATCATCAATAAAAAAGGTATCCTGCATATCCCGGGCTGGGTGATTCGGGGGAAAATTCAGCGCCTGAAAATTGTAAAAATCCGTTTCCACTTCCGGCCCAAATTCAATCCCGAAACCCATTTCCCTGAAGATCGTGCAAATCTGATTCATGGTCCGGGTAATCGGATGAATATGTCCGGTATTAAACGACATCCCCGGCAGTGTATAATCAAACTCATCATCCTGGCTTTCCGCATCAGCCAATCGATCTTTAAGATCCTGAACCGCGGTTTCAGCGGTTCTTTTAAGCAGGTTGAGGTCTTTTCCGACCTCTCGTTTCAGCGAAGGTTCGAGGGCTGAAAAATCGTGAAAAAGGGCAGAGATTATACCCTTTTTCCCGACATATTTTAAGCGAAAGTCCTCAATGGATTGAAAAGTATTCTGGACTTTCTGAAGATCTTCGCCTAGCTGTTTTTTTACCTCATTTACACGGTCAAGAAGGCTCATGACTTAAGCCTTTGTAATGTCAACCAGTTTTGCGAATCCTTCAGGATCTTTTACGGCAATATCTGCCAGGGCTTTGCGATCGAGTTCAATGCCCTTGGTTTTCAAGGCGTGTATAAATTTGCTGTAGGATAAATCATATGGACGAACAGCGGCATTTATACGGGCAATCCAAAGTGCTCTGAATTCACGTTTTTTCACCCGGCGGTCACGGTAAGCATACTGCAGCGCTTTCTCAACTGCGTCTTTAGCATTAACAAAAAGGTTGCTTCGGGAACCGCGGTATCCTTTTGCCATTTTTATTAGTTTTCGATGTTTTCTGTGGTGAGGTACAGAACTATTTGCTCTTGGCATTTTTCACGTCTCCTAAGTTACAATCATTTTCTTGATTCTTTTCTCATCAGAAGCGGCAGCGGTACCGGTTTGTCCTAATTGCCGTTTTTTCTTCGGTGATTTCTTTGTCAGAATGTGAGCAAAATTTGCTTTATTTCGTTTGATTTTTCCAGATCCGGTCTGTTTAAACCGTTTAGCGGCGGACCGTCTCGTTTTCATTTTTGGCATGACGTTCTATTCTCCTATTTTGCAGTCAGAAACGTTACAATCGTGCGCCCCTCAAAGGAGGGCGTTTTTTCAATGACACCAATATCGGACAATGATTCAGCAACATTGTTAATCAGTTGCTCTCCAACCTCTTTATGGGCGAGTTCCCTGCCACGGAACATAAGCGTCAATTTTACCTTATATCCCTCGCTGAGGAATTTCCGGATATGATCGACTTTCATATTCAGATCATGCTCGCCTATTCGGGGGCGAAAGCGGACTTCTTTAAGTTTAATCACATGCTGTTTCTTTTTGTTCTCCCGCTCCTTCATCTGCTGCTGGTATTTGTATTTTCCAAAATCCATAATTTTGCAGACCGGTGGTTTGGCAGTCGGAGAAATTTCGACAAGGTCCAAACCATACTCGTCGGCTAAATTCAGTGCTTCTCGGGGTGACACTATTCCGACCTGCTTCCCATCAGGATCGATCAGACGCAATGATTGGACACGAATTTGTTCATTGATGCGTAGAATTTTTTCTATGATTGTATCTCCTCTATTGTTCGACTATCTCTGTCTCAACCATCGCGACGGCTTCATCCCAGGCAAAGGTCCCCTTGTCACCGGATTTTCGACGCCGGATGGATACCGTTCTATTTTGGGCTTCCCTGTCACCGATGATAAACATATATGGAATTTTCATCAATTCGGCTTCCCGGATTTTGGCACCCATCGTGTCGCTTTTTTCATTAAATTCGACACGAATAGAATTCTTTTTTAATAATTGGTAAAATTCCCGGGCAATCTCATTCTGTTTTTCGGAAATCGGAATCACAATCGCCTGAACCGGCGCCAGCCAGACCGGAAAATCACCAACAGTATTTTCAATAAGCACTCCAACAAACCGTTCCAGTGAGCCCATGATGGCTCGATGAATCATATACGGCTGTTTTTTCTCATTATCACTGGAAATATACTCCATATTAAATCTTTCCGAAAGATTAAAATCAAACTGTATGGTCGTACATTGCCAGCTGCGGTTCAGGGCATCGCGAATCTTTATGTCGATTTTCGGTCCGTAAAAAGCCCCACCGCCTTCATCCATTGAATATTCGACATTCAAAGAATCCAGCGCGTATTTCAAAGCTTCGGTTGCCTCTTCCCATTTAGCGACCTCGCCCACATACTTGTCTTTAGGCTTTGTCGCTATATAAACTTCAAAGTCATTAAAACCGAATTTTCGAATATAATCGAAAGAAAATTGAACCAGTTTCATGATTTCATCGTTCAGTTGCTCAGGAGTACAGAAAATGTGTGCGTCATCCTGGGTAAATCCGCGCACCCGCATCAAGCCGTGTAGAACTCCGGAAAGTTCATAGCGATACACCGTTCCCAGTTCAGCATATTTGATCGGAAGATCCCGGTAACTGCGGGTTTTCGATTTATAGACCTGAATATGAAACGGGCAATTCATGGGCTTGATAAAATATTCGTCACCTTCGATCTTCATGGAATCGAACATGGATTCACGATAAAAAACCAAATGCCCGCTGGTCTCCCATAGATTCGACTTACCGATGTGCGGTGTTTCCACTAATTCGTACCCGCGATCGATATGTTCTTTGATCCAGAAATCCTTGATTGTATGGAGCAGTGTTGCTCCGCGCGGATACCAGATTACGAGCCCGGGTCCCACCTGTTCGTTAATTTCAAAGAGTTCCAGCGTTTTGCCCAGTTTGCGGTGATCGCGGCGCTTTGCTTCTTCAAGATAATTCAGATATTTCTTCAAGTCTTTTGATGATGGAAAAGATGTTCCGTAAATCCGGGTCAGCATTTTATTCCGTGAATCACCGCGCCAGTACGCGCCGGCAGTATTCAATAGTTTGAATGCTTTTATCTTGCCGGTGGACGGAACATGCGGTCCCCGGCATAAATCGGCAAAATCACCCTGGGCATAAATGGAGAGGACCTCATTTTCAGCGATGGATTCAATGATCTCAACTTTGTAGGTCTCACCCATTTCACTAAATTTTTTCGTCAACTCTGCACGGGTAAACTCTTCCCTTTTAACCGGAATATCCTGATCGATAATCTCTTGCATCCGCTCTTCAATTTTTCCCAGATCATCTTCAGTGAACGGCACTTCTACATCAAAGTCATAATAAAAACGATTTTCGATTGCCGGTCCGATCGTAACTTTTACATTGGGATACAGCTGTTTGACCGCCTGTGCCATAACATGGGAGGTGCTGTGGAGTAAAATCTCATGCGCTTCCGGAGATTTATATGTGACAATCTCCAGTGATGCATTCTCAGTAAGTGGGAAGGTTAAATCAACCAGTCGGTCATTGACCTTTGCTGCGAGAGAATTCTGAAACAGCCCTTCGCTAATTGATCTTGCGATATCGGCAGCAGTCGTACCTGAATCTACCGGTAATTGCGTACCATCGGGTAGTGTGACTGTGATCTTCTGTGCAGGGCTCAAAATTATTTTCCTTTTTTCTCTCGTTCGTCATATCGACCTCTGATATAAATGAGGCACATTTCTGTGGGCGATACTGGACTCGAACCAGTGACCCCTTGCATGTCAAGCAAGTACTCTAACCACCTGAGCTAATCGCCCTTTTAAAATATCATTCACAATAATTCAGCAAAATCCGAATCAGTGACCCTCCCGACACATCGGGACAAGTACTCTAACCACCTGCCTGTCTGGCGAATCCCGCTAAAGCGGGAGAAGACAGAAGCTAATCGCCCTTTTAAAATATCATTCACAATAATTCAGCAAAATCCGAATCAG
>CAZSDW010000016.1:49108-67532 GCA_964605705.1 uncultured bacterium
ATCGGGACAAGTACTCTAACCACCTGCCTGTCTGGCGAATCCCGCTAAAGCGGGAAAAGCCAGAAGCTAATCGCCTGAATTTTCCAGTTTGGCTGTTTTCTCTGCTTTTTGCAAAAAGCAAAAACAAGCCACTCCTCTGTAAGTACCTCAAAAAACGAGACTTAATTTAAGTAATGAATCCTACACACGCAACGGAAAACTATGAGGAGCAAAATACATTATTTTCTTCAGGAAACGGGATTTAAAAAGGCTCTATGAATTGTAAAATATAAATATTAAAAGTTATCCGAAATCATTAATTTATTTCCATGAATAGTTTTGGCACAATTTTCAGAACAAGTATTTTTGGTGAATCCCACGGCAATAGTGTTGGCGTTCTTATTGACGGCTGTCCGGCGGGATTACCAATCAAACCCGACGATTTTATCGATGACTTTAATCGACGTCGGGCAGGTTCCAAAGGCACTACTCCCCGTAAAGAAGCGGATATTCCACAAATCCTGAGCGGCATTTTTAACAGACATACCACCGGCGCTCCTATCTGTATAATCTTCGAAAATGCGAACATCCGTTCAAGAGATTATACAAAACTCAGAGAAACACCACGTCCCGGACATGCCGATTTCGTAGCCATGTATAAATTTGGCGGATTTGAAGATTACCGCGGCGGTGGACATTTTTCCGGCAGAATAACCCTGGGGCTCGTCGCCGCTGGCGTTATTGCAAAAAAATTGATCAAGCCTGTCAGCGTATCAGCCAAACTGCTCGAAGTCGGTGGCAGCAGTGATATCGAGACGACTATTACTCGTGCAATTGAAAATAAAGATTCTGTCGGTGGTCTCATTGAATGCACCGCCGGCAATATGCCGATTGGACTGGGCGAACCATTTTTCGACTCCGTTGAAGCCCTGATCAGTCATATGATTTTCTCTATTCCGGCGACTAAGGGCATTGAGTTCGGTGCCGGATTCAAAGCCGCAAAAATGCGGGGCAGCGAACACAATGACAATATAATTTCGATTGATGGAAAAACCGAAAGCAACCATGCCGGCGGGATCAATGGTGGTATTTCAAATGGAAATGATCTGGTTTTCCGGGTAGCGGTTAAACCCACTTCCAGTATTGCTCAGCCTCAACGGACATTAAGTATAAAAACCGGAAAAATGACTGACTTGCTTATCGAGGGTCGCCATGATACCTGTATCGCTCTGCGCGTTCCGGTCATCATCGAAGCAGCCACAGCCATTGTATTGGCAGATCTGATGCTGCGTGCCCGGAAAATCGATCGAGTAATTATTTAAATTAAAATACTACCCGAATAGTAAGCTTACCAGTGTTTGCCGATTAATCCATAAACCAAATAACCAATTCCAGGTGCAATTGCGACTGGCAGAATTCCAATGATGGTGACTTTAGATTTATAAGTCATCAATATAAAACAGATGACGGCGGCTGCAATAGTCACTCCAATGACCGCCAACCAGTACTTTTTTACCAGTCGCTCAAAAGTCATGAACAATCCGATTGACGTAATCGTCGATATCAGGTAAAGATAGAATCCATAAATGTTAATCTGCCCGATCCGATATAAAATTCCACCCATTAACAAAGCCAGTAAGAAACACGCCATGAGCAAGCTGAGGATACGCCACTGCAGTGGATTGGATTTCTTTTCAGAGCGAAATTGAAAATACGCAATAAAAAATCCAACCAGCAGCGATACTAAGAATAATTTAATTATCATTTTTAAAATCAGATTGAGCCTTGCGCCAGGCTTTTAAGGAAACTACCCGGTATGCCGGTGAATAATATTTGATATATTCTTCTGAATGGTGAATGACAGGGAAATTATTTTCAATGATATATTGATTGAATTCACTGAATTTTTCCGGATATAATCCAAAGGTCCCATTTTCGACTTTTTTAACAAGCTCCTGCCATAAGCGAATAAAATGCTCTCTTGCAGCCGGTTCAATTTCCGAAGATTCCGGAATCAGTCTGGCTAATTTATTGATCGAATAATTTTCACTTTTACAGCGATACAGGTTAATTCGGATGAAGGTCGAATCGGGCGATATATTTTCAATCAGGGGCGCTTTTGGATCCGCTTCGATTTTCGACATTTCATATTCGAGGGACTCGGTGATTTTTGATACGTCTGCACCAAGGTGACCGGGTCCCATAACTCCCTGATATATCAATTTATAGACGTCCGCCGCCTGCATCCTTGGATATTTTTCCAGATGAATCTTGATAATCGATTCCCATTCTGAATAATTTAGCACGTCGCTGCTGCAGTTGATAAACGCCATCGATATTATCAGTAAAATAAAATATTTCATTGACCGGTAGGAGGAAAATCAGACGGATTTATTATCGTCAATTTCTCGAAATTCAGCATCTTCAATATCGTTCGGATCGATATTTATTTTCTTCTGTTTACTTTTACCATGAACTTCAATATTGGCATTTAAAAGCCGTTGCAGATAGGGCTGGAGCAGTTTCCAGATCAGGTAAAAGATAATCAGGTAGATCATCAATCTGAACATCGCTTATGCCTTTCGCTCCGGTTTATAATAAACAGTTCCTGAGATCGGTTTTTTCAGAAGCGATAACAGTTCGTTCAAATCGTCATCATTATGAACAAAATCAATATCATTGGTATTGATGATGAGCAGCGGACTGGAATTATATCGAAAAAAATATTCATTATAAATCTGGTTCAACGATTCAATGTACTCCCTGGACATGTCGCGTTCATAGCTTCTGCCCCGCTTTTTGATATTTGACATTAATCTGTCAGTGCTCGCCTGTAAAAATACAACCAGGTCCGGTTTTGGGATCTCTTTTTCCAGTAACTGGGCGATCAGGTTATAAAGCACAAATTCCTTTTCATTCAGGTTCAGATGCGCAAACAATTTGTCTTTATCAAACATATAGTCACTGACTAGTAGATTTGAGAACAGGTCAATCTGCTTCAATTCCAGCTGCTGCCGGTATCGACTGAGCAAAAAATAGAGCTGGGTCTGAAATGCGTATCGTTCGGGATCGATATAAAAATCTTCCAGAAAGGGATTCTCTTCAAATTTTTCAAGCACCAGGCGGGCGGACATCCGGTCAGATAAAATTTTTGCGAAACTGGTTTTACCAACTCCGATGACACCTTCAATTGCAATATAGTACAGATGCTTCATGAATTCCTTTTATTCTTACCTATAATTTAATGACTTATCCAAAATTTTATATCTTTAATTTTAGTAATTTGGTCATTATCAGGACATTTTTCATACAATGCTGCAATCGATTTGTTTTTCAGTGGATGGACAAAGTCCGGCGCTAAATCCAACATAGGTTGCAGCACAAAGCGCCTCTCATCCATTCGCGGATGTGGAATTGTCAACGTATCGGTAGTAAAAACCATCTGACCAAAAAAAATAATATCAATATCGATAATCCGGGGTCCGTTACGAAACTGCCCAAAATCCCGCCCCATTTCTGATTCTACTTTTTTACATGCGGACAACAATTCGGTACAGGTTAAATTTGTTTGCCCTTCCACAGCGATATTATAAAACTCGGTCTGATTTTGATAGTATTTTGGTTCTGTCTCGTACAGATCGGAAATATTCGTAACCTTTATGATTGCTTCGCCGGTCAGCTTTTTAATGGCTTCTTTTAAATGATCTTCCCGGTTACCGATGTTGGATCCCAGTGCAAGGTAAATCGGAAATACAATCACATTAAATCCTCAAGCTGCTCGCGCGTTCTTTCTATCTCCACTTCGACAGTATCCAGCACCCCTTTCACGGGAGCACCGGGTTTGCGAATCCTGATCAGCACTTTATCGGGATTATAATTCAGGAAAACCTCTTTGATGATTTTTCCCGCTAATGCTTCAACCAGGTAGAATTTTGACTTGGTTAAAACATCATGGACCAGTTTATAGAGTTCTTCATAACTGATGGTGTCTTTCAGGTGGTCGGATTTAATCGCGGCTGTCATATCAAAATCGAGGCTGAGGTCAACCTCATATCGTCCACCCAGGACTTTCTCCTGCTCGGCAACACCATGATAACCATAAAACACCATATTTTTCAAACTGATTCTGCCCATACTGACCTTCGCTTAAATTCTGACCGGGAATTTACCGAACGAGTCTCGAATTGTCAAGCAACGCAGAATCGATAAAATGACGATTCGTCAAGCTGCCCGACATTGCTGCCGGACATAATTCTATACCTCGCCACGACGGCATAGTACCGGCGACATTATTACCGTTACATATGACAAAATTATAATTTTCAATATCCGGCACGGCACTTGTGACAATACATAATGGTTTTTGAGAAAATGAAAAAATAAATAGAAGGAGAAAAGCCATGACTATTACACGTTGGATTCCTAAAAGTTCTTTGATGAATTATCCCAATGAATTTGATCGACTTTTTAATTCAGTTTTCGGATCAAATCCCGAGGCTGCGACAAATGAGTGTTACTTTTGCCCGGAAGTGGATATTGAGGAACAGGAAAAGATGTTTTCTGTCAATGTCGAATTGCCTGGCGTCAATAAAAAGGATGTCAGTATTAATGTCAAAGACAATGTTCTGACCATTGAAGGTGAAAAAAAATCAGCCATTGATGCAAAATCCGATAAGCAGCACCGCAGCGAACGCATTTACGGAAAATTCAAAAGAAGTTTCCGCCTGCCCGAGTTAGTTGACCAGGATAAAATCAGTGCCACTTTTATCGATGGGATTCTGAATGTCAGCATTCCAAAACTCGAAGAGGCTCTGCCAAAACAGATTGAAGTAAAAATTAAGTAATACTAAACCCAGGTTATTTAAAAATTGAACAACCATTTAAAGGAGGTGTACTATGTCACTCGTAAGATGGACTCCAAGAACGGTACTCGGATTAAGAAATGATTTTGATCGATTCTTTGATTCCTTTTTCAGCATTCCTGATGAAGAAACCTCACTGACTGCTTTCACACCTGCAGTCGATATTGAAGAAAAAGAGAAGGAATTCCTGATTAGTGCTGAACTGCCAGGTGTTGCTAAAGACAATGTCAGCCTGAATGTCAAGGACAATATGCTGACCATTTCCGGCGAAAAAAAGCAGGAAAAGCAAATTGAAAAGGAGAATTATCACCGCACAGAACGAACCTATGGTGCTTTCCAGAGAAGTTTCAGATTACCGGAATATTCCGATCAGGCAAATATATCGGCTGAATTCACGGATGGTGTTCTGCATATCACCGTCCCTAAGCTGAAAGAATCGATTGCCAAAAGTCTCGATATCAAAATCAAATAACCAAATCCGAAACCGATCGAAAAAAGCCGGTTAAACGCCGGCTTTTTTCGTTTAATAAATCCCAAAATATGACTAATTTTAAACGGCTTGTTTGAAAGGAGCTAACTCCATAGAAAGGATAAAATAATGAAGCACTTATCGTTATGTTTAATCTGTCTGACATTTCTGGGCACTTGCAGTCAAAATGATCTAGTCCAGAAAAAAGCGCTCGATCCGTCAAATATGGATTTATCCGTCAGTCCCGGTGATGATTTTTATCAGTATGCCAATGGAACCTGGCTGCAGAATCATCCGGTCCCCGACGACTACAGTCGCTACGGATCTTTTGAGGTTTTGACTGAGAAAAACCTTATCGATCTCCGGACAATCATGGATAAAGCCGCAAAAAGTAACGCGCCCAAAGGTTCCAACCTTAAGAAAATCGGTGATTTCTATGCCAGCGGAATGGATACCGAAAAAATCGAGACTGCCGGATTGACACCCCTAGAAACCGAATTCAACCGGATCAACGAAATTTCTTCGATTCAAGAGGTCCAAGATGCCGTGGCATATTTTCACCTGAAAAGAATTGCCCCCCTCTTTTTCTTTTTTAGCGAGCAGGATTTTAAAAACAGCGAAATGAATATTGGCTGGTTATACCAGGGTGGACTTGGCTTGCCAGACCGGGATTATTACCTCGATCAGAGTCCACGATCGACAGAAATCCGCGCAAAGTATATCGAGCATCTGGAGCATATATTTCAGCTTTTGGGAGACTCCCCGGAAACCGCTGCGAACAATGCCAAGACTGTCATGATCATGGAAACCCGTCTGGCAACGGCATCAATGACGCGGGTCGAACAGCGCGACCCAAAAGCAATCTATAATCCCATGACACTGGCAGAACTCCAGGAACACTCGAATAATTACAACTGGAACTCATATTTTACGACAATGGGAGTCGATGATCCCGGAATCTTAAATATCAGCCAGCCTGTTTTTTTTAAAGAGGTCAGTAAAATGATGCAGGATATTTCAGTGGCAGATTGGAAAACCTACCTGCGCTGGAATCTGATCAACGATACAGCCGAATTTCTGAGTTCTGACTTCGAAAATGCCGACTTTGATTTTTACGGCAAGGTTATGTCCGGTACTCAGGAACTTCAGCCCCGTTGGAAACGGGTATTGAAAACTACCAGCGGTTCTCTGGGTGAAGCCGTCGGACAGATATATGTTGAAGAATATTTTCCGCCAGCCGCAAAAGAACGGGCGATGGACTTGGTTATGAATCTCAAGTATGCTTATGGCGAACGAATAAAAAACGTGGATTGGATGAGTGATGCAACCAAAGCCAAAGCCCTGGAAAAATTAGAGGCTTTTGGTGTCAAGATCGGTTATCCGGATAAGTGGAGAGACTTTTCTGCCCTGGATATCAATCGTGAATCCTATGTACGGAATGCGATCAATGCCAATGCCTTTGATGTTCGTTGGAATCTGGATAAAATCAACAAACCCGTCGATAAAACCGAATGGCATATGTCGCCGCAAACTGTCAATGCGTATTATAATCCCGGGGTCAATGAAATCGTTTTCCCGGCAGCGATCCTGCAACCGCCATTTTTCAATTTCAAAGCCGATGATCCGGTCAATTATGGCGCGATCGGTGCTGTGATTGGTCATGAAATGACTCATGGTTTTGATGATCAGGGTCGGCAGTACGATAAGAATGGTAACCTGAATGACTGGTGGACAAAAGAAGATCAGGAAAAATTCGACCAACGTACCAAAGTCCTGGTTGAGCAGGCTGATGATTATGCCGTGATTGATACCAATAAAATTAATGGCAGACTTACGTTAGGTGAAAACATAGCCGATCTGGGTGGATTGACTATTGCATACGATGCTCTGCAACTGGCTATGAAGAATAATCCTGCCAAGCTTGAGGTCGATGGATTCACTCCAGAACAACGCTTTTTCCTTTCCTGGGCTCAAGTCTGGAGATCCAATATTCGTGAAGAAGAACAATTGATGAGATTAAAAACGGATCCTCATTCACCAGCCAAATACCGGACCAATGGTCCAATTTCTAATCTGCCAAATTTCCACGCTGCATTTCATGTAAAAGAAGGACAGAATATGTACAGAAGCCCTGAGGAAGTTGCTAAAATATGGTGAAGGATTTTTCTATAATAATGCGTTCAGTCTAATTAAAACCATTCATGACAGGAATAAAAAAGCCGGTAGCAAGCCGGCTTTTTTATTCTATATATCAGTGATTTACAGGCTTTTATCGAAAGGATAACATGATCCACATATCAAACAAATTCCAATTAAATTCCAAAATTCAAATGCCAAATTCCAAACAAGAACCAATTCTCGAATTTTCTCCAACAGGAGTCTCTGGAGAGACAATGTCCGAAACAAGCAACCCGCATTCAACCGTTTTAGTCATTGGTATTTGTCACGAAAGGACGCCTACGGCGGACATTCGGATATTATAGCGATTTTCAAAATAAATGTCTGATCCAACGATAAGGGTAACGTAGAAGCGGAAAATCACTGTCGTGGCACTCCGCGGGAGTGCTATACCTGTTGGATAAGAATTTACCCGTGTATATATCACCTTGCAGAGGTGAAATATTCTTTGATTACTTGATTGTAAAACCGCTGAAGCGGTTATCGGAGATATGGGTAATCTCGAGAATCCCATGTTAAAACATGGGGCTATCCCAAACAGAAAAAGCATTGATATAAACGCCCATAAGACATTATTTCTGAGAATCACTATAACGGGGATTTGAAATTTGGTATTTGGAATTTCCATCCATTAGTTATTTGCGGATTTTTTCGCTTTCCTTTCGGTAACAATTTCTTCTTCAATCGCTTTCGGTAGAGGCGAATACTTCAGGAATTCCATTGAAAAGGCTGCGCGACCACTCGAAATTGTCCGCAGTGCCGAAGCATATCCGAACATCTCCATCAGTGGTACCGTACCAGTCAATTTTTGGGAACCTTTGCGGTGACGACGCATGTTTTCGATTTTTCCACGTCGGCGATTAATATCACCAATTGCATCACCCATATATTCATCAGGTGTGTTGACCTCAATCTTCATAATGGGTTCCTGGAGCTGCGGGCCGGCTTTACGAATTATCTCTTTGAGCGCCAGTGACGTACAGATTTTAAACGCCATTTCACTGGAATCAACTGCGTGATAGCTACCATCCAAGAGCACAAAACGAACATCAACCATCGGATAGTCCGCATAAAGTCCCCGCTCGACATTATCCCGGAAAGATTTTTCTATAGAAGGAATATATTCCCGCGGAATATTGCCGCCTTTGACATGATCGACAAAGTCAATCCCGCCGGCTTCATTTGGTTCAAGACGAAAAACAATATGAGCATACTGTCCCTTACCACCGGTCTGCTTTTTATATTTGAAATTGTGTTCCACTTCCCGGGTAATGGATTCGCGGAAAGCCACAGCCGGTTTGCCAACATTGACAGATACCTTATGTTCAGTTTTCAGACGATCGACAATCACCTCCAGGTGAAGCTCACCCATTCCGGAAATTACCGTCTCCTCTGTTTCGTCATCATAACGAACCTTGAATGATGGATCTTCCAGAGCGATTTTACTTAATGCCATTGTTAAACGATCCCGTTCTTTTTTGGATTCCGGTTCGATTTTCATATCCAAAACGGTTTCGGGATATCTGATATTTTCGAGCAAAATGGGATCGTCTTCGTCACAAAGTGTGTCGCCGGTAGTTGTATATTTGACACCGATCAGGGCACCGATATCGCCCGCACGCAAGACTTTGACTTCCTCACGGTTGTTGGCATGAATTCGCAGAATTCGACCGATTCGTTCGCGTTTTCCCTTGGTGGAATTTAAAATGTAACTGCCAGCTTCAAGTTCGCCTGAATAAACCCGAATAAAGGTCTGCTGACCGACATAGGCGTCATTGGTAATTTTAAATGCCAATGCAGAAAACGGTCTTTTATAAGAAGGCTTTCTGGAAAGTATCAATGTCGGATCTTTGATGTCCAGACCCGTTATAATACCACGGTCGATCGGTGAAGGGAGATAATCGACGACCGCATCCAGCACCAGACGAACACCTTTATTTTTAAAGGCTGAGCCACAAAATACGGGTGTTATACACAGAGATATTACCGCATGTCGGGCTGCCGCTTTGATATCTTCTTCGGTAATTTCTTCCTCAGCAAGATATTTCTCCATAATTGGCTCGTCAAAATCAGCCAACTTTTCAATCATCATCTCACGATATTTTGCAGCTTTGTGACGCATATCTTCCGGAATTTCAGAGATGAACATATCGAGCTCTTTATAGGTGATTGCTTCCATGGTAATCAAATCAACGACACCTTTAAATTCCGATTCATTGCCAATGGGTAATTGAAAAAGGACGGCATTTGCTCCGAGCATTTCGTTCATCTGTTCAACAGTATGATAGACATCGGCACCCTGTCGATCCATTTTATTAATAAAAGCAATTCTCGGAACCTTATAACGATCCGCCTGATGCCAGACAGTTTCACTCTGGGGTTCGACACCACCTACGGCGCAAAAAACCATGACGATTCCATCGAGTACCCGCAGCGACCGCTCCACTTCCAGGGTAAAATCAATATGTCCCGGGGTATCGATAACATTGATCTGGTGCTTTTTCCATTGGGTAGTAATTGCAGCTGAGGTGATTGTAATACCTCTCTCCTGCTCCTGTTTCATGAAGTCCATTACCGCCTGACCGTCATGGACCTCGCCCATTTTGTGGGTAATACCGGTAAAAAACAGGATGCGTTCACTGGTTGTTGTCTTTCCGGCATCGATATGAGCCACAATTCCAATATTTCTAATTCTTTGTATTTCAGCATTTTCCATTAATTATACTCCTGATCTAAATCGAGCCGCAAATATAACGGCTTTTTAAATAAATACAAACGTTTATTTACATCTGGTAACCAAGTTAAACATGGTAACCAGTAGTCACCTCGAACAACAGCCAAGTCAGTCATATTGAATTCCCAAATTATCAGGGTAAGTGATCGGATCAGATTAACCACACTGATCACAAGCGATTTCTCCTCATTCCATTCGTTCGAAATGACATAAAAATAGTCACCTCGAATGTACCGCCGGAGGCGGTGCGGAGAGGTCGGGTTTGACAGAATCTCACTGGTATGAAGCGATTTGCTTACCCGGCGTATTGAAGACCGATGTTAATGATTTATTCTTGATGATGATTATAATATCGTCTGATTTCATCCAGCGACCGGCGTTTGCGATTCTTTTTGTATTCCGGATCAAGCGGATAACCTAAACTGATCAGAATATCGACTTTTTTTGATCGCGGCAGATTTAATGCTTTTTTCACACCCTTCGCGCTGAACCACCCCAGCCAGCAGGTGCTCAATCCCAGATCTTCCGCCTGAAGCACAAGATGTTCACAGGCAATCCCGATATCGATTAAACTGTATTTCACACCCCTAATCTGACCGCCGATACGGGTCAGGTAATCCGCTTTTTCAGTAATAACAACAATGATTACCGGGGCTTTTCCGGCAAACCGGGTGCTTTTATAAATACCTGAAAAGGCTTTTTGTGATAGTATTCGGATTGTTTCCGGATCATCAACAACAATAAATGACCAGGGTTGCGAATTCTGGGCTGAGGGCGCCAGGCGGGCAGCTTCCAGACATTGATCAATCAAGATCCTGTCAACGGTCTTTTCAGCATATTTTCGTGAAGATTGCCGTTTTTGAACTAATTCGGAAAAATTCATAATTGACTTACAAGGGTGATAAAAGTTCGCGGGCTTGCTGAAGTGTCGTATCCGTCACTGTCGCACCACCAATCAGAGAAGCGATTTCGACAATTCTCCCTTCCTGGTTTAAGCGCATAATACTGGTCTGACTACGCTCATCATTAGCCAATTTATATACTTTGTAATGATGATCGCCAAGCCCGGCGATTTGCGGTAAGTGGGTAATGCAGATAACCTGGTGCACATTTGACAGCGCTTTTAATTGTCTTCCGACTACCTGCGCAATTTTACCGGAAATACCGGTATCGATTTCATCAAAGATAACCACCGGAATCCGGTCTTTCCCTGCCATAATGGATTTCATCGCCAGCATAATGCGGGACACCTCACCACCGGATACAATGTTCGCCAGCGGACGCAACGGTTCCCCGGGATTAGTGCTGATTAAAAATACGATATTGTCAATTCCGGTCGGATCACATTTGATCCGCCTGCCGTCTATTTCCACCCATCCATCTCTCGTATCAATGTAATTTATTGAAACCTCAAACATACTGTTCAAAATACCAAGATTGGACAGCGCCTGAACAATCCGTTCCTCGAATATCCGGGCAGTACTCTTACGGTTTTTGGATAACCGTGACGCCTCTTCTGAGTATCGGATTTTAGTCCGCTCGATTTCACTCTCTAATTTCATCAATTCGTTATCAAGACCATCATCTTCATCCAGTTTTTTTTCAAGAATTTCTCTGAATTTTAGAATTTCCTGCACTGATGAGCCGTATTTCTTAATCAGTTGCTGTAACTGGTACAATCGCTGATTGACGATCTCAGCCCTGCCCGGATCAAACTGAATATTCTGAATGTATGATGTAAGATGCTTTGACAAATCCTGAATCAGAAATCTGGTTTCTTCGATCCGGTTAAGTTCTTCTGAAAATTCAGGATCGATACGGTTCAGCACACCCAGTTTTTTGTTGACATCCAGAATCTGTTGATAGAGTGTATTTTCATCACCGTCAAACAACTGTTGCGTCAATTCTTCGGCAATACTGTTGATTTTTTCGGAATTATCCAGGATTGCTTTTTCCTTAGATAGCTCTTCGTACTCACCCTCTTCAGGTGCTACTTTGTCAATCTCTTGCAGCTGGAATTCCCAAAGTTCGCGTTTCTCTTTATTGAGTTTCCGTCTCTCCGACAATAGTTTGTGCTTTTCGATAACATGGCTGAGTGCCAGATAGGTATCATGGACCTTTTTTATTGACTCCTGATAATCACCAAACGCATCCAGAAATTGAATATGGTTTTCCTCCTGTAACAGGGATTGATGATCATGCTGACCATGCAAGTCAACCAGTAAATCACCGATGGATTTCAGCTGCCCAATTGTACAGGGAACATCGTTGATCCAGGCTTTCGACCGCCCATTAATGTTTAATTCACGTTTAAGTGTCAAATCTCCATTTTTTCCGGGAAATTGATTATCCCGGAGCAATCGTTCCAGCGGATTGCCAATGTCATCAAATGTACATTCAATCGAAGCACTTTCTGCCCCAGCCCGGATCATCGTCACAGACGCTTTTTCACCGAGCGCCAGGTTAAGAGCATCGATAATGATGGATTTTCCCGCACCGGTTTCTCCCGTTATTACCGAAAAACCTGCATCAAATTCGACGGTTAATTGTTCAATAATGGCAAAACTGCTGATATGAAGTACTTTTAATCCCATAGGCGTTGCTGGCTCTGTTATTTATGTGAGGTTCCCTGGTAGATCAAATCCTCTTTCTCAACGCGATACTGAATCAGTTTATGAAACAGAAAGATGCCGAGTAAAAGACCGACGGCGTCAGCGGTAAAATCCAAAATACTACAATCGCGACCCGGTACCCAGAGTTGATGAATTTCATCACTGATCGCGTACAGGAGCCCCGTAATAATGCTTAAACTGGTTGAATTCTTTATGACTTTCTCAGACTTTGATCGTGAAAATGCGAGCAATAAAGTACAGCCATAGAACAGGTATTCAACTAAATGAATAATTTTATCGAAATCGAGTAATCGTAATTTTGGAAAATTACCCTGTGGAATTGAAGATAAAAAATAAATCAAAATGCTGTACAGAATTGCCGGAATCTTATAAATGAATCGAATCATCAGACAACCTGCTCAAATTCATTTAGAATTTTAGGTAAAAAGGCTAACAAATCACCGGCAATTAATCCGCGAATACCAAGTTTTTCTGCTCCTAAGTCACCCGCTATGCCATGGATATATACCGCAATTAGTGCCGCATTGTACGAATTAATCTTTTGTGCCCGCAATCCCGCCAGAATTCCGGTTAATACATCACCGGTCCCGCCCGTGGCAAGCGCCGGATTTCCCGTACTGTTGACTGCAACTTCACCATTTCGATTAGCCACAACTGTTGGTGCACCTTTTAGAATAAGCGTACAGGGATATTGCGTGGCAAATTCCCGGGCAACATCAATGATATTTTCCTTGATTTGCTTCACCGGTATTCCGGTGATCATTGAAAATTCACCGATATGAGGTGTGATAACCAGATCATCGATTGATCTAACCAGTTCAAGATTATTCTGAAATATCCTGAGACCGTCGGCATCTATGATAAAGGGTTTAGCTGTCCTGTCTAAAAGTTGCAGCCCGAATTCTTTTACCTCATTCGCCGCGGACACACCAGGTCCAAAAACGACGACATCGCTCCAATCGATCCGTTCATCCGCTACTGCCAGCGAATCAGTACAAAAGGTGTGTAATCCGGATTCAGGCACAGGCAGTGAAAGAGTTTCCGTCGATTTTATTTCCATAATAACATTAAGGCTGTCCGGAATTGCATTAATAACCAGACCGGCACCACTTCGCAGCGCCGCCTGAGAAGTGAGAAAAGCTGCTCCGGTCATTCCCGGGGAGCCGGCAAAAATGAGTACCTTGCCCTGCTGATGTTTGTATGTATCATCGGTAATCGGTGGAAACAGTTTCCGAACCATCTGGCGATCAATCAAAAAGGTGTCATTTTTCAGAATCGAGAACGCCTCTTGCGGGTATTTCAAATCAACGAGCGTGATGTCACCTGCTTTTCGCTTGCCCGGCTGGAACAGCAAACCACGCTTTAAAAAACCCATCGTCACGGTTCGTTTTGCCTGAATGGCAACGCCGCCGATTTGGGCAGTATCCCCATTTACTCCCGATGGAATGTCCACGGAAAGAACCGGACATTTGGAGGCGTTGATCAGCTCAATCAGTTTATAAATAATCCCTTTGACTTCTCCGGTAAATCCGGTTCCCAGCAAAGCATCAATAATTAAATCACTTTGAGATAAATACTCTTCGGTGGGGATATTTCTCTCATCATCCAGAGCCGTAATCGTGATCCTTTTATTGGTACATTTTTCGAAATAGTGGAGTGCATCACCCTTGATTTTTTCAGGATTTCCGGCAATCCAAATATTTATATGCGCACCCCAGTTTGCCAGGTCCTGCGCCGCAACAAAACCATCACCCCCGTTATTACCGGTACCACAGAAAATATCCACCTGGCTTCCCGGAACATCCCTGAGCATTTTCTTTGCCTTCATAGAGACAAACGAACCGGCGCGCTGCATTAGTTCAACGCCCGGTATTCCTAAGGTATCGATGGCGTAACGGTCCACGTCCCGGGCTTCCTGATTGGTGAGAATATACTCTTTCATGGTCTATGTTGCTCGGGCTTACTATTCATTTTATCATCTCTCAATTAAACCGCCTTAAAATAATAAGAAATCCCTATTCATGCAACGACCATTCCAAAAATAAAAAGGGTGAGTTTGATCCCACCCTTTAAATCATCATTTAAATCGATTTTAATTAACTGTTTTCAACTCGTACTCTGCAACCGCTTTCCATTTTGGATCACGGGTGGCAATCTGAAATGCCTGTTTGGCAGCAGTCCGGTTTCCCAGACATCTCTCGGCAATACCCAATTCGATTAAAACCGGAGCCCAGTTTGGTTTGATAGTCAGGGCTTTTTGAGCGGTAGCTTTCGCTTTATCACATTTACCGGTATTGTTATATGCCTGTGACAGACGATACTGACTATTGACATCCTGTGAATTCAATTCTACTGCCTTGCTCAGACTGTTGACTGCTTCACTGAATTTTTCCTGTGCAATGTAGATCGCGCCCATATTTGCATAAGCAGATGCGTAGCTGGGATCGAGTTTCACTACCTCTCTGTAAGCGGGTAATGCATTATCATACTGCTTGGATTTGTAGTACGTGTACCCGATATTTTTCCAGGCATCAACATATTCAGGATCAAGATCAATGGCTTTCTTATAAGCATTCACCGCGCCACCTGTGTCATTCATGCCGGCAAGCACTTTGCCTTTGACCAGATGAGCTTTGGGATATACGGGATCCAGTTCAATGCTTTTATTAATTGCGACCAACGCATCCACCATCTTTTTATCATCCAGGTAAACAATTGCGGAGTAATAATACGCCAGTGGATCATCGGGATTCAGGCTGATAGCCTGTTTAAATTTTTCCAGCGCGGCTGAATTACTTTGACGCTGCATCAGCTGGATCCCTTCCTGGATATAGCGACGGGTCAAGGCATCAAACTCTTTTTTGAAATTTTCATTTTCCGGGTCCATCTCAATGGCTTTTCGGAAATTTGCGGCGGCACCTTCGAGATCATTCAGGCGAACCATGACACGACCAAGATTAATATATGCATCAATGAAGTTTTTATTTTCTTTGATAATTTCAAGAAAACTTTTTTTGGCACCTTCATAATCTGCGTTGTTGAACAGACGGGAGGCTTCAGTCAACTTGCTGGCAAATGTTGCCATCTCGTTGCGGGCATCCCGAAATTCCTGATTGCCAAGATCCAGTTCAATCGCTTTGTCAATCAGTTCGCGCGCTTTGGTCAGATCACCAAGTTTATAATAGATTTTTCCGAGTAGAAAAACAGCAGCAGCATAGCCCGGATCATTGGTAACAATCGGCTCAACCAGGACTTTGGCTTCCTGGTATTTTCCGGCAATATAAAGATCGTTTGCCTCAACCAGAGAATTTGTAGCCTGCCCAAATATCATTGTAGAAAAGAGCAGACCTGCCATTATAATAATAAAAAAGTTATTAACCTTCGATAATTTCATATTTTTTCCTCATTTTATTACAAGAACATCGTGCCGAAGACGGGACTCGAACCCGTACAGGCTAACGCCCACATGGCCCTCAACCATGCGTGTCTACCAGTTCCACCACCTCGGCGAAATTCTGTTAATCAAAAAACAGAAAGTCCCAAATCTACTCTGTAATTGGCAATTCTCCTGAGCCTTCTTCATCAAAACTGCCTTCCGGAACCGGGAGGTTTGCAGAAGGAGCAACGCGTTTATCGGCTTCGCGTTTAATAATACTGGTTGCATCCCCGCGAGGAGATGACATTAATCCGATAAAAATGGAGATCACCATAAAAGCAACTGCTAATCCGGTCGTGAGTTTTGATAAAAACGTTGCAGCGCCACGACCACCAAACAGGGCACTATTGCCGCCACCACCAAAGGTTCCGGATAAGCCGCCACCTTTACTGGACTGCATTAAAATGGTCAATGTCAGCAGCAAAGATACCAACACATGAATAACTACTAAAAACGTGTACACTATTTCTCCTGATTTACTTGATATTTTTCAGCAGACTGGGCTATTGCTACGAACTGCTCTTCAACAAGACTCGCACCGCCTACTAAAAATCCATCAATATCATTTGTGGCGATTAATTCATCAGCATTTCCGGGTTTGACACTGCCCCCATAGAGAATAACCATATCTTCCGCGACTTTTTCATTGAATTGTTCGGCAATTAGGTCTCTGATGGCTTTATGAGCTTCAGATGCCTGTTGCGGTGTTGCGACGATACCGGTGCCGATTGCCCAGACCGGTTCATAAGCGATAACACAATTCTGCAACGATGCTTCATCAATTTCTTTAAAAGCAGCTGAATACTGTCGTTTCAGTACATCAATGGTCCGACCGCTTTCCCTTTCATCCAGTTTTTCACCGACACAGAGGATGGGTTTCAATCCAGCTTTCAAGGCGGCAACCAATTTCTTGTGAATCAGGTCATCGGATTCACCAAATACATGCCGTCTCTCCGAATGCCCCAGAATCACATACTGACAGGAAGCAGATTTCAGCATATCCGCGGATATTTCACCGGTAAATGCTCCGGATACCGCAAAATGCATATTTTGAGCACCCAGATAAATCTCTGTTTTCTTTAGAATTTCACCAATGTTAAAGAGCGCCGTAAAAGGCGGGCATAATATAATGTCAGTTCGACTGAGATTCAATAGATTTTTAGTCAATTCCTCTGCAAACTCGACACCTTCCTGAACATTTTTATTCATCTTCCAATTTGCTGCTACGATATAACGTTTCATTTTCGCTCTATTTTTTTGAGATTAAATTTATCGGTTCTAAGTCAAGCCCGCTTAAAAGTTCCAGCGAGGCACCGCCACCGGTTGAGACATGCGTTACCTGATCACTAAGTTTGAACTTCTTTATTGCCGAAGCCGAATCACCACCACCAATTACCGTGACGGCTCCGTTCCTGGTAATGTCAGCCAGCTTATGAGCAATGCTTTCCGTCCCAATTGCAAATTGCGGAATTTCAAAGACGCCCAGCGGTCCGTTCCAAAGTACCGTATTGCTTTTGTCCAGTATTTCACTGAAAATCATAGTGGTTTCGGGACCGATATCAACACCCATTTTATCAGCAGGAATCTCTTCTGCGGAGGTCACCGCCATCTCAGCACCTTCAACCAGTTCGGATACGACGACAACATCAGCCGGCAGGTAAATTTTGCATCCGAATTCCCTGGCTTTTTCCAGGGTTTGCCGTGCCAAATCGATTTTATCCGCTTCCAGGAGGGACTTGCCAATTTCAAAACCCTGGGCTTTCAGGAAGGTGTAAGCCATTCCGCCTCCGATCAGGATATTATCAACTTTGCCGAACATTCTTTCAATAATCTCAATTTTGCCGGTCACTTTCGCACCACCAAGAATAGCCGTATAGGGCTTTTTAGGATTATTCAGACTGTCCTGAAGATAATGTAATTCTTTTTCAAGCAGGTAGCCGGCTGCCCGAATTTTAAAATGTTTTGCCACACCTGCCATTGAGGCATGCGAACGATGACTGGTACCGAAAGCATCATTTACATAAATATCGGCAAGTTCGGCAAGTTTCGCCGAAAATTCAGGATCGTTACTGGTCTCTCCGGCATAAAATCTCAGGTTTTCAACAGCGGTCATGGTATTGTAAAGGCCGTCGG
>CAZSDW010000017.1:0-65694 GCA_964605705.1 uncultured bacterium
TAAAGTTTTGACTGGACTCGGCGACATGATCGATTATATTTCCATTCACCGTTACTGGGAAGGATCGGATGACTACTATACTTTCATGGGACAGAGTGCCATGGATTTTGAAGAAAAGATCCTTGTAACCGCAGCCGAAATTGAAGCTGTGCGAGCAATGCGGGATTTCAAAAATCCTATCTATATTTCTATTGATGAGTGGGGTGTTTTCGGGAGGAATTTTCTATCCGTTCTACCGATAGCCCAATGTATGAATTCTTTTATCCGCCATGCCGATATTGTCAAGATGACCAACTTTACAATGATGACATCCCTGCTGAGTACCGACCAAGAAAAAGGAAGTTTTAAATCACCACTGTTTCAGACGTTCAAATTATACTCAAACAACTGTCGCGGCAATGCAATTGATACCTATGTTAAATGCGATACTTTTAACACCGAGAAGTACAAAGGTATCCCATACCTTGATGTTACAACAGTGTACAATGAAGAAAAAAGTACAGTTTTTATTAATGTTGTGAACCGGCACAAGGATAAAACAATTACCGCTGATATATTTAGCACCTTAGGTACATTTAAAGGAAAAGCCGAAATCCAATTGATTAATGTTGCTTCACTTGATGAACCGTTTGCATTTGATAAGCAGGATCAGTATAAACCTGTAACAAAAGAGATTCCAATTAAAGGGAATAAAGTAACCTGTTCATTCCCGGAGCATTCATTTACACAGATCCAAATTGGCGTGAAACAATAACTTTTATTAGGATTGCCTTAAATGGGAAAAAACATCTGTCGTATGAAAAGAGTCGTTTTACTTGTTGAAACATCACGCGAGTTTGGCAGACAATTAATCATCGGAGTTGCTCGCTATTCGAGGTTCCACGGTCCGTGGTCTTTTTATAAAGAACAGATTGGTTTAAAGTCTATCATCCCCCATTTGACCAGTTGGAAACCGGACGGAATTATCATGCGTGATTCCTTGATCAAGAATGAATTGATCGAATTAAGGATACCAACAATTCTTGTTCAACATGATTCGTCATGCCCGAAGAATTTGCCTGTCGTTAAAACTGATTCTCCTTCCATAGCGAAAATGGCAAGCGAGCATTTTATTGAAAGGGGATTTAAGAATTTTGCATTCTGCGGATTTGATAATTATGAATGGTCAAATAACCGTGAACACTATTTTTGTAGATATAATGCTGAAGCCGGTTTTGAGACTCATGTTTATTGTTCTCCTAAAAACTATCAGATAATCGATTGGGAGAACGAACAACGACATGTCTGCGATTGGTTGAAAACCGTGCCAAAACCTGTCGGATTATTAGCTTGTAATGACGACCGTGGGCAGCATATCCTTGAAGTCTGCAAGCGAACTGGTATTAGAGTTCCGGAAGATGTTGCAGTGATCGGTGTTGATAACGATCCGATGATTTGCGAGATCGGGGATCCGCCAATGACCAGCATAGCCCTGAATGTTGAGTCCGCCGGATATGAAGCCGCCAAATTACTGGATCAACTGATCAACAACCAAAAGATTGAGGGACAGCAAATTCCTGTCTCTCCGACCCATATTGTTCAACGACAATCAACGGATTTGCTTGCAGTCAATGATTCCGAAGTCGCTTCAGCCATTCGTTTTATCAAGGAAAACGCAAAAAATAAAATACTCATCAACGATATCGTTAAAAGGACCAGAATCAGCCGGCGCGCTCTGGAACAGCGGTTCAGGAAAACCATTCATCGATCCATTTACGATGAAATTAGGCAGATCCGTGTTGAAAGGATTTCCAAATTGCTGATCGAAACAGATCTACCAATCTCTGATATAACATCTTTTTTTAATTTTACGGATGTCGAGCATATTTCGCGATATTTTAAAAGGGAGAAAGGAATCGGCTTGCGCGAATTCAGAAAACTGCATCAACCGCGTTGATATTTTTCCTCTGGGTGATGAAGATGATCCCGAAACTGATCGATTGCTTTTAAAAAAAAAACCAATACCAATCGCCAATAATTAAGCTCTTTTAGGTAACTTTGATGTGGTATTATTGCGTTGATCATTTGCGCAATCTGGTTAAAAAATACACAAAAGTGGCTTTTATTCCTCCTGTAAATATCATTATTTATAACTACGATTCTGATATCGTATATCAAAATTATAGGAGGATTATTATGGAAGCAAAAATTACGTATTGGGTGTCGTTTTTTCTCGTGGTGACGGGAATTGTTTTTGCCCAGGGCGTCGATCCGGGCACCGAAAATCTGACGCACTCCTGGTTATTCAATGACGCGACAGCTAATGACTATGTAGGTGGTGCCAATGGCACTTTGATGGGTAACGCTGAAGTATGGGATGGTGTACTTTTTCTGGGTGAACTCGACTGCTGGATGGAAATGCCGGCGGACGTTATTGCATTGAATACGTATGAGGAAGTCACGATTGAAGCCTGGTTCATGTCATTTGCCGAGTCAAATACAGAATATCACATGTTGGCTTATTTTGGCGATACACTGAACGGGGTAGGATGTGATGGCTATTTTATAACACCCGCCCGGGGCGATGATTCGAGTCGTGCTGCCATTTCCTGCGGTGTCTATGAAAATCCGTGGTCAGGTGAAACTGGCGTCAATGGTCCTGAATACGACGATGGTGAATTGCATCATTTTGTGAGCACACTGGACGACTCCGTTATAACGTTGTACATCGATGGTGAGCTGACAGCCAGTGCGCCCCTGGATTCGGGTAACAGCATTGCCAATATCAGTCCCGCTTGTGCCTATTTAGCCAAAGGCGGTTATAGTGCCGATCCGACATGGCAGGGTCAAATTTATGAATTCAATATATATAACAAGGCTTTGACTGCCGAGGAAATACTGTTCCTGTCCGCCAAGGATCCGACTGTTGCGATAGATAAGGATGAAACTGTTGGACTTGCTAGAGAGTTTGGCTTGTTACGGATTTTTCCAAATCCGTTTAATCCAGTTGCGTCAATTGCTTTTGATTTGGCAGAGCGATCAAACGTTGAAATTTCGGTATACGATTTACAGGGTCATCGGGTTGCCCGACTGTTGAATGAGACCAGAGTAGCGGGACACTATAAGGTTCTTTTTGATGGTACCAAACTTTGCAGCGGACTCTATCTCTGCAAAATGGATATTGACAACAATCAAGTTTTTACCAGAAAGATGTTGTTGCTAAAATAATTTATCCTTTATTGACAATAGTAAAATATTCCCGGAACCGTCATCGATCGGTAAGGGGAATTATTGATTTTTTTAAGGAGTAAAGTATGAGCAGACCATTTGTGATCCTATTCGCCTGGTTGGTAGTATGGGGTAACCTGTCCGGACAATCTCCATCTTTTCAAACCTATCTCAATCCTGTTATACCCGGCGATCATCCGGATCCTACGTTAACAAAAATTGGAAATGACTTTTATACATCCGGTTCATCCTTCAATCCCACACCCAAAATATATCATTCGACTGATCTGGTTCATTGGGAAGTCATCGCTCAGCCGGTTTCAGCTTCCTGGTCCACATATGGAAATAGTCCCGGCGGTGGTATCTGGGGCGGACATATGGTTTTATATAACGGAATTTACTGGCACTATTTTGGAAAAGGCGGCGGCAGCATGTATTTCGTAACCGCGGATCAACCCGAGGGTCAGTGGAGTGCTCCGACCAGAGTACAGGTTCCAGCCGATATGTCGGGCTTGGGTGTGGACAATTCCATTTTTATTGATGATGACAACAAATGGTATCTACTTACGAAAGCCGGAGAGCCAAACAACCATATCGTGGAATTAGGCAATGATGGTCAACCTACCGGTGTAGTACTCGATCTAACCTGGCTTAATCCGGGACCGGCGCCATATCCATACGGGTGGGCAGAAGGACCCGTAATGTGGAAACACAATGGATACTATTATTACAGTTTTGCCCAACATCTGGTTGGCTCACAGTATGTCATGCGTAGTGAGACCTTGACCGATGACGAGTCAGCCTGGACGATTGTGGGAGAGAATATATTTTCCGGAGCCCGCGGTACCTACAATACACCTAACCATATTTCACCGGTAGTCACGCTCGATGATGGCACCAGCTGGACGATTGCCCACAGTTACAACAGTAGCTGGTACGCCCACGGACGTCAGGGACTGCTTTGTCAGGTGACCTATGATGCTGAAGATTTTCCGGTTATTCAATTTCCATCCAACTCGCCGGTTCAGGCTCCCGCTCTTCCCAGCAACGGTATTCCCTGGACAGTTCCCAGATCAGATATGTTCAATACATCGGAGCTGGAAGCAGATTGGTCATTTCTCGGTTACAAACCGACCGGATATTATTCGCTGACTGAGCGGGAAGGCTGGTTATATCTGAGACCTTATAATGGCAGTAACACGATTATTCAAAACGATGGTGAGCACTGTTATTCCATAATTACTCGTGTGGATTTTTCACCGGAATCTGGCTCCGATGAAGCCGGTTTATGGATTATGAACGGACCGGAAACCCATCATGCCAAAGTCTATAGCACAGCCGATAACGATGGCAATAACATGCTGACATTCAGTTTTCAAAGTACTGCATTTGAAACAGAAAATACAATCGGTTCCATCGTCTGGCTCAAGTTACTTCGCAATGAACATATAATATCCGGATATTATAGTGCCGATGGGATTGTCTGGACCCAGATCGGCGAATCGATAAACGCCCAGGACCTGGATGTGGAACAGACCCAGTTCAATAATTTTACCGGTAATCAGCAGGGCTTGTATGTTAATGGAAAAGCAGCCTATTTCGACCTTTATATCTACCGGGATGCATACACTCCGATATTAGCCGAATGTCCTGCCAATCAATATGGCACTTCCCGAGCTTACGTCAATCAGAGATATGTACTGGATAACATTCATGCAAATGACTGGGCGATGTATGCCGGTGTTGAATTTGGCAATGCGGATTATGACAAGATTCCGAATCTGTTCAATATTATCGCGTCGAGTACAACTGCAGGCAATTGTATCGAAGTATGGCTCGATTCACTGGATACCGGCGCTAAAATAGCCGAATGCTCCATCAATAATACGGGCGATTTGAGTACCTTTCAGCGCTTTACTTCGGATGTCACTCCAATCACCGGACAACATGATATTTATCTAAAATTTACAGGAGTCGGAACCGACAAACTATTTCGGCTCCAATCATTTTATTTCACCGCCGAAGGTGATACCAGTACCGCGGTAGGGAAACCGTCCGATACGGCAATTCCCCAAGACTTTGGCTTGGAGCAGAACTTTCCCAATCCGTTCAATCCTGAAACCACGATCCGGTTTCATTTGCCGATAAAGAGTTCCGTTCGCCTTGTGCTCATCAATATTTTGGGCGATGTAGTCCGGGAGATAGTTAAGGGAGAATACGAGGCGGGTCATCATGAAGTTACGGTCAATGCTGAAAACCTGGCAACAGGTACGTATTTTTACAGAATTGAAACAGGTGAATTTAATGGCGTAAAAAAATGTCTAATAGTCAAATAATTGTCTAATTATGAGCCAGTGGAAAAAGTTTTTCAACATTCCATAAAAATGGGATGAGATATCCAGCGATATTTTTATTAAGTCCGGTTATTTCACTTGGTCTATTTTTTCGGGATTGGTACATTGTCCATTATGTAAATTTGATGTACATCTATATTTTCAAATCGATAGCAATTTTGAAAGGACAGCAATTATTAAGCTTCAATAAATCCCAATAATCCGCAATTTTCATATATTAAAAGGAGGTTTATTATTAAACACATAAAACGGCTAAGAAGTGCTCGGGCTTGGATCAAAGGTGCGGTAAGTGTTATGCTTTTCCAAGGTATGGCATTCCTTACACTGATCCATGCTCAAGGAACTAATGATGCAGTTGTTTATTTAGATAGTACCCATCAGGTGATCAGGGGCTTTGGTGCCGCAAACATACTTCAGTGGCGTCCCGATATGACCGATTCCGAAATTGAAACCGCCTTTGGTACCGAAGAAGGTCAGCTCGGTTTTTCGATTTTGAGGCTGCGCATTCAGCCGCAGAATACTTTATGGAGTACAAATGTGGCTACGGCAAGGAAAGCCTATGAAATGGGCGCGATGATCATTGCAGCTCCCTGGAATCCGCCGGATGAAATGCTTGATCCCGAATCAGATCAAAAAAGGATTAATCCGGATATGTACACAGAATATGCCTATCACCTGGATGATTTCAATTATTTTATGGAACAGAATGGTGTGCCCATTTATGCAATATCCGTTCAAAACGAACCTGATTTTGGAGACTGGACCCGCTGGACGGCTGAAGAAATGCTTACTTTCATGAGAGATTATGCGCCATTTATTCAAACCAAGGTAATGGCTCCGGAATCTTTTCAGTTCAGACATTCATTTTCTGATCCGATTTTAAATGATTCCGTTGCCTGTGAAAATTTAGACATCATCGGCGGACATATCTATGGTGGCGGAGCCGTGTCTTATCCTCTGGCAACAAGTAAAGGAAAAGAGCTGTGGATGACCGAGCATTATACTGACAGCCAGAATTCAGGAAACCTGTGGCCAATGGCGCTGGATGTCGGAACGGATATTCATCGTGTCATGAATGCCGGGATGAGTGCATATGTCTGGTGGTATATCGTGCGGTATTATGGACCCATCAGTGACGGAACGATGTCCAGCGGTGATAAAGGTGACGTTACCAAGCGTGGTTATATCATGTCGCAATACTCGCGATTTATTCGTCCGGGATATTATCGGATCGAATGTGATGATTATCCTCAGAATAATGTCTTCGTTTCTGCCTATAAAGACAACGCTTCCTCAAGGGCAGTGATTGTTGCTGTCAACACTTCCACCGAAGCAAAAGAACAGACATTTACTTTTCAGAACGGTAGTTTTGAAATGGCTACTCCATATGTTACTTCAGAAACGAAAAACTGTTTTCAGGAAAATAACCTATCGATATCAGACGGCAGTTTTAGCGTCACCCTGGACGGACAAAGTGTGACAACTTTTGTGGCAAGCGGTAACGCAACCACAGTTGAGAACTCTTTAATAATTCCAGAATCATACAAGCTATTTCAAAATTATCCCAATCCATTCAATCCTTCGACGCGGATCAATTTTGCAGTTTCTGAAAGATCGTTTGTTTCTCTCAAAATTTATAGTCTGCTCGGTGAAGAAATGGAAGAACTTGCAGGAAAAGAGTATGCTGCAGGAGTGCATTCCGTGGCGTTTGATGCTTCGCAGTTAGCCAGTGGTATCTATTTTTATACACTAAGAGCAAATAATTTCAAGCAAACGAGGAGAATGTTTGTTATAAAATAAAGAATTATTAGAGTCTTATGAATTCAAATCAAAGTTAGGAAAAAAATGAGGAACCAAATAATCCTATTTCTTGCGCTGTCTTTTTTAATTTTTACTCATACGGTGGGATTTGCACAGGATTCTGACAAATATCCAATCATTGTTGAGGCGGAATCCGGTACATTAGGAGATGAATTCAATAGCTTACAATCGGGTGATATAGAGTATATCAGCATCGTAACCGATTATAATGAAACCTCGGGGACTACCAGTTATCCCGGTGTCGATCGAACCGCTGCTTATGAAGTTGTTTTTCAGGATTCGGGCATGTATGATTTATTCGCCCGGGTGCGGGTTGGACCTGCCGGTTTTGACGATGACAGCTTTTTCTATGGAAATGGATTTGGGGAGAAAAATGGCGCCAGTTCAGGCGACTGGATTCTCAGCAATGGACTCGGTTCCGCTGGATTTTCCAATGCGGATGATGTTGTTCGGGATGCCGGCGCCGACGGTAGTAATGTCTGGAAATGGGTCAATTTATCCCGCAATGCCTATCAGGGGAGCGCAAGGAATTTCACAATTGATTCGCCGGACGACCTGGTCAGAATTTTCACGATCGGCGCACGGGAAAACGGTCTCGGTATCGACAAATTCGCTTTTGGCAAATCCAAGTTTTATTTCACAGTTGAAAATCTGGACAGTGCGCAGGCAGGCTCGGTTGAGGATCCATCTGTCAATTATGAACCTCCGCCCAGAGAACCACTTGCCAAGGGAAAGAGCAAATTTTTAGGCAACGGGTACGAAACCAATCAAGCGTATCGGTTTACGGAATATTGGAATCAAATTACCCCGGGGAACGCGGGTAAATGGGGGAGTGTTGAGGGCTCCAGGGATGTTATGAATTGGACTCAGCTGGATATAGCCTATGCTTTAGCCAAAGATAATGGCTTTCCTTACCGGCATCACGTTCTGGTGTGGGGCAATCAGCAGCCCGAGTGGATTGAGACTCTGTCGCCGGAAGAACAGCTTGAAGAAATTGAGGAGTGGTTTGCGGCGGTCGCAGAAAGATATCCCGATATTGATTATCTGGAAGTGGTGAATGAGCCGCTGCATGATCCGCCAAATCAGGATGATAACGGCGGTGGTAATTATATAAATGCTCTCGGTGGCACAAACGATCTGTACGGAACTGGATGGGATTGGGTGATCAAAGCATTTGAAATTGCCAAAGAATGTTTTTCGGATTCCACCCGACTGATGCTTAATGACTATAGTATTCCAAATAGCAACAGCAGTACCACCGAGTATCTGAATCTGATAAGTTTATTGCAGGAGAGAAATTTAATCGATTGCATCGGTATTCAGGGACATGCGTTTTCGACAAGGGGACCGATGGCTACTGTCTCCGCCAATCTGGACCGGCTTGCTGCAACCGGTTTACCCATTATGGTTACGGAGATGGATATCGATGGCGGGTTAAACGATCCGACCGAACAGGATCAGCTGGAAGAATACCAGAGAATATTCCCGATATTCTGGGAGCATCCCGCCGTGATCGGTATTACGCTCTGGGGCTGGCGACCGGGAATGTGGATCGCGGATGCGCTCCTGATCAATACCAATGGCTCGGAAAGATTAGCCATGCAATGGTTGAGCACCTATGTCGATACAGTAAATATCGGAGGCTCCAGCTCAATAAAGAACCTTGCAGGCGCTCCGGCAAAATTTTATCTTTCTGACAGCTATCCAAATCCATTTAATCCGATAACTCACATTAATTATTCGGTGCCGCACACCAGTTATATCACTCTGAAAGTTTACAACCTTCTCGGACAGGAGGTTCGAACCCTATTTGCTGGTTTGCGTCATCCGGGCAGCTATACGGCGACTTTCGATGCCGGGGGATTAACAAGCGGCGTTTATATCTATCAGATGAATGCGGAAAATTTTAATGAAAGAAAGAGATTATTGCTTTTAAAATAATTTGTTGTCGTATGAAAAATTCATAGTAATAATTCAAAACATAGGTAACCTGCATTGGATAGACGGACAACGCTGATTATTCTCACTTTATTGCTATTGCTGAATCCGGGTCTGTGGGGAATTGCCCGGGAAACCGATGAATTTGCGCAGAATCCGATTATCTGGGCGGATGTACCGGATCCATCTGTTATCAGGGTTGGCGATACCTATTACATGAGCAGTACGACCATGCACATGAATCCCGGCGTGCCGATTATGAAGTCCCAGGATCTGGTTAACTGGGAAATTGTCAATTATGCGTATGATATTCTGGTTGATAATGACGCAATGGCTCTTAGAAACGGACAGGATGCTTACGGGGACGGTTCCTGGGCTAGCTGTATCCGATATCACAACGGTACTTTTTACGTGGTAACATTTTCTTATACATCCAATAACACCCATATTTATCAAACCGATGATATTGAAAACGGTGCCTGGTCAGCTTATGTTTTAAATACCATTTACCACGATCCGTCCTTGCTGTTTGACAATGACCGGGTTTTCCTAATTTACGGCATCGATGACATCAGGATCATCGAACTCACTGCGGACGCGACGGCGATTAAGTCGGGCGGACTTAATAAAGTCCTTATTCCCAAGGCAAGTCAGATTGCCGGTACCAGTTTTTATGTTTCCGCTGAAGGCTCCCATATCCATAAAGTTAACGGCAGGTATTATGTGTTTCTGATATCGTGGCCAGCTGGCAGTATGCGCACTGAATTGGTCTATCGGGCTGACAGTCTGATCGGTACATATGAGGGCAGGGTTGCCTTAAAATACAACGGTGTTGCTCAGGGTGGACTCATTGATACACCGGATGGCAACTGGTATGGCTTTCTGTTCCAGGATCATGGATCAGTCGGGCGCATTCCTTACCTGGTACCGGTTGCCTGGGAAGATGGCTGGCCGGTGTTTGGTTTGAATAGTAGGGTGCCGACACAGCTGGAAATTCCGGTGCAAAATGATCCAATACCCAAAATCGTTGCATCTGATGAATTTGATTGGGATTCTACCTTGCCGTTAGTATGGCAATGGAATCATAATCCTGACAATAGTGATTGGTCAGTGACGGATCGTCCCGGATTCTTGCGGATTTCAAACGGTAGAATTGATTCAGGATTTCTCGATACGCAAAACACGCTGACGCAAAGAACGTTCGGTCCCGAATGTGCGGGAAAAATCTCCATGGAAGTAGGCAATATGAAAGATGGTGATGCAGCCGGGCTTGGTGCTTTGCAGGCAAATTATGGTTTTGTCGGTGTTAAAATGTCCGGTGGTTTGAAATATATTGTGATGGAAAAAGGCAGTTCCGATGACACTGAAGAAGTGGAAACTATCCCACTTACCCAGGACAGTATATTTCTGAAAATCGGCTGTGATTTTTATAACAAGCGGGACAAAGCCTATTTTTATTACAGTCTTGATGGAACGGAATGGAATGTAATCGGCAGTGCCCTCTCAATGTCATACACGTTACCTCATTTCATGGGATACCGTTTTGCATTATTCAATTATGCCACCGAAACAACCGGTGGATATGTGGATTTTGATTACTTCAGAATCAGTAACTCACTCACCGAACCAAGCGCGGTTAAGAGGTTGAATGAAAACATCCCCACAGGATTCAATTTCTATGAGAACTATCCTAACCCGTTTAACCTGACAACAAAAATTTCATTTGATTTACCAGTAAAATCTGCCGTCAAGCTTAGTGTATATGATATACTCGGAAGAGTAGTGACAAAACTTTTAGATGAAGTAAAATCTACTGGCAGGCACACTATTGAATTTAATGGGACTAACTTCAGTTCAGGAATTTATATATACAGGCTGGAAATAGATAATCAGACATTTATAAAAAGTATGGTTTTATTGAAATAAAGAAGGTTCATCAGTTAGCTCGATTGATGCATTTTGAGTGGTTAAGCTTTAAGGCGACAATAAAAAAGAGCATGAGATAATTGTCTAAAAATTTTTAGTAACTAATTGGGATTATCTATGAAAACATTTTTTTTCCCTCTGCTTCTATTAACGACTTTAGTATATCCTCGGGAAGTTTCGAAATATTCGGATTATCCGATTTCCGCTGTAGGAATTAAAGACGTTATAATCAATGACACCTTTTGGTTGCCAAAAATAAAAACGGTTCAAGATACAACTATTCATTATGCGTTTAACAAATGCAATAAAGAAGGACGAATGGAAAATTTCCTGATAGCCGGAGGTAAGCAAAAGGGAGCTTATAAAGGTAAAATGCCTTTCGACGATACAGACGTTTATAAAATAATTGAAGGTGCTTCCTATTCATTAATAAGTAAACCCAATCCAGGTTTAGAAGCTTACATTGATTCAATAATAGCCATTGTTGAAATTGGTCAAGGACCTGATGGATATATTACTACATGGTTTACAATCGATAAGCAAAAACCACCAGCCTGGTGGGTTAAGCCTTCAACCACCCGTTGGGAAAATATTGAAAGTAGTCATGAATTGTACAACAGCGGTCATTTGTTTGAAGCTGCGGCAGCTTATTATTGGGCTACCGGAAAAAGTAACTTTTTAGACATTGCCATTAAGAATGCAGATCTGCTGGTAGAAAATTTTGGACCCGATAAATTACGAAAACCTCCAGGACATCAAATTGTCGAAACAGGTTTAATTAAACTCTACCATATCACTCATAACACAAATTACCTGGAACTTGCTAAATTCTTTCTGGATTTGCGTGGTGATTCAACTACTCACAAATTGTACGGAGAATATTATCAGGATTATTTGCCGGTTATAAAACAAACCGAAGCAGTTGGTCATGCTGTAAGAGCATTATATATGTACGCGGGGATGACTGATATTGCTGTTATGTATGAAGATCCGGATTATCTTGATGCAATAAATAAAATCTGGGAAAATATCTATCACAAAAAAATGTATATCACCGGCGGCTTGGGCTCAAAACACGATGGTGAAGCTTTCGGTGATAATTATGAACTGCCGAATCTTACCGCTTACAACGAGACCTGCGCCGCAATCGGAAGTGTATATTGGAATCAGCGTTTGTTTTTATTAACCGGCAATTCAAAGTATTATGACATAATCGAGCGGACATTGTATAACGGATTGATATCAGGTATTTCGTTAGATGGAAAAAATTTCTTCTATCCGAATCCCACCGAATCCGATGGTAAATACGAATTTAATATGGGTTCCTGCACACGACAACCATGGTTCGACTGTTCATGTTGCCCGACAAATCTGATCCGCTTTATTCCTTCCATTCCCGGTTTGATATATGCTGTCAATAAAGACTGTGTATATGTAAATCTGTTTGTCTCGAATAGTGCCCATGTAGTAATTAACGGAGAAAAAATCGAGCTGTCTCAGCAAACGGAGTATCCGTGGAATGGACATATAAATGTTACCGTTAATCCGGAAAAAGAAAAGAAATTCACTTTAAAACTGCGTATTCCGGGTTGGGCACAAAACAAAGCTGTACCCGGAGATTTGTATTCCTATGTGGATGATGTCCGCAGGAAAATTGCTTTGAGGGTGAACGGAAAAGAAGGAAAAATTATATTAAATAAAGGTTATGCTGAAATCTCAAGAAAATGGACAAAAGGAGATAAAATAGATCTTGTTTTGCCGATGGTAATCCACAAAGTAATTGCAAACGAAAAAGTTAGTGATGACAATAATAAAGTGGCATTTGAATACGGTCCGCTGGTTTATTGTGCTGAGGAAAGAGATAACAAACGGATTTCGAATATTGCGATTCCAGATAATATAAGTCTAAATATTGAGGAAAAAACAGTTTTGACAGACAAAGTAATTGCAATTAAAGGCAAGGCTCATGACGAAGAATTTACATTGATACCGTATTATCTATGGTCGAACAGGGGAGTTGGAAAAATGAAAGTATGGTTCCCGAGGGATTAATCACTATTTTATTTATACCTATGCGCAAATATTTTTTATTAACATGAAGGAATTATTATCAACAAAATGATTCTATGTTCTAATGAATTTGCATTAATTTGAAAATAAATAAAGAGGATTATTGATGATAAAAAAGACCACATTTTTACTGATCGTTTTTTTAACAACAACTTTCTATAACGGGGCTTTTTGCTCTGACGGCTATACGTTGAAGAGTCCAGATGCAAAAATTTCTGTATTTTTCTCACTGACTTCTACCGGAGAACCTGTTTATGCTATTTCGCATTCCGGGGAAATAGTCTTACAGCAGTCAAAATTAGGAATTATCAGGAATGACGATGATTTTTCAACCTATCTTACGCTTGATTCTGTTTCAAACGAAACAACGGTTTCCGACAATTATACAATGATGCATGGTAAACGCCAGAAATGCAGCTACGTAGGCAATAAAAGAGTGTTTTATTTAAAAAATGCCAATGCAAAAATCATGGAAATTATTTTTCAGGTATCGGACGATGGTGTTGCATTTAGCTACCATTTTCCGGGGAAGACAGATACCACACTGAAAATTTTAGAAGAAACAACATCCTTTCACTTTAATCGTTCTGCAAAAGCGTTTCTCCAACCCTGTCCGGATTCACGAACAGGATGGAGTAACACCCAACCGTCATACGAGGAAAATTACAGTAGAAATATTGCAGTTGGTACAAGTGCGCCTTATAAAGCAGGATGGGTAATGCCAGCACTTTTTAATTCAGGTAAATTCTGGATTTGTATTACTGAAGCCGCTGTTGATACAAATTATTGTGGTTCCCGTTTAAGCCAGTTATCTCCCGATGGCGAATATTCAGTACAATTTCCCCAATCAACAGAAGGCAGAACGGACGAACCAATATTTCCCGAATCGGTTTTACCGTGGAATACTCCCTGGCGTATCCTTGCAGTGACCGATAACCTGGCAAGCCTTGTTGAATCTACCTTAGGGACTGATTTAGCCACTCCGGCAC
The DNA here is from genome assembly GCA_964605705.1 of uncultured bacterium. Lineage (GTDB taxonomy): Bacteria > Fidelibacterota > UBA2242 > UBA2242 > UBA2242 > CAZSDW01. The sequence continues at coordinate 14,306 of CAZSDW010000017.1, forward strand.
AATATGATGTTTCATCATGGCTTCAACCAGGAATAGCATCCTGGAGTTGGGTTATAGAAAAAGATGGGGCGACTGTTTATAATACACAGATAAAGTATATCGATTTTGCAGCTTCGATGAATTGGAAGTACTGTCTCATCGACGCTTATTGGGATACTCAGATTGGCTATGAAAAGATAAAACAAATCTCAGATTATGCCAAAACCAAGAACGTAAAAATTTTATTGTGGTATAATTCGGCAGGCGATTGGAATACAACACCACTGACACCCCGCGATAAAATGTTAACCGCCGAATCCCGACACGCCGAGTTTCAGAAGCTGAAAGATATGGACATCAGCGGCATTAAAGTCGATTTTTTTGGCGGCGATGGGCAATCCATGATGAAGTATTATATCGATATATTAAAGGATGCCGCGAACTATAATCTCGCTGTCAACTTTCATGGATGCACTTATCCAAGAGGGTGGTATAGGACTTATCCCAATTTGGTAAGTATGGAAGCGATTAAGGGTGAAGAATACGTGACCTTTGGGCAGTATGATGCCGATCAGCAAGCTTCGCATTGTGCAATCATTCCTTTTACAAGAAACCTTTTTGACCCAATGGATTTTACACCTGTCAACTTCTCGGGCATACCTAACATAACGCGCAGAACGACCGGCGGCTTTGAAATCGCATTATCGGTTATTTTTACTTCAGGTATTCAACACATAGCGGAAACACCTTCCGGGATGGCATCTCAAATAGATTTTGTGAAGGAATATATGAGCTCATTGCCCGAAAATTGGGATGATGTGAAATTTATTGATGGTTATCCGGGAAAATATGTCATACTGGCTAGAAAAAAGGGTGACCGATGGTTTATTGCCGGTATCAACGGTGAGAATACAAAACGGACCATGGCATTAAATGTTCCTTTCCTTAGCGATACAACTAAAGGTATTATAATCACTGATTCGACCAGTACGGAATATATGATAAAAAGAGGTGTCGATTTTTCCAAGCCCGTCAATGTGACCATGTACGCCTACGGCGGATTTGTTATCAAAACCTTGATAAAGGGAGAAAAACCTGGTACTAATAAATAATTTATAAAAAGTATTCAATTGTAGATATTATCAATAAAAATGGATATGATTACCTGTGATTTTTCCTGGATTAAAATGCGCATTCTGTCCCACAGCGGCGGGACTCAGGATGACTGACTATAGTTGTAATTACATACTGGTTACGACGCAGAGCACTGTAACCAGATTATCAGTAAATGCTGTTTCTAAGAATTTAATTATAAACCAAACGGTGAATTAAATGCGATTTTTATTACTTCTACTCTTAACTGTTTCTCAAATTTTTGCTGTGGAAATCGTTGTCGATGCCTCAAGTGAAAGGAAACCCATATCACCCTATATATATGGTAGGAACAATTCCCTTTCGGATAATTCAAACAATCCGCTTTCCGCGGCAGATTGGGAATATTATCGTCAGGCTGGTGTGCGTATGTTTCGTGAAGGTGGCGGAAATAATTCTACTAAGTATAACTGGCGTCGCAAACTAACCAGCCATCCCGATTGGTATAACAACGTTTATGACCATGACTGGGATTATGCAGCCCGGAGTTTACAGGAAAATATGACCGGCATAAGAGGTATGTGGGCATTACAGTTAATTGGTTTTGCTGCCGCCACCAAAGATTATAACTTCAATGATTGGGGGTATAACCAATCTCAATGGTGGGAAGGTGTCAATAATAATTGGGCTGGGGGAGGTGGACCTGTGGAAGGTGATGGCGATCCAAGTCTATACCTCATGGACTGGCCGCCTGATTCAACTGTTGGTATTCTTGATCAATGGTTTGGAAATGGCGGATTAAACCTGGACCAGACTATATTTTTATATTGGAGTATGGACAATGAGGTGGAAATCTGGAACGGTACTCATGATGATGTAATGCCTTCTCAAATATCTGCAGAGGCATTTATGGAGATCTATTTTGAGGTGGCAAAAAAAGCCCGTGAAAAATTCCCCGATATAAAACTTGTCGGACCTGTGCCGGCAAATGAATGGCAATGGTATAATTGGAGTAACGGAAAAATTACTTATCAAAATGAAAGTTATACCTGGCTGGAGTACTTTATCAAACGGATTGCAGATGAACAGACTGCCAGTGGTGTCCGACTCTTAGATAATTTGGATGTGCATTTTTATCCTTCAGGAAATAATCCCGAAGAAATTGTCCAATTACACCGGATCTGGTTTGATGAAACCTACGATTACCCGGGCGCAAACGGTGTAAAAGTTTCCGGTCCCGGTGGATGGGATAATAGGATCACCAAAGAGTATATTTTTAAACGCTGTCGTGATTGGATGGAGGAACACTTAGGAGCCGATCACGGTGTCGGATTAAGTGTTTCCGAAATGGGAATACAGAGTGATGATCCGAATATTGTCGCGATCTGGTATGCTTCGACATTAGGCGTTTTTGCCGATAATGAAGTTGAGATATTTACTCCCTGGTACTGGACAACAGGTATGTGGGAAGTACTTCATCTGTTTAGTCGATATTCACAGGAAATAAGTGTATCATCCGTTTCCGATCTGGAAAGCGATGTATCTGCCTATTCTTCCGTTAATACCAACTCAAGTTTAATGACCATCATTCTTGTCAACAGATCAATAAGTGAAACCCATGAAACGACAGTACATATAGACAATTTCTCAATTGACAATGGTGATTACATTTCCTTAACACTCAACGATCTTCCTGAAAATGAGACATTTGAATCACATACCATCAACGCACTTGAAGAAGGTTCGGTGACCGTAGATGACCAATCCTTTTCTGTATCCTTACCAGCCTTATCAATTACTGCCGTTTTACTTAATGGCTTAGGCAATTCGATTGGAATACCTGCCAAGCTGCCAGACAGTCAACAGTTGAATCTTAATAATTACCCAAATCCATTCAATCCGACAACCCTAATTTCCTACACCCTTTCTCGCGAGACAGTGGTTTCAATCGATATTTTTGATATGACAGGTCAAGCGGTTAAAACCTTAATACGGGATGAGGTAAAATCCGCCGGGAATTATGAAATTTTATTTAACGCAACGGAATTGCCCAGCGGAAATTATTTTTACAGATTAAAAGCTGACGAGATCGTCACGACAAAGAAAATGCTGCTCGTTAAATGATCGCATTTATCGATATTGTGAGGATTGTTATTCTGTTTATTTGAACCTTCAGAAGGCTAATCAATTAATTGACGGTTTGTCAGAGTATTGGTTTGGTATCCTATCATGGCGTTTGAATTTTTCCTTTTTCCTTTTCATTTGCACTACTACTCATATTTCAATGTCTCAGACGGGTTGCTGAAGGCGGCTTTCAGTGAGTGATAGCTGACTGTCAGGAGTGCAATCATCAGAGCCGCAAATCCGGCAGCGATAAATGTTATCACATTCATAGATATCCGGTAGGCGTAATTTTGCAGGGTGCGGTGCATCAGGTAATAGGCAATCGGCCAGGCGATGATATTCGCTGCCAGCACCAGCTGGGAAAATTCTTTCAGGATCAGAATGACGATATTTGTGACTGTCGCACCCATGGTTTTGCGGATGCCGATTTCGCGAATCCGCCGCTCGGTGGTAAAAGACACCAGCGCAAACAATCCCAGTGAAGCGATGATAATTGACAAAACTGAAAAAATGGTGAATAACCGATTCGTCTGAATTTCTGCCTGGTATAAACGGTCGTAATTTTCATCAAAGAAGTAATATTCAAAGGGCTTATAGGGAATATAATCGTTCCAGGTCTTCTTGATATAAGCGATGGTTTCCGCAACATTTTCCGGGCGGATACGAACACAGATATAAGTTCGGCGAAACTGTTCAAAATCCAGTACCAGGGGTTGAATCGGTTTGTGCAGCGACTCATAATGAAAATCTTTGACAATTCCGAGAATGGAGATTGCCACCGATGTATCGCCGGGTACGCCCAGTAATTGCTCAGTGTAAGGCTCTTTCAGATCAAAGGCTTTCACGGCAGTCTCGTTCAGGATTAATCCGCGCCGGTTATCAAACTGGCGATCGAAAAATCGTCCTTCGGCAATTTCCAATCCGAACGTTTCCGCAAAATCCCAATCAACATGTGAGTAGTTAATCAGATGCTGTTCCTGACTGGCAGCGCCCCGGGCGATCAAAGTCGCGTTTTGAAAATTGTCGCCGGGCAGGTTAATGGTTCCGCAAACAGACAGAATCTGAGGATTTTGCTTCAGATCATTTTTGAACAATTCAAAGATCGCCGGATCGTCACCAGTATCGATAATCGATCCGTCGGGATTCTGTCCAATTGCCCAGCCGCGTTTGATGACGACGATATTTTCCTTGATGAAGCCCAATCGTTTATTTTTAATGTAATTCATCTGCTGAAAAAGGATCAGCGTACTGATAAACAGGACAATGGAAATAGTGAATTGAAACACCACCAGAATGCTGCGCAACGTGCGACCTTTCAAGCCACTGCTCAGGTTTTCTTTCAAAACGACAACCGGCTGAAAGGATGACAGGAAAAACGCCGGGTAGGTGCCCGCAAAAATACCGATGATAATGGCGAAAATCAGGATTCCCGGCAGTAAATACCAGCTGCTGAAATAATTCAGTCCCAGTGACTTTCCGGCAATCTGGTTAAATAATGGCAGGAACAGTTTCGAAATGAGCATAGACAATATCGCAGCCAAAATACAAATCAGGATAGATTCAACCAGGAATTGAGCCACTAACCGGTTTTTAGTCGAGCCCAGGACTTTGCGGATTCCGACTTCCCGGCTGCGTTTGGCGGAGCGGGAGGTCGCCAGGTTCATGAAATTGATACAGGCAATGAATAAAATAAAAACCGCGATGATCGAAAAAATATAAACATATTTTATATCACTGTTAGGCTCCAGTTCGCCGTCGAGGTGGGAATACAAATGGATATCTGTCAGGGACTGTAGAATGTAGTCGTACCTGCCGCCAATTTGTTCCATTTCATCAAAGGACATTCCGCTGGCTTCCTGGAAATGGGGCGCTAGGTACTTTCGCAGAAATTGCGGGAATTTCGCTTCCAGTGCTTCGGGATCGGCATTCTCATGAAGCTGAATATAAGTGCACATGAAGTTATACATCCAGTGGGTACCCCAACTCCAATCCCAGGAAGAAAGGGGACAGAGCATGCCATAAGTAAAGTGAGAATTTTTCGTTGGATTGGCAATTACAGCACTGACGCGATATGGTGTTCCGTCTTCGAAATTGACAACCTTATTCAGCGCATCGATTGGATTTCCGAAAAATCGTTTGGCATTATCCAGCGTCATAACGACCGTATGATCTTCAGCAAGGGCGGTTTTCGGATCGCCAAAGATCACTTCCATCGGGAATATGTCGAAGAAGTTGGTATCCACCCACATGAAGTGAGTTTCGTTAAAAACAATATCTTCATAGCGGACCAGCATATTGGGTGTGTGCTCCATCCGGGTGGCATTCAGAATTTCCGGATATTCCCGGACTAAATTTTCGGACAATGGCGACGGCGTCCTGACCGTTTTGGTCTCCTGGTTGCCAATGACACCCTGCGTGGTTACCCGGTAGATATTTTTCGCATTTTTCCAGTGCCGGTCATAACTCAATTCATCGGCAACGTAGAGAATAATCAACAAACAGCAACTGATCCCGACCGCCAGACCGAAGATATTAATCAGGTTGATGCCGATATTTTTTCTGAGATTCCGATAACTGATAACCAGGTAATTTTTAAACATAAAATGATCCCTCATTCAATTTGCGAGTAATCATAAGACGTAAAATTGCTAAGATGGTTGCCCTGAGAAAATGGAGACATTATTACTACTGATTATTATTGAGAGGCAAGTGGCAGAAACTCAACTTTATTATCCAGCAACAGCGGAATCGCGATTTCGCATTTCCAGGGATTATAATAAATATCGGCGGGACCGTAGAGACCTTCGGAAACTGGAACCGGCGGATTTTGGAAATCGCTGTCAAATCTGTGAACGGCTCCGGTGCGGGTAAAACTAGATGCAAAACTGCCTGAATCCCAGGACGATACATAGATATTACCCTTATGATCAATTGCCAATCCGTCCAGATTATTCAAATTTGTCGGGATTAATTCTGAGCGTTTGTCCGCGAGACGAGTTACCTGGATCGGGGCGTTGTCAATGAAAAAGCAAATAATCAGGCGGTTCTGGAATTTGTCATAAAGAATGCCGTTCGGTCCGCCTGAAAGGGTCGTTAAAAAGGTGGAATATTCCTGGGTTGCAATGCTGATTTTATGAACTTTACTGGTATTACTGTCGGTGACATAAAGAGAACCTGAAGAATCGGCGGTGATGTCATTCAGAAACTGGGCGCCATCAATTTGCAGATTCATCACTTTTGTTCCATCATGGATGTTCCAGCCTCTGACAGTGTTGGTATTTTCCACGAGATACAGGACATCATCCACCAAGGTCAATCCCAGCGATTTATTAAGTCCCTGCTTGAATAAGCGTCTGTTCCCGGAACTGTCGATTTCAATGACATTGCCGTCACCGAAGTTGGAAATAAAATAACGCTTTGCCTTAGTATCATAAACAGCGCTCTCCGGGGCGACAAATTCCTGGGCAATCATCGAAAGTGGAAAAATTAACATTATGAATAATAATCGCATGTTATTATAATCAGATAATTATGAATAGCTGCTTTCGTTCCAGCGGATTTCTTTTTTGAATTCCGAAACTGATGTGGCATCGTTGATTTCCAGTAGTTCGATGCCGGCGATCTCGGCGAAATCCTGCAGATGCTCGGCGGTCAATGCCTGGCTGAATCCGGTATGATGGGCGCCGCCGGCGAGAATCCAGCATTGGGCACCAATTTCAAGATTGGGTTTCGGTTGCCAGACAACCCGCGCCACCGGCAATTTGGGGAGATCGGCGTCGGGTGGAACGACATCGACTTCATTGAGAATCATCCGAAAACGATTGCCCAGATCGATAACGGAAACATTCAGTGCCGGACCGGAAAGCACATTGAAAACCAGCCGTGGGGGATCGGCTTTTCCGCCAATGGAAAGCGGATGAACTTCCAGCCTTGCCTTGTCCGTGGCAATGGATTCGCAAACCTCGAGCATGTGGGCGCCGAGGACTTTCATTCCTGAAGGATCAAGATGGTAAGTATAATCCTCCATAAACGAGGTGCCGCCTTTCAGACCGGTTGCCATGACTTTCATTGCCCGCACTAATGCCGCCGTTTTCCAGTCGCCTTCTGCCCCGAATCCATATCCATCCGCCATCAGCCGTTGGACGGCCAGACCGGGCAGTTGCTTCAAACCGTGCAAATCCTCAAACGTGGTCGTAAAACCGGTGAAATTGCCATTGACCAGAAATTGCCGCATGCCCAGTTCAATGCGAGCGGCTTCCCGTAAATCGGCGTGTCGGATGCCACCTTTTTGCGCCTCTTTTGCAATGATGTATTTTCTGTTGTATTCAGCGATTAATTCATCGATCGCTTTTTCAGAAATGCTGTTGACCGTTTGGACAAGATCGCCAATGCCGTAGCCATTAACCGAATAGCCAAAGCGAAGTTGCGCTTCGACTTTATCACCTTCGGTGACGGCGACTTCCCGCATGTTATCGCCGAAACGGGCGATTTTACCATTCCGACTGTCGTGCCAGGCAGCCGCGGCGCGCATCCAGACTGCGATTTTTTGCCGGACATTTTCATCCTGCCAGTGACCGACAACGACCTTGCGGGCTTTTTTCAGACGGCTACAGATGAAGCCAAATTCCCTGCCGCCGTGGGCGGACTGGTTCAGGTTCATAAAATCCATATCGATCTCCGCCCAGGGAATGTCGCGATTGTATTGGGTGTGTAGATGCAGGAAAGGTTTTTGTAACACTTTCAGCCCGGCGATCCACATTTTAGCGGGGGAGAAGGTATGCATCCAGGTGATCAATCCGATGCAGTTGACAGCGCTGTTCGCAGCGAGCATGACATTATACACTGCATCCGGCGTCGTCAAAACCGGTTTAAAAATGACTTGCACCGGAATAGTACCGGATGCTGATAGTGCTGCCGCGATCTCTTTGGAATGATTGGCAACTTGGTTTAGTGTCTCATCGCCGTACAGATGTTGGCTGCCGGTGACAAACCAGACTTCAAAATTATTAAATACTTTCAATTTTATTCCTTTACTTGTCTCTGTTTTGTTGACCGTAATAGGCGTCCGGTCCATGCTTGCGTGAATAATGCTTTTTAAGAATATAATCCGGCAAATCCTGGATATCATCATTGAGTAAAAGTGTGTTCAATGCCATTTTTGCCACTTGTTCAAGGATCAGGCTGTTTTTGACTGCCTCGGCTGGATTTTTACCCCAGGTAAAGGGTGCATGACCAGCCACCAGAACACCGGGCATGTGTATCGGATTCAGATCTTGAAACCGTTCGATAATGACTTGACCGGTGGACAATTCGTAATTGTCATTAATTTCTTCATTTGTCAGAAAGCGGGTGACTGGAACTGTGCCGTTGAAATGATCCGCATGGGTCGTACCATAACAGGGAATTTCACGACAAGCCTGGGCGAAGGAACTGGCATATTCGCTGTGTGTATGTGTAATGCCGCCGATGCCTTTGAATTCTCTATATAATGCCAGATGGGTCGGCGTATCCGAAGATGGACGCCATTTGCCTTCCTTAACTTTTCCATCAAGATTAATAATGATCATATCATCGATAGTCATTTTATCATAGTCAATTCCGCTGGGCTTAATAACTACCAGACCTTCTGTCCGGCTGATGCCGCTGACATTGCCCCAGGTAAGTGTTACCAAGCCGTATTTTACCAGATCGAGATTGGCATTCAGGACAGCGGCTTTGAGTTCTTCCAGCATTATTTTCCTTTCCGAACCCGATCCCGGATTTCCAGCAGATCTTTCATGACATTATACATATTTCCTGACCATGCAACAGTGCCAAATCCATCATGCAGTTGTTTGTACAATTTATATAGTTTTTTATAAACGGCATGATTTTTTGCGATAGGATGATAAACTTTACCAGAACCGGTCATTGCTTTCTGAGCTTCTTTAATGTTGGCAAATCCGCTAATTTTTTCACCAGCGGCTACGGCTGCAAAAATTGCTGCGCCCAAAGCGGGCGTCTGTTCACTGCGGGAGATTTTCATCGGGCGTCCGGTGATATCGGCGTAAATCTGCATCAGCAACGGATTTTTCGTTGCCAGCCCGCCACAGTTCATGACCTCTCTGACCGGCACGCCGTTTTCTTCAATTCTGTCAATAATTGCCAGGGCGCCGTACGCGGTTGCTTCGACCAGAGCCCGGTAAATTTCGTGCGCCTGGGTGTGAAGCGTCTGCCCCAGAAGCAGCCCGGTCAGTCTGACATCAACCAGAATTGTGCGATTGCCATTGTTCCAGTCCAGCGCCAGCAGACCGCTTTCGCCGGGTTTCAGTTTCGCCGATTCGCGTTCCAGGTTTTTAAATTTTTCCGCCTGAGTCTTGCCGTAGCTGTCAGGAACGAGGTTATTTACAAACCAGAGAAATATATCACCCACGGCAGACTGTCCAGCTTCGATGCCGTAATATCCGCCCATGACCGATCCATCGACAATTCCGCAAACACCGGGAATATCTTCCAGTGTAGCATCATTGGGCCAGACCATAATATCGCAGGTGCTGGTTCCGAGGATTTTAACCAGTGTACCATCGGAAATACCCGCCCCGACGGCGCCCATATGGGCATCGAAAGCCCCGACTGCAATTGCAATATCCGTTGATAATCCGAGTTTATCTGCCCAGTCAGCTGAAAGATTCCCGATTTTTTCATCGGCAGGATAAGCATGATTATAAAGATGATCGTGAAATTCAGCGATTTCGGGAGACAATTCCGCCAGGAATTCCTTATCCGGCAGTCCGCCCCAGTGTTCATTGAACATGGCTTTATGTCCGGCGGCGCAGATGCTGCGTTTCAATTTGTCTGGATTCGTGTTACCGGTTAAAATTGCCGGGATCCAGTCACAAATTTCGACAAAGCTATAGGCATTGCTAAAAACATCGGGAGCCTCTTTTTGCAGATGCCAGAGTTTACTCCAGAACCACTCCGAGGAGTAAATTCCGCCGATTTTTGCCAGGTACTGCGGTCGTAACTTTCCGGCTATTTCCGTAATCCGGCGGGCTTCTTCATGTCCGGTATGGTCTTTCCAGAGCCAGACCATGGCGGCGGGATTGTTTTTGTATCTTTCCTGAAAACAAAGCGGATTTCCGGTTTTGTCAACGGGCATCGGGCTGCTCCCGGTCGTATCGACGCCAATGCCGATGATATTTTGCGGATTGAAGTCTGAATCTGCTTCGGTTGCTTTCAGAACCGCAGCTTTGATAGTAGCTTCGATTCCCTGGATGTAATCAGCCGGATTCTGGCGCGCCAGGTTGGGATTCGCCGCATCGATGATGACACCGGCTTCATTGGAAGGGTAGTCAAAGACATGACTGGCGAGTTCTTTCCCGTTGAAAATATCGACGATCAGAGAGCGACAGGAATTAGTCCCAAAATCCAGACCAATAGCGTATTTACCCATATTTGTCTTTCGCTTCTTTATTTCCTTTTATGGATTTATCAACCCGTGAAAGACATATAAATCAGAACAATGATAACAACCAATGACACGGATGCAACGACATCACCCAATGACCAGCTGGAGCGTGATTCCCGACGATGATCATCGGTGGTTGTTCCGAAAGTCAGTCCGCTGATTTTTTCATAGGATGGTTCCGTGGTAGCATAACTGACAGTAATCATTACAATGATACATATAATCGTAATCAGGAGGCTGTAGTATTGGAAAAAGATATTATTTACAATCCAGAAAAATGTGCCTTCCGTATATTCATAGGCTTTAAATAATTTGACCGGTGTATCAACAATCAGCCGGAACAAGCCCATGCCAAAACCCGTAATCAGGGTCGCCATACAACCTTTTGCATTCATTCGTTTCCAGAAGACGCCAAGGAAAAATACGACGGCAATCGGTGGCGCCAGATAAGACTGCACGCCTTGCAGATAATCATAAAGACCTTTGCCACCTTTTATTACCGGAATCCAGATCAAGCCAATCAGGACCATGACGGCTGTCGCAACCCGCCCGATCCAGACTAATTTTTCCTGGCTTGCATTTGGTTTTAGCCGTGAATAGAAATCGATGGTGAACAGGGTTGCCGAGGCGTTAAAAACGCCAGCCAGCGAACTCATCAGGGCTGCCAGCAAACCAGCCACGACAATTCCCCGGATGCCGACCGGAAGGACGTACGCGACTAAAAGTGGAAACGCGCTCTGAGAATTGTCGCGGATTATTTCACCGTTTACATCGATCAATTGCTGTTGAATTTCCGGAGCGATTCCGCTTTTTGCCAATGCCATGGATATCATCCCGGGAATTATGAAAATAAAGACCGGCAGCAGCTTCAGAAAGCCGGCGGCAATCGAACCACGACGGGCTTCTTTTTCATTGGGGGCACCCAGTGCTCTCTGGACGATATACTGATCGGTTGTCCAGTACCACAAACCGATAATCGGGGCGCAAAACAACATCCCCAGCCACGGGTAATTATCATTGAAATACCACGCCATTCTGCCAGCTTCACGAACCGGTGCCCAGGTACTTTCAATACCGGCAGGCACCATTGGTTTCCAGAGGTTGAACATATCGGAGCCGAGAATGTCGCGCAACGCTCCCCAGCCGCCTAATGCGTTCAGACCGAACAAAGTGACCAAAATCGAACCGAAAATTAAAATAATGGTTTGTAGAGCTTCTGTATAAGCGACAGCTCTGAGACCCCCCAGAATCGTATAAATTCCTGTCAGGAGAATCACCAGGATGGAACCAAGCCAGAAGCTGTCCAGACCCCACAAACTGAGTTCCGGTAGCAGAACACTGAACACAATTCCACCGGCGAAAATACCCACCGCGATTTTGGTTAGTACGTAGATGACCAGCGAGATGACCGACAGGGTTGTCCGGGCGGTTGGTGAAAAGCGTCGTTCGAGAAATTCCGGCATCGTAAACACTTTCGAGCGCATGTAGAAAGGCACCATTACCCAGCCAAGTACCAGCAGGCACCAGGCATGCAGTTCATAATGTGCCATGGCAACGCCATCGGTTGCTCCCGATCCGGCTAAACCGACCAGGTGCTCAGAGCCGATATTTGATGCAAAAATAGAGGCACCGACAATAAACCATCCCAGATGTCTGCCTGCCAGAAAGTATTCTGTGGATGTGTCCTGTTTTTGTCTAATTACCCACCAGGCAAGTCCGAGAATAATTGCAAAATAACCAGCAATAATAATCCAGTCTAATGTTTGTAAAGTGGACATTTTTCTACCCCTCTTAAATGATTATCTTGTTGAGAATTTATAAATCGTTGTCTGTTTATATTCTTTTCCCGGTTTTAATTCAACTGATGGAAAATCCGGTTTATTGGGAGAATCAGGAAAGTGCTGTGCTTCCAGGCATAACGCCGTTCTGTGCTGATATTTTATGCCATTTTTGCCAGTCATTGTACCATCCAGAAAATTACCGGAATAAAACTGAAGCCCCGGCTGATCTGTCAGGATTTCCATCAAACGACCACTTTTAGGATCGTACAATGAGCCGACATTTTGGACACTGCCGGTGTAATTGTTTAGAACCCAATTGTGATCATAACCTTTTCCAATAAGCATTTGTTCATAACTATTGTCAATATCCTGTCCAACGGTTTTTGCCGCGGTGAAATCCAACGGAGTACCGGCGACTTTCCGCAACTCGCCAGTCGGTATCAGCCCATTATCCACCGGCGTATAATAATCGGCGTTAATTATTAATTCATGATTGAGGATTGTGTTCTCAGGAGAAGCCGTCAAATTAAAATAACAATGGTTGGTCGGATTTAGAATTGTCGGGCGGTCAGTAGTCCCGCTGTATTCAATTTTCAATGCGTTATCATCAGTAATGGTATAGGTCACAGTAATTTTTACAGTTCCGGGATAGCCCTCTTCGCCGTCAGGGCTTGTGTAGCTCAATCGCACTGATTTTTTACACAATTGTTCAGCTTCCCAGATCGCTTTGAAAAAGCCCCTTTTTCCGCCGTGCAGATGATTTTCACCGTCATTGATGGTAACCTGAAACTCTTTACCATCGAGACTGAATTTGCCTTTACCGATCCGGTTGCCATATCTGCCGACAATGGCTCCCTGGAAGGAATTATCTTTGATATATCCATTCAAATCGTCAAAACCGAGAATAACATCTTCGATTTTTCCGTTTCGGTCAGGTGTTTTCAAAGAGACCACAATTGCGCCATAATTTATGATTTCCGCGGAAATGCCCTTATCATTACAGATTTGATATTTATATATTTCCTGTCCCGCTGGCATGATTCCAAATAGGACTGGCTTTCCAAGTTGCTTCTGTTGTGAACATGAAATAAAAAGCAGTCCAGAAACAATGAACATGGTCACTAAAATCCTTTGTACCCGCATAATTACTCCTCGCTCTTATTGGAAAAGTTTAATTCCCATCAGTAATGCAATATTAATATTTAACAAGTTTAAATGAAAGTCGTTTGTTGAACATTTTTCGAAAAATATCTTTAAGTAATCCTACATTTATTGATAATCAACATGCTATAGAATAGGCTCTTATTTCAATAAAATCATCTTCCTGACTTGTTGAAATTCCGGAGTGTCAATCCGGTAGAAATAAACTCCGGAACTGTATCTACTTGCATTCCAATTTTCTGAATAGACACCGGGATTTTTAATATCATCTACAAGTGTTTTAACCAGACTTCCCTGCAAATCATAAATAGCGATGGTGATATCAGACCGTTTATTCAGTTCATATTTTATCAAAGTTGTCGAATTAAAGGGATTTGGATAATTCTGGGATAATTTGAATGTCCGGGCAATTTTTATTCCTCGAATATTGGAAACAGCCGTTGGATCAATGATACGGATATTATCAAACCAGAAATTGACACCTGCCAGACTTTCATGCTCTGCTACGATCTGGAACTGATCAATGGCTGACCAGTCAAAATCGCCTTGTGGATTAAACCATTCATTATCCCAGGAACCATGTTCTGTAAAATCACTGAGCGGAATCTGCACATGTTGCCAACTATCGTCCCAGGTTGCCAGCGATTCATCGATCGTCATTCGCATCCGCCAGGGATGATCGTCAGGACTGGTGGTTTTTGTATCAATAAAACGAATATCAAAGCGGGTCTCCGGCGTATCACCACGAATCCAGAAATCAATCGCATAGCCCTGAGCCACAAGTCCGGATAAATCCTTGATCGGTTTAAAAGTGAATCCGATCTGCTCATATTGGTCAACATCAGCCCAGTGAATGCAGAAGTTCCCGGCAAACGGATTGTCGTTTGAATAATAATTGACGATACCATTGGCTGTCCAGCTGGATTCAAGTATATTTGGTCCGATATATTCCGAATAGAATTCAAATCCGATTGTATCAGGTCTCAGAACATATTCGAATTGTGGCGGAGCAGTCAGTCCCAGAGCCTCCACGACCGGAATATTTAAATCATAATCGAACAATTCATTAGTTCCGGCTTCAAAAAGCCCGAATCCACCGGTATAATCCCAGATCGTCCAGGCGATTCCGTTCTTCTCCAGATACTCGCGGACAACTTGATACCAGTAAGCCCGATCTTCATTATTACTATTGGGAATATAGACACCAAATTCGCCACAAAAAATTGGAATATTTCTTTCGGTTTTGAACGATAATGCAATATCCAGTAACTCCTTTACATGGGCGACTGATCCATCATTGGCATAATTATTCAAATTATTTTGGATCCATGTGCCAACCAGCTCTGCGGGACATTCGGGCATTCGAGTAGCATCATAAGGGAAAGGGACACCCGCGAGAGCTACCATTGAAGGATCGGTCCAGCTGGCTCCCTGGTGAGTGAATAAAAACGGATCGTAAAAATGGAAAGTGTAAAGCAGTTTATCATCATTGTATTCGGGCATGTTATTGAGATTATTGTAGCTGTTCCAACCGGACGGACCAATGATTATAGTATGATTTGAATCGACGGTTCGGATGGCTGTAACGACATCCTGTTGAATGGTGTTCCAGTCCGCATCCGAAATGCCGTGGGGCTCGTTGAGGATTTCATAATAAAGCAGATTTGAGCGGTCCTTGTAGCGATCCGCTACTTGAGTCCACACAGTGATCAAAACTGATCCGATGTTCGGGTCAGTATCGACCGCCGGATCGAAAGTATGATTATCAAGAATCAGGTGGATTGATAACTCTTCAGCTATATTGATAACTTTATCAAGAAAAAAATATAAAAGAGTATCAATAATATAATCAGGCTCGCCACTGGTCATATAATGCAGATTGATTGGTAATCGAATGACATCACATCCCAGGTTTTTTATGTTTATAAAATCCTGTCGCGTAAATTTTGTAAACTGGATCTGCTGAGCGCTGGAGCCCTGGAACCAGTTGGTCAAATTGACTCCCCGGTTAAAAGGCGCATCGGTACACCACAATGTTGAGATTAATAAAAAATTCATAACCGCTATTCGTTTCATTGCCCATCCATATTTTTTCAAATATAGTAAATATTCCTGAAATATGGATTAGTTCATTAAAATAGTTGGGTATTTTTATATTGGTCTCTATGCTCAGTTTTGCACAAGATTTCAGCACATCGTTGAGCAGTATGACCGGAAATAACGGTACTGTCAATCTACGATTACAAGCAGTATTTACTCGTATTTTAAGATGTCAGCCGGATTCATAATTGCGGCTTTTACCGCCTGAAAACTGACCGTAATCAGAGCAATAGCCAGAGTAGCGACGCCGGCAATCAGAAATAAGCCGATTCCCAAGTTGATCCGATAGGCATAGTTCTTCAAATAATTATGCATAATCAGGTATGCCAGCGGAAAGGCAATCGCATTTGCAATCAGGACCCAGATGGTGAACTGGCTGGTCATAAGTAAGACCAGTCTGGATACCGAAGCGCCCAGCACTTTACGAATCCCGATCTCTTTCATGCGTTGTTCCGCGGTGAAAGATGCGAGCCCGAACAGTCCTAGGCAAGCGATGATAATTGCCAGAATCGAGAAATATTTCACCAGCTGGCTCATTCCGGCTTCGGTTCGGTACATCCATTCGAAGTCTTCATCCAGGAAATGGTACTCGAACGGGAAATTCGGAAGTACCCGGTTCCAGACTTTTTCAACGGCGCTGAGATTTTTCGTCACATCACCTTGTCCTAACCTGATCAGAATCGTACTGAACCAGTTTGGGTATCCAAAACATGCCAGCGGCTCGATGATATTTTGGACGGATTTGAAGTGAAAATCCTTCATGACACCAACAATCGTGGCATTGACACCCATAAAGCGAACATTTTGATTGATGATTGGATCCTTATCGATGATTTTCGCCAGAGTTTCGTTAATGATTAACGCATTGATCGAATCATTTGAAACATCATAGGGAAAATTTCTTGAAAAAGAACGTCCCGCCAGCATTGGGATTTTCATGGTTTCGATATAGTCATAATCGATTGAATTCGTCCCGACGACAATATCCATATCCGGGTCTTTACCATCCCATTGAATGCCGCCGGCGTTGCTGCCGATATTGGTTGGACGATGGGAAGAAGCAGTTACGCCCAGAACCTCCGGCAGTTGGACAAGTTCCTGTTTCAAAGATTCGTAGCTGTTTTTAATTTCACCACGCATGCTGATGGAAATGACCCGTTCCTGGTCGAACCCCAGATCTTTGGAACGCATGAAGTTCAATTGCCGGTATATGACCATGGTACCGATAATTAAAATAATCGATAAACTGAACTGAATAATAACTAAAATCCGGCGTAGCAAATGACTTTTTCCACTGGCGAGATTACCTTTTAATACTTTTACCGGTTTGAAACCGGATAGAAACAGAGCCGGGTAACTGCCGGAAACCAATCCGGTTATGATTGTAATGATTAGCAAACCCAGTAGAAATTGACTCTGAAAAAGCGCTTCTCCCTGAATGTCTTTACTGGCAATCGTATTGAAAGCCGGTAATAGCAGCAGTACGAAGATTAGTGAAATCATTACCGCAATAAACGATAACAGAATCGATTCGCCGATAAACTGCAGGATGATATTTTTGCGAAAGGCACCAACGACCTTGCGCATGCCGATTTCCCGGGCGCGGTTAGCGGAGCGCGCGGTTGCCAGGTTCATGAAATTGATACAGGCAATCAGCAGGACGAATGCTGCAATGATTGAAAATAGATAGACAAATTTGATCCCGACGGGATCATGATCGAATCCGAAAAATCCGTAGAGGTGAATATTGGTAAATGGTGTCACCATATAGACTGTTAAACTTTTTTCATTATGACTTGTCACTATATCGGTGATTTTACGGTTAACGTCTTCGATAATGGCATTTTTCTGCAGCTGGACAAAGGTCCTGATAGAGTTGCTGCCCCAGCTTTCGTTATATTCCCCCAACTCTTTTGTCATTTCAAAGTGAATCAGGATTTTCGGATTAATGGTACTGTTCGATGGTGCCTGCTTTAAAAGCCCTGTGACGGTAAGATTGTACTGATTGTCATACAGCATTGTTTTGCCGATGGGATTTTCATCACCAAAATATTTTTTGGCAGTCTCTTCGTCGATAACAATGGAATAGGGATCATTCATGACAACTTCACGATCGCCTTGTAAAAGGGGATAATCAAACATGGTGAAAAAGGCAGGATCTACTGCCTGAACGTCATTCTCGAAAAAAACCTTATCACCAAACCGTAGCGGTCTGCCGCCACTCCAGGCATAGCGAACGGCAGCAACTATTTCCGGGATTTCATCTTTCCAGACCGGTGCGCATGGATAGGGCGTCACATTGACATGATAGAGCCTGCCGCTGTAATTCTGCTCCTGCTCAACGCGAAAGAGATTGTCGGCATTGGCGTGAAATTTATCAAAACTCAGCTCATCCTGAACCCAGAGTAAAATCAGCAGGCAACAGGCAAGTCCGATTGCCAGCCCAAAGATATTGATGAATGAATAGCCTTTATGACGGAGGATATTCCGTATTGCGATCTTAAAATAATTTTTAAACATTAAAGTTCCCCTATATCTATAATTCTGACATAGTATATGATTTAAAATATTAAAAATCGTCAGATATTACAATTTAGAACAAAAAATACTATCATTCATATCTAAGCGATTTCACCGGGTTTGCGTTTGCCGCTTTGATGATATAATAGCTGACAGTTATAATTGCAATTGCCAGAGCAATGATTCCGGATATTAGAAAATCCCAAATACTGATTATCGTGCGATATGGGAAATTTTGCAGCCAGCAGTTCATAGCATACCAGGCAATCGGAAAGGCGATCACATTTGCCAGCAGAACCAGAATTGTAAAATCCTTTGAAACCAGCAGCATGATTTTCGGAACCGATGAGCCCAGGACTTTGCGAATGCCGATTTCCTTGATCCGGCGTGTTGTAGCATAAGACGCCAGCCCGAAAAGCCCCATGCAGGCGATGATGATTGCCAGCGCGGTAAAGTAAATGAAAGTCTGCCCCAGTTTACGCTCCTGCAGATGGATTTCATCAAACCGGTCATCCAGGAAAATGTAGTTGAAAGGAATCGTCGCAGTGATTGATTTCCATTGATTTTCCACGGCATCAAGAACCTGAAAAACATTGCCCGGCGCCAAACGCAGACTCAGGAATCCACCGTGGTTGGTGGGATAGAAAATCATCGGCTCAATTTTTTCGCGCAGGGAATTGATATGAAAATCACTGACCACACCGATGATAGTCAGCGGGAGCCCTTCATCATCTTCCGTCAGCGTTGGATCATTGATTGTTTTTTCCATTGGGTGTTCCCAACCGACTTCCCGGGCAAGGGTTTCATTGATCAGTACCTTTTGCTGCTCATTCTCAGCTGCCGGACTGAAATTTCGTCCTTCCATCAACTGGATATCAAAAGTCTTTAAAAAATCTGCATCGATGGACATGGTCTTAAAAAGCCAGGGCTTTTCGGTATTGAATCCTTCGGGAAAGAAACCGTGTCCCCGGCTGAAACCGGCATAAGGATAATTGCTTGAGATACTGGCTGACAAAACACCGGGCAGCTGCAGCATTTTATCTTTGACAATCTTGACCTGGGAAAGCACTTCTTCGCCATTCAGCGGTAATATCAGGACATTTTCCTTATCAAATCCGAGGTTTTTATGCTGGAAATACTGCCACTGTTTATAAATGATTCCGGTCGAGCAAATTAAAGAGATAGAAATAACAAATTGGAAAACAACCAGGACATTGCGCAGAATCGGTCGCTTATAACCAGCAGCGCTGTTGCCCCTGATATTAGAGATCGGGCTGATCGACGATAGGAAAACTGCCGGGTAAAAGCCGGAGACAGCGCCGATCAGCAAAATGAAAAGGATTCCAGCGCTGATTAATTTTCCATTTAATAGCAAATTCAGATTCAGTTGCTTTCCCACAACATTACTGAAAACCGGTAAAAGCAGTTTGACCATTATTGCCGCAATTAATGCAGCAATTATGGTAATCAGGACAGATTCATAGAGAAACTGGCTGACAATTTTCCGCTTGTCTGCGCCAATCACTTTGCGTACGCCGATCTCTTTTGCCCTAACCGAATAGTGGGCTGTGGTCAGATTGATAAAATTGATACAGGCGATGATGAGAATAAACAAGGCGATTGCCGTGAAAATATAGACATAATTGATGTCGCCGATATCCCCAAGGTTGTACATCAGATGGGAATAGAGATGGATATCAATAATTGATCCCGTTTTAAGAAAAAACTCCATGCCGTGGGTCTCAAGATTGATTTCCATCTTATCCATTGCCAGGTTTCTGATTTTTTCCGCAAACGCTGTTGCATCGACATTTTCATTCAACTTGATGTATGTGAATGCACTGAATTGTCCCCAGAGGGCGGCATTATCTTCTACCGGGATTGGATTAGATAAAATTGCGTTAAATTTCAAGTGAGTGTTCGATGGTATATTTTCACAAACACCGGTGACAACGATGTCTTCATCATTGTTCAATTTCAACACTTTTCCGATTGGATTTGTATCACCGAAATATTTTTCTGCCAATGATTCCGTCAGGACAATGGTGTTCGGATCCTTCAGTACGTTATCAGCAGTTCCCTGAATCAAGCGGTGAGTGAATATATTGAAAAAATCCGGGCTGGCTCGTAAGACTGCATTTTCATAAAAAACCTTATCCTCAAATTTCAGGGCAATCTGCTGCTCGTTATTGATCCGGGCAGCGTATTGCACTTCGGGGTAATTGGTTCCGAGGTAATCGGCGAGTGGCACCATGCTGACGCCGTAATCGATCGGCTGCCCGTTGATCTGACCGTACGTGGTGACCCGGAAAATTCGTTCAGCACCTTCGAAAAACCGGTCATAACTCAACTCATGAATAATGAACAGTGTAATAAAAAAACAGATGGTGATTCCCAGCGCCAGACCGGCAATATTAATCAGAGAATAACCAGCATGTCTTTTCATATTGCGGAGGGCGATTTTTAAATAGTTTTTAAACATGTTCTCACCGTTTTTAATTATTGAGCATAGCAATAAGACGATGGGATTATTCAAATGGTTGTCTGCTAAAATTTAGCGAGTAATATGCTCATATCCGGTTGCCAATTATAACTTAGTCATCGGTAAAACCGGAATACAGCAATGCAAAGCTTTGATAAGATAGTTCTCAGTCATCTCGATTGACGGAGAATGCCGGAAGAGAGATCGCATCAGAAAAAATGTGCCAGTCTTAATCGTTTTACCTGTCTGGCGTAATCCCGAAATTCGGGATTCGTTCGAAATGACATAAAGACCGTCACCTCGAATGTACCGCCTGAGGTGGTGCAGAGAGGTCGGATTTTTACCATTCTCGTCGCAGCGCTCTGCGCTGCGATGTACTGATCTGGGGCGGCAGAGGTTATAACTCAGAGCATTGAAATCAGTTTAATTATCCAGCGCTCCGGCGGCGATCCACTTGGCAAATTTTTGCAGTTCCTGATCGTTCCATTTTGGTACACCGGAACCCGGTGGTGGCATGACGATATTTTCATCACTGACGGTGATAGTCTGGCAGCATATATTATAGAGACTGCTTTCATCAGGATTCCCGACAATTATAAAAGTGCCGACATTGCTGAAGATATCTTCTTTTTGCTCGTAATAGACCTGGTGTTCAATGGCGGGACTGTTGACATTTTCCCGGGTGTGACAGACGCCGCAGGAACGCTGGAATACAGGCAGGATGTCATTTTGAAAAGAGATGACTGTCGCCATTTCTTTCTGGATTTTTGCCAATTCCTGTGTCCCTTTTTTGGAACAACCGATAATCAAAATTGACAGCAGCACAAAAGTGACCATTGGTTTTCTCATCGCTGCTCCATTTTTACATTTGATTAAAAATAGTACCAGATTGTACGATAATCACGGATATTTTCACCTCTTGCGGCTAATTCTTCCAGGTAATCGTAGATCGGGACATCGACATAATTATAGGGGGGAATCACTTTGATGTTTTTTTCCCATGGATGAAATTCATAGACTCGCGAACCATCGGATAGAATCATGACCAGACGGTGGTCCTGCCAGGCACGCAGGTGGTTCTTGCCAAGTTTGGGGACATTAAACACGGCTTCATCAGTACGGTCAAGACCGGGTAACAGGCGGGCTTCTTCTTTGCGTTCCTGCAGAATCCGGGCGATGGGAACCATATAGCGTTTCGTCTCTTCCTTGCCTTTCATATTAAAAGTGTAGTAGGGATCGATACCAATGGATTTCAAATCCCGGCGTAGTTTTACGGATTCGAAGCGGCGCGAATTTTCCACTGTAAAGACTTCCTGATTGTAAACACTGATTCCCGCTTTGCGGATTTTCTGAACGGCTTCCAGTGCTTCGGGAGTAATTTCATAGGAATGCTCAAAATGGGTGACAATTGCGATTTCCAATTTCGGGGGACGATGATATTTTTCTAGGATTTTCATGAAGTTTTTCGTGAACCGCATGGGTAACACAACGGGTGTCCGGGTACCGATGCGGATACGATAGATATGTTTTTTCTGAGACAATATCTCCAAAATATTTTCAAGTTGAGAATCTTTCATTACTGCCGGATCGCCGCCGGTAATTAATACATCGCCGACACTTTTATGCTCATCAAACCAGTTCAACGCCTCGTTTAATGTTTCCCTGGATGCCAGGGCTTTTGGTTCCAGAACCCGTTCAATTTCCCAGTTACGCTGGCAATACACACAAATCTGTGAGCAGGTATTAAAGGGTTTCAGAATGGCAATTATCGGGTAGCGACGGGTAATCAGGTCCACCGGTGAGGTATCGTGTTCACCCATAAAATCAAAAGCGGTGCCCCGGTCGCCACGATGTTCAGCCATTATATCCACGTACTCTTTTGGCGGAATTACCTGAGCCCGGATCGCATGGTCATAGCCGATAGAAAGTTTACTGTCCATCAGGCTGAGGTAATAGGGAGTGATACCAAAAGCGATTTTGTTTTTTACGGCTTTATCAATGGTTTCGATTTGTCCATTGGTAAGTTCTATCAGGTCTTTAACCGGTTTGCTATCTTTTATGACATGTTTAAGGTGCCAGTGATAATCATTCCAATCAGTGTCGTTACCACCAAAATAATTTAAAATTCGCTTACGGTTTTCTATCCGCCAGCCAATGACCTCTTCTTCCAATCCCGAGGGATATTTTTTCAGGTATTTATTGACGCTGGAGCCAAGTTCGTCCAGAATCTCCATTCGTGCCAGAGCCGCTTTTCTGCCTTTCATTTTAAGAAATTCCGGAATACTTTTTTTGACCTGGGAATCCTCAAGGTATATATTGGATTTGCCGGTAACACCACGAAACAGATTGATAAACTCCATCAGAAAACCAACGGACACGATCTCTTTCAGTTCCTGCTGTTTTTCGCGAGCGAGGTTCCACAACATATCCAGCGCGGAAAATTCTGTCCGGAATTCATTGATTGGACCAATGATGCTCCGAAACGCGCGGACACAATCGCGGACGGTGGCTTTTTCAAGAATATGTAAATCATTATCCAGATCGAAAATCTTTCGCTCGGCTTTGTCAAGGTAATTATAGAGCGCATCCCGGGCTGATTCAAGGGTATCGGCTGATTTGAGTATCAGGTGAATTTCCGGATTAGAGTCCCATAAGCGCTGCAGGTAGGCTTCATAATCGACTTTGTAATGCGGTTTAAAAAGACTGACTTCATCGGTAAAAACATCGTCCAGCAGTCTGGTGCTGAGCCACTTTAAATTTTGGAGTGAGAGAGGGGGTTTTTTCTGCGGTTTGAGTTTTTCAGTATTCCGGCTCTTGGAATTCATGATAAGCTCCTTCCGTTTTTGATGTCTCTATTAAAGTATATAACAATATAAGGATAATATCAACCCGTGTATTGCCAAAACAGACTGTGGAAATATGAAGGAGGAATTGTTTTAACCACAAAATGCGCTAAAATTTCGCAAAGACCGCAATGAACTTGGAAGCTCAATAAACACTATGACGACGAAGCTTGTGAATTATCGTTTTTACATTTTCAATTTTTCATTGTTTATTCATACCTGAGACTCTTGACTGGATTCGCTGTCGCTGCCCGGAGCGCCTGCCAGCAAACAGTCAAAAATGCAATTGCCAAGGCGATACCTCCCGCCAATGCAAACATCCACCAACTCACTTCAATTCGATAGGCATAATTTTCAAGCCATTTATGCATTGCATAGTACGAAATGGGGCAGGCAATGAGTGCAGCAATGATGATCCATCGAAAATAATCCATGGTCAATGATCCGATCAGGTTCGTAAGAGATGCGCCCATTACTTTTCGAATGCCGATTTCTTTGGTCCGCTGGACGGCGCTGAACGAAATAAGTCCCAATAAACCAAGGCAGGTAATGAGAATTGAGATTAGGGAAAATAAAATAACGATTTGCTTCAATTCCTCTTCGGCTTTATAGAGTCGATCGTATGTAGCATCCAGAAATTCATATTCAAAAGGAGACTGAGGTGACAATTCATTCCAGATTTTTTCGATATATTGTATCGTTTGCGTTTGGTTCTGATCGCTGATTTTGATATTGATATTTGAATTCCAATCCGCATACCATAAAGCGGATGGTGCCAGCTTGTGATGAAATGAATCATAGTGAAAATCTTTTACGACACCAATGATTGTTGGTTTGATATGAAGGAAATCCAAAAAATCAATTTCAGTACCGATCGGATTTTCCAGTTCGAATTCCTTGACAAAGGATTCATTGACAATGATTGAATTATATTTATCGTTTGGTATTTTCCATGAAAACGTTCTGCCTTCAACGATTTCAATCCCCATTGTCGGAATGAAATCCGGATCCACAGTGGTAGCCCGGTAAGGTTTCCGAATTCCGTTTATTTCTTGTTGGGTACCAATATTAAATTCTTGCCCAAGCGGGTGATTCGATTGAGCCATGGATATGATGTCAGGATTTTGAAGAAGTCTTTGTTTGAAGACATCATATTTTTCATGGATCTGCCGATTCTGTAAACATTAAATTATATTCTTGATGGAATATCCCAACGGTCTTGTCTTTAGAAAATCGATCTGGTTGGAAATTGAGATTGTACAGGTGATGAGCGTTATCGAAATGACAAATTGGAAAACCAAAAGTGAAAATCTTAATGAAGCCCCTTTTTTGCCCTTTGTTTTTTCACCTTTTATTGCGGAGACCGGTGTAAAAGATGATAGGAGAAGAGCCGGATAAATACCCGCGATCAAGCCAATCAACAGAACAGTCACAAGCAGAAATACCAGCATGCATGGTTGATTGAAAATATCAAGCGGTATTTGTTTATTAATCAAATTATAAAATTGCGGTTTGCTAAGTTCGAAAATAACCAGCGCTACCGGCGCAGTGGTAACCGCGATCAGAATGGATTCAACCAGAAACTAAACATGTCAAAAAAATTCCGATCAACAAAAAGAACATTCTTTACTTTTATTTTTTTCGAGGCGTCTGTGATGTTGGAAATAAACAAAGAAGATTCCCCACCGCCGTAAGAGTCATCGATACGGGTAATTAATTCACACTCGGGAATATTTTCTTCAATCGCGGTCGCTAATGGCGCAGTTGTGAAAAAAGTATCACCGATGTGAACTTGATAAATTGATTTGTAGTTTTCATGAAATTTATCATGGCTGAACTCATGCATAACATACATCGAAATGAGCAGGAATATTGCCATCCCCAATGCAAGCCCGCCAATATTAATCAATGTATGGATTTTATTCTTCTGTAAGCTCCTGATTGCGATCTTTAAATAGTTGCTTAACAATGTCTATATCCTTGATTATTCGTACCGCAAACTATCCACCGGATTCGCTGTCGCTGCCCGGAGCGCCTGCCAGCAAACAGTCAGTAATGCCATGAGCAGTACAAAGAATCCTGTTGAGAGAAAGATCCAGGGACTGATTGAAATCCGATAAGCATAAATCTGTAACATCCCATTGACAATAAAATATGAGATCGGCGTGGCGATCAGAAAAGCAATTCCGATAACTTTGATAAATTCTTTCGAAAACAGCCGGATGACATTTGCTGCGGTTGCGCCCAGGACCTTGCGGATGCCGATTTCTTTTGTCCTGGTTTCGGTCATAAATGCGGACAGCCCGAACAATCCAAGGCAGGAGATAAAAATTCCCAGCACTGTAAAATACATGATAACCTGTACAATGATATCACCTGCTTTTGCCTGTTCAATATCTTCAAAAGCATAATCGTCAAGATAACGATAATTCAACGGATAGTCGGGACTGAATTGATCACACGTTTTCTTAATATAATTAAAAGTTTGGGAGAGATGTCCGGAATCGCCGGGTTTCATTTTAATGAACAGGTATTTATTATTTCCCGGATTCAGTTTCAGAATCAATCCGCCTTTGATAAAAGTCATCGGGAAACAATGAAAATTCTTAATAACTCCAATTAATGTATAATACCTGTTCTCATAGAAAAACCGTTTTCCGATTGGATTATCCCACCCTAATAAATCAATGGTTGTTTCATCGACGACGATGGCGTCCTCCCAGTCGCTTGGAAATTCCTTCGAGTAGAAGCGACCCTGCGCCATTTCTATTTCAAAGGTTTTAGCATAATCATAATCGACTTCCGTCCACCAGGCAAATTGGTTTTTCTGACCGGCTTCAGCGCCCCAATCCAGCGTTCCGCTCATCATCAATTGGGGTAGGTGAGAAGCGCTTGTTACATTGGCAATGGCAGGATTGCTGAGCAATGCTTGCTTTACCAAATCAATCTTTTCGGAGATATCACCCCTTAACTGGATGTACATAATGTTTTCATTACTGAAACCCAGATCGGCATTTTCCATATACCGGCTTTGCAGATAGGTCACTACCGAGAAAATGATGAAGATAATTGTGATTGTGAACTGAATCCCGACCAGCACTTTTCGGAATCCGGCTGCTTTTTTGCCGGAATGGATGTTGTTTTGCATGAGTTTTAACGGTTGGACGGCGGAGAGGTGCAACGCCGGATAACTGCCGGCAAGCAGCGCTGTTATAAGAATAAGCCCGCTAAATTCAAGTATGAATGTAAAATTCGTATAATTAATCGCGAGCGATTTTCCGAAAAGCCGGTTGATGACCGGAAGAAATGACTCAGTGATGAGAAGAGCTGCAAGCCCGGCTATTATGGTTGTAAAAAGGGATTCACTTAAAAATTGCCAGATCAGTTGATGGCGTCGTGCACCGGCAATTTTTTTCATGCAGATTTCCCGCACACGCCGGGCAGACTGGGCAGTGGAAAGGTTGATAAAGTTGATACAGGCAACGATCAGAATGAAAATCGCCAGGACCGATAACAGGTAGATTGAGAACATACCGGGTCCCTGGTCGCCTTTCAGATAGGTTTGCGACAGGGGCATGAGATAATAGTTACGGTTTATGCCGCTTTCATCGCTGGCTTTGGTGAATGTGGTGTAAATCTTCTCACTGACGTTTTCGAAAGCAGCATCCTGATGTAAAAGGACATATGTAAAAAAGGCAGTATTATTGTATTGGTCCACACTGGCTCCCAGTTCTCTGAAATAGCTAAAAGGAACCAGGAAACTGAAGCGACGGTGTGAATTGGATGGAATATTTTTCAAAACACCGGTGACCTGAAAATCGATATTGTTATCAATTGTAATACTTTTACCGATTGGATTTTCATCTCCGAAATATTTTGTCGCCAATGCTTCCGTAATAACAACTGAATGGGGATTTGTCAGGGCTGTCGCGATATTACCAGTTTTTAATGGAAATGTGAATATATCAAGGAATGAAGGGTCCACACCGGCGCCCTGGGATTCGATGAAGAATTTATCTTCAAATCTTAATAAGCGGTCTCCGAGAAATCCCAGCCGTGCCGAGTTCTGGATTTCTGGAAATTCAGCCTTGAGGTCGATTGCCAGCGGACCGGAAGATTTTTCAGTCGATTGCGCCCCATCGTCGAGAAATACGGTTTGATAGACCTGGTGAATCCGGTCTGCCTTTTCGTGAAATCTGTCAAAACTCAACTCATTTGTAATCCATAGCATGATGATAATCGTTACAGATAATCCTGACGCTAATCCGAAGATATTAATAAAAGAATAGAGTTTGTTTTTTAATAAATTTCGGAAGGCAATTTTGAAGTATTTTACAAACATATATCGTTTCCTTTATTCGTACCTGAGAGAATTTATCGGATTTGCAGTTGCCGCCCGAATTGCCTGTCCGCTGATTGTAATGATTGTTATGACCAGTGCACAAATTCCAGCGATAAAGAACGACGCGATATTCAGATCAACTTGATAGGCAAAATTCTTCAACCAGGCAGCCATTGCAAGCCAGGCAATCGGCCAGGCGATCAGATTAGCAATCAGAACCCACTGAATGAGCGGAAGGCTGAGTTGTTGGATAATGCCGAAAACCGATGAACCGAGGACTTTGCGTATGCCGATCTCTTTTATTTTCTGTTCGACTACAAAGGAAATCAAACCGTATAATCCCAACGATGAAATCAGAATTGTAATGAACGTAAATGCGCCGAATATTTTACCCATCTGAATCTCTTTGCGATATAAAATCTCAAGTTCCTGATCCAGAAAGTGATATTCGATAGGCATACCCGGGTAATGCATTTTAATCCGTTTTTCAATTTTCTGAATGGTAGCCGGAATATGATCTGATTTAATTCGCACGGTTAAAATATAGGTGGTTGGATGAAATACAAATATGAGAGGTTTGATTTCTTCGTGCAAGTTTTCAAAATGAAAATCTTTGACAACGCCAACAATCTTGCCATTCCATTCATAGGCACTGATGGACTCACCGATCGGATCAGCCAGTCCCATAATTTGGGCAGCTTTTTCATTTACAATAAAAGCGTAATTTTCCCGGTCCTGGACAGATTTGTGAAAGTTGGAACCGCGGCTGATTTCAATTCCGTAGGTATCAATGAAATCTTCATCCACCTCAAAAATAATCATTGATTGGGAGAACTCCTGTTCGTTATGATGCCATGTTACAATGGAGACGAAATCAATAGTTGTTGGAATCTGGGTGGAACCGCCGACTGTTAAAACATCTGGTTCTCCCAACAGTTCACTTTTAAGAGTGGAATATGCCGATTCGGGATAATTATCACTAACCGGGAAATACATTAAATTTTCAGGATTGTAGCCCAGTTTTTTATTGCGGATAAATGATAATTGCTGGTAAATAATCAGGGTTGCAATTGTAACGATGATTGCGATTGTGAATTGGGTAATTACCAGAATTTTCCGGAAAGAAAATCCGGAGCCCCTGTTCGGCTGGAAATTCACTGAATTCTTTAAATTTTGAATAATATTGACGGAAGACAGAACCAATGCCGGATAAATACCGGCGAGGAAACCGATGGTGATGAATATAATAAAAAGAGATATTGCCAGCCATGAATCCGTGATATGGAATTCGAATGATGTTCCGGCGATACTATTAAAAACCGGTTGGCATAATTCAACTAACAGGATTGCCCCGATTATCGAAATGAATACCAGCAGATAAGATTCGAAAAAGTGTTGACTCATCAATTGGCGGCGGCTGGCTCCGATAACCTTTCGAATGCCAATTTCTTTTGATCGTGAGATTGAACGGGCGGTTGAGAGGTTCATATAGTTGATGCAGGCAACGATTATTATCAGGATTGCCAGGGCTGAGAAAATGAGAACATATTTAATATCACCGTGCGGTCCGTCCCAGCGGGTTGTGTTTGCCCGCAGATGGATTTCATGCAGTGGCTGTAACAGGTAATGTAATTTTGGATCCGGAAGGTGAGGGCGGAAAATCTCCTCGATTTTTTGATTGACGACTTTGACATTACTTTTTGTATTTAACAGGACCCAGGTCTGATAATCGCTGTTTTTAAACCAGTTGTCGGGATCACGCCAGAAGTAATAAACTTTAAACGGGATGAGATAATCAAACTGCAACGGCGGGCTGGAATTTTTCGGCACATCGGCGATAACCGCACCGACTTTCAGATCCCATCTGTGATTCATTTTGACCACTTTCCCGATCGGTTCTTCGCTTCCAAAAAGACGTTGAGCGCTGCTTTCGGTCAACACGATTGAACTGGCATCATCCAAGGTGGCTTTCGGATCGCCTTTCAGTACTGGAAATGTGAAAAGATCAAAAAAAGCCGGTTCGGCATTCAGTCCTTTCAAACGGACACTGTTATCGCCATACTGGAGAATCACACGGTCGTTTTTAAAGCGGGTAGCGCTGACCACGTCCGGAATGGTTTCTCTCAATGCGGCAGCCATCGGTCCGGGAGTTGTCGGCACACGGCTTTCTTCATAGACTGAGACAACCCGATGAAGCCGGTCGAGATTTTTCTGAAATTTATCAAAATCCAATTCTGATTTAATCCAAAGCATAATCATAATTGTACAGGCAATACCGACGGATAATCCCAGAATGTTGATGATCGTGAATGTCTTATGACGGACGATATTTCGGAGGGTGATTTTTAGATAATTTTTAAACAAAATATTCCTTTTTATTTTAACCGCAAAGAGCGCCAATTTTACATTTTTCATTATTTATTCATACCTGAGACTTTCCACCGGATTGGCGATAGCGGCTCGAATGGCGTGAGTGCTGACCGTTAATATGGCGATAATGATTGTCATTAATCCGGCAAGAATGAAAATGCCTACGCCGATTGTCGTTTGATAGGCAAAGTTCCGGAGCCCCTGTTTCATTACAAACCAGGCTAGCGGACTTGCAATCAGATTTGCTATAATAATCAACCAGACAAATTCCATATTAAGGTTGACCAGGATATTGATTGTTTGAGCGCCAAGGACTTTTCTGAT
Source organism: uncultured bacterium (assembly GCA_964605705.1). Lineage (GTDB taxonomy): Bacteria > Fidelibacterota > UBA2242 > UBA2242 > UBA2242 > CAZSDW01. Next base: position 44,871 of record CAZSDW010000017.1, read on the forward strand.
ACCGATTTCCTTGGTTTTTTTACGAATGCTTAAAGCTGCTAAGCCAAACAGTCCAAAGCTTGCAATTAAAATTGTTAGCACCGTTGCAATTGCAGTGATGGTGCTAATCAGTCGAACAATATCATAATCCCGGGCAGAGACCACGTCGGCAAACTGGTACTCGAATGGCGTATTCGGGGAATAACGCTCATATTTTTCCTGGATGAATTTCAGCGTGGCATCATAATTTCCGGGCTTGAGCTTAATGAAAATATGTTTCATGAAGAAATGATAGTCCGGAAAAGGACAGAGGATCAAGGGACCGATTTTATTATAAAGGGCTGTATCGTGAAAATTTTTGACAACTCCAATAACCTGTCCTTCATGTCCCCAGAATTTGATCGTTTTACCAACGGCTGATGCTCCCGGCGCTATCAGATCAGCACCATCCTGGTTGATGATATAGCCCTGCATATCGGATTTAATATCTTCCGAAAGACTGCGACCATCCGCAATTTTCATATCAAAGGTTTCAAAGTATCCGGTCTGGATCATGGCAAAACTGAATTCGATGGATTGGCTGTTTTGTTCAGCACCCGTCCAGCTGACGTTTGAATTATTCCCAATTCCCGTCGGATAAGTTGAAGCCGCGGTAACGGATTGAATATTCGGATGAAGCTTCAGATCGGCGCACCAGGCGTTAAAATTATTCCTGATTTCATCAGTAATGGGCAAGCGGATAACATTGTCGTAATTTAATCCCAGGTCCATGTTTTCGATGTACATAATCTGTTTGGAATAAATGATTGTACTTACGAGTAAAAAAATGGTGACGATGTACTGAAAAACCAGAGATGCTTTACGAAACCGGTTTTTGCCTGAACCACTGGGATCACTGCCTTTTAATATTTTGATGGGTTGCTTGCCGGAAAAATACAATGCCGGATACAAACCCGAGACTAAAGTGGTAAATATTGTGATGAAGATTATAAGTAATAAATTGATACCCAGTTGATCCTGATGAAAAAAAGCGAGATGTCTTTGGACCAGTTTATTAAACGCCGGGGTTAATAATTCGGTCATGATTAAAGCAAGCATGATGGCAAGGATTACTGTCAGAAAGGATTCCAGTATAAACTGCCGGATGATCTGCGCCCGGCTGGCGCCGGTGACTTTTCGGACCATAATCTCTTTGTAGCGAGTTAATCCTGAAGCGATGGAAAGGTTGATAAAATTCAAACATGCCAAAACCAGGATCATTACTCCAATAATCATGAAAGTGATAATTCCTGCTCTTACCCCGAAGTGGAGGTGCATTTCGTCCAATGGCAGAATATCCAGGTAAGTCTGTAAATTCTCGTCCTGGGCGAGTTCAGTAAAAAATCCTTTTATACTCTTTCTGAATTGACTTTCATTTGCACCATTTCGCAATAATATAATTGAGGGACCATCGACGTCCCAGGTGTCCATTCGATCTTCACGAAACTGCCGCATCGAAGCCAGAACATCAAATGAAACAGTTGAATTTTCAGGAATATCCACAACACCGGTCACAATTAAATCAGTTGTGTTATTATGGGTTAATGTCAAACCGACCGGATTGATGTTGCCGAAATATTTTCGGGAAATCTCTTCTTTCAGAATGACCGAATTCGGATATTTAAAAGCGTATTCAGGTGTTCCATAAATAAATTCAAAAGGGATGACCTTGAAGAAACCAGTATCTGCCACGAAGAAATCAGTTTCGTAGAAGCTGTTTCGCTGGTTGGGATTCGCCGGAGAAATAGCACTGAAAAAAGAGGCTTGAAAATTACTCTGGTTGACCATTCGGGTAAAATCGGCAACATCATGAAACCGCTCTTTCAATCGTGGTCCTACTAAATAATTTATCCCGAATTGTCCGAATTCGCCGGGGCTCTGTTTTTTATACAGAAAATATGCCTTATGATTCTCAGGGTAGAAATCATCAAAACTGAATTCATAGCGCCCCCACATGAATATCATGACCGTAATACAAATCCCCAGTGCCAGACCGATGATATTCACCGCGGAATGCAGTTTCTGGCTTTTAAGCTGACGAAAGGCGATTTTAAGTGATTCTTTCAGTAAGGCTACTCCTTTGATTTTTATAACGCAAAGGGCGCAAAGATTTCGCAAACAGCGCCAATTTTACATTTTACATTTTTCATTGAATTTACTCATATCTCAGGCTTTCGACTGGATTGGCTGTCGCGGCTTTCACCGCCTGCCAGATGACTGTCAAAAATGCAATCAACAATGCAATCATTCCTGCCAGTACAAAGATCCACCAGGCAATACCGATCCGATAAGCGAAATTCTGTAACAATGTATTCATTGAAAACCAGGCAATCGGAATGGCAATGATAATCGCGATAAGTAATAGTTTTATAAATTCGGTGAGGAGCATATTAACGATGCTGGCAATGGGAGCGCCAATTGCTTTGCGAATACCGATTTCATGGGTGCGTTGCTTGCTGATGAAAGAGACCAGACCGAATAAACCGGTCACCGCGATACAGATTGCAAGTATTGCGAAAATTCCGAAAAATTTACCCAGGATGTCGATCCCGGCATAATTCCGTTGATTGAAATTTTCGTCATAGATATTGAATTCGATATTATGACCCGGGAAATATTCCCGGAATTTTTTCGTCACATAGTCTTTCATTTCGACGATATCCTGATGAGGGGAAAGTTTGATCGTGTGGATATTTCCCCAACTGAGTTCCCGCGTTGTGTATGATACAAAGTAGGGACTTATCGGTGCTAAAACCGAATAGAGATGAAAATCTTCTATGATCCCGATGATCCGATAATCATCATCTTCATTGGTGATTGTTTTCCCGATTGCTTCGCTATATTCCCAGCCAAGTCGTTTTGCGGCGGTTTCATTGATCAGACAGGCTTCTTCCCGGTCACTGGGAAATTCTTTGGACAGATAGCGTCCCGCTTTCAGTTTGATTCCGTATGTATCGATGAAATTGAAATCGACATGGTTATGCAGAATGTGTATCTTTTCGTCCGGCGGTCCGCCCTCCCATTGACATTCCCACGTTTCGCCTCCATAAAAGGGAGCATTGTGAGACCAGGTCATATTGATAATCCTTGCATCGCTCAGTAAATCGTTACGCAAAGCTTCATATTGGGATTCGGCGTTTTCGCCTTTCATTTGAATATTACCGACGATCAGGTTCTCTTTGTCGAATCCCAGCTCTTTTTTCCTCATGAAATCCAGTTGCCGGTACATGATAATTGTCCCGATGATCAGTGCAACAGAGAGTGTGAATTGAAAAACAACGAGAATTTTCCTCAGGATCGGATTTTTCGATCTGAGCCCTACAATTCCACGAAGGACTGATAGCGGGGGAGTAGCCGAGAGGTAAAAAGCCGGATAACTCCCCGAAATCAATCCGGTAAAAAACGTAATAATGAGCATAAAAAGGACGAACTTAATGTTTCTAAAGTATTGGATTTTCAGATTTTCCCTGATAAGCAGGTTGATCTGGGGCAGGAATATTTCCGCCAGTATAAATGCCAGGAAAAGGGCAATCAGCGCAATGATGATGGCTTCACTTAAAAATTGAACAATTAGTGAGGACTGTTGCGATCCGACCAGTTTTTTGATACCGATCTCCCGAGTTCTGGTGGAGGAATAAGCCGTGGCAAGATTCATGAAATTGACACAGGCAATGAGTAAAGTAATAATTGCCAATAGTGCCAACAGATAATAAAACGGTCGGCTGTCATTTTGATCGTTATATTGCAGATTAATTTTCGACAATGGCCATAAGATCAGTTTTTTATATGGATTGAGATCGCTGTATTTATCAAGCGCATCGACGATTTTTTCACCGAATAGCTCGACGTCCACGTTTTTGTCGAGTAATACGTAGGTAATACACATCCACCAACCCCAATTCCCCTCGATATCGAAATTATTGATCGGTTTCAGGGAGCTAAAGGAGATCATAAAATCGGGTCTCAGCGTGGAATTTTCCGGCATTTTACGGATAATGCCGGTTATCTGTAAATAGTGGTCAGTCTGAAATCGAATCATTTTCCCGAGGGCGTTTTCACCAGGGAAATACTTATTGGCAAGTTCTTCCGTCAACACAATCGTCATCGGCATGGTCAGGGCATTTTGGGGGTTGCCTTCGATGAACTGAAAATCAAAAATTTCAAAAATTTCATTATCAGCCCACATGCCATTTCCCTCACGGAAAGTGTGTTCCTCATCCGATGATAAGTAATCGCCACAATATTGGATGCGGGTGGCTTTCAGGATTTCCGGATAATCCCTTTTTAGAGCCGGTGCCAGCGGGAATTGAGTTCCATTGGCAGTCTGAACTTCGCCCTTCATGTGAATATGCTGATCGACCCGGTAAATGCGATCGTAATTCTGATTGAATTTATCGAAACTCCACTGAAACTGGAGAAAGAGAAATATCAGAATAAAAGCCGCCAGCCCTACAGCTAATCCGAAGATATTGATGAAGGTATATTCCTTGTTCTTGTTGAAATTTCTGAATGCGAATTTTATGTAATTAATAAACATAGTTACTCCCTGTCTGCTTTTTTACCACAAAGGGCACCAGTTCTTCATTTTACATTTTACATTGAATTCATTCATATCTCAAACTCTCTACCGGATTCGCAGTCGCAGCTCGAATCGCCTGCCAGCTTACTGTCAGCATCGCAATCACCAATGCCGATAATCCTGCCAATAGGAACGGTAGTATCGTTATATCAATCCGATAGGCGAAATTCTGCAGCCATTTGTTCATCGCACAATAAGAAACAGGACAAGCGATGATGCTGGCAATGAGCACCCATTTAGCAAAACTCTGCGAGAGAAGCGTAACAATACCGCTAACACTTGATCCCAAGACTTTGCGAATTCCGATTTCTTTGGTACGTTGGGTAGTCATAAAAGCAGACAGCGCGAATAATCCCAGGCAGGCAATAATAATCGCCAGCAGGGCAAACGTGCTGAAAATATACCCCAAACGCTGCACGTCGGTGTACATCAGGGCGAAATTTTCATCTAAAAAAGTATACCTGATGGGCTGGTTGGGTGAAAATCTGTTCCAAACACCGGTTATCGAATGAATAGTCCGGGACATATCTGATGTATTTATTTTTACCGATACAATGCTTGGACTATTTCGCAGAACAAAACATAATCCTCCGATTTGCTCCTTTAAGGATTCATAATTAAAATCTTCGACTATACCAATCACTTCAAAGGCATGCCATTGATTCTGAATCCGTTTCCCGATGGGGTTTTCCAAACCTAATTCCTTTGCCAATGTCTGATTGATAATGGCAGCTTGTGTATCGGTGGGTCTGTCGATCGCAAAATCCCTGCCTTCAATAATATTTATCCCCAATGTTTTGATGTAATCATGATCCACTTTCCAGAATTGTCCGTAAACAGGAGAATCCGTGGTTGATTTTCCCTCTTTCCATAAGGCATTTCCGTCGCGTTTGGTTCCTTCTATCGGCAAATAATCGCTGATGGAGACGTTTTTCACTTCCGGTAATTTCAGGAGTTCATTTTTAAAAGTGGTAACCTGATCGCCTATGGTATTGGCTCCATGTAAAAGCAAGACTTGTTCTTTATCGAATCCTACTTTTTTGTTGAGGATGAAACCGACTTGGTGATAGATAATCAATGTGCCGGAAATTAATATGATGGAGATGGTGAATTGAAAAATGACCAATCCACTGCGCAGCTTCGAACCTTTGCTCCCTCGGTTTAGAGTTCCTCTTAATACAGTGGCGGGCTTAAAAGACGACAGATAAAATGCCGGGTAAAGACCTGCCAATATTCCTATAATAACCGCTGAAAAGGCTAACGACGGTATTATCCACCACCATTCTGCCCAGGGGATACTCAAAGATTTCGCGGACAGCATATTAAAATAAGGTAAAAGTACCTCAGCCAGCAGGATTCCTAGAACGAACGAAAAAACACTGTAAAGTACTGACTCTGTCAAATACTGCGCGATAAGATTACCCATGTTCGAGCCAACCGTTTTTCGGAGCCCAACCTCTTTGGCGCGGCTTGCTGATTTGGCAGTGGAAAGGTTTATAAAATTGATGCTGGCGATGACCAGAATAAATCCTGCAATAATTCCGAACAGCCAGACGAAACGGATGTCACCATTGTGTAGTCCATCTTCAATTCCCGCTGATTTCAGATGGATATTACTCACCGGTTGTAATTCGTAGGTGATTAGATCGGCGAGTTTTTCCGCGTCAGCATACCCATCTTGTTTCTGACTTGGAATGATGTATTTTTCAGTGATACCTGCAAACTTTTTCTCCAATTGAGCAACATCTGTTCCTTTGTGTAGTTTGACATATACATCATAACTGCTTGATCTCCAGTTTTCCTGTTCGCCTGGATAAAATCCGCCCTCTATCGAAAGCAAAAATTCGGGTCGGAAGTGGGAACGAATCGGGAAGTCGATAACTCCTGTAACTTTATAAGGTTTTGACTCATTATTATTGATGATAAAGGTTTTGCCAATTGGATTCTCATTGGGAAAGTATTTGTCAGCCTTTTGTTTTGATATGACAATAGTGCCAGGCTCGTCAAGGGCGTGGGCTTGAATGCCATCGACCATCGGCAATTGAAATATATCCAAAAGTCCCTGATCCGCATAGGCAAATCCATCTTCATAGGTGTTTTGCATTTTGTCGGTGGGTCTGATTTCATTGCTTCCCGCTCCAAAAAAATCGGTTCGGTTCAGGCGCCCAGCCCGCTCTACTTCAGGATAATCTTCTTTCAATGCTTTGGCAAGTGGGGCAGGGAAAGCCGTCCCCTTGAATTTATCTCCATTGACATTGTATACCAGCACAACCCGGCAAATCCGATCTCCATCAAGAAAATGCTTATCATAACTCAGTTCGTCATGAATAAATAATGCAATCAGCAAACAGGCAGCAATGCCCAGAGCAAACCCACCAATTTTAATCGATGAATACATTTTATGTCTGATCAGATTTCGCCATGCAGTTTTAAGATAATTTAGCCACATCTTTGTTATCCTCATTATTTCTTGGTTAATAATAATTAATCATTGTTCATTGAATTCATTCATACCGCAAACTCTCCACCGGATTTGCGGTTGCCGCCCGCATCGCCTGCCAGCTGACCGTCAACAAGGCAATCAACAAGGCTAAAAAACCGGAAAGTAAAAACGGCCAGATGGTTAAATCAATCCGATAGGCGAAATTTTGTAACCATTTGTGCATCGCATACCAGGCAATCGGCCAGGCAATTGCATTGGAAATAAAAATCCAGATCATATACTTTTTTAAAAGCAGAAACACTATCTGGAAAATTTCTGCGCCTAAAACCTTTCGGATACCGATATCTTTAACTTTTGCTTCAATTATAAACGCGGTTAAGCCATAGAGACCGAAACACGCAATGAATATGGCCAGCATCGAAAAATACTTGAAAAGCGTACCCATGCGCTGTTCGGCAAAATAATTCGCATTCAGACTTTCATCAAAAAAATAGAAATTGAACGGTTCCGAAGGAAAAAAAGATTTCCATGTTTTCCGCAGGTATGCAATACTCTCCCGCGCCGCCATTGGTTTGACGCGTATGGATATCTCACGATAATAAATATTTTTCTGCACCGGATCCGGAATTCTTAGAACCAGGGGTTCTATGACATGGTGTAACGAACCGAAATTAAAATCCCGGGTAACACCGATAATTCTTCCGGTTCTACCCCAAATTTTTAATTCTGCCCCGATCGGTGATTGCAGCCCCATTTCCTTTTGGGCAGCCTCGTTGATTACATAGGCACTGGTTTCATCCGAGGTAATTTGATCCGAATAAAACCGCCCTTCTTTCATCTCGATTTTATAGGTTGCCGCAAAATCGGGATCAACATGCAACAGCCAGGAAACGTATCTTTTATTTTTTCCCTGCCAGTTGACATCTTCCGTGCTGCCGATTGCCTTCATATCCAACGGCTCCGAACGACAAACATTCAGAATATTCGGATTCGAGAGAAGTTCGTTCTTGAAAGCCTGATAGTCATTAAAAATATCGCCCTTGACCTTGATACAGACGACATTCTCTTTGTCATAACCCAAATTTGTATTACGGATAAAATTCATTTGGTTGAGAACAATTACCGTACAGATAATAATGGCAATTGATAAAGTAAATTGGAAAATAACCAAGCCTTTTTGCAAATTAAGTCCGTCTGAGTGAGTCTTAAAATTCCCTTTTAGAATTTGGGTTGGTTTGAATCTTAAAATAAAAAAAGCAGGATACAAACCGGATACGACACTGGTCAGCAGGGTAGTTAAAATGAGGGTTATTATAAATTTCGGACTGGCATAACTAATAGACAACGAATTGCCAAATAATTGATTCAGTACAGGAAGAAATAATTCGATAATCAGCAGGGCAATCCCAAGGGCTATAAACGTCAGCACCAACGTCTCTCCGTAGTACTGGAAGAGCAGGTCCTTCCGTTGGGCACCAACCGCTTTCTTGATTCCGATTTCGCGGGTTCTTTTCAGGGAAAGGGCATTCGTAAGATTGATGTAGTTCATGCAGGCGATCAATAAAATAATCCCCGCAAACAGGCTAAAAATATAGATATATTTGATATCTCCGGTTGAAGTAAAAAAAGCCAGGTTATTGGAATACAGATGAATTCTGGTTATCGGATGCAGAACATAGGCGGTGGTTCCTAAATCCAGGTCTTCGGTGTGTCTTTTCTCACAGGCTAAAATTTTGCTTTCAAGTTCGGATTTATTAATCTTATCTTCCGTTAGAACATACGACTGAACATCGTAATTGTACCACTCATCCCACCGTGCGCCGAACTGATTGATAAAATCTATCGGAATAAAGAAATCTCTTTGGATGTGGGAATTATGCGGAATATTCTCAATAATACCAGTCACCTTCATCGTTCTTTTCTGGCCCAGAAAGGTCAATGTCAGCGACTCTCCCAGTGCATCCTGACGCCCGAAATATTTTTGACTCATTCTCCGCGTGAGGACAATGGAATTGGGATCATCAAAAGCGGTCTGTGGATTTCCTCCGAGAAAAGGAAAAGAAAAAAACTCAAAAAAGTGCGCATCCGTCAATGCAAAACTTTCTTCGAATCCCTTTTCGTGATATTGCAGAAACGGTTTAAAGGATTCCGGCAGAAGGGCAAAACCGATGGCATCAATAATTTCAGGGATCTCCGATTTCAGAGCCGGTGCCAGCAGTTTTGAGGTGATTGCCGATGTTTTACCATTTTCGGTCCGCAGCACCATATAGATGTCATCGGCATTCTTATGAAATCTGTCATAAGATAGCTCATCCTGCACCCAGAGCATAATCAAAATAAAACCAGCCAATCCCACCGCCAGACTAAGAATGTTAATCAGGGAATATTTTCTATGCTTGACCAGATTTCTAATAGCAATCTTAAAATAATTTTTAAACATCAATCCTCCAGATACTATTGTTCATTGTTCTGTCAGGTCCTCAGACCTGACAGATTCATTACTATTCATATCTTAGTGCCTCCACCGGATTCGCCGTCGCTGCCCGGATCGCCTGCCAGCTTACCGTCAGCAGAGTAATCAATAGCGCCAAAATCGCCGCTAATAAAAACGGCCAGATGCTCAACTCAATTCGATAGGCAAAATTATGCAGCCAGTTTAAAATCAAACAGTAAGCAATTGAACAAGCGATGGCAATCGCGATTACAACCCAGATAAGAAAGTTTTTACCAATTAAAAAGACGATCTGGCTGACGGTAGAACCCAGCACCTTACGAATCCCGATCTCTCTGGTTCGTTGTTCGGTACTGAAAGTAACCAGTCCGAAGATACCAAGATAGGCAATCAGAATCGCCAGGACGGAAAAAATAGCCAGGATTTCGCCCTGCTGTTTTTCTGCCCGATATAAACCGGCGAACATTTCATCCATAAATTCATATTCAAACGGATTATCGGGATAGATTCGATCCCAGGTGTTTATAATAAAACTAAGCGTTCGATCAACGTTCCCCGACCGAATCCTGATAATAAATACCTTCAGGAAAAAAGGCTCGTATATATAGACCATCGGTGTGACTTCGTCGCGCAACGATGAGTAGTATAGATCATCAACAACACCAATGATCGGTCCGCGCGGCAGCGTTATGAAATTATTCTGCCAGTTGAACATGAGCCCGAGGGCGTTAGCCGGATCGTTCAATCCCAGAGATTTTACGGCTGTTTGATTTAAGATATAGTTATACTCGTTGGCATTGAGATATTCCATTAATTCATCATGGTTTTTGACTAAATATTGGATCGGACGGCTTTTCGCTTGCGGCAAGAAGTCATGCCCCGCCCGAAAGCGAACCTGCATCTCCCGAAAAAAATTATCGTCAACCGGCAGAATATAAACGACTCTTCCCGATTGGTCTGGTGGAACTCCTTCGACTGTAACGAAGCCGCCATCCAGCACCGGTTTAGAGGGTTCGTCCATCGCAGCGGTAATCCCGAGGATGTCGGGATCCTGTTCCAGCGCAGCTTTAAAGTTTGAATATTTCGAAACGATTGAGTTAGTCAGGTCTTTAAGTACAATCGTTTGATCGGTCCGAAAACCGAGTTTTTTATTTCTCAAATAGCGATATTGTTGATAATTGACAATGGCGCAAATGACCAGCGTAATGGAGATGATAAATTGCAGAACAATCAGGATTTTCCGGACAACGCCACGTTTCTGCCTGACATTAGCCGGAAGTAATGTTGCCCCTCCCTGCGACTGTGAACCGAGAAGCAGTTGGTCTACCGATGTCAAAAACATTGCCGGATAAATTCCGGCGACTATCCCCGTCATCAGAATCAAACCGGCAAATAAAAAAATACTCGGAATAGAGTGGAGCGGATTAGTATCGAGAATATTACCAACCAGCCGATTGAAACCGGGGAATAAAAGTTCGACCAGGATCAAGGCCAATATTCCAGCCAGAATAGCATAGGTAATCGCTTCCAGCAAATAATAGCCAATCATTTGTCGCCGATTAGCACCGAGAATTTTCCGAATACCGGTTTCTTTCGCCCGCTGCCCAAACCTGGCGGTTGATAAATTCATAAAATTGAAACAGGCAATTGCCAGCATGAGTAGCGCTACAACCGCCAAGATATAAATATTGCGTACATCGCCATTAACCTGCAACTCCCGGTCAAGATGAGAATGCAGGTGAATATCGGTGAGTCGCTGAAGTCTTAAAAAACTATAGGGCAGTTCCTCGGCAGGGATATATCGGCGAAGAAAATCAGGGAATTTTCCTGCCAATTTGCGAAAATCCGCATCAGGCTTGAGTAAGAGATAAACATAAGCCCAATCCTGCCGTTCCTCAGGACTTCGATAGGATGCCAAAAAGTGAATGTCAATATGCGAATTTTTCGGAACGTCCCGCATTACTCCGGTAATCTTATAACCGGTCAGTTCTCCCGGCTGATTGCCAACCACTTGAATCTCCCGGTTAAGGACGTCGGTATTGCCAAATAATTTAATTGCCATAGCCTCGGTGATGACGACGCAATAGGGATTAACAAGCGCGGTTGCCGGATCACCCTGAAGCAGCTTAAAACTGAACACCTCGAAGACATTCGGATCAGTCACAAACCACTTCTCATCCCGCATCTTGAAATCGTCAATTTTCAACTCCCGGATCGGAAAAGCCTGGAATCTGATCAGATCTTCGATCTCGGGAAATACATCCGGCAGATCGTTAATCCAGGTTTCCGGAACACGGGCAAAGTGACGCTGATATCCACCAGGGTGATCATACTTACGGGTGACCCGAAAAATCCGGTCTGCATTTTCATGATAGCGATCGTAACTCAGTTCAAAACGGATGTAGACCGTGATGAGGATTACTGCCGACAGTCCGATGACTAATCCGAGCAGATTGATGATAGAATACAATTTTCCACGATGGAGATTTCGCAGGATAGATTTGAGATACGCTCTAAACATAATTATTTGAGATTATTGATTGTACTGTGATAAGCCCGCATCATGATTACCGTTGTTGAAAAAATTCTCATTAATATATTTCAGGAAAATCAGTGTTGCATTTTTGGTGTCTTTATTGTTTGACTGAATTATCGATTCGGGAATTTCTGAAGATTCTGTACTGTTCAAGATTAACCGAACCAGCTGAGCATGATTTCGGACAGTCGGCGAGGAACTGGATTCAGCCAGATTGTCCAGGCATCGGATGACTTCTATCTTATCCAAATCCGGTCTGATATAATCCGTAATCAAGAGATAATTCATTAAGCTCAGCTGTTTCTGCGGAGTTTGGGAGTTGACCATAGAGACAAAATTTTCATAAAAATGCGCAGGTTCTGCTTCCAGTGATCTCGCAACGCCATCAGCGGACAGGATCCAAGATAGAAAGAAAAGCGCGAATAACCATTGAATGAACTTAGACATGAAATATTTCGGCTTGATTTTCGGTGACAATCTGTCCATCAAAAAGATGGATAATCCGGTGACCATATTCAGCGTTTGCTGGAGAGTGCGTCACCATGATGATAGTTGTACCGTTTTTATTTAATTCAGAGAGTATATTCATAACTTCATCACCATTGGAAGAATCCAGGTTTCCGGTCGGTTCATCTGCCAGGATAACTCTTGGATTGGCGATTACCGCCCGGGCGACCGCCACACGCTGCTGCTGACCGCCGGACAACTGCTGAGGAAAATGGTTTCGCCGATGGATAATATTCATCTGTTCGAGTTTTTCTTCGACCGTTGTCCTTCGCTTAGCAGCCGGGACACCGAGATAGAGCAAGGGTAATTCAATATTTTCAAAAACCGTCAGCTCATCAATCAGGTTGAAACTCTGGAAGACAAAGCCGATATTGTTCTTGCGCAGATTTGCCCGTTGTCGCTCTGAATAATTGGAGACCTCTTCATCAAGGAAAAAATATTCGCCCTTGCTGGGATTATCCAGCAATCCCAGAATATTCAGAAGGGTTGATTTCCCGCATCCGGAAGGTCCCATAATTGCCACAAATTCACCCTCTCTGACCTCGAAATTAACCTGGTTCAGTGCGGTTGTTTCCACTTCTTCGGTTCTGAAGATTTTCACCAGTTCGTTTGTTTTAATCATTATTTTGTCCTTTCAATTTTTCACTTTTTGTACTTAATTGATGACAAAGATCCTGCCAATCAGTTAATCCGTTGATAATCAGGTACTTAACGTATTTATTGACATCCGGGCTGTGTAAATATTATACGACGATTGTATAAATTTTACACATTTTATATTTACTTAATGGATTAAACTCCTTACTTTATGTTCAACGAAATGGCACTATTTTAAAAATATCTTTCGATTTTACAGGAGCGGGAGATTAGTATGGCAAAACGCAGTGGAAACATTCTGATTGTCGATGACAATGAAGAAATTCTGGTGGCGCTTCGTCTGTTTTTATCCGGACATTACAGCCGGGTCATCACCGAAAAGAACCCGGTCAATATTCCCGCACTGATACAGAAATCCAGCTGCGATGTAATTATGCTGGATATGAATTTCAAAGCGGGAATCAATACGGGAAATGAAGGGATCTACTGGATGAAGGAGATCCTTAAAATCGATCCCGCAGCCGTTATCATTTTTATGACAGCTTATGCCGATATCGATCTGGCGGTGCGGGCAATTCGGGAGGGAGCGACGGATTTTATCGAGAAACCCTGGGAGGAGGATAAACTCCTTGCACGGGTTGGCGCTGCCATGAATTTGCGGCAGTCCAAACTGGAAATTGATCGCTTGAAATCCAAGCAGAAGCATCTCAGCGAGCGGATCGACCAGGACTATCCGCTCTGTATTGGTTCATCCGCCGTAATGCAGCAAGTAATTACAACGATTTCAAAAGTGGCTAAGACTGAGGCGAATATATTAATACTCGGTGAAAACGGGACCGGCAAGGAACTGATTGCCCGGGAAATCCATCGGCAATCCAAACGTGCCGGAGAGGTGTTTGTCAATGTTGATCTTGGCGCAGTCAGTGAATCGCTGTTTGAAAGTGAACTCTTCGGCTATGTCAAAGGCGCTTTTACCGATGCGAAACAGGATCGCGCCGGGCGTTTTGAAATTGCTTCCGGCGGGACACTCTTTCTGGATGAAATCGGCAATCTGCCGCTGCATCTCCAATCGAAACTGCTGACGGTGCTGCAGAATCGTGAAGTCATTCGGCTGGGTTCAAACAAAGCCATCCCTATTGATATCCGACTGATCTCTGCGACCAATAAACCGATTTTTGAGATGGCGGAAGCGGAAACCTTCCGGGAGGATCTGCTTTACCGGATTAATACGATCCAGCTGGAGTTGCCTCCATTGCGGGAACGCATCGATGATATTCCGGAGTTTGTAGAGTTTTTCCTGGAAATCTATACCGGTAAATATAATAAAAGTTGTCTAAAAGTATCCGAAGCGGCTATTTCGAAATTGAAAAGGCATCAATGGAAAGGAAATGTCCGGGAACTGCAGCACGCAGTTGAAAAGGCAGTGATTCTGTGTGAGTCAGACCGGCTTGAAGCGGATGATTTTTTCTTTCGGTCGATAAAACGCAGCAACGATCAAATGACGGGGACGCTGATCATTGAGGATCATGAACGCCAGCTGATTAAAAAGGCAATGACGCAATTTCAGGGAAATATTAGCAAAGCCTGCAGCGCTCTAGGCATTACCCGAAAAACGCTCTATAACAAATTAAGGAAATATGATTTATAACCGTTTCAGTATCAAAACCATCATCCGAATTGGGTTAATTGCGTTGACCGGATATCTGTTTACCTGGTCGTTGACAAAAGAATACCTGGTTGTCACAAAATTTACCCTCGCAATTGTCTGGATTCTGCAAATTATCGACCTGATTCATTATGTCAATAAAACCAACCGTCAACTGAATAATTTCCTGCAATCTCTGCGCTACCGCGACTTTGTGGGTAATCCCTCTGAAAGTGAGAAATCCTTCAAAGAACTGAACCTCAGCTATAATGAAATTATCCATGAAATAAAAGAAGCAAAAATGGAGACGGCAAGCGAACATCATTATCTGCAAAATAGTATTGAAAATCTTGGTGTGGGCGTAATGGCTTTTGATAATGATGGAAATATCGAATTGATCAATAAGGCAGCCAAAGATATTTTCGGATTAAAGTACCTGAAGAATATTCGGTTCCTGGACTCGATTAGAAAAGACCTCTCGCAAACTGTTATGGAATTGCCCGTCGATCATCCGAAACTGATCGCCATTGAAAAGGACAGCGAACTTCAGAAATTGTCATTCAAACGGGTCCATTTTAAAATTCGCGGCAGGGATATTCATCTTTTATCCATTCAGAATTTAAAGACCGAGCTGGAAGAAGAGGAGATCGAAGCCTGGCAAAAGTTGATCCGGGTTTTGTCCCACGAAATTATGAACTCCGTAACTCCGGTAAAGTCGCTGACCGGGACAATTATCCAGATGTTTGAAAAAGAGGGGACTGCCAAATCGATTCAGGAAATTGATGACGAGACGATTCGGAACAGTCTCGATGGATTGCATGCCATCGAAAATCGCAGTAAAGGCTTGCTGAATTTTGTCCAATCCTATCGTAAACTTACCCGCCTGCCAAAACCACAGCCGAAAAAAGTCATGCTCAAAGCATTGCTGGAAAATATTCACAAACTGATGGAAGCGGAACTCGCTGACAATAAAATACCGCTCGAAATAACCATCGCATCCGACGATATTGAACTATACTGCGACGAACGCCTGATCAACCAGGTACTGATCAACCTGCTGACGAACTCTCTGCAAGCCTGTCTGGATAAAGCAAACGCTGCGATAAGTCTGAGTGGATTCCAGGAAAACAATACAACGGTTATCCAGGTGCAGGATAATGGTCCGGGAATTCCGGCGGATATTATCGATAAAATTTTTATTCCGTTCTATACGACCAGAGAAAATGGGACGGGAGTCGGGCTGAGTCTTTCAAAGCAGGTGATGCGCTTGCATAACGGCAGTATTACGGTTCATTCGATACCGGATGTCGAGACCGTGTTTACATTGAAATTTTAATAATCAAATGCTTAATAGTAAAAACCAATTCATGTGGAATTAGAGAATGAAATCAATTTTCCGAATAATTCTTGCCTTGATCAGACTTTTTACTTTTTTGATAATTGGAATTATGCTATTGTTATTTGATCTCTTTATCCTGCTCATTTTCTACCCGGTTGGTAAAAAAACCTGCCGTAAAGTATCGACCTTTTTTGGTCCGATGTGGGGCACGATTTTTACTAAAATACTCGGATTTCGGATTACGATCAATGGGAAAGAGCATCTGCGGAAAAATCAAAATTACTGTATTATTTCCAACCATATGAGTTATCTGGACATTCTGGTTTACGGTTCCTGCCTGCCGGTGCTGTTTGTATCCCGACACGATGTAAAATATTGGCCGCTGCTGGGAACGATTGCCTGGGTCCGCGGCTCGATTTTTGTCGATCGCTCCATTACCGGTTCCAGTGAGCGCCCCTATGTGAAACAGATTGTCGATTATCTGAGAATGGGATTTAATGTCCTTGTATTTCCCGAGGGAACCACGTCCAATGGTGAGGCTGTGATGCCTTTTAAGAAAACCATATTCGCATGCCCGGTCAGAGCGGAATTACCCATTTTGCCGGTGACGATAAAATATACACGAATTAATCATGAACCATTTTCGGCGTCAAACCGTGACCAGATCTGCTGGTATGGCGAGATGACTTTTCCTGACCATTTCTGGAACGTACTGAAAGTCTGGCGAATCGATGCTACGCTGACGATTCATCCGCCGGTGTTCGAGAAAGCTGAGGAGGACTGGCGCGAGCAGAATCGAACGCTTTCGGTGAAAATTCATAATATTATTGAAGAGGGATATTTAAACAAATCAACTAATTGAATCGGTCTGAGAACCTGAATTATTCATAAGCAATAAGGTCATATCCCGTTATTAGGATTCGATTCCAATCGCCTCAAACAAACTCTTCTTGAACTCATTCTTTCCATCCATGTTACAAAATGTTTCCCCATATTGCTGTACTTGCGGGTACTGATCCGGTATCCATTGATCAAACCATCTTCGATCCCACCAAAAAACAGGCAGGAAAATCACTATCTGAACTCTCCTTTCCCACGCTTGATGCCACTGTTCAGCTGGAATATGGCAAAGAAATCGGGCTGGGCAGCCGCAATTATTGGCAGGAGACAGAGTTTTAAATATTTTGTTGCATCAGATCCAGAATACGACGACTAAATCCCCAAAATTCTCAGGCTTTATCCTGCCATATTCTCAAAAACCATCGAATAATCCGCTTCACTTAATACAGTACTATAAAGACCAATATCTTCACCTTCGTGTTTATTAACACCAACATATACAAGACTTGCGTCCTCGTATCTTTTAAATCCGAGAACCGCTTGATTCATTCTCTGGCTATTGAACAGACCTAAACTGACAAGCAGCTCAAAATCCTTGATTGTCAAACCGGTAACTTTCTTGAACAATCCCGGTTCCAACTGAGTAATGACGTCTTGAAGAGACCGTTCACGGAAGTCAGTCAAGTACATGAACAAAGGAATTCGGGTCGCAAACTTTATTAACTTTTCCTGGATTTGTTTACGTTTACTTTTGTATTCCTTTTCTTCTTCGGTTAACTGTTTTTTCTCTTTAGGCGAAAGATCTTCATCATTTTTACTTTTCCTGACTTTTTTCACCGCTTCAGATTTATTGATGATAGTCTCTATATCCTGATTTAAGCTGCGAAAACCTTCAATATTCATTAGCGCTTTCATGGCGGCTTCATTGCTCATTAAGCGTTTTAAAGTGATATTATCGACATTCACTAGCAAAGCGCTTTCCCACCGTCTCGCCAATAGCGTTGCGGAAGTCCCGCTCATAGCTATATCCAAAACTTCCGCCGCATCGACTTGCTTCATAGAGCTACCATCATAGGCTAATATGGGTAAAAAACTAATAAACTCATCTACTTTTCTCTCAGGATTCGTCTCTTCAACATTTAACCGACAACTATAATCCGCAATCTGTCTTAACGCGCGATCGGGGGCAAAATCAAAGATATAACACTCTTTCTTGATGATTTCTTCATAATTCGGCGTTTTACCATCGGGATTCTTCACAGTCCAGGGTGATTGAACCCGGAAAGCGGCCTGAAAATAAGTTTCTGGACTTGAAGAATTGCGCAACATTAAGATCCCGGTCCACGGTCTGATAGTAACTCCCGTAGTCAATTTACCACAAGTCAACGTTACCGTCTTTGTTTTCAAAGGATCGTCCATCGCACTCAACACTGGCGGCAAAGCTTTTACACCGATCCCGGCTTTACTCCCAGCCGCAACGATGATTTGATAATCATGATAAAAACGGTTTTGTTTCTGCATTAACAGATTTCGCATTGCATGACATGCGGCCACATTGGGTAAAAACCATAAAGTGTGTTGCAAAACGTTCAGCAGGCGAACATCTGAATAAGGCAACGGTGGTTTCTTAGCACCTAATTTTAAATTGTCTAATGTAGTTATCTGCAGTGTTCCTCTGATCAGATTCAGCCACTTCTGAACCTCGTCTTCATATTTGAATTTCGCTTCCCTCTCATCTCCTTCAGCAGAGAAAAAAACATTTAAATCAAATTCATCATATTCACCTTGTAATACTATATCACAGATTTCGGGGGGCAACTGATAGGTCATGAGCACCATTCTTGGCAGACATAGATAAGGATTATTCTTGCCCTTCCATACTTGTTTTGCCCTCTGTTCATCGGAGTATGTCCAGTTATATATTTGCTCTTCTATAAATTCACCCGATGCAATCGCCCGAAACGGTGTACCCGATAAATACAAATACGCATTTGTGGTAATCGGCATGATTTCTTCATCAAAATCAATACCGGTATAACCCTCTTCTTTTAAAATCGCCGTATCCTCTGCGAGGATTTCTTTATCATCCTCACTTAAAAACAAATCCTTGGCTCTTTCCCGCCAAGAACCGTAATGATACTCGTCTAAAATAACACAATCCCAGTTGATGGTATGAACCCACTCATTTTTCGTCTTTATTCCGCCGCTGCTCTTATTCCTGCCCAGATAATCCTGAAACGACCCAAAACATACAAACGGCATATTTTTATCGATATCTTCATATGTCAGACTACCGGGTGAAATAAACTGCCATCCTTCAAAATCAATATGCTGCATTAAATCGGTTTCCCAGGCATGTTGAACAGCCGGTTTGAATGTCATCACCAGCACTTTATTCCAGTCCATTTTCTTTGCCAGTTGATAGGCGGCAAAGGTCTTCCCAAAACGCATCTTGGCATTCCAGAGAAAGTGGGGCGTTTTATCCGGCTCTTCCTGCTTGGCACGGATAAAGTACGCAGCGGCTTTTTCGACAGCTTGAATCTGCTCCGGGCGCATTTTAAAATCGAGAGACCGGCTTTCCTCGCTCAACTGCCCTGACCGTATCGCTATCACAGCCGATTTGACGGTATTGACAGGACACGCAAACCACTCACCATCAGGATTACTGACACCTTGATTTCTTAAATATCGATGGACGTCATGATCGGTGAATGCGAAACCGTCATTGCGCATCGCGGATTCTTCCAAAACAATTCTGAAAGGATCTTTACCGGGCTTTTTGGTCGGATACTGCTGCTCAACCCGCTTCCGGACGTCGATGGTGGTATAACCAACTTTCAACAATCCGGCATATTGCGGATGAGTATCTTCATAGGCATAAATTTTCGGCTGTGATTTCGGTCGGGATGGGAAGAAGTTATCTGAGGGCATAAGATTCTCTCGCTTTCAAATCATTCCTCACCGGGATTCAGTTTTTCCGGTTTCGTAACGAATTTTTTATCTTCGGTCTTTACCCGCCGCTCCAGCTTTTTCACATCCTCTTCTGCGGGCAATTCTTCGGGGTGAATACCCCGCTCTAACAACAATTTGCGCACACTCTTATTGTTGGTTATATGCTCCAAGGTGATTTGCTCACCCTTTTGGATATCCTTATCCTTAACATTAAAAATGGTGATTTCCGTAGCAAAGTCTTTGGCCTTGATCGTGATGGTGGGCAGAAAATCCGCCAAAGGACGGCTAGGCTTGATACCCAGTTTTTGTTTCATATGACTGGTTGTATAGCCAAACAGCGCGTGATCGCCCTTGCTGCGAATGATACCAAAATCTCTTTCATTGCCGGTTCGCTCGAAAATAAGTTCCGATAATTCTTTCTCTGAAAAAGTCAGTTTCTGCCTCGCCTGCAGCCGTTCCCAGTCATTGATGCGTTGCTCGATGATTTCAAACTTGCGGGTCTGCACGGCAAAATAATTCTGGGCAAAGGCGATGGCTTCTTTCTGCGGATCGCCGTTTTGGGCAATCAGATAACAGGCAAAACGGGTGAGCATCAAATCGGGGATTTCTTTACTGGCACCTTTTGGCATGGCGATCGTTTTGTTGACGTCAACAAAATGATCGGGTATGAGATGCCCAGCCGTCTCACAGGCGGTTTTGGCTTTGTTTATTACCAGGTTAAAATTGCGCCACTCCGTATAGCCCAGCAGATGCTGTAAATCCCGGGCAAACCAGAACTCAATGCCATTGGCTGTCTTATTGGCATAGGTTTCAAAATCTTTCGTGAGCGTTCTGATGACTTCCTTTTTCATTGGTTCACCTCTGAGAACGTACATCCAACGACCATTTTGTTGATATCAACAAAATGGCTCGATAT